>NZ_JAFWOM010000162.1 GCF_017545445.1 Fibrobacter sp.
GTGAACATAGACGTTCTTGCCGCCGATCTTGGTCTTGATGTTGGCGCGGCGAGCCTGGTAGTCTTCGAAGTTAGAGCAGGAGCTGACTTCGAGCCACTTCTTTTCGACCGGAGCGTAGACTTCGAGGTCGTAGCACTTGGCGGCACCGAAACCGAGGTCGCCCTTGCAGAGTGCGAGGCGGTGGTAGGGAAGGCCGAGCTTTTCGAGGAGCATTTCACCGAAGCGGGTGAGTTCCTCGTGGTCTTCGTAGCTGTGTTCCGGATGGGCGAAGTAGACCATTTCCACCTTGTTGAACTGGTGTAAGCGGAGAAGACCGCGGGTGTCCTTGCCGTAGCTGCCAGCTTCACGGCGGAAGCAAGCGGAGTAGGCGCAGATGCGCTTCGGGAGTTCAGATTCTGGAATCACTTCACCGGCGTAGAGGTTCGTGAGCGGAACTTCTGCAGTCGGGATGAGGAACAGGTCGTCGTCCTTGTCGCAACGGTACATGTCTTCTTCGAACTTCGGGAGCTGACCCGTGCCGCGCATGGTGTTGCGGGTAACGAGGTACGGCGGAGTGAATTCTTCGAAGCCGGCCTTCTGGTGTTCGTCGAGGAAGAACTGGATGAGGGCACGTTCGAGGCGGGAGCCGAGACCGCGATAGACCGGGAAGCCGCTGCCAGAAATCTTGGCACCGCGTTCAAAGTCAAAAATGCCAAGGCGTTCGCCGAGCGTCTTGTGATCGACGCGGGCGAAGTCGTCGTTCTTGGTGTAGAAGTCGAACGGAATCGGGCCGTCCTTTTCGACAACGTTGTCCGAACTGTCCTTGCCTTCCGGAGAACGCGGAGCGATGTTCGGAACGTGCATGAGCATTTCGGTTTGCTTGTAGTCAAGTTCCTTGAGCTTCTTGTCGAGTTCGTCAATCTTGTTGCCGAGTTCGCGTGTGGCGGCCTGGGCTTCGTCAGCGTTTTCGCCTTTCTTCTTGAGTTCGCCGATGCGCTTGGACTGGGCGTTGCGTTCGCTCTTGAGGCGTTCGACTTCGGTGAGGAGCGGACGGCGTTCGTTATCGACGGCGAGCACGTCACGAAGGCTTACGGTCGTATATTTCTTTTCGGTTTCAGCAATATAATATTCCGGATTTTCGCGGATCTTTTTAATATCAAGCATTTGATTGCCTCGGTTGGAAAATTTTTCAGTTCAAAGATAGTAATTAGACAACAAATGCGTGCAGCGAGAGACGTGAGAATTGTATGCTATTGTAACTTGAACGAAGAGAAAGGCCCGAGGCGAGAGTCTTATGACGGAATAAATGTATATTTAACGAAACAATTGCAGGGAGACAAAAATGAAAAAATTTGGCAAAGTCTTGCCGGTTCTAAGTGGTGTTGCATTTGCTGTTTGGCTTGCCGCTTGCGGTGATGATAGTAGCAATGCCGTGTCCGGTAAAAAGTCTGATGATGTAGCATCTTATGCGACCGTTGATGATTTGCCTAATTGTACGGCGAACCGCGATGGGGTTGTGGGTTTTGTCGAAGAAGACGATGCCTCTTATGTTTGCCTTGATGCCAAATGGAAAAATGTTGGAGAAATATACAGCTCGGAGGAAGATTTCCCGAATTGTACGAAAAACCGAGAAAACTCAAAAGTTTATGCGCAAAATACTCGTGAAGCGTTTGTGTGCAACAATGGCAAGTGGTCTCATTATGGTGTTGAAAACTCGATAGAACATGGTGAATCTACGTCAAGCAGTTCCGTAAACTCCGGGACAAATAAAACGGAAGAGAATAAATCTGTATCGAGCAGTTCTTCTAAGAAGGATGAGTCGAAATCTAGTAGTTCTGCAACGGTTAGGTCTAGTAGTTCTGTAGCTAATCAAGCAAGCTCGTCTGTTAAATCGAGTTCGTCGAACTATACAATAGGGCTCTATTCGTCAGGCTATGTAATACCTACAGTGCAAAGTTCTTCGTCCTCTTTGCCTTGGTCCTACCGTATGTCCAGCAGTGGGTATGATTGTGGGGATATGTGGTGTGGCTTGACTGATTCTTTGGGAAAAGTTGAAGTTGTTTCTGGTTTTAAAGACTCTTCTGGAGAATGGATCTATGAAAAATTTATTAGCGATTGGTATAAGTTTGATGATCATGAAAAGTTCAGTGGGACTTCTAGTTTTGTGTTTCCCGATGGTTTGGGTCCCGACGAGCATGATGGCTCGTTTGGACCTTTGATTAAAGCCAAAGGCGGAATTGAAGCGATAATCAAACTTGGGGCTGATTATGAAGACGACATTTATTATCCTGCGTATGGTTTTGGATTCGATCTTTTAGCTGATTCTAAGTCTGGCGGGGCGGATGTTTCTGCATGGGGAGGAATTTGCATCGTTTACAAGTCAGATTTAAGTTTTTCGATTGTGCTTCACGAGAATGATGAAGCTGTTGTAACTGAATATAACAACTACAAGACGGCTGTTGGTAGATCTTCAACTATGGTTTATTTAGATATCCATTGGAGGAAATTCAAACAGGAGTCTGGTTGGGGTGTCCAGGTTGAGCAGTCTAAAGTGCTTTCTCAACTACGGTCTATCAGGATTAAATTTTCTAGCAGCTACAGCGGGAAAGAAGCTTCAGGAAATTTTGTGCTTCAATCTATAGGCCGTACGGGAACGTGTCATGAGCCTAAGATAGGGTGGTAGCTTGTTTTTACAAATTGATTTTGCTGAATACTGAAAAAACGCCAGTCCTTCGGGGCTGGCTTTGTCGTTTAGAGAGACTTTTTATAAATTTACAATATGCTTTTGGGTAAAAGATTTTCTCGTTTGCTTTGCTTTGTTGCGATTGGCTTGTTCGCAACTTTTTTGTGTGGGTGTTACAGCTTTACGGCATCGACGCTTCCGAGCCACATCAAGACGGTTCAGATTCATGAAGTTGAAGACAAAACGCTTGACCCGGTGCTTGCAAATAACATTCACACAGCTGTTGTCGATATGTTCAAGCGAAATGCGGGCGGTGTCCGTCTCGTGAATGACGAAGCCAATGCCGATTTTGAAATTACGTTGTTAAGTTATTCTAATAAACCTGAAAACTATAATAGCAACAGCGATGTCGAAACTTACCGCGTGACGATTCGCGTATCCGTAAAGTTTTATGATAACGTAAAAGAACGAATCATTTACGAGAACAAGTCGCTTTCAGCGGATGGGGTCTATGATGTACAAGCGAACGAGACCGAGGACCGCCATGGGCAGACGCGTGCTGTCGAAAAACTCCAAGACCTCATTGTATCGAACGCCCTGGCTAAATGGTAGTCGCTTCGCGACGCTTTTATAAATGAGGGCTGCCCTGGCTAAATGGTAGTCGCTTCGCGACGCTTTTATAAATGAGGGGTTGGTGTCATCCTGAGGTGAAACCGAAGGATCCAGTGAAGGTTAAAAGTAAACAGTGTCATTCTGAGCGAAGCGTAGCGTAGTCGAATGATCCAGTCAATTTAGGCTTACGCATTACAAGATTTTACTGGATCCATCCTCCTTACAGTCGTCTGGATGACGGTTTCCACATTGACCAAAGACTAGCAACTACCCCAAAAAAAAGCGACTCGGTAACGTGGTGTGAACACTGACATTACCGAGTCTGGGGTTGGTTTGGAGTACTATAAATATGCTTATTTTTTTGTGATTTGTTAAGCCCTCGTTCAATTTTTTTACGTAAAAAATACGGATAATTCAGATTTTTACAAAAACTGGTTCAAAGTTACCCGATTTTCGTTGAGCAAGGCTTCGGTGAGCGTGCTTCCTTTGTAGGTTAGCTTTAACGAAAAGAACGGTTCGCCGCGTTCGAGGAGGGCCAAAAAGATTAGGTCGCCGTCCCAGTGGGGGAGTTCCTTTACTTTCTGTTTATCTACCCATTCCAGTTCGCCTTCGTCACAGTCCTTGAGCGAACCTGTAAATTCGGTTGCGGTAAAAAGGTGCATGAACTCGGTTTGGTCCATGCCGTCGCTGATGAAGGTGACGATGCCTCGGTACTTGGGACGAATTAACGTGAGGCCTGTTTCTTCAAGAGCTTCGCGGTGAATGCAGTCTTCGGGCGATTCCCATTCTTCGAACTTGCCGCCGATGCCAATCCACTTGTCCTTGTTGATGTCGTTCTTTTTCTTGATGCGGTGGAGAAGCAGATACTTGCCGTCCTGTTCGATGTAGCAGAGAGTCGTGTTTATCATACTTCCCAAATATAGAATTGTTTGCAAATGGGAATTTTTAGGGGGTGTTCCAAAAAATAATTGACCTAAATTCGTTGTATAAATGTATAATTATTGTATGAATTACGAAATTTTGGACTAGTACTATGCAGAATTGGGTTAAAGAAATCGTCGTAGATTCAAAGTTTGAAAATGTGCGGACTCTTACGGAGTTTGTAGAAAGTTCTTTGGAGCCGCTCAATCCTTCGCCTAAGGCCATCATGCAGATTGGCGTTGCGATTGATGAACTGTTTAGCAATGTTGTACGCTATTCGGGGTCGGCGAATATGAAGCTGATTTTGAATGTGAATGCGGATGTGTTGACGGCAAAGCTCACGTTTATTGACGAGGGCGTGGAGTATGATCCGCTGAAGAAAACCGATCCGGATGTGACGCTCTCGGCTGAAGATCGCGAGATTGGCGGGCTAGGTATTTTTCTTGTGAAGAAGATAATGGATGGAGTTGAATACAAGCGCGATGGCCAGAAGAATATTTTGACTGTCGTAAAAAAACTTGCATAATTTATTAAAAATTTAAAAACAAAACAAATGAGGCTGATATGAAAATTGAAAAGAAAACTGATGGCTCGAATATGTCGATTGCCTTGGAGGGGCGCTTGGATACGATGACCGCCCCTCTGTTGGAATCGGAAATTCAAGGCAAACTAGATGGAGTTGCAGAATTGCAATTTGACTTTGGTAAGCTTGTTTATATATCTTCTGCAGGGCTGCGCGTGCTGCTTTCTGCACAAAAGGTTATGAACAAACAAGGTAAGATGTTTATCAAGAATGTTTGCGATGAAATCAAAGAGATTTTTGAGGTGACGGGATTCTCAGATATTCTGACGGTCGTGTAGTTTGGTTTAGAATTTGTATGGATGAAAAAACGGCACCTGCGGGCGCCGTTTTTTGTATAGAGTATCGCAGTAGAAATTGCGAAAGATGTCATCCTCGGCGCCTGTGCTGAGTGCAGTCGAAGCATGACCGGACTTTGTCATCCTGAGCGGAGGACATCGCCCGTAGTCGAAGAATCCAGTTACTTATTTAACGCCAATCAGAGACAGATCTCTGACTGCACCTTTGTCCGCGCTGGAGGCCATCGCAGCGTATGCCTGCAGAGCCTTGGACACCACGCGGTCGCGGGTTTCAGGTTTCCTGTGACGACCGGCGGCTCGACTGCAATATACATTGCGATACCTCGCCGCCTCTCGCTTCCATCGCCGATTAATATCGGCGACTCCAGCTCACTGAAAGAACATTAACGCATGGCTTACTTAATGCCAATCAGAGACAGGTCTCTGACAGCACCTTTATCAGCACTTGATGCCATTGCTGCATATGCTTGAAGTGCTTTGGAAACCTGTCTGTCTCTGTGTTCAGGACGCCATGCTTTATTACCACGGGATTCCATTTCCTTGCGGCGGGCGTCGAGTTCGGCGTCGGTGAGTTCCACATTGATGGTGCGGTTCGGAATATCGATTTCGATAACGTCGCCCGTGTGCACGAGGCCGATGTTACCCTTGTTGGCGGCTTCCGGAGAAGCGTGGCCGATGGAGAGACCGCTCGTACCGCCGGAGAAACGACCGTCGGTAAGGAGGGCGCAGGACTTGCCGAGGTGACGGCTCTTGAGGTAAGAGGTCGGGTAGAGCATTTCCTGCATGCCGGGGCCGCCCTTCGGGCCTTCGTAGCGGATGACGACCACGTCGCCGGCCTTCACCTTGTTGCCGAGGATGCCTTCGACAGCTTCTTCCTGGCTTTCGAACACGATTGCCGGGCCGGTGAACTTCCAGATGGATTCATCGACACCTGCGGTCTTCACGATGCAACCATCGACAGCGAGGTTACCGTACAGAACAGCGAGGCCGCCGTCCTTGGTGTAAGCGTGTTCGCCATCGCGGATTGCTCCGTTTGCACGGTCGAGGTCGTGATCCGGGTACATGAAGTTCTGCGAGAAGGCTTCAATATTGTACTTGCGGCCCGGACCTGCGAGATAGCGCTGCTTGGCTTCTTCGCTCGGGTTTCGCTTGAGGTCGTTCACTTCGAGAGCTTCGCCCATGGTGGCGGCATGAACGGTCTTTGCATTCTTGTGGATGAGGCCCATGCGGTCGAGTTCACCGAGGATTCCCATGATGCCACCAGC
This sequence comes from Fibrobacter sp., assembly GCF_017545445.1. Lineage (GTDB taxonomy): Bacteria > Fibrobacterota > Fibrobacteria > Fibrobacterales > Fibrobacteraceae > Fibrobacter. The sequence continues at coordinate 6,340 of NZ_JAFWOM010000162.1, forward strand.
ACGGTTCACGTTTTCCACATGGATGTTGTGGACGGTCGGGGCAACCTTGCAGATGCACGGCGTGTTGCGGGAGAGACGGTCGATGTCCTTCATGGTGAAGTCAACGCCTGCTTCCTGAGCGACGGCGAGCAAGTGGAGCACGGTGTTGGAGGAACCGCCCATGGCGATGTCAAGGCGCATGGCGTTTTCGAAGGCGTCCTTCGTGGCGATGCTGCGCGGGAGGATGCTTTCGTCGTTCAAATCGTAATACTGGTGGCAGAGTTCCACGATGCGCTTACCGGCAGCTTCGAAGAGCTTCTTACGTTCGGCGTGCGTTGCAACGATGGTGCCGTTGCCAGGCAAGCTAAGGCCGAGAGCTTCGGTCAAGGAGTTCATGGAGTTTGCTGTGAACATGCCGGAGCAAGAACCGCAAGTCGGGCAAGCGTTAGCTTCGATGGCGGCCACTTCTTCGTCGCTGATGGTGTTGTCGGCGGAATCGATCATGGCGTCAATCAAGTCGAGAGCGCGGTCCTTGCCGTCCTTCGTCGTGACGTGGCCAGCTTCCATCGGACCGCCAGAAACGAAGATTGCTGGAATGTTGAGGCGCATAGCTGCCATGAGCATACCCGGAGTCACCTTGTCGCAGTTAGAGATGCAAACGAGGGCATCGGCGCGGTGGGCGTTTGCCATGTATTCAGTAGAGTCGGCGATGAGGTCGCGGCTCGGGAGGCTGTAAAGCATGCCGTCGTGGCCCATGGCGATACCGTCATCGACGGCGATGGTGTTCATTTCCTTCGCGACACCGCCGGCGGCTTCGATAGCGCGGGCGACAACTTGGCCCAAGTCCTTGAGATGAACGTGTCCCGGAACAAACTGAGTGTAGCTGTTCACGACGCAAATCACTGGCTTACCAAAGTCTTCTACCTTGGTTCCTGTTGCGTGCCAAAGGGCACGTGCACCGGCCATCTCGCGGCCTTCCATAGTCTTGAGCGAACGAAGTTTCGGCATAATAATCCTCATGATGCAGTCCACCCACGTGGATGGACTAATATATGGTCAAAATTTAAAAAAAAAGTTAGAGGAATTATTATTGCGATATAGAGGGATGTGCTATAAAAATTGGCTATGAGTTATTATTCTTTTAAAGTCCAATACCACCGACCTGTAGTTGAGTCTATAACCATTTCATCGTTTTTTAAAATTTGATCAAATCCTTGTACACATTTATAAGATATCGTTTGCTCTTTTTCAGGAAGTTTTTGTATGGTTTCTGGTTTTAGATTGATTATTCTGATAGAATCAGCGATTGTGGAATCGCAATGGCCAAGACCCGTTGCTTTTTCAAAAAAATTGATAAAGTGTTTTTCAAAATTGGGAACTGAATCAGTTGCGTACCAGTGTTTGATGTTTTCGCGAATTTTAGAAAGTTTTTGATTCAAATTACCATATGTTACAGTTTCCTTCATTAATCCATGAAGGTAAGAACCTTTTTCGGGGGACTCGTCCCATGTTCCATCTTCCTCCATATCTGTTGAAATGCTCGTTAAAAGGTCTGTCAGTTTTGCTGTACAATTACTTGAACCTTTGTATTCTTCTTTGACACAGGCTTCAGTAAAACCCATTAACAAAGTTGAGATTGCGATTAATGCGGCATCGCCATCGGAATATCCTCTGATGTCAAGATCTTCTGAGTTTTTGAGTGACGACGAACGCTAAGGGGCGAGGGTTCGCCGCCGATGCTGTCACCCCGTCCAGTCATCCTCGAAGCGAAGCGTAGGGGATCCATTATTTCTTGTAATCACGTTTATTCCGGGGCCAGTATTGTATCTGTGATAAGTGATGTGTAAGCTGATGCCGGAACATGTCCGGCATGACACGTGGGTGGCGTGACAATGCGAGTGCGATGCCGTCATCCTGAGGCAAAGCCGATATACGAAACTTGGCAACTTGTTGTCTTAGTTGAGTTAGGTTCGAAGGAGCAGGATCCAGTGAAGTCTTGTAATGCGTAGGCCCTATCGGTTATCCTGCGGATTCCCTCCAGGGTGACAGAATGCGATAGAATTCATGCCAAATGCTGTCATTCTGGAGGGTTCGTAGAACCCGATAGAATCCAGTGAAAGGCCGGCATGACGGCTCCCCTTGCTTACACGGCTCTTTTCGCTTTGTCACCCCAGCCTAAGGTCCCTGAGCCTGCCGAAGGGCCGGGGCCAGCTTACGCTTTCCTTCTCACAGATACTGAACCCATAGCGATTGCTCATGCCCCAAAGCCCGCTTTGCGGGCGACCCCATACCTCATATCCACTTTCCCTCTCGTATTTCCCTAACCACTAATCACTAACCACTGTTTACTGCGGCTCCGTCGCCCCCTTGCACATTTGTGCTTCACCCGAAAGTACTAATACCTGAACATCTGTTCATTACCCAAAAGTGCTATTGCATTTTTTTTTACATGTTTCTAAATTAGCGCCCGAAATTCTAGAATCATTCAATTTTGGTGTAAAAAAATGACCTCTAATTCGAATTTTCCTTTCCGTTCGGTCCGCTTGGGGCTTGCGTTCATCTTTATCCTGTTCATGGCGGTCGCGTCATGGGCGACAGACGTGACCTACACATATACCATGTCTTGGAAGGAAAATGTGTTAAGGTACACCGGTACAATCACTTCAAATACTGGGGAAATAAGTAATAATTTTTCATCCGATAATAGAGTGGATAATGTGCTTTTGAAGGGAAACGAAAGTGCATCAATTACAGAGGAATATTTCTCCATTAAGTTTGCTTGCTTCCGAGATGTCTATAAGGGAAGTGTCAACAACACCTTCAGAGTAACGCACAGTGACGCTGAATTCACGATTACAATCAACAACAAGAACAATAATTCCTACAAAATCAGGAAAGTAACATTCAAGAAGTCAGATGGTGAGGAAATAACTTCAGTCACGCATGTCTCTACGCAATCATCAGCCAGCGTTGCGCTGTTGCCGAACACTGAGTTTTCTACCATCGTCGTAGAACTTACCGACAAGCCTTACTACTCGGTAACGCCTGCTGAAGGTCTTGCAATCTCTAACACCGACGGCTTTGTCGTTGACGGTACGACCTACTTCCACCCGGCCACCACAATAACTATCGCTCCCACAAGTGCAGTTCAAGTAATCACCGCGACGAACGGTACGGAAAACACTGCAACAATCGCCTCGGACAAACGCAGTTTCTCCTTCGCGATGCCAAGCCAAGCAATCACGCCTTCGGCAACGCTCGAAGAAGCTCACGTCGTAGCACTCTCAGACAACGTCAGCATTTCTGAACCCCTCTTTACGTACGATGGCGACAGCTATTACAAGTCTGGCGACAAAATTACCATTACCGCTACCAAAACTAACGAAATCATCGATGGTATCACCGGCATCGCAGATTACGCAATCGCAGCCGACAAAAAGTCTGCGACATTCACAATGCCGACTTCCGACCTTACCCTTGTGGCTACGACATCCGAAGTGCATACCGTGAGCGTCCCCACGAACCTCACAATCAGCAAGGAATACATCACAATCGGCAGCATAAAATACTACAAGACCGGCGTAACCTACACTCTCGCTGTCGCCAACGCTACTCACATGATTGACGAAATCACGGGTGTAACGAGCTCCATCGCTGCCGACAAAAGGTCTGCGACATTCAAGATGCCGAGCGGTAACGCCACAATCGCAGCCACGACCTACGAAGTTCATTCTATCAGCGTGCCCAATGCTCTGAGCATCAGCAGTGACCCTTATGCCACAGTCGGTGTCTCCAAATACTACAAGACCGGCACAAAAATCACCCTTTCCCTCGCTGCAGACGACCTGAACCGCGTCATCAAAACTTTCAACGCCTCTGGTGCGGTTTCGCCTTCCATCGCTGAAGGCCTCCGTTCAGCCACCCTCACCGTCGGCGCTCAAGACATCACCGTCTCCGCCACGCTCCTTACCATTGGCGGCACGTGCGGCAGCGGCACGACTTGGCGTATGACCGACGAGGACAAGAACGGCACATTCGAGACGCTCAACATCGGCGGTACGGGGGCATTGGTCGAATATGCGAACGGCAAAGCTCCGTGGTACAGCGATTTCCGCACTACAATCACTCGCGTCAACATCGGCAACGACATCACCACAATCCCGGCGAACCCGTTCTACGGCATCGGCGACGGAGCCCCCATTGTGCTTTCTACGCCAGCCCTCGCATTGAAATTCAAAGACGCTGCCTTTGCCTCTAAGCTTCGCGTTCCTTTTGGCAACTATCTTTTCAAGGCCACCGAAACCACTGACAACAAGCCTGCCTACGATATCGCCATCGCCGACGACCTTCGACACCTCGCCGCAGCGGTCAAGGCCGGAAACAGCGGCAGCGGCAAGACCTTCTTCCAGACTGCCGACATAGACCTCGCCAGCGTAGACAATTTCAAGCCGATTGGTTATGCTGATTCAACAACGTTTGCCGGCAATTACGACGGCAACCGCCATGTCGTCAGCGGTCTCAAGGTAAGCGGCAGTCTAAATTATGCCGGCCTGTTCGGCACTGTATCGGGCGAAATCAAGAACGTGATTTTGATGAATCCAAGCGTTTCTAGCAGCAATAATGGTGCAGATGTGGGGGCTATTATCGGCAAGTTGACCGGCAACGCTAGCAACTGTTATTTTTATGGAGGCAACCGGAGCAACGCTATTGGCAAAATGTCGAAATCGGCAGAGGTCTCCAACGTTTCGCAAGCATACACCTTGAAGGTGGCGGAACACATTTCTGGTGACAAACTCGCAGACGACCCCGAAAACGGTTTCCAGTACGATGCGGACAACGACGGCACGCCCGAAAACTACTACCGCGACGGCCTTGAGCTTACGCTTTCGCACGACGAAACTGTTGTAGAACCTACGGAAACGGGTTACGCGTTGACCTACCTGCTCGACGGCCAAAAGAGCAGCAACATCAGCGGAAGCACGCTCACCGTAGGCTCCGCCACCGACGGAAAGACTCTCTCTGCGGCTATCCGTAGCGACGGACTGAAATACGAAATTACCTACATCGATGCAAACGGCACTGAAAAAAATGCACAAGCAATCTCCCTCGACGGCACGGAATCGACGCTCAAAGCGGGTTGGTACTTTGTGGGCCGGGATATCGCTTACGACCATGCCCTCTCGCTATCAGAGACCGTCACCTTTATCCTTGGTGATGGTAAGACGATGAACGTGGATGCTACATCTAGTGAGGCAATCTTTGCCGAAAGAAATTTCACTATTTATGGGCAGAGCGGTCAAAGCGGAATTTTGAAAGCCTCTGCAAAAGGCCAAAACAGTAAGGGTATCATCAATACTAGTGGAGATATCGTGATAAGAGGTGGCAACGTCACGGCTACAGGCGAATCTTTCGGCATCAAAGGGCATAAAAATATCACGATAAGTGGTGGCAAAGTTTCTGCTACAGGTGGGAAATATGGTATCTACAGTTATGGAAATATCACCCTCTCTTGGACGAACTCCACCGACAACATCACGGCGAGCAGCTACAAGCTCGGTAGCAATGCTGGCCATGTTATTATCCCCAACGGCAAGTATCTCAAGGATGCTGATGTTAACGTGTATAGCGGTACGCTCGACAATCAACTTTCTGCCATCGCAGGGAAGACGCTTACACCTGCGATTCCTGTTAAGTATATCGATGAGGACGGCAAAGAACAGACTATCTACAATTACACCGTGCTCACAAACGACATTAAACCCGATAAATACGGATACATCAGCCTCGCTGGTGGCTGGTACGTGGTTGAGGGCGCGGTGAGCTATACGAATACGGTCAAGTTTAGCGAAGATGCGTACTTGATTCTTGCGGATGGTGCGAAGATGGAGATTAAAACAGATGGTTATATGAATAACGGAATCGATCCCGAAAAAGATCTGACAATTTATGGACAGATGCACCAAAGCGGAATTTTGCTTGATAGTGCAAAGGGCAACAGAAGTAGTGGAATCAACTGTTATGAATCTGTCAAAATTGTTGGCGGCAACGTCACGACTTTTGGTAAAAGATACGGCATCTACGGTTCTGAAGTATTGATTACTGGCGGCGATATTACGGCTACAGGAGACAATCAAGGCGTTTATAGTTATGGTGGTAATATCACGATTAGTGGAGGCGGTGTTACGGCCACTAGCGAATCTGGTGATGGCATCTACAGTGAAGGTGGTGATATCGTGATCAGTGGTGGTAGTATTACGGCCACTAGTAAAAAAACAAGAGGCCTTTCCAGTACAAAAAATGTCACGATAAATGGCGGTAGCGTCACGATCGTTGCTTATCGCTACGGTATCTTTGGAGACAACGTCTCTATAAGTGACGGCGATGTCTCGGTTTCTAGTGAAATACTTTACGGCATCTACGGTTATAGTAATGTCTCGATCAGTGGCGGTAGCATTACGGCTACAGGTGAAAAATATGGCATCTATAGCTATGGGGATATTATTCTCGGTTGGACAGCCGCTACCGATAGCATCAAAGCGAGCAGTTACTATTTTAACGACGAAAACCACGTTATTATCGCCGAGGACAAGACGTTTAAAGACGAAAAAGGCGACGTCTATACCGGCACGCTCAACGACGATCAAATCCAAGCTATCGCTGGCAAGACGCTTACGCCTTGCTATGCGGTTGCGTTGGACTTGCAAGACGGCAAAGACCCCGTAAAGCTCCCGGCGACCTTCGACAAAAACGGCGTTGCTCACGTTACAAAGCCGGACGACCCGACTCGTAGCGGATTCAATTTCCTCGGCTGGTTTACCGCCAAAGACGGCGACACGGAATTCGATTTCTCCGCTGCAATCACAGCGAACATGACAGCTTACGCCAAGTGGAGCGTTCCTTACATCGACGAGGACGGCAACGAAAAGGTTCGCAAGCCTGGCGAATACACCGTGCTTACCTCCACAACTGACGTAAGCAGCCTCACTGGCGGCTGGTTCGTGGTGGAGGGCAAGGTTCGCTATACGAATACGGTCAAGTTTGGCGAAGATGCGTCCTTGATTCTTGCGGATGGTGCGGAAATGACTGTGGAAATTTCATCGGGTGATGCAATCCATGCCGACAAAAACCTGTCTATTTATGGGCAGAGCGGGCGGAGCGGAATTTTGGCGGCCACTAGCGAATACAATAACGGCATTTCCATTGGCGGCGAAATCACGATTGCTGGTGGCAATGTCACGATTAGTGGTGGCAATGTTTCGTCTGATAACGAATACGGATTCGGCATCAACAGTCATGGCGATGTTACGATTACTGGCGGCAACGTCACGGCTACTAGTGGTGGATTCTACGGCATTTACAGCGATGTCGGCAATATCTCCCTCTCTTGGAATAACAGTGCCGATAACATCAAGGTTGATGGCGGCTTCCGTTTCAATAGCGACGCTGCCCATGTTATTATTCCTGAGGGCAAGGCGTTCACGGATGAAGACGGCAAAGTGTATAGCGGCACGCTCACTAATGAGCAAGTGAAAGCTATCAACTACAAGTCTCTTAGCCCGTTTACCGGTATATTCGTGGCTTTTGTTGATAAGCAAGGCGATAAAGAGGTTACGGTGGCTGCAATTCCTGTTGACGAAAACGGCCATGTTGCAGCCCCGTACGAACCAATGCGTAACGGCTACACGTTTATGGGCTGGTACACAACAGCAGACGGCGACACGGAATTCAACTTTGCAAACATCACCGCAAGCACGACTGCCTACGCCAAGTGGGAGGAAAACGCGCTTGTCAAATACATCGACGAAAATGGCAAGACAAAGAGCACCAAGGATTATGTCTTGCTCACAAGTAACATGGACGTGAGCAATCTGCCCGATGGTTGGTACGTGGTAAAGGGCGAGGTGAGCTATACGAGTTCGGTCTGTTTTGGATATGATGCTCACTTGATTCTTGCAGACGGTGCGAAGATGACGGTGGAAGTTTCATCTAGATTTGATGCTATTCTTGCCAAAAATAGTCTCGCCATCTACGGGCAGAGCGGACAAAGCGGAATTTTGGTTGCTACTGCACAAGAAGAACCTGGTAGCGGCATCTACGGTAATAATGTTATAATCAGTGGTGGCAACATCACGGCTACAGGTATCGGTTACGGCATCTACGGTAATAATGTTATAATCAGTGGTGGCAGCGTCACAGCTACAGGTGATTTTGACGGCATCTATAGCTATTCAGGTGTCACGATTACCGGCGGCAACGTCACGGCAACAGGTTCAGGTATCTCTCGTTACGGCATTTACAGTGCATACGGCGATATCTCCCTCTCTTGGACTAACAGGACCGACGCCGTCAAGGCGAGCAGTTACTATCTCGGTAGCAGCGAAAAACATGTCACCATCGCCGAGGGCAAAGCGTTCACGGACGAAAATGGCAACGTGTATCGCGGCACGCTCACCAAAGAGCAACTTTCCGCCATCAAGGACAAAAAACTCATGCCTTGCTATGCGGTTGCGTTGGACTTGCAAGATGGCAAAGCCCCTGTAATGCTCCCGGCAGCCTTGGACGAAAACGGCGTTGCACACGTTGCAAAGCCCGACGACCCGACTCGCAGCGGATTCAATTTCCTCGGATGGTTTACCGCCAAAGACGGCGACACGGAATTCGACTTCTCCGCTGCAATCACGGCGAACACGACTGCCTACGCCAAGTGGAGCATCAATTATATCGACGAGAACGGCAACGAAAAGTCTGTTGCTGATTTCACCGTGCTCACAAAGAATATGGACGTGGGCAGCCTCACCGGCGGCTGGTACGTGGTTGAGGGGGAGGTGAGCTATTCTAACACGGTTAAGTTTAGCGATGATGCGTACTTGATTCTTGTGGACGATTCGAAGTTGACTGTGGATGTTGCAAATGGTAGTGCGGTCTTCGTCTCTGGAAGTTTGTCCATTTACGGGCAGAGTGGTCAAAGTGGAATTTTGGAAACTACTGCTGGCGAAGATGGCTCCGGCATCGCCATTGATGGCGATATCATGATCAGTGGCGTCGTCGTCAAGGCTACAGGTGCTTGGGGCGGAATCAACAGTAATCGTGTGACCATAAATGGCGGCAGCGTTACGGCCACTAACGAAATCGGTTACGGCATCTACGCTTACGATGGCGATATCACCCTCTCTTGGACAAACAGTTCCGACAGCATTAAGGCGAGCAGTTACAGTCTCCATAACAGCGAAAAACATGTCATCATCGCCGACGGCAAATCGTTCAAGGACGAAGATGGCAACGTGTATAGCGGCACGCTCAACGACGAACAACTTTCTGCCATCAAGGGCAAAAAACTCATGCCTTGCTACGCGGTTACGTTGGACTTGCAAGACGGCAAAGCCCCTGTAATGCTCCCGGCGACCTTGGACGAAAACGGCGTTGCTCACGTTGCAAAGCCCGACGACCCGACTCGCAGCGGATTCAATTTCCTTGGCTGGTATAATGCTGACGGCATCACGAAATTTGATTTCTCCGCTGCAATTACGGCGAACACGACAGCCTATGCCAAGTGGAGCGTCAATTACATCGACGAAAACGGCATTGAAAAGTCTGTTGCGGATTTCACCGTGCTCACAAACGACATTAAACCCGAAGAATACGGAGTCATCAGCCTCCCCGGTGGCTGGTATGTGGCTGAGGGCGAGGTGAGCTATACGAACACGGTTGTGTTTAGCAATGATGCGTACTTGATTCTTGCGGACGGTGCGAAGTTGGAGATTAAGACTGAGGGCGAATTTGAACGCGGAATCGATGCCTTTGTAAATTTGACAATTTATGGACAGAGTGGTCAAAGCGGAATTTTGGCGGACTCTGCAAAAGGTTCACACAGTGCCGGCATCTACAGTAGTCATGGCAATGTAACGATCAGTGGCGGCAACGTTACTGTCACCGGCGTATTATATGGCATTTGCAGTTATGAAAAAGCTGTCACTATCAGTGGCGGCAATGTTACTGTCACTGGCGGATTAAAAGGCATCGTCGGTAATAATTATGTTACGATCAGTGGCGGCAACGTCACGGCTACAGGTAGCGATTTCGGCATCTACAGCTACAAAAACATCACCCTTGGCTGGACGAACTCCACCGACCGTATCTGGGTTTCCTTGTATGGCTCCAATGTTGTTATCGCCGA
>NZ_JAFWOM010000163.1 GCF_017545445.1 Fibrobacter sp.
CCCGGCTTGACCGTGTAAACGCCGGATGCGTTCTTCAACTCGAACGAGCCTTCTTCCACCAGGTTCGTAATCTTGATTTCGTAGGTCTTACGGGCCTGTTCGACAGCCCATACGGCGTACAACGTGTCGGCCTTGGCGCGGCTTTCGAACGCGTTCACAAATTCGTCGTTCAACTTCGTGAATACCTTGCCTGTCTCAGCGTTTGTAAGAGGTTCAAACGACCAGCCAACAAGCTTTGCATCAGTACGGTAGAGGTTCATCGGCAGCGTGTCGCCAATTACAAAGTTGCCCGTCGAAGCAAAGCCAATTCCGCTGAACACACTAGCCTCATCTGCATTAGCATTGAAGGCGAACGTGTAGGTCACAACATCAGAAGTTACGCTCAGCGTCACATTCTTCTGGAGAGCGGCTACTTCGAAGGTCTTGCCGTTCACGACGTTGAAGAGCCTGTTGCCGCTAACGTCTTCACCAGTGACGTTCGGGCCGAACGTGTATGCCGGTGAGGCGGCGGTGAACTTCACGCCGAGCATCATGCCTGCAAGCGTCGGGATTTCAACGCCGTTCGAACCGACATCGTACCAAGTGGTTTCAGAAGCATATACGCGATAAAGTTCGAAGCTTCCCTGTGAAGCTGGCATGCCAGAAGTAACTGAGAACGTCTTCGGTGCGCAACCTGAGCCCTTCGCGGTCCAGACGGCGTACAACTTGCTGACATCTTCACCCACAGCTTCAAGTGCATTAATCACACGGAGTGCTTCGCCATCAAACTCGCCTATCATCGCATTGCCTGCCGGATCCAAAGCCCAACCGGTCAAGCAAGCATCCGTACGAGCCATGACATCAAATGTCTGCAAGCTGCGAGATTGCGAGACGCTTTCAAGTGCATAAGTAGCACTGTATATCATGTCGGGGCTATAGAACACGGCCTTGCTGTTGTTATAGTTCTTGTCATAGACGAACCTGTAAGAGTTCTTCAAGATCGGAGCCTTGATAGAATCGACTTCAGAATCCACAGCGAAGACGCCATCGATTTCAGTCCAAGTAGAAGCCTTGCGGTAAGTAAACTTCGCTTCGGTATCGAGAATGTAGTTCACGCCACTATTGACATCGAACGCGACGCTATTGAACGACACATCGTTATTGGATGGAATCGTATAGTTCGCGGTTGCGACTTCGTAAGTGCGTTCCGCAGACTTGCCACCCCCCAAATCGAATGTTCTCGTAAACTTGTACGTACCCTTGTCGGTATAGGCAAGCTTGACGGTCACGCCGGAGCTTGTGCAAGTGCCCCAGTAAGCGTAGAGCGTTGCAGGAGAAGTCTTGCCGAGTTCTTCGAACTTCGCGATGAGAGCGTCATTCAATTCCGTGAACAGACCATCCGTCTTGTCGTCTGCCGTGAACGTATAACCCTGCAAGCAACGACCATCGCGGTACATCGCCATCGGGAAGCTCTTGTCCGTACGGTTCACGCTGTAGTTCGCCTTCACAATCCAGTTATCGTCAGCGTCTGTCGAGAACGTTGCGTCAGAAATGAGCGAACTCCAAGAATCACCGAAGTAAGCGGCCCCCTTGTCGTTCGAATTGAATGCGAAGGTATAGACGACCGCAGCAGCATTCACACTAAGCGAAACATTCTTCTGGGCGGCTGCAACGGTGAACATGCCGCCGTTAGCCACATCGAAGAGGCTAGAGCCGTCCGCATCGCGACCAACGACATCTGCGTCGAACGTGTAAGCCGGAGACGCAGCGATGAACTTCACGCCGAGTTTCATGTTTTCAACCGTCGGAATTTCAAGGCCGTTAGCACCGATATCATACCACGTGGTATCAGTACCAAGCACGCGATAAGCCTTGAAGCTACCCTGAGCTGTCGGCATATCGGATGTGATAGAGAACGTCTTCGGTGTGCAACCAGCACCCTTCGCCGTCCAGACAGCGTACAACTTGCTGACATCTTCACCCACAGCTTCAAGTGCATTAATCACACGGAGAGCTTCGCCATCAAACTCGCCTATCAACGCATTGCCAGCCGGATCCAAAGCCCAGCCCGTCAAACAAGCATCCGTGCGTGCCATGACTTTGAGCGACTGGAGAGACTTCGACTGAGAAATGTCTGCAATCGTGTAAGTTGCGGCATCGACCTTAGACGGACTGTAGAACACAGCCTTGCCGTTATTATAGTTCTTGTCATAGATGAACTTGTAGGAGCTCTTCAAGATCGGGGCCTTGATAGAATCGACATCGGAATCCACCGTGAAGAGGCCATCTATTTCAGTCCAGGTAGAAGCATTACGGTAAGCATACTTCGCTTCGGTATCGAGGATGTAGTTCACGCCACTCTTGACTTCGAACGCGACACTATTGAACGACACGTCGTTATTGGACGGAATCGTATAGTTCGCAGCCGCGATTGTGTAAGTGCGTTCTGCAACCTTGCTATCACCCAAATCAAATGTTCTCGTAAACTTGTACGAACCCTTGTCGGCATCGGTCAGTTTAACTGTTGCGCCGGTAGCAGAGCAAGCATCCCAGTATGCGTACAATGTTACAGGAGAAGCCAAGCCGAGTTCAGCAAACTTGGCGACGAATCCATCATCCAATTCAGAGAACAAACCTTCAGTTTTGTCATCTGCCGTGAACGTGTAACCCTGCAAGCAGTAACCATCGCGGTACATCGCCGTCGGGAAGCTCTTGTCAGAGCTGTTCATGCTGTAAGTTGCCGTCACAATCCAGTTATCATCAGCGTCTGTCGAGAACGTAGCGTCAGAAATGAGCGAACTCCAAGAATCGCCGAAGTAAGCGGCCCCCTTGTCGTTCGAGTTGAACGCAACAGTATAATCAACAGCATCGGAAGTTACGCTGAGTTTTGCATTCTTCTGAGCGGCAGCAACTTCGAAAGTCTTGCCGTTCGCAATGCTAAGCGGAGCCGTTCCACCCACATCGATCGACACATTATTGCCGAACGTGTAAGCCGGAGACGCAGCAGTGAACGTCACGCCAAGTTCCATGCCCTCGAGCGTCGGGATTTCAAGGCCGTTCGCGCCGACATCGTACCATGTGGTATCAGTACCGAGCACGCGGTAAGCCTTGAAGCTACCCTGAGCGGTCGGCATAGCAGATTTGACCGTAAACGTCTTCGGCGTGCAACCCGTGCCCTTCGCCGTCCAAACTGCGTAGAGAGTATCGACGTTCGTTGCAAAGGCAAGCGTGCGGAGAGCTTCGACACCGAATGCATCGATGACATTGTTTCCAGCAGCATCCAAAGCCCAGCCCGTCAAGCATGCATCGGTACGGGCCATGACCTCGAACGACTGCAAGCTCTTCGATTCAGAGACATCATTAATCGTATAAGTAGCAGCATCGACCATGGACGGACTGTAGAACACTTCGCTTGCGTTATCCCAATTCTTGTCGTAGGCAAATTTGTAGGAGTTCTTCAAAAGAGGAGCCTTGACGGAACCGAGATTAGAGCCAGCCGTAAGCATATCGCCAACCGTGTAATCGGTCCAAGTATTCGCACTGCCAACACCCTTGACAGCAATAGCAGCATTATCAAGAATCACGTCGGTAGCCGTCACATCAAACGCCACGCTGTTAAACGAGATATCATCTGAGGGGACTCTGAAGTCCGCAGAAGACACAACGTATTCACGAGCCGGGGTCGTCGTATTGCCCAAGCTGAACGTTCTAGAGAATGTATAGGAACCCTTGTCTGTATCAGCGAGATGAACAACCGTTCCTGCAAGAGCGCAAGGAGTCCAAATTGCATACAGCACCATCGGATTGTAGCGACCATGCGGAATCGTAGAACGGTTGTATTCTGCAATGACAATATCATCCAATTCCGTATATGTTGCATAGCCGTTATCGGAGAAGGCGTAACCCTGCAAGCAGTTGCCGTCATCGCGATACAAGGCCATCGGGAAGTTCTTGTTGGCACTTTCAACAGTGTAATCCGTTGTCACCATCCAATCACCAGTCGTCGCATCCGTCTTGAACGATTCCGCAGTCATGAGATCCTGCCAAGAATCGCCGAAGAATACATTCACCGGAGCGTTTGCATTAGAGTTAGCAATAGAACTTGTGTTTTCGTTAAACGCGAAGTAGAACTTCACAGCATTGCCGTCCATGGTAAGCGTCAAGTTATTCTGGGCCGCAGCAACGAGGATAGTATCGCCGTTGGTGACCGTTCTTGTATCCACACCATCGCTAACGGTAATTTCCGTACCGAAGCTATAAGTAGAAGCGCCCGTAAACTTGAATCCGAGAGCCATGCCTTCGAGCGTCGGGAATTCAAGGCCGTTAGCACCGATATCGTACCAAGTGGTATCAGAATCAAGCACGCGGTAGGCCTGGAAGGTCCCCTTTGCATCATCCATACCAGAAACGACCTTGAACGTCTTCGGTTCACAGACACCTGCTTCTGCAGATTTCCAAACGGCGTACAACGTGCTGATATCTTCGCCTTCAGCTTCAAGCGCATTGAGCGTGCGGAGTGTTTCGATATCGAACAAGCCGACTTCCCTATTACCATCAGCATCCAAAGCCCAACCTATCAAGCAAGCGTCTGTACGGGCCATGACCTCGAACGATTGCAGGTTCTTTGACTGCGTATCGTCAGCAATCGTGTAGAGTTCACTGAACTTCATATCTGGGCTATAGAACACATCCTTGCCATCGGCAAAGTTCCTGTCGTAAGCAAACCTGTATGTACTCTTCAAGACCGGAGCCTTGATAGAATCGACATCGCCATCCACAGTGAGCTTGTCGCCAGCCGTGTAATCCGTCCAAATTGCAGTCGCATCATCACCCTTGACCTGAATCTTGTTCTGAGTATCAAGGATATATCCAGAAGTATTGCCCATCACAAATTCCACATCCGTAAACGACACATCATTGTTCACAGACGGAATCTTGAAGTTATCAGTAGAGGCTTCATAAACGCGTT
Organism: Fibrobacter sp.; assembly: GCF_017545445.1. Classification (GTDB taxonomy): domain Bacteria; phylum Fibrobacterota; class Fibrobacteria; order Fibrobacterales; family Fibrobacteraceae; genus Fibrobacter. The sequence goes on from NZ_JAFWOM010000163.1 coordinate 4,949, forward strand.
CTACGGTCGAGTTACCGATATCGAACGTTCTCGTAAACTTGTACGAACCCTTATCCGTATCCACAAGTTTCACAGTCACGCCATCCGTGCATTCGGCCCAGTAAGCGTACAGTGTCGTAGTTGTAGCCGGATCCTTATTGAGGCGAGCAAACGCAGCGATAAATTCATCATTGAATTCGCTATAAAGGCCATCAGTATTGTCGCCATCAACAAAGGTGAAGCCCTGCATGCAGTAACCGTCGCGATACATCGCCATCGGGAAACTCTTGTCCAGACTGTTCACGCTGTAGTTCGCAGTCACAGTCCAGTTTCCGTCATCATCTTCGCCAGAGAATGATGTTGCGGTCATGAAATTCTCGAAGGAATCACCGAAGAACGATTTCTTCTCATCAGAGCCTCCTGCGTTTTCATAGAACGCAAGCTTGTAGCTCACGGCATTAGCATCTACGCTGAGCGAGATGTTTTTCTGGGCTGCGGCGACATAAATCGTATCGCCGTTGGTCAAAGTTCTCGGAGCGACCCCCGTCTCGGTTATAGCTACATTTCCATCGAACGTGTAAGCCGGAGAAGCCGTGGTAAACTTGATTCCGAGAGGCAAGTCTTCAACAGCCGGGATAACAATTCCGCCGTTTTCACCCGGAGCAACATTGTACCAGAGCGTATCATTGGAACCCGTTCCGACAACTTGATAGACCTCGAACTGGCCTTGTTCAGACAACGTTTCCGTAGTGACATTGAATACAGCAGGTGTGCAGTCCGTACCGGCATCCGCCCAAACGGCATACAGCGTGCTGATATCTTCGCCTTCAGCATCGAGCGAGTCGAGCTTGCGGAGTGCAGCGGCGTCGAATGCATCAATAACCATGCTACCAGCAGCATCCAAAGCCCAGCCCGTCAAGCAGGCATCTGTGCGGCCCATGACTGTAGTAGGCTGCAACGCGACAGATTCCGACACATCGTCTATTGTGTAAGTCGCATCATTCAACTTGGAAGCGCTGAAGAACACATCGCGAGCTTCAGTCCAGTTTTTGTCATACGTGAACGTATAACTGTTCTTGAGGAGCGGCACATTGACGTACTTGACATCGTCCGTCACGTTGAACAGACTCCCCTGTGCAGCCACAGTCCAATCGGAAATTGCATCCTTGCGGTAAGCAATTGCAGAATCCGTATCCACAATGACACCGGCACCCGACTGGGTAATGAAGCTCCAATCCGTGAACGAGATGTCGCCATTGACAGACGGAAGCGAGACATTTGCAGCCGCAAAGGTATAAACACGTTCCGGAGTAGAATCGGTACTTGCGGCACCGAGAGCAAACTTTCTTGCAAACCTATACTGGCCCTTGTCCGTACCGGCGAAATTGACGTTCGTTCCGCTGACCACGCAATAAGTATCCCAGACAGCGTACAAGACCATCGGATTTGCACTAGAGTAAGAGCCACGATAGTATTCGGTAACGACAGCGTCTTCAAGTTCTGTATATGCAGTCGTACCCGTTGCAGAGAACGCGTAACCCGACAAACATGCGTCATCGCTATACAAGGCCATCGGGAACTTCTTCTGAGCACTCGTCATGCTGACATCGTATTTCTTCGAAACAATCCAGTTGCCGTCATTAGCGTCAACCTTGAACGAAGCAGAATTGATCAAGCCTTCCCAGTCATCGCCGAAGTAAGGCAACGAAGCCAGTCCCTCGGAATTTTCGTTAAACGCGAAGTGGAGCATATTTGCAGTATTCACCACGCTGAGTTTCACGTTCTTCTGGTTAGCTGCGACCGAGAACAGTTCGCCATGAACTGCCGTAGCCGTGCCGTTATCAAGCGTAAAGAGAACATTCGATTCGTCGTCCGCATTGACACCGACAATTTCATCACCGAACGAGTAAGCCGGAGAAGATGCGATGAACTTCACGCCGAGCTTGATTCCAGCCACAGCCGGAATATCGCTAGTAGCGGTGCCGACATCGTACCAGAGTGTGTCATCGGCGCTAGATCCGTTCACCTGATAAAGCTTGAAGCTCCCCTTTTCACCCATGCCAGAGACAACCTTGAACGTGCTCGGGAGCGAACAACTATTATCATCCCAAATAGCATACAGCGTATCCACCTGAAGCGAGTTTTCTTCTCTCTGCTGGATCAAGCGGAGGAGATCGGCATCGAACGAGGTGAATCCGGAGGTTGCATCCTTATCGAAAGACCAGAATTCGAAGCACTTATCCGTACGTGTCAAGTCATCACCGCTGTAGAGCGGGACCGATTGCGTCACATCGTCAAGGACGTATTCTTTTTCCTTGGTGAAGTTGCCGACATAGAACGTATTTTCACCATCTGCATTTGCATTATAGACAAACGTGTAGGTGTTCGTCAAAAGCGGAGCCTTCACAGAAACATCTCCAGTTACCGTGAAGAGACCTGTAATATCATTCCATGTAGATGTGACAGCATCTGTCTTGGAGCTGAACGCAGAAGCTTCATCCCAAACAAGAGTTTCGCCCGTAGCAACATCAAAGCTCATTCCCGTGAACGAGACATCGCCATTGGAAGGCACTTGAAGTCCTGCAGCCGGAACGCTATAGACGCGAGCCGTTGTCGAATCTGTACCATTCAGGTCAAACTTGCGAGAAAGCTTGAGCAATCCCTTGTCTGCATCACTTGACGTAATGGTATATACAGTTTGGTTAGCGCAAGCCCCCGTGTTCCACTTGGCGTAAAGGGTCGCAGCCCCCGTAATGTTACGAGCGGCAATCTTATCGACAAGAGTCTGCGTCACAGCGTTGTAAAGCCCGTCAGTATCGTCATCCTTATCAAGGGTGTAACCTTCGAGGCAATTGCCTGCACGGTAAAGTGCTTGCGGGAGTGCATCGCTGTACGGAATGCGGAGCGTGATGACTCCGTTATTTTCGGAAGCATTTTGGTCGATGTAGAGCTGCCAAGAATCGCCATAGAACACATTGCCAGAAGCATTCGCGTCGAAAGCGAAATCGTAAGCATTCGCACTCAAGCCACTTACAGCGAGCGATGCGACCGAAGCTCCAGTAGAATCATTAAAGTGGTAAATAGAATCATTTGCAATATGGCGAGCAATAGCGTTGTTTCCGACACCATAATGCACGGTATCCCTAGCATTGGCTGCAAGCGTGTAACCGAATGCAGGTTCAAATTTCACACGGTAATGGATATTGTAATTCTTGAGCAATTCAACAGGAGTTTCTTTATTGACGACACGTTTAACCGAATCGCCATCGACCACCTGGTATATCACGAACTGGCCCTGCGACACAGGTACATTGGTAGAAACTGTGTATGTATTTTCGGAGCAGTTTCCTGTACCCACGGCAGACCACACCGGATACAAGTTATAAACAATCTTCTGGATAGGATCGCCATTTCCATCGACCGTATTGACCGTGACATCAGCAAGAGGAATATGCTGCAGCACGTAAAATTGGAGGAAGTCCAAATTGACATATCCATTCGTAGAATCCGGATCCGGGGCGATATTCCAGCCATTGAAGCAGGCTCCCACGCGATCGACGGTCGGGAATTCGATATTTGCATCAACAGTCACATTCTCTATGGACTTATGAAGATTATCGAGATTTTCACCCTTCACCACATAAACCAAGCTATCCATATTCACGTGGAATACAAGATCGAACTTGTTCAGCGAAGTCGCCGCATCGAAGGTATAGGCAACCGTTTCACCGGCAATTTCTTCGACATGCCAAGATTCATCCGCATTCTTATCGACTGCGACAGGCCCAACAGATGCGGAACCATCCACAGGTTCATAGGAATACGACAGCGTGTAGTTTTCAAGGGTATAGCCGAACTCCGGTTTCGTATTTACTTCGTCCAGATAGAAGTCGTAGCCCGTACGGACTGCACCGCTAGCATCGGTGTATGACGAAGATTCAAGTACGATACCACTTGCAGCAGTAACAGAAGGAATTACATGGCGTAACGTATCGTTGCCGAACAACTGGTACAGTGCAAGCGTAGCATGGCTGTTGCCGTTTTTCAACACCACCGATGTCGTCGGAACGCTCGTGCAAGCATCCCAGATGGCATGCAATTTCGTCGGATGTTCGTCATCCTTGCTAAATACATGGTAATTATTTACACTGAACACCTTGTAGAGAGAATCCTCATCAGCATCAAACGAAGTGGCATCTTCTTCAGACCAGCCCATAAAGCACATATCCGTGCGGAATGGTTTCCAAAGTACGAGAGAATCCTTGTCCATATCTATCTTGAGCGTACCCGTCGGGGCAGCACCTGTAGGCAGATACACTTTTGTAGAATCCTCGGCTCTCGTCAAGGACAAATCATAAGTCACATAGGTCGGATTCAGTTCCGTAAAGCGGACGTGCCAAGAACCGTCATCTCTATTATCATCCCAAATATCAAGCTTGTCGCCATTGTGGAAAGCTTCACAGAATGATCCATCATACTTGTCTGCACAAACAGATTCAAAGAAGTATCCATCTTTAGCGACAATCTGAACTTGAAGCTTTGTCCCTATGTCATTGCCATCACTATTGAATACCTTGGGAACATTAATGTACGGAACCCCATTTTCATAATCTAACTTATGCGTAATCTCAATAGAATCGTAAAGGCTTGGCGTTTGCGATGGAATGGCCAGCTTTTGAACAAGGTACAAATGACCCTTAGTGGTATCAATATCCACTTTAATACGGTGATACTGAGCTAAAGCACAATCCGGGTTATCGTAATCAGGAACAAGCTCGTTGTTGACAAAATTACCATTTGCCGACGGAGTCAAGTACTGCAATTCTTCCTTGATATCAAGAGCGTTGTGCAGAGCACCATCGGGCTTCCAATAGATTCGGCAGCCATAAGAATCATAGAGTTGCGGAGCCTTCACGGTACTTGCAGTCACATCGTCTTGAGTGCTGAACCAATCCGTTTCGTATTTGTTGGTTGCAACAAGCTTATTCGCAACAAAGATGTCTTTATCCAGCAAATCGCTTGGAATGACGAATTCCAAATTATAAATATGCGGTATGAATTGGACTGTGAACTTAGACGGTCCCATGTTCGCTGTAGAATACTTCAACACTGTATCCGTAGCGACATTCAAGCCCCAATCTTCATCGGCAGGTGCAGTATCCCAATTATGTTCATACCCCTTCAATACCATCGCATATCCCGGTTCCGCCTTTGCCGAAACGTTAAACGTCAACGTATCGTCGCTTGCGGATGCAGGCACGTAAAGGCTATGGTAGAGATCCGAACTCGAATTGAAGCGAGATTCTTGTTGGAGCGTCACATTTCCACGCGTCTGAGAAAGAACGATATGACCATGGTAAGCATCGGCATTCGTCACTTCATTGCCATCGTCATCGACGGCCACGACGTAAATCGGAGATGCATCAAACTCGTCAATCCATGGATAAGACTGCGAACGACCATACGCCACTTCGGTACGTCCAACCGCATTGATCGGATAAATCGTCACATCTGTAACGGAGACATCGCCATTAGCAGCATTTTCCAACAACGGCGACGTCAGCTCCGTAAATGCAACGTTATAAATTTTTTCTTGTTCGAAATCAAACTGGTCTTGAGTCTTGTGGCTCCAAGCTAGCGGATAGAATTTTCCTGTAGAAGCAGAATAGATATACGCTTTCGGGAAATTGCGTTTTTCGGCATCCAAGCTCATTTCCTTGGCAAAGTCACCACTATTGCCAAAATCCCAGCTATTGCCGAAGACGACCAAAGAATCTTTATGGACCTTGCTATCCAAATCAAACGTCACATTGTAATTGTTAGCCGTCGCTGATGGATTGATGTTTATATAGAAATCATCCCATGTAATTCCACTTCCAGCAAGGCTCTGCATCCCCACGTAAATGGAGTCCAAATAAATAGTATCATTTACAGAAAGACCCAAAAGTTTCCAAGCTCTGCTTGTGTAATCCGCAGCAAACGTCGCCGGACTCACAACATAATGGTCCATGACTCTAGTAACTCTAGTACCTTGACGTGCAGAATACCCGAATTCAAAGGCCCATGAATTAAACGTGTAGCCAAAATCAAGAGGTTCAACAGTCAAAGCCAAAGGCACCGGCATCCACATATTATTGAGCGATTCTGGATATATCGTGTCTTTAAGCAAAGGTTCGCTCCATGAACCATCAGCACCACGACCGAAACTAGACACCGCTAACGAGACATTGTTACCGCCATTGGAAACCTTGATTTCATTCGCACTAAAAGCCAAATCAGACACATAATACAGATGAATTGTATCGTTATAACTATTCGAATAATCCAGAGATATGATATCATCCGGCATATTTTCGAAACTGGTTATATTCAAAGCACCCGTTTCAGGAGCACCACTCTGGTCCTTAGCATTGATTTCATAGAAACTCGGCAAGATATAACCAGAATTACCAAATTCGTCAGTTTGCATCAAAGGCGGAACTAAAGACGTCGTAATCGGTGATACAAATTTATCTACAGGAGCAAGCCCATAAGCATACCTACTCCCGTTCTGAGGATCAGCTAGCAAGTCCTCTACAAGTTTTTCTGTACCGGGTTCACAACGGCCATTGCCGTCATCATCACAGAAATGATTGACAATGTAAATCCTGACACCTTCACGGTATAGGTATATTTCGCTTCCGTCAGAATATACAGTCGAAGTGTTCACAAACTCGCGTTTGTTGTTTTTAGAACTATACCAATAGTTATCTTCACCCAAAAGGCTATTGACAAACGCGACATCGTCCGAAATGAGATTTCCATTAGCATCCGTATAAAGAATTAAAACTTTGAGGACATTATTACCACTTCCATAAGTTTCATACTGACGATAACCTGCAGCAACAGAGTCTTGCAATATCCCCTTATGAGCATCATCGGCTAAATTTTCGTAAGACTCGACATCAAAAATCACCGGAAGAATAGCCTTGTTGACTCCGGCTGCAAATCTCGGCAAACCGTCATTTACACTCTCTTTCTCCGTCCAATTTTTACCATTCAAATTCAATACGGCAGCCATGAACCGACTCTTCATCTGCTCGTTAGAGATTATACCATTCCTATAGAATGTAGTGGTCGATAATACAGGTTTGTCTGTTGCATAGTACAACGTACCTGCCACAAGGCTCCCCACCGCATTGCGAATATTGTGAGATATACCAACATTATTATTCCACTGAACTGCTGTAAGAGAACCGATTCCCTGTTCAGCCCCTTCATCATTCGTGCCATAATGATAGTTGGACTTTAGGTTCAAGTCAAAACCAGCAACATCGTTCACGCCACCCACCAAGTAACCAAGAGTCGAAGACGTGATTCCCGTTACATCGCCGATAGTGTAGTTTGCGTTAATAACAATCGTCGTCGGATTATCCGTGTCGGCATTATTTAAATAACCGACGAGACCGCCTGCATAAGCACTGCTTCCAGAAACTCGGACATCGGCATGAACTGCGGCAAACTCTATATCCAATGCATTTTCAGAATACCCAACAAGTCCACCGGCGTATTTTTGGCCATAGACCTTGACATTCTCCACAATGGCATCTTTCAGAATCAAGCCACCTCTTCCGAATACAGCACCCACAATAGCACCACGGAATTCGGAATTGGTCACCTTGATAGAAGCCCCCGGTCCCATGTTGATTGGATTTTGAGGATTAATGAAATTTGATAAATTAACGGAATTTATGGTTCCGGAACCCGACACAATAATGCCAACGACAGAATTTTCAACATCCGATTTGAAATAGGCACTATCAAAGGCGAGTTGCCTCAAAGTACCATTCATATTTCTGATAAAACCGACTTGATTTTCTCTGGAGCCGCCGACATAGCAAAGTCCGGTAATGACTTTGTAGCCTGTCATATTGGCAAGACCAGAACCACCAGCATTAATAGTCTGTTCTTCGCCCAAAGAAATCATCTTGCCCTTAAAGGCATCGTTACCGTCGGTATAATTACCGTCGTTACAAACAACTTCGTTCGTCGCTTCGTTGAAGGTCCATCCCGCAAAACGGATATCCGTATTCACATTAAGCACACCGCTTGGATTATTGCTAAGCCAATCCGTTATGTGAGAATAAGCATCTTTATAAGTACTCCCTACAGAAGCATTCTCATTGAACCAATATTTATAGCAAGTGGCATCCGTGGGCAATTCGGAATTATCATATTGCCCAAAGCCTAATTTATCGCCATTTTCTGTAACGCAGAACTGCTTTTCTATCGGCACTGTAGGAGATTTATAACCATAGACAGTATTTCCGTTTGTATAAGTCGCAGAAGAACTGAATTCGCTGGTACTATTCGACCAAGAATCGTCCGTAGCCAAAAGGCTCAAGACAAATTCTGCATCCGCAGTTTCAATAGCCCCCGTGTTGTCCGTATAAAGAACGATTCCCTTGTGCTCTGCATCGATTGCGTCAAACTGGCGCAATCCCGCTGCGACAGAATCCTTCAAGATTTTCTTGTTAGCGTCAGCGGCTTTGGCATAGAACGCATCCAAATCGAAAGATACCGGATAAATCGGTTTCATGGAGCTCGTCGCAAATACAGGCATATCATTGTAATAACCAGGAGATACGCTCCAGTTAGCCTCATCCGTATTCAGCACAGCCGCAAAACGACGGTTCTTCATCTGTTTTACAGGAATGATACCGTTGTAATACGATTCTGTTGTATTCGTAGCCGCATCATAATGATGGACCGGCTTTGCATCATAGTACAAATCGCCATCAGCAGCAAGGCTACCATCAATTGCATTGCGGAAGTTTCGTGCGATAAAGCCTGAACGTGAAGAGTTCATTGCAGGATTATTCCATACACTACTTTCTGTTGTGTATGAGCCAATACCAAACTTTGCCAATTCATCATCTGTGCCATAATGGTAGTTGTCGGTTATGTTATACTGAATATTAGTTCTACCTTTCACAAGGTAACCTAATAAGTAGCCAATGTAAGCCGATTCCCCACCCGCGCCTGTTTTCTTGATATTGCCGACCGAGTAGTTATGATTGATATGTAAATAAATTTCATCAGAACCATTTGCAATCCAATCAAAATTACCCACAAGGGAACCCGCAGAACAATACGTTCCATTGCCATCGCACAAAGTAGTGATATCGGCAGAAACTTTCGTTTTCTCGATAGTCACTTCCCCCCCACGATAAACCCCAAGATAGCCTACAAGGCCACCGACATATTTACCATCAACGGAACCTGTCGTAGTGCATTTCTTGAAATTGATCTCAGTGACGTTAGTCAAATAACCGAAGAAACCGCCGCCGTAATGAGTTGAATTTACGACAACCGTATTATAATCCATTAAATCAGAAACATCAACGTAATCCGCAGTCGCATAACCAATAGCGGCACCAGCGTAATAACCATTCACCGTAACTCCGCTTAAATTGATTTTTTCAACATGAGCATGATAGTTTATTGTAGAGAGAAGGTCCGGATCGGCAGCAATCTGCACATAGCCTGTAATAGCACCTGCATATTTGGCCTCAAATACAGAATTTGAAATAGTTATCGAGCTTAAAGAAGATACTTTAGCGCCGTACAAAGCAGTACCAGCCTTAGTATCTCCGGAACCCGTCAACTTGAAGAAAACATCCGAGAAATTGACAGATCCAAAGCTAGCCTTTTCACTGTTCACTTTGACAAAACCGACTTCGGCGTCGTCAGCATCGGACGTATAGCAAAGACCGGCTACATTATAAGTAACATGCCGTTCAGACGGTTGGCTCACGAAAGAATCGCCATTTCCAAGTTCTAGGAATTTACCATTGAACGCATTAGGAGCATTCACACAAACGGTATTTCCACTATTGTCGGGTTCGTTTCCTGCAAAATTGACATTTGTAGTAAGGTATATCGCTCTTTTCTCAGAACCGGAATTATTGCCATCCAACCAATTTTGAGCGAATGTAGAAGCATCGTTGCCACTGCCATTGAACCAGTTGATAAAGCATGTTCCGTCGCTAGCTAACGGTTCATCGCGTTCGACCTGACTGAAATACAAATGCGTATTATCAGTATCATATTCTTTAAAGCAGAAGTATTGCGTCAAAGGCGACGATGAGTATGTGTAAACGGCTTTGCCATTGCGATACTGCGTGGTCGCTGACAAACTAGGCGTTCCCGACGTTTTTTTCCATATAGAATTTTCGTCCAGAAGGCTATTGACAAAATCGACGTCCGTCGAAGCAAGCAAGCCCTCGTTATCCGTAAAGAGCACGATTCCATTTTGATAATCGTTGATATATTCCATCGGATAAGTGTCGCTTGCATTTTGCAGCACGCTCTTCTTTTCGTCACTGGCTTTGGCATTGAAGTCACCGAGGTTAAAGCTAACCGGGTAAATCGGCGAAAGGCTGTTGTCCGCAAATATCGGCAAGCCTTCGTTTAACGTGCTTATAAGATCGTTCTTTATAGTCCATTCGCCGCCGTCCATATTCAAAACTGCGGCAAAACGTGCCGTTTTCATATCATCGACATCAAGGATACCGTTGTCATACGATTCATCGCCGTTCTTGATGGGCTTAGGTGCATATTGCAAATCGCCATCGGCAACGAGCGTGCCCACCGAATTGCGGAAGTTGCGTGCAATGACGCCGGTAATTTGAGCTTGAGAAGAAGCCTTCCAATCAATCCAATCGTCAACCAAATTATTATACTCATCTGTTCCAACTGCTCCGATGCCCTTGGCGGCCACAGTGGTGTTTTCCCCATAAAAATAGTTGTCCGTCACATCAAAGTTGATATTGCTTATATCAAGATTGTCTTCGAAGTCGATGGACGATACCAAATATCCGGCATTTCCACCCAAAGGAATATCGCCCACCACATAGTTATCTTTTATTTTGAGCTTCGTCTCGCCGGAAGTTGCGACATGGATAGTGCCCACGAGACCACCAGACGCCAAACTAATGATATCCCCCTCGACCGTTCCTACAAAGTTCGAATTTTCAATCGTATATGCAGCATTTGCATATAGCTCTGAAGAAGGAGTCTTCGTTGTATTCAAGTACCCAACAAGGCCAGCCGGTTGTAAACCCTTAACGGTACCACTGACAGAAACATTTTTCAAAGAGATTTCTTTATTGGCATTATTGATTCTGCCAAAAACGCCACCAGTACCACTCCAACAATCACATTCTACATAAACGCCACTTAACGACACGTTCGAAACAGAGAGACCATTCGTTGCAGTAACAACGGCTGCGATACCGCCAGCAACATCACTGTTAATTTGTTTATAATTAACAATCACATTTACATTTTTCATCGTTATATCTTTTATAAATTCAATTTCACTCATCCTTGCAGATATAGCACCCGCATAGTACTTTGATTTAAAAGTCGAATTCAACACAGAAATATCGCTCACAAGACTCGGGCTTTCGTAAAATTCTATAAGCCCCACCTCACCGCGACTACCTGATACATTAAAGAAAACATCCTTAAATGCAAGTTTTGTCACATTAGCCGAAACATCACTGATTAGAGCAAATTTTGCATCATCGCCATAAGCATCAGACGTATAGCAAAGCCCGGCTATGGTATCTATCTTGCCAGCCTCGCTTGTAATTGCGTCATTTGCACCTAATCTCAGATAATGTCCCTTGAACGCATCGGGGGCATCCACGCAAACTGTAGTTCCGTTTTCATCAATACTTCCAGCAAACTCTATCTTTTCCGAAGTCAGAACAATCGAACCCTCGTTATTGTCTAGCCAGTTTTGAGCATAGGCGTATGCATCAGGAGTTCCGTTTGAATGGTCAGCATTGTCTTTGTACCAATACCCAAAGCATTTTTTGTCTGTACCAGAAGGATTTGAAGCAGATTCTTCTTGGCTGAAATTCAAATTGCTTCCGTCCTCTTCGAAGCAGAAATACTTTGTTTCAGTCGTCGATTTGTATGTATAAACGGTATTGCCGTTAAAATACTGTTCCGGAGTATCGGTGTCAAAAGTAACTACTTGATCGTTTTCATCGTACCAAGAACTCGTTGTGCCATCTACAAGGCTATTGACAAAGACAGCTTCATTCAAAGAGATGTAACCTTCATTGTCCGTAAAGAGGTACAATTCTTTGTGTGCCGGATCTACATACACAGACGGATAGTCAATACCAGCATTGTTCAAAGCCGCAATTTGCGTCTCGTTGGCCTTTTCATCAAAATCAGCCATTTTAAATTGTACCGGATAAGACGGAGAGTCACCGATTTCCCTAATTACAGGGAAACCTTCGTTTACAGGTACTCCAGCAAAGCTCTTTACTGTCCAAATTTTTTCGCTCTCGTTTGCAGCACCAAGATTCAAGACGGCCGCCAATCGAGCACTCTTCATTTGCTCTTCAGAAATCATACCGTTAGCATATTCGCTCCAATCATCAGCAATTATAGGCAACGAAGAATGATAACGCAAATCACCATCAGGGCTATAGATAGAAAGGTTCTGGTCAGAACTACAGAAGTTGCGCGTAATCGTGCCTGTAACGCCCCCAACTGTAGAAGGATTTTTCCAAGCATCAAATCTTCCGATTCCAACGTCTCCAGAAGAACCTTCCGTTATATAATGGAAGTTATCCGTGACATCAAACGAAATCATGCGTTTTTTATCTTCAGGAGCACTATCGAAATAGTAGGGGCCAGCAACTATAGCACCAATTAAATAACCGACATAAGAATAACTTGTATATGAGAATCTGCCCTTTGAGAATGTATTTTTTATGGTAAGATTTGATACTGATGTGTTTTCATCAAAAAATGCAACACCAACAAGACCGCCCAAAGAGGGCATATTACTCACATCATCTTTAGTCACAGAAACATGACCAAGGACTTTGACATTTTGGATAGAAAGAGGAGCCCCGACATCTAACGATATAACACTTACAAGTCCTCCAGCATTATCATAACCAATTATATTCCCATCTACAGAAACAGATTGGATTTCAAGTCCTGTAGAGCCACCGAAGTAACTAATTACCCCCCCCGCAGAATAACTACCATTTAAAGAAACCTCACTCACGCTTATATCTGAGACTAATGTTGGCGATGTTTTATTATAATACGATGTATAAGACATTCCACCAACAACACCCCCCGCATCTACGCCATCAACCTTGACGTTGCTTACGGTTTTATTTGCTATTGAATCACAATCTTCAATATCGCCAGCAATTGCACCTACATAATAAGCTCTAAATTCCGAATTTACAACTGTGATATGCTGAGATCCCAAAGAAACACCTCTCTCAAGCATAAGAACGCCAGCATTCTTCTTATAGCTATCGGTACCCAGCTTAAAATAAACATCCGAGAACGCGACATTGTCAATTCCAACACCCCCGGTTATATAGACAAAACCAATCGATTCTGTCACATCAGACTTATAGCAAAGCCCTTTAATCGTATCGAGCTTGCCTGTTTCGCTTTGAATCAAGTCACCACTACTCAGAGTCAGATACTTGCCCTTGAACGCATTCGGAGCGTCAACGCAAACTGTATCTGTAGGATTGCCGTCATTGTCAACGAGAACTTGCTTTCCAGCAAAGCTAATGGAATCCGATGTCAGAACGATTGTACCTGCATTCGAGTTCAACCAAGCTTGTGCATAAGAATAAGCATCAGGAGTTGCTCCGTTTGAATGGTCCGCATTGTCATCGTACCAATATTCGAAGCAATCTTCACCTGCAGGTGGAGCGTCCACGTCTTTAACTTGGCGGAATTCCAAACTTCCATTTTCTTTAAAGCAGAAGTAGTCTTTGGGTACAGAAATGGTCCAGGATTGAACATCAGAAAAAGAACCATCGAACGAAGTGACTGGATTACCGTCGCCATCCACAATCGATACAGTCGCACCCGAATTGCCATTAACGTAATCAATAATCTTTCCCAAGTCCGTTTTTAAATCACTGGTCATTTCGCCGTTTTCGTCGGTATAAGAGACCAAGCCCGTCTTTACGGCTATTGGAGCATAAGGGATATAAGTGCCATCTCCAGAATTTGAAGAATCGCGTATGGATACGGGTTTATTCGTCAAAGATTCACTTTGAGTAGATGTCAAATTCAAATATGTTGTTTCCAGAAGCACCAAATGGTTCGGCTTGTCGGAGCTTTCGGCAAATGCCGGGAGACCATCGTTGACTCCGCTTTTAGAAACCCATACCGCAGGTTGCCCTTTAGATTCCAGATTGTAATTCATAAGGGCAGCAAATAAAGCCGACTTCATAGCAGATTCTTTGGCAACGCCATTTGCAACACGGACTAGAGGCCATTTCGCATCAGAACCCCATGCTCTAGACCCTTCAAAGAAATCCATATATGACGCGACCTGATTTTTTTGAAGATCATTCAAAACATTGAAATGGTAACCAAACGATTCATTTGCAGAAAGTCCGGACACTTCATTGCGAACGTTGCCAAAAATGTTCCCCTGATTTTCGACATCGTTTGTTCCATTATTATTATCGTAAAGAGAACCTTGAGCCCAAGAATTACCATAGGAACTCGGGTAATTGCCGACACCAAGAGAAACTGCATCCTCAGTGTTGTAGTGGAAGTTGTTGTAAAGGGAATCCTTTGCAGACAATTGCAGCCCAGAAGAAGAAAACTCGCCAACAATATAGCCCCCATTTCCTTCAATCTTACCTAACGAATAAGTATTCTTGACTATGATATGTTTATCGCCAAAACCATCAACAAGACCAAGCATGCCACCAACTTTTTCGCCAGAAAGATCGATACTCGACCCAATAGTATTAATCATCAAATCCGTAGCATAAGCATAACCGACGATACCACCCACGCAACCAGACGTAGAAACAATACTTCCATCAATCGTGGAATTTGAAACGCTCGTTTTATTCGAAGAAAAGTAACCGGCAATGCCACCCAAAGTCACATCTTCAGGCATTTGAGGTGCAATCGAATTTCTTATCGACAAACTAGTTGCGTTCACCCCAGAAATTGAAACGTTTCCGCCTGTAACAGAACAGGAAATGCCGCCAAAACAGCCAGACTCGTTATAATTAAATGCTGTTCCAATATCTTTCGATTCGTATTGAACATTTTCCAAGGTTATGTTTTCTATGGCAATGCTATTATCAGAAGACACAGTGGTCCTATACACCAGACCACCCATTCGTTCGCCATTCAAGCGAGCAT
Source organism: Fibrobacter sp. (assembly GCF_017545445.1). Taxonomy (GTDB): domain Bacteria; phylum Fibrobacterota; class Fibrobacteria; order Fibrobacterales; family Fibrobacteraceae; genus Fibrobacter. The sequence goes on from NZ_JAFWOM010000163.1 coordinate 20,147, forward strand.
CCTTAATAGTCACATTAGAAACCGAAGCATCAACAAGTTCATATCCCAGCACCGCCCCGAACTGAGCTTCTATATAAACACCGTCAAAAACAACGTTCTGGAAGGTTCCGCCTTCAAGTTTTTCAAATAAAGCAAAATAACTGTCATCAGTATTCGATCTGTAGCACAATCCATGAATAGTATGGTTTTGTCCATCGAAACCGGCATGCGAACCACCGATTATAGCTGTCAACTGTAAATTACACCCATTGTTCGTGGGACTCGTGGGGTCATAGCCTCCAAAATCGAGGTCGCCATCCAAAATGATTTTGCTAGACTTATTATTAGTAGTTTCAAGATTTTGAACTACACCTTCCCAGCATGTAATATCTTCGGCTGAAGGAGGATCCTCCGTGTAACGTTGCGACAACTTGCATTCGTTCTTCGAATCGTCACATACCAAATGGAAGTACCAACCAGCCCCAAGGCAATTCGTACCGTAGAACGTTATTGCCGGGTCAGCGGCATGGGCAGAAGGAGCAACCAACGAAGCACACAGCAGAAGGAGTGCCGTCAAGACGTAGAAAACCGGATTTTTAGCCATAACAACCCTTTTTTCAGAATATATTCTAATGTAAATATAGTCTTCTTACAAGAAGATTACAGAAAGATTTCCAAAAAAGGAGCAAATAGGAGTAGGAATGGCGGATTGAGATAAGTGGTTCGCTGAAAAAAACATGATAAAAAAAACCGAAGCAGACGCTCCGGTTTTCATTTACTTTATTGTAAATAATTCGAGTTACGCATCGAAATCGGCAAGTTCTTCTTCTGCTTCCTTCAAATCAGCGGCGTCCGGCCCTTCGAATTCATCGTCATCCGCTTCATCCAAAGAGTCGCCACCCATAGCCCCCAACTGGTATTCCACCTTGCGGGCTTCCTTGGACTGTCCCAAGTGCAAGATAGTGGCGCATTCTTCGCAGTAACCGAGATGCTTATCGACCCAGAATTCCGGAGAAACGAGATTTCTATTGCAGCGAGTGCAAATCTGCGTCGCGGCTTCACGCGTGAACGCGGCATTCTGCTCTTCGAGCTCCTTCAAGATGCGTTCCGTCAATTCTTCCTGTGTTTCTTCGGCCAAGGAAATCTTGTGACGGATAGCGGAAGTCGGTTTCTTTTCAAGGTTCTTCATTTCTGAAGTCACCTTTTTCTTGTTAGCACGTTCTTCCTGTTCATCTATTTCGACAAACATAATGAACTTGCACGGTTTCTTGCCGCCTTCAAGCAGAACCGAGTAGGGATACTCGACTTTAGACGAAGATTTTTTCGTTTCGTGTTTTTCGTGTGTTTCGACGACTTCCATTTTTTCCGTCTTTTTATCCGATTCCTTGTCGGCAGGCTTCTTTGCTGCAACCGCAGCTGCCGCCTTGACTTCTTTCTCAGGAGCAGCCACGACCGCCGGTTCAACTTTTTTCACGGTCTCCGTTTTCTTGGAAACTTCGGTCTTGGAATCCTTCACAGCAGGCTTTTTTGCAGGAGCAACCGCCGCAGTTTCCTTTTTTGCAGGTTCCTTCTTTACGGGAGCTTCCTTTTTCACGACAGGCTTTTTTGCTGGAGCAGCCTTAACCGGAGCTGCCGGTTTTGCCGGAGCAGACTTCTTGGCAGGAGCTTCTTTCGCTGGAGCCGCCTTTTTAGCTGGGGCCGCCGCCTTTGCAGGCTTCGTTTCGGCAGCCTTCTTCGGAGCCGGCTTAGCCGTTTTCTTTTCAGAAGCACTCGCCTTTGCAGGCGCTTTAGATGTCGCTTTTTTGGAACTCATATTTACTTCTTTTCCACAATTGTAATGTTCAAAATCGGATCGTTCACGTCAATACGGCAGACCGCATCATGCCCTTCGATGACTTTACCAAACACTGTATGCTTACCATCCAAATGCGGCTGCGGGAGATGCGTGATAAAGAACTGCGAACCACCAGTATCAGGGCCGCGATTCGCCATGGAAATTACACCCGTCTCGTGCTTGAGGTCGTTCTTTTCATCATCAATGGTATAACCAGGCCCGCCCGTTCCGTCTCCATTCGGGTCGCCGCCCTGAATCATGAATCCCGGAATGACACGATGGAACAGAAGACCATTGTAAAAGCCCTTGTTTGCAAGATCGACAAAGTTGGCCACCGTATTCGGAGCAGCCTTGAAGTTCAAATCGACAACGATTTTTCCTTCGTGAGTCGTAATCTCAGCAAGTATTTGGGAAATTCCCGTGTAGTCCTTGTTGAATTTTTTTCCTTCGGCAAAAACATTTGCAGCAAGGAGCAAAGAGACGCAGATTATAAATTTTTTTAACAAAACTGAACTTCCGTAGATAGATCGTTATGAAAGAACCAAATGTCCACAAGAATATAGTTTTTTTTTGAAGCGTCCACAACATGTTCCAAAAAACAGGCACAAGATTTCTATATTTGTACAAAAACTCATCAACATTTTAATATGCCGCAAAATAACAATATCCGTAATTTTAGCATAATCGCCCACATTGACCACGGCAAATCCACATTAGCCGACAGAATGATTGAACTGACCAAGACGGTCTCCAAAAACGAAATGATGAACCAGCTCCTGGACGACATGGACCTGGAACGCGAACGCGGCATTACCATCAAGGCTCACGCCATCCGCATGGTCTATGAAAAAGACGGCGAAGAATACATTCTGAACATGATCGACACCCCGGGGCATGTCGATTTCACTTACGAAGTCAGCCGTTCACTCGCCGCATGCGAAGGCGCCATTCTCGTCGTAGATGCAAGCCAGGGCATCGAAGCCCAGACGCTTTCGAACCTCTATCTTGCAATCGAAAACGACCTCACCATCATCCCGGTTTTGAACAAAGTCGATTTACCGGGGGCACAACCAGACCACATCGCCCAACTCGTCGGGGACTTGCTCGGTTACGATCCGGACCAGATTCCACGCATTTCAGCCAAGACAGGCCTTAACGTAGAACAAGTGCTCGACAAGATTGTCGATGAAATTCCAGCCCCCAAAGGCGATGCAAACAAACCGCTCAAGGCGCTTATTTTCGACTCCGTCTATGACAGCTACCGCGGCGTGATCAACTACATCCGCATTGTCGAAGGCACGCTCAAGGCGGGCATGAAAATCCGCATGATGAAGACCGGCGGCGAATATGTGGTGACCGAAGTCGGTACGTTCAGCATGCGCCGCGACCCGCGCCCGGAACTGACCGAAGGTATGGTCGGCTACGTGCTTGCAAACGTGAAGACGATTAGCGACGTGAAGATTGGCGACACGCTCACCGATGCCGCGAACCCGGCCACCGAGCCGCTTCCGGGCTACAAAGACGTGCTCCCGATGATTTACTCGGGCATCTACCCCATCGACCCGGAAGACTACAAGGACCTCCGCGAAGCGCTCGAAAAGCTCCGCCTCAACGACTCCGCCCTCTGCTGGGAACCGGAAACCTCCGAAGCGCTCGGCTTTGGCTTCCGCACAGGATTCCTCGGACTTTTGCACATGGAAATCGTGCAGGAACGCTTGGATCGCGAATTCAACGTCGATATCATCACGACCGTCCCGAACGTGGAATACCACGTTTTCATGAGCGATGGCACGATGGTGAAAATCGAAAGCCCCTCCAAGCTCCCCGACGCTAGCCGCTACGACTACATCGAAGAGCCCTACGTCAAGGCACAAATTTTTACGCCCAGGGAATACGTCGGCGCCATGATGACGCTCTGTGAAGAAAAGCGCGGCACGTTCGAGACCATGGAATACATCGACGAATCGAAGGTCATTCTCAAGTACGACCTCCCGCTTGCCGAAATCATGTTCGACTTCTACGATCGTCTTAAATCGCTGAGCCGCGGTTACGCAGGACTCGACTACACGCCAAGCGAATACAAGCGCAACAACCTCGTCAAACTCGACATTCTCTTGAACGGCGACCCGGTGGATGCATTCTCCGTGATTATCCACCGCGACAAGGCTCACACCTACGCAAACGCCATCTGCGTCAAGCTCAAGGACCTCATTCCACGCCAGCAGTTCGATGTGGCCATCCAAGGTGCTATCGGCGGAAAGATTATCAGCCGCTCGACCGTGAAGGCCGTGCGCAAGGACGTGCTTGCCAAGTGCTACGGCGGCGACATCACCCGTAAGCGCAAGCTCCTCGAAAAACAGAAGGAAGGCAAGAAGCGCATGAAGAGCATCGGCTCCGTGGAAGTGCCGCAGAAGGCGTTCCTCGCCGTGCTTTCGCTCAGCGACGATTCCACCGGCAACGGGGACTAATCCACAGGATTCCTACACAAATATGTCTGCACTGGATAGAAAAGTCAGGTCTTTACAACGGCGCCATTCCAAGGCGTACGTGTTCTTTCTTGTCTTTATCCTCTGCGTGGTTTTGGGAGTCATGATAGGCGTTCGTGAATATGTCATAGAACCCGTCCGCATGCAAGACAATTCGCTGTACCCGAAATTCAAAAAGAACAACGTCATGTGGATGTGCAAGCTCCCCCGCTGTACAGAAAAAATTCAAGACGGAGACTTTGTCTGGGGCGTCATGCGCAATCAAGACAACATGGTGCGCAGAGTTCTCGGCGTTCCAGGCGATTCCATCACCATAACAAGCAACCACAAGGTCTATACGCCACACAGCAATTTCAAGTGGAATGGCGAAGACGCATTCATTGAAACTCGTAGCATCTACATTCCGCGCAAGGGCGACACGCTTTTCTTCAATAAATTAAATGATGTAGAACAAGATTATCTAATTTCGCTCATGCATGAGCAAAATGAAAAAATCTACATAAAGTCAAGCCTTTGGCAGGGCAATCGCGAAATGCCCTTGGAACGCATAGGCTCCACCAAGCTCGGCAACCGTCTTGTAAGTTTACAAGAAATTGATTACATGCCATGGCAAGACAGATACCTTGTCGAGCTCCAGATTTTCCAAGCAGAACCGGGAAACGCCCCTATTCACATTAAGCGCGAACTTTTCAGCGGAAAAGATTCTTCAAAAATTTCATTTTATGTTGTTCCTGAAGACTGTTATTACCTCGTCTGTGAAAAAGCGAACCACTGTGCAGATTCAAGAGAAATTGGTTATTTCACCAAAAGCCGCCTCCTCGGTCGCGCCAACAAGGTTGCAAACAAATTCCAAAAGCAAATAGACCATAAATTTTTACAAGCCAAAAGATTCGTAAAGATGGTCATGAAAGCAAAATAAAGCTTTACCTTTTAAAGATTCTCCAAAGTTTAAAATTTTTAAACTTCCACATACTCGCCAAGCGAATCATATTCCAAAAATACGGCAATTTATTTCTTTGTCTTAACTTCATTTTCCGGGTAGCCCATTTAATGGAATAAATCTAGAATCATTGCGTGCAAAAAAACAGATATAAGCCTCATTTTGCAAACAGTAGCTAGCAAGATCATAAAAAAAATTGCGTTTGCTCACATTTTTTCAACAACGCAAAGCTCAAGCAAAAAACAAGTATGCTTTTAATGTAAAGTTCATAGTCATGAAAAAGCACAAGCCCTTAAATTTAATATATTTTTGTCGAAATAAAAAATAGGAGTTCTTTTGTTTTCTTCACCGTATTTTGCCGATGACAAGCAGTTCTATGCGATGCGCTTACTTTTTTGGAAGCCCCTACTGTATCGGTGGTTTTTGTACAAGGCAGGGAAAATCAAGAATCCAAAGCATTTTTCTTTCCCGAAATCGTTGCAAGACCATGAAAAGACTGTATTTTTTGTTCCTGAAGACAAAAAAATTGCAAAAAATATCGTAGATGATCTTCCTCCCGAGGCTTTCAAGTCCATTTTGTTCGTTGCACACGGTGATTTGGAAATCATCTTTTCAAAGAAAAAAGCGACCGTCACGTACTATACCGATAAAGGTTGCCGTTACGGAGAACCGCTGTTTGAAAAGCTTGAATACCAAATAAAAAATTATGCACCTCTTGCTTGCGTCTATCCGGGGCCTTACAAGCCGCAATTTTTGTACCTTGCGCTTGTAAGCGGAGCTTCACTGCGGGCCGGTTTTGATTGCGTCCACGAGTACCCGTTTTTGAACATTAGCCTCCACCAGCTCAAGACAATTTCCCCTGCTAGGATGATGGCACGCTATTTTATAAATGATGCCAAGGACGCTAAAGACACCAAGGAAGCCAAAGGCTAGCCATGCAAAAGTATTCGACCATCATCACTGAAAATGGCGGCTATGCAGATTTGCACATGCACACCAAGCTTTCCGACGGAACGCTCTCGGTCGATGAACTGCTCATGCTTTGCAAACGCAAAGGGCTTCGTTGCATATCCATTACGGATCACGATAACTTGGACAGCTACAAACTCGCCGAAGAACCAGCCAAGGAAATCGGGCTTGAAATCATTCCGGGAATCGAAATTTCAGCGGTGTGGCAAGGCAAGGACATCCACATCCTGGGGTACTTCTGCGACCCGACGAACCTCGCCCTCAACATGGAACTGGAGGACTTCGCCAAGCAGCGTATCGCACGCGTGAAGGCGATTATCAAAAAACTGAATGCGCTCGGAATCGGCATCACGTTCGACAAAGTGCATTCGTACTGCAAAGGGAAAATTATCGGTCGCCCGCACATCGCCATGTCGCTTGTCGATGAAGAATACATTTCGAACTTCTCCGAAGCGTTCACGAAATACTTGGGAGACGGCTGCATCGCGTTCGTCGAAAAGAAAGGCCTCAACCCGCAGGAAACGATTAGGCTTATCGAAAACGCAGGCGGCATTGCCGTACTCGCCCACCCGTACAAGTCTGGTCTCAGCGACGAGTTCATCGAGAACATGGTGGAATGGGGCATCCAGGGCATGGAAGTCTATAGTCCAGCGCAAAAAGGAGCCGTTGGTCGCAAGTACAAAGAAATGGCGCAAAGGTTCGGTCTCGTGGGGACGGGCGGTTCGGACTTCCACACGGAAAGCGGAACTTACCCCCCAGGTTGCATGAAAATGCCCTACACCGTAGTCCAAGCACTTCGAGAGAGGCGCGAAAAATCTCGTGCAGAATGGTTCTAATGAATCGTGGTATTTTTCTTTTAGCTTTTTTGTCTGCGCTTGTATCAAGCGTTTATGCTGATGTCATCCATGCCAAAAAGAGCATGCTCCCGACTCCGCAAGATTCTGTTTTTGAAACGCCAAACGCCCCAGACCCAGCCCCTAGAGAAACAGACGCTGGCCGTTGGGTGATTCCGCTTCGCGAAGTCATGCAGCGTACTTACGACGTTTCCGGGCAAAAATCCGAATGGGTGCTGGGAACTTCTATCCTAGGTAGTCCGGAACTCCCGGCAACATCCCTTGGAATCGGGACGCTCAGCAAGCGCTACCCCAGCAAACTCGCCGGCATTTACACAACACGCTTAAGCTTTGACGCATCAACACTTGCACTCAATGGAGAAAACGGGATTCTCTTTGAAGAACGCCACGGCATTCCCGTCGATACGCCGATTACAGATGTCAACTGGGAACGCGGTCCGTTTGAAGGGAACGCACTTCGCTTGGAATTCCGCCGCCTAATCACGGACTCGGTGACACTCGACCTTGGCGTAGCAAGCCATTCCGACATGCTTTCGAAGCCTTTTGAATACCAGCCGGTGACGCACTCGCCCTACTTTGCATTGGGTCGCGACTCCGTAGAAATCCCCTTCGGTGGACGCAATATTGCGATGAACAGCATGCACATCCAACCAATTGTCACATGGCGATTCGGCTACGGCAAGGCATTTTTTAAGATAAACTATTTCAGTCTCGACAATGCTGACAACACGACGCACAAAGTCTTGCTCGACACGCTCGACCCAACGGTTCGCAATTTCCAAACGGACCCGTACAACATTGTTATTGAAACGCGTACTTACGGCGGAGGCGTTGAATTCTACCCCATCAAAGACTTGACGCTCGGTACAGAATTCCATTACGGCAATCACGAAATGGAGTTGAAACACCTTTCAAGAATCAAGAAAAATACCGATACAACGCTTAACGAATGGGGTTACCCCGTAAATAAAATAAATTATTACGATACAAGTAAAGTTCGCAATTACGAAACGATTCTCGGTAATTTTGAAGCCCGTTACAACATGTTCTTGAATCCCAGATTCCGTTTTGAATATGAATTTGTCAATACCGAAGAATCTGGCAACGAAACGAAAAAGAAAACATATTATCAAGACCGCGAAATAGGCTACGCCGAAGTCTCCGATACGTTATTCGGGAAAGTCCTGTTCCGCGCGCAGGCGGGAATGCAACGCAACAGTTCACTTTTGGATACGGTCGAATTTGCACCGGCCTTCTCATTAGACGGAACATACCTACTCCCCTATCACTTGATGTTAAACGCATCGTACCGCCATGACAACAAATTCCCGGATGTAAACCATATCAAGCTTATCGAAACTGGCAGAATCGCGTTCCCTAATGAAGACTTGACTTACGAAGTTCGCGACCGTGCCACCGCCACGATTTCATGGAAAATGCGAGACGTGTTTTACGGACTAGGGCTGCGATATGAACACGCAAACGACCTGATAAAACCGAGCTGGGCTATTCGCGGAAAGCTAGACACGACCTTTGTCGATACAACATATATCGCCAATTATGAGACGTATGAAACAAGAGATACGACAATCGCCCGCTCAAACGATTCCCTCGAATCAGCATTCCGTTACGAAAACCTCGATCACGCCCATACGCTCGACTGGATTATGCAAATCGGGTTCCGCCTCGGAAACTGGAAATTTTACTTTGAGCGCGGTCAGAAAATCACTCGCACAAAGCTATTCGACACGCCATCGCTTTACTACAAGGGCAGTATCCATTGGCAAAACCGTTTTGTCAAGGATAGGCTTGGTGTTAGCGTCCGCGTGGATTTCCAATGGTTCAATAACCGTTACGATTGCACCATCAACGAAAAAGGCGAACCGGAAGTCGTCGAACTATCCCATTACTTGGCAATGGATTTCGAAGCCCGCATGCAGATTCTCTCGTTTGAACTTTACAGCCGCATAGAGAACTTCAACCACAGCATTTACATGCCGGAATCAGGCTACACGCCCGAAGGCCTCCGCTTCGCTTACGGCATCGTCTGGACATTCGGAAATTAACACTTTCGTCATCAGGGCTGCAGCACTTTCGTCATCCTGACACCAAAGGTGGAAGGATCCAGTCAATTCTACTATGCAACTCAAGAAATGACTAGATTCTCCGCTCCCTAACGGTCACTCAGAATGACGCCAAACGATTAAATGCTCTGTATTCCGAGCAACACGAGATAACCGACATAGAGACACAAGAACAGCGCTCCGCCGATACGTCCAAAGCCACCAACACGCTTGCCCACCTTGTTCTTGAGCGGAAAACAAATGAAAAACAGCAAAAGCGTGAGGGCAGACATTATCGGCAAATCGCGGCTCAACACTTCGGGGTCGGTAGAGTTTATCGGAGCAATCACAGCCGCAATTCCGACCACGACAAGCGTATTGAACGCATTAGAACCGATGACATTGCCGACAGCCAAATCGTTTTCACCCCTACGGGCAGCAGCAATCGAACTCGCCAATTCCGGCAGAGACGTGCCGACAGCGACTATGGTAAGCCCAATCAGCAAATCGCTCACGCCAAGAGTTTGAGCAATGTTGACCGCCCCCCACACCAGCAGCCGCGAACTTGCAATCAAAAGCGCTATCCCGACAAGCAACCACAAAACAGACTTCCCGATAGAAGATTTAACAGGAGCTGGTTCCCCGGAGGATTCTGATTCCTTTTCTCGGTTACGTTTTTCCTTCAGTTCCATGAAGACATTGAACAAAGTCAAAGCCACAAAAGCAACGAGCAAAACGGCACCATCCGCGAAAGATACGTTACCGTCCTTGAGCAACAAAACCGTAAGAACCGTCATCAAAATAAGAATCGGAATGTCTCGCAACATGGCCTGAGTTTTAACGACAACAGGAGCGACAAGCGCTGTCGCCCCTAGAATCAAAGCAATGTTTGCAATGTTAGAGCCGTAAGCATTACCAAGAGCGAGTTGCGGAGTATCGTTCATCGCCGACAAAATGGAAACGACCATTTCGGGAGCCGAAGTTCCAAAGCCAACAACAAGCATTCCGATAAGGAACGTGCTCATGCCCAAAAATTGGGCCACGCCAACGGCCCCATCCACAAACCGGTCTGCACTCCAGACCAAAACGACAAGGCCTATGACGACCGCCAATACAGAAAGTATCATTTGCTATTAAAACACGTAGAACGTAGCACCGATAGCAAACGACTTCGATGACAAATCATTAATGCGCCATTCGTTAAAGTCGTCGTACATATTGTCAATGCCCCAGTTGAATCTAGCATCGAAGCCAACGTAACGGTTGACGCGGAAACCAACACCAAGGACAATCGACCAGTCCAGAGGTTCGCGGCTTTCGTTATCCATCATGTCATACGTACCGCCAACTGATTTATCCTTGGAGTTCTTAAGTTTAAATTCATCTGCAACAGCAATAGACGGCTGGATACCGACATCGAGATGGATTCTAGACCTAGCCGCTTTCAACGACAATAGCAACGGGATAGAAATACGGTACTGGCTAAAGGACGCACGCCATTCACTTACGCTTTCTTTATCTTTATCATAAGTTTCGAAACTGCTGCGAACCTTGCTATGCTCAAACAGTACACCCGCCTTGAAGGCCATGTTGTATTCATCGAGCGGGAACAATGCAAATGCACCAACGCTCCAAGTCAAGCCGGAATAGCTGTCGTATTCGTAATCATAATAGCCGTTGTCGCCAGAAAGGTACCCTGCACCAATAAAGCCCTGGAGGCCAAACGTGAATTTAATCGGAACGAGGCCGCGAAGCTGGTTCATGTCAATGGTATCGGCAACGACAGGTTCCGAAACGTAAATCGTTTTCACTGGGCGACCGAGATGTTCCACCTCGCCAGGCCTATAAACCGGGCGATAGACAAATTTTTTCTTTTTCTGTACTGGCTGAGCGGCATCGGCACCGCGAACGGCCATAGGTTCAGCCTCTGGCACAGCTTGTGCGGACACTTCAGCAGATTCTTTCGCAGGGGCTGCCGCAGGTGCCTCGACAACAGGAGCTTCAACCGCAGACTGGGCAGGCACAGAAGTCTCGGCAGCAGGAGCAGCTTCTTGAGCCATGACAACAGAAGCAGCAAAAGCACTTAAAATTCCAATGTATTTCAGATTCATAGCAAATCCTCCAATGTAATCAGTAATATTATAGATTTTTTATCCTTATGAGACCAGTATAAAATACATGCGGGTCCATAATAAAATACTAGATTAGGGTATATGAAAACAAATATTGTATCTACCGCTTCGGGCAAAGCCAATGTCAGTGCCCTCTTTTTCGTTAAAAAATCCGTCCAGTTTTCCAATGTATTGTCGGAAAACGCAGAAAAACAAGTCGAATCCGTCTTGAACGGCATGGAAGACGGCCCGTTTGAAGATTTGGAACTTTTAGAAATTGATGGAACTTCCACCATTTTTGTGGATGCTGCCAAGGAACGCGGACTTTCGAACCTCGACCACTTGCGCATGGCCGCCTACCGCCTCGCGAAAAGAGCAAGCAAACGCCAAATTCCGATGGTGTCCGTCATGCTTGCCGATGCCGCGCCAGAGCAGATCAAGAGCATTTTGCATGGTCTCCATTACGCCGATTACAAGTTCGATGCATACAAGAGCAAGCAAAAGGACGCTTTCCAAGTCACGTTTGAAATTGTCGCGGGAGAACAAGCCGCCGCATTCAAGAAGATTGCCGAAGAAGTCGCTGTAGAACAGAAAGCGGTGATCCTCGCCAAGAATTTGATTAACACTTGCGCCTCCGACCTTTATCCCGAAGAATTTGTCGAAAACGCAAACACCATCGCGAAATACACGCCGGGTCTTTCCATCAAAGTCCGCAACATGAAGCAGCTCGAAAAAGAAGGCTTCATGGGACTTGTGACTGTCGGCAAGGGCAGTTCGCACGAACCGTACATGGTTACGCTCACCTACAACGGCACAAAGTCTGCCGGAAAAGCCGCGAAAAGTGCAGTGAAGTCCACAAAAAACGCGGACAAAAACGCCCGCACCTCCAGCGACCACTTGGTTCTCGTTGGCAAGGGTCTCACGTTTGACACGGGCGGACTCTGCCTCAAGCCGCCTAAATCCATGCCCGAAATGATCAGCGACATGAGCGGTGCCGCGACCGTGCTTGCCGCCATACAAGCCATCGCAACTTTGGAACTCCCGATTAAGGTGAGCGCCGTGTGCTGCCTCGCCGAAAACGCCATCGGATTCAAGTCCGTGCTGCCGGGAGACATATTCAAGGCGAAAAATGGAAAGACGGTCATGGTCGATAACACCGATGCCGAAGGCCGCCTCGTGCTTTCGGACGGTCTTGCCGAAGCCGGTGAAATCGGAGCAACGCATATCGTCGATTTGGCGACACTCACAGGAGCTATGGTCCGCGCACTCGGCTACGCTGTCGCCGGATTCTTCAGCAACGACGACGACCTTGGACTCAAGGTCATCAACTGCGGTGAAGCCTGCTGTGAAAAATTCTGGAGCATGCCGCTCGAAGAAGAATACGCCGATGCACTCAAGGACAAATTCGCAGACCTCAAGAACACGGGAAGCGACGCTGGAGCCATTGCAGCCGCCCTCTTCTTGCAAGAATTCGTGCCGGAGAACACTGCGTGGGCACACTGGGATATCGCAGGCACCGCCTTCGTGAACAAGGCCTGGAAATACACCGAATACGGCGCAACGGGCTTTGGCGTGCAGACGCTCATCGAACTTGCCAGAAGAATGTCTAAAGCGGACGAAGACGGCGAAAACCTCGAAACCGACGCTATCGCCTGCGAAGACGAATATAGAGTGTGCTAAAAGAAACTGAAATTAGATTTTTCAATCAATTTCGGGAATATAAGCCCCCCTTTTAACGTCAAAATTCATACCTCGTATTTTTTCTTGACATCAGGATCAATGCGAACATATAAATCTGCAAAAGTCATATGACTTTTGTAGATAAATGTCATGCAGTTTATTTTATCATTACCATGAATGCGAGAATTTTCCCATAAAAAAATTTGTATTTTGTTAAAAAAGAGTTTGGAAAAGGAATATCTATGAGGATTTTTCGCAGCCTTAGTAAAACGATCCATTTTATAAAGAAGCAACCTATTTGTGCACTTGTTGTAGCAGGTCTTTACCTTGCCGCCTGCGGTGACGACAGCAGCGGTTTAGCCCCACGCTCGGACGACGATTCTTCAGTTGAATCGTCTTCTTCTGTCATCCCCGACTCGTCTGGGAATCTCCGATCCAGTTCCAGCACTGACAAAAAATCCAGCAGCAGTAAGATTGCCACATCGTCATGGAGTTCCGAAGGAACGATAGGATCCAGTAGCAGCATAAAGTCGAGTAACAGTTCTGTAAGCAAAGTAGAGTCTTCATCAAGTAAAAACAATGTTCCGCAAAGTTATGCCGAAGCGAAAGTAGTGCCATCGGGAACATACGACTGCACGAAGTATAAGTGTTTTTCAACGGAATACCTAAATCAAGAATTTCTTGTAGCGGGTAAATATGGTGAAATTCTAGACGAACGCGATAGTCAGGTTTATAAAACCGTACAAATCGGTGACCAGATGTGGATGGCACAGAACCTAGCCTATGAGATCGAGGACTTTAGTTACTGCTACGGTTACAGTGACGAGAGTGCTGCCAACTGCGCTACCTACGGTCGTCTTTACCGCTGGGCTATTGCGGTAGGCAAGTCAGAAAGCGAATGTGGCTACGAACACACGTGTTCTCTTCCTGCTGAAAATATTCAGGGAGTTTGTCCAAAAGGTTGGCATTTGCCAAGCAAGGCAGAATGGGAAACATTATTCACAGCAGTTGGTGGAAAATCAACAGCAGACAAGGTGCTCAAATCTACATCCGGATGGTATATCGGAGGCAACGGCACAGATGCTTTTGGCTTCTCAGCATTGCCTGCCGGCTACTGGGACGGCTGGGGAAACTATTACAGCAAGGGCGAATTCGCGATGTTCTGGAGTTCTACTGAGCACGGAAGCGACTACGCATACTACATGCGTCTGTACTATGACGACGACAATTGGCGCCTGACCACCTACGTCAAGTATCAAGGATACTCAGTCCGTTGCGTCATGGATGAAGACGTTACTCCAGCATCCAGCAGTAGTGAGATTGACACGAACTCTTAGAGTTCTCGCAATGACAATTCTAGCAGTAGCGTAAAGTCGAGTAGTAGTTCTAGTGAAGCTATTTCAAGCAGTTCTAACGCAATAACGCCAGTTTATGGAGACCCGTTACTTGATTCTCGAGATGGACGTTCCTATAAAACAGTTGTAATTGGCAATCAAATTTGGATGGCTGAAGATTTGAAATACGCCCCAGATTCCGGTAACGCAGCTGTAGGAAAACATAGTTGGTGTTACGAAGACAATGATGAATATTGCGAAAAATATGGACGTCTTTATGATTGGACTGCTGCCGTTGATACCTTAGATTCACATTGTGGCTATAACCATAACTGTGAACCGTTTGATGAACCTAGACAAGGTATTTGTCCCGAAGGATGGCACATTCCTAGCCAAAAAGAAGCTGTTGAGCTTAGAACGATTTTATCAAGTGCCGATGAAGATGATGACTTTGGATTTGATGTACAATTATCTGGATACAGAAATATCAAAGGACAAACCGGAAGCTTTGGCTTTGGCAAAACAATCATTTACTGGACGATTGACCAATATACAGACCAATATGCTAGTAATTTTATTTTTTCATCAAGCATGGCGGTTGCATATTCCTGGGATTTCAAATTCGATGCAAGATCGGTTCGCTGTCTCAAGGACTAGGAAAATCTGAATTATTATTCGCCTATGCCCAATAGTTGAGTGTAATTTCGCTTGGCGTAGAGTATGCGATGGATTTGGACCGTATCACCCCTGACCACATAGAACATCAGATAGTTGTCGATAGGAATGACCCTGTAGCCGACGAGTTTCAGCAGCGAATCCTGATGGACGGGATAGGTGAACGGATGCACCTTCAACAGCCTGACCTGCTCAAGGAATTTCTCAAAAACGGAATTTGAAGCCGTTTTTAGAATGTTCGTAAAATAAATCTTGATCTCTGTCAGGTCCCTTTGTGCCGAAGGCGTGACGACGACTTCGTACTTTTTAGCCATTCATCAGGTCCTTCAGGAATTTTTCAGCATCGGCGCATTCCGCACCACGCTCCACTTCGGAAATAGCCTCGGCAAGTTTCGAATAGAGTTCCAGCTGGGCCATCTGCTTTTCATAACACTCGATGGACATCACGACCATGTCGCCCACGCCATTCTTGGTCAGATACATGGGTTCGTCGTACTTGTGTACGGTTTCTGCAACACTCGTAAAGTTGTTGCGCAAGTCAGAAATCGGTCGAATGTTCGGCATGGAGATCTCCCTTTATTATGATAATATAATATCATAATTATGATATGTCAAGATTTATCGCGGTGTTCTGATACTACATATAGTCAATCGCGCTTGGATGAGGGCATCTTGCAATCATCTTCAACAACGTTTTCTACATTACATTCAATATCGTTTTCGATATTTATATTGATCTTAATTTCCATATTCATAATATAAATTTCAATAATGCCAAAAAAAATAACAGTTGGATGAAAATTTCTTCGGGCATGACAATTCGGGGGTTTTAAGGGGTGTCCCCTTAGGCGAGGGGGTGGAGAGCAACGACGTGCGAACCAGGGGGATGCCTCCCCCACCCACTTAGGTTGGTTAGGTATATGCCATTTGTCCGCCTGAGGCAACTAAAATTGACAGTTTTCGTTTTGTATTTTTGCTCAGTTTTGTTTTGTATTTTTGGAAATCAATTTTACGTTCAAATATGAAACACGGCGTTTTTACCATAGTTTAGGGGGCTTTCTTGTTTCATAACGAAACAAAACGGGCGTTTTTTGCTTTTGGCACGAGTTTTGCTTTATTGACGGCGAAACAAAAAAGGCTCCAAGGAGCCGCAAGAATTTAAAATAGGAGATTCCATCATGGGTAAGATTATTGGTATTGACTTGGGTACGACCAACAGCTGCGTGGCCGTTATGGAAGGTGGCAAGCCGGTTGTTATCGCTAACGCTGAAGGTTTCCGCACTACGCCGTCTATCGTCGCATTTGGCAAGAACGGTGAACGTCTTGTGGGCCACGTTGCAAAGCGCCAGGCAATCACGAACCCGGAAAAGACGATTTATTCAATCAAGCGTTTCATGGGCCGTACGGCTGGCGAATGCTCCGCTGCCGAAAAGAACATGCCTTACAAGCTCGTCGGCACGGGTTCCGATCCGGTCCGCGTCCAGATTGACGACAAGCAGTTTGCACCTCCTGAGATTTCTGCAGCCGTCCTCCAGACCATGAAGAAGATCGCCGAAGATTACCTCGGCCAGTCCGTTTCTCAGGCTGTGATTACGGTTCCGGCTTACTTTAACGACTCTCAGCGTCAGGCTACAAAGGACGCTGGTAAGATTGCAGGCCTCGAAGTTCTCCGTATCGTGAACGATCCGACGGCAGCTGCTCTTGCTTACGGTCTCGACTCCAAGAAGAGCGAAAAGGTCGCCGTGTATGACCTCGGTGGCGGTACGTTCGATATTTCCATCCTCGAAATCGACGATGGCATGTTCAGCGTGAAGGCCACCAACGGCGATACGATGCTCGGCGGTGACAACTTCGATGAAGTGATTATCGACTGGATCAACGACGAATTCAAGAAAGAAAATCCTGGCATCGACCTGAAGAAGGACAAGATGGCCCTGCAGCGTTTGAAGGATGCTGCTGAAAAGGCTAAGATCGACCTTTCTGCTACGACTTCTACGAACATCAACCTTCCGTTCATCACTGCTGACGCTTCTGGTCCGAAACACCTCGACCTCACCCTCAGCCGTGCAAAGTTCGACCAGCTCACCGCTCACCTCGTGGAACGTTCTATGGAACCGTGCCGCAAGGCTATCAAGGACTCGGGTCTCTCGCTGTCCGAGATTGACGAAGTGATCCTCGTGGGTGGTTCTACCCGTATCCCGGCCGTTCAGGAAGCTGTTCGCAAGTTCTTCGGCAAGGAACCGAACAAGACTGTGAACCCGGACGAAGTGGTGGCTATCGGTGCTGCAGTTCAGGGCGCTGTTTTGAGCGGTGACTCCTCCGTGAAGGACGTGCTGTTGCTCGACGTGACCCCGCTTTCTTTGGGTATCGAAACTCTCGGTGGCGTGATGACCAAGCTCATCGACCGTAACACCACGATTCCGACCAAGAAGAGCCAGGTGTTCTCTACTGCCGAAGACAACCAGCCGGCTGTGACGATTCACGTGCTCCAGGGCGAACGCGAATTTGCCCGTGATAACCGTACGCTCGGCAAGTTCGACTTGACCGACCTTCCGAAGAAGCCGCGTGGCGTGCCGCAGATCGAAGTGACCTTCGATATCGACGCAAACGGCATTGTGCATGTGTCTGCTAAGGACAAGGAAACCGGTAAGGAACAGTCCATCAAGATTACTTCTTCTAGCGGTTTGTCTGAAGACGAAATCAACAAGATGGTCAAGGATGCCGAAGCTAACGCAGCCAAGGACAAGGAACAGCGCGAACTCGTCGATATCAAGAATCAGGCCGAACAGATGGCTTACCAGGCTGAAGGTCAGTTGAAGGAATTTGGCGACAAGCTCCCGGCTGATACCAAGAGCCAGCTCCAGGCTGCTATCGACGACATCAAGGCCAAGAAGGATAACGGCACCAAGGAAGAGATCAAGGCCGCTATGGACAAGCTCCAGGGCATGATAAGCTCCATGGCCCAGGCCGCCGGTGCAAACCAGGCGGGACCGGGTCCGCAGCCGGGTGCTTCTGAACAGCCGAAGAACGACAAGAAGGGCGATGGCCCGGAAGTCGTCGATGCGGAAGTGGTTGACTAATTAGTAGGAAGTAGACGGTAGGAAGTAGGAAGTGTCATCCTGAGCGTGGTTCGACTAGCTCACCAACCTTTAATAAGGTCCCTGAGCCTGCCGAAGGGCGAAGGATCTAAAACATTAGTTTATACATCCTCCATCTGCAACTTACAAAATAGGATTCGCTCTCTTTTAGGGAGCAATCCTTTTTGTGTAAATAAGGGTATCTGTTTATTAGTATGAATTAGGACGTTTGCAGTTACTAAAGGACAACAAAGCTTTTCCCTGTCTACTGTCTACTTCCTACTGTCTACTAAATGCCGAAGGCATATTATGGCTGAAAAAAGAGATTATTACGAAGTTTTGGGCGTCGGCAAGGACGCAAGTGCTGATGAAATCAAGCACGCTTATAAGAAGCTTGCTATCAAGTACCATCCGGACAAGAATCCGGGCGACAAGGAAGCTGAAGAAAAGTTCAAAGAAGCTGCCGAAGCTTACGACGTGCTCTCTAATCCCGAAAAGCGCAAGAACTACGACCAGTTCGGCTTTAACGCTCCTGGTGGCGGTTTTGGCGGTGGCGGATTCGGTGGTGCCGGCTTCGACCTCAACGATATCTTCAGCCAGTTTGGCGATATCTTTGGTGGCGGTTTTGGTTTCGGAGGCGGTGGCCGCAGAAGTTCTCGCAAGGCAGGGCCTCCGCGTGGAAACGATTTGCAGATCAAGGTAGCTCTCAGTTACAAGGAAATCTTCGATGGTTGCACCAAGAAGGTTCGTCTAAAACGCTATACGCCGTGTACGGAATGTAACGGCAAGGGCGGTACGAATGTCAAGGAATGTAGCACCTGCCACGGTACGGGTCGCGTGCGTCGCGTGTCGGGCGGATTCTTCCAGATGGTTTCCGAAAGCGCTTGCCCCAATTGCGGAGGCACTGGCGAAGTAATTGCCAATCCATGCTCTCACTGCCACGGCGAAGGCCGCATCCAGGAAAGCGAAGAAATATCCATCAAGATTCCGGCTGGCGTAAGCGAAGGGCAGTACCTGAACCTCCGTGGCGAAGGCAACTGCGGTCCGCGCGGTGGCGCTTGCGGCGACTTGCTTGTCGTAATTGCCGAAAAGCCGGACGATTTCTTCAGCCGCGAAGGCGACGATTTGCATTGCGAAGTCAAGGTTCCGGTCCACAAGCTGGTGCTTGGCGGCACACAGCGTATCCCGACCATCAGCGGTGACGAAATCCAGATCAAGATTGCCGCTGGCACTCAAGCCGGTAGCGTTCTCCGTCTGCGCGATCAGGGCCTCTACCCGCTCAAGAAACAGGGCGACCGCGGAAGTCTCTACGTGCAAATTGGCGTCGATATTCCGAAGGACATCTCTCGCGAAGAGAAGGAGCTTTACCAGAAGCTTGCCGATCTCCGTCATGACAGGGAAACCGCACAGGAAGAAAGTTTCTTGGAAAAAATGAAGAATCTGTTCAAATAAGACGAAAGACGAGAGAAACGCGGCACTTCGTGCCTTTGAGGTATGAGGTTGTTCGCAGTTTACACACTCATTGAAAAATTATCCCGGACAGCGATGTCCGGGAGTTTTTGTATATTATTTTCAAAATGCGATTTTGGAATTTTATATGAAAAAAGTTTTCATTATAGCTTTACTTTTTTTGACAACATCGGCATTTTGCGATATTCGTGGTAAACGAAGCGAATCGTATTCTGGTGAACTGGTCTATATCTCAGGAGGTTATTCCCAATCCTTAAAAGGGACTACTCCTGTAGGTGATTTAAGCATTGGAATGTCCTTCTATCCTTTTGACAGTTATGGGCTGCAAGTGGGAATAGATTTCCTCCATTTCCAAATTGCACCCACGGATCGCTTCCAGACTGTATCTGACGAATCATTGCTCCAATTACCGAGTTTACTCCTTGCACTTCCATTTTCTTTATCTTATTCAAAAGAAAACGAAATAATAATTGAACGGTATTTTTACATCGCTGGAATCATGTCTTTTCTAATGCATGGCTCACTCTATTTTCCCATATTACCTAACGACTGGTTTGGCGTCATCAACAAGCATCGATTTGTAACAGAAACCATTACTAAGGGTTTTCACAGGGAAAGCTTTACATTCCAAAATAATTTAGGCCTCAGAGCCAATATTTATCTGGATGATGATATTAGCCGGATAATTGTAGATGGAGGGATTCGTTTCGAGAAGAACTTTAGCCGCGATCTCGAGAAGAAATGGTTTCTGCAAATCGGATATACAAGTTTCTAAAAGTGATATTTACTAAAGATAAATTATCGGAAAACCATCGCGGTATTTTTTGATGATTTCCGGATGCGCTTTAGCGTACTCAAAAATTTTTTCGCCGAGTCCATTCTTTACAAGTTCTATCAGCTCGCGCCGGGGCGTTGCGCCGATAGAGGGCATGTAGGCGTGAGCGCGATGACGAGTTCACCATCCTTGTCCATAATGCGGAGCGGCCAGATGGAACAGTCAAAAGGTTTATCTTCTGCTTTCAGGATACAGCCTTTGTGCGGATTGAGGAAGGTACAAGGAACTTCTTCTTCGGTGTCGTCGGTGCGGTAGCCGCCAAGGACAATTTGACAGTCGCGGAACTCCCCCATTACGCCGTATTCGTTCGGATGGCTGAGTTTTTCGACAACTTCGGGAGGGAAAAGCTGAGTTTCCCAAAGGCTCTGCCGCCGGAAAGAACAGCAGAACTTGCATGATGCACAGGATTGTTTTGAGAGGATGGAAGAAAGCATTTGTTTTTATATGTTATGGATTCTATCGGCACTTCGTGCCCCCAGAATGACATGTTACATGAGTTTTGTCTAAAATCGTCAGCGGATAGTACGAAAGTTTCGCTTTGCGGAGGCCTTCGATGTTGATGTCCTCTTCACGATTGATGAGTTTCGCTCCAACAGCCACAAGGCTCTCGGCAAACAACCTGTTGATGATCGCATAGCCGCCATTGACCGCATATTCGCCGATGACTTTTTCGAAATGAATATCCCAAACTCCGGGCGTGATTTCGGAAGCCAAAGTCATACCGACCGGTTTTTCATCAACATAAAGCAAATCGCCTTTCATACCGAGTTCCTCGAAATTTTGTAAAGCCTCTTGGATGGCACAGAATTCCATCAAACGGGACTTTTCGTCTTCGGAGTATTCCGCCCAAGCAGGCTGTTCGCATTCATTGACAGAATCGAAAACGTTTTCACGATTCGAATTGCTCAGCCCT
This sequence comes from Fibrobacter sp., assembly GCF_017545445.1. GTDB lineage: Bacteria > Fibrobacterota > Fibrobacteria > Fibrobacterales > Fibrobacteraceae > Fibrobacter. The sequence continues at coordinate 41,367 of NZ_JAFWOM010000163.1, forward strand.
CCCGCCATGCCGCTGTTCAGCCAAGCCTTTTCTACTTCGAGTGCTTCAGCGATATTTTCGCAAGCGATTTTTCGCAGTTCGTAATGAGCATAAGTACGGCTGAATTTCGAAATATGGTTGCGTTTTTTGCGATAGGTGTTCCCAGGTAAATCAGCAAGACTTTCGGCAGAATAGATGTAGTCGCTATCGCCACGGTTATACTCGAAATGCAATACAGGCTCCTCACTCGCCCCCGCATTTGCAAAATACTCCCGCAAAATCTGCGAACGAGGCTCATCGACAAGGCAAAATTCCAGCGGACGACCCGATTCGTGCGCTTCATCGACAATCAGCTCAAGCGCCTTGAACGGGTCGCCAGCTCCTAGCGGGAATGCATAGCCCCGGCGGCTCCCTCCCCCATTGTAGTACCGGAATAGGAAACCATCTTGCAGGGCTACCTGCGTGCCGTATTTTTTGCGGAGCAAATAGATGTTCGCGAAGCCGGCGTCGCTTCCTGTATAACCAGACGCCGCCACCGCTAAAGCGACAGCGGATCTGTCCGAAAGTTCTGGAGTCCTGAAATCAAGAGTCATAAAGAGGCTAGCGAATTCATATTTCACCTTATATCAATTTAAAATATTTTAGGATTTATTTTTTTAGAGTAACACTTTTTCACACCTTAGGTGTTCAATAACTAGAAAAAAGGAGTCCAAAAGTGAAATACGTCATCTTGAATGCCAGTCCACGTCCCAATAGCAACATTTGTCAAATGCTGAGCATAGTCCGCAATGAACTGTTGGCTTGTGGAGACAAAGTTTTTTATGTCGATGTCGGCAAACTGCAATTCCGCCCGTGTACCGGTTGCATGGAATGCCGCAGTACTCACGATTGTATTTTTCCCGAAGATGATGCCAAGGAAGTTTTGCGTTTGGTGCAAGATTGCGACGGACTGATTGTCGGTTCGCCTTGCTATTGGGGCAACATGACAGGTCAATTGAAAACGTTATTTGACCGCTGGGTTTACGGCATGATGGACCACAGCGAACGCGGTTACCCGATTCCTTTGTTAAAAGGCAAAAAAGCCGTCATAATCACCACTTGCTCAACGGCCTGGCCGTTCAACATTTTATTCCGGCAGTCGGCGGGGACCGTCCGCGCTCTCAAGGAAATCCTGTGCTGGAGCGGTTTCAATATTGCGGGTGTACTGCAAAAAGGCGGAACCATCAAGAACAAAGTTCTCACCTCACGCGAAATTGCAAAGTGCAGAAAATTCGCCAACAAGCTTCACAAAAGTGTTCTTTAAAAAGCTTTAAACACGACTCTCCGTAAGCCCAAGCATCAATAGAACGTTTTACGATAAATGTTTTTCCCAGCACTATGGATTTGCACGACATACGGTTTTTGCGCTAACGATGTAACCGGAATCACGGCAGAACCGTCTATTCGCCTACGCATCAGGAGCACGCCATTCAGGTCGTGAATCGTGAACTGTAGCGGCGCAGATTTTGCGGACGGCTCAAGGAGCAATGTGCTGACAAGCAAGTCTCCCCCGCGTTTCGACACAGTCACTTTGGCAAGAGCAGCCGGAGCATTTTGCGAAATGATTTTAGTCTTCCCCGTATCCGGTTCCACGTACGGGTGTTTCGGGTCGTCAACGACGACTTTTACCTTGAGGGAACTTTCGCAGCCGTACGGGTTTACGTACGTTCCCGTATAGATACCGCTGATTTGCCATTGCATATTCTTGAAGCGAACTTCGCGACCCAAGTAATAGAAGTCGTTCGGACCTTTCCATGTCCAACGGCCACCATCGTAGGGATGCGGGCCTATCACGAGCGAGTCGCCAGGATTTACCTTGACTTCGGTCGATTCGTTCCAGTCGCCATTGTGAATCTTGACGTAAGAGATTATTTTGCTCTCTTCGCATACTCCGCCTTCAGCACCGTCGATGACCATCGTTGTTACAGTGTTGGATTTAGCAGTCATAGATAGCAATTTGTTTGCAGTCACAATATCGGACTGCGGCGTGAGACTGCCGGGAAGTTCAAAACGCACAACCTTTGCACTAGCCCCGATTTTAACGAACTTCGTCAAATCAAAATTGTACTTCACATCACTGGAACCGCTGTTACGCACCACAATGACGAGCGCACCGTCAGGACGCAGGGCGGCAACGGTATTGCCATTGTCACTGTCAATAATGCGCGAACCCGGACGGATGTAACGGCTGAACGCTGCATGCATGTAATAGCGCGGCATATAAGAGAAGGTCTGCTTTTTGTGGTCTGCTTTGATAGAACGCCAATTTTCAGCGGGGTCCGCAATCTGCCAATCCACCCAGGCCTCAGCCTTCATGTCCCGCAAGTCCTGGATAATCACATTCGCCATCCATAAGGCGATATGTTCGTCACCGCTCTTGCTCAATGGACCTGTTTCGGACTGCCAAAGACGCTTGTCCAAGCCGAAAGCCCTATTATAAAGTTGCTTGCGGTAACTTCCATCGGAATAGCTGTGCGTGTTCACCTGACCCAAATAAGAAAGCGCCTCGGATGAGTAATTGCCCAGCTGGTCGTGAGCCTGCTTGATGGACGTCTCATCGGCCGCACTCACAGACGTTTCCGGGAAGAGCCCCTTCTTCTTGAGAGCCTTACCCAGTTCCACAATCATCTTGGACTGGTTGTTCTTGAAACCGCAACCCTCCTGGCCACCGTTCGATTTCCACCAGCCGGCGCTCGGTTCATTGAAAGGCTCGACCGTACGAAACGTGAGCCCCCATTCTGTCTTGAAATGTAGAGCGACCTCGGAAAGATAATCCGCAAAATCGTCGAAGTAATCTTCTTTCAAGTTGTCGGAACCGTCGCTACTGCCCGAGACGCAGCCGCTCTTGGTCATCCACCACGGAGGGGAATTGCTGAACGCCTCGAAGATTGGGTCCTTGACAACCTTATTGAGCCGAAGGGCCACGCCACGTTGAGCAGGGTCTGCGGTCCAGTCAAAATTGCCTTTTTCCGTGGGCTTGTAACCGGGAACCTTGCCGCCGCCGTCACCTTTCGTGAGGTGATTGTGACCTGGCTGGTCACCGCCGCCAATGTTGTAACGGAATATATTGTAGCCAAGGCCCGTATCAGGGTCGGCAAGCGCCCCCAGGAACTGGTCGCGATTGGTTTCGTTCCAAGCGCCAACAAGCTCGGCCCACCAACAAAGGCTAGTGCCCCAGCCTTCGAAAAGCTGGTATTTTTTGCCAGGATCCACAACGACTTTCGTCTGTGCATTGGCAGCACCGCATGCCAGTCCTGCCGCAATCATCCAAATCAGTTTACTCGTCACGTTCTCAACCCCATTCATAAGTTCCACAGCGTACCCCGGATACAAGCTCCTATTCAAGTATCTAAAATGACAAACGGGAAACACTCTTCTAAAAATCAATTATTTTACGAAAAAAAGGACTGCATAGCCTGTAAAAATATGGATAAAAAGTCCTTTTTATAGGCACGAAAAAAATTGCTCAACAAAAAAAGCCCGCCTTATAAAGGCGAGCATCTTTAAATAAAAATTTAAGATTTATTCATCTTTCTTGGACTTCTTACCATAAGATCCGTAATGACCATAACCGTAACCATAACCGTAGCCATAACCGTAACCATAGCCATAACCGGTTCTATGTTCGCAATGGTTCAAAATGAACGCCTTCGGCTTATCGGTATAACGGTTCAAGTTCTGCAAGGATTCCTTGATAGCGTCCATAGAATGCAACCCATAGTGCAAAACAATGAGGTTGATATCAACTAGAGGCGCAATCATGTAAGCATCAGCCAACAAACTTGTCGGTGGAGTATCAATAATAATCTTATCATACTTCGGACGCATTTCATCTATAAGATTTTTAAAACTTTCGCCACGCAGAAGTTCAAATGCGGCCAACTTAAACTTACCCGATTCAAGAATATCGAAATCCTTAATACCACTCTTTCTATAAACGCATTCTTCGAAGGATCTCTTACCCATGAGAACATCCGTAAGTCCAATATGTGTAAAGCGACAAGAAGCTTTACGCATGTCAGCATCAATATACAGAACCTTTTTACCCACAAGAGCAAACGAAGCAGCGAGGTTCAATGACACAAAGCTCTTACCCACGTGAGGAACAAGACCTGCTACCATGATAACCTGATGTTCCTTGTTCACGTTAAACGAAAAGTCAATTGCAGTAAGAATAGAACGAATCGATTCACTAATCGTGTCTTCCGGATTTTGCTGCACAAAAATTTGAGCCTTGGAACGAAGTTTGTTCGGATGTTCAGGAACTCTTGCAAGCACGCTAACATTCGTTTCACGTTCAATTTCAGTAACACTACGAACGCCATTACGCATCATGCGCATGAGGAATACCCAAAGAATACCAAGCATAAGGAATGCAGCGACAGAACAAATGATAATGTTTATCTTCTTGGGCTTGCTCGGAATGGAATCCATCTGAGCAAAGTCAACTATACGAACGTTACCCACTTCACCAGCACGGACAATGCGTAACTGCTGGACGTTGTTCAACATGTTCGTATAAATTTCACTATTAACAGCAACATCTTCCTTAAGACGCGCCACTTCTTGTTGAGTAAGCGGCATCTTTTCAGCATTCTTTTTCAACTTTGCAATTTCAGCTCTGAGTTTATTCTGCTGCTTAACAATCGTCTGCACATTAGGATGTTCCTCTTTGAACAAACGAGTTGCAGCCTGACGTTGCTGTTCCAATTCCAGCAACTGCTTTTGCAAATCAGATTCCTTGTGCAAGTGAGCCTGTGTTTCGCCCGTCATATCCACAGAACCGATGCTAAAGCGGTAATCCGCCAAAACTTTTTCGACACTATCCAATTTAGCTTTGACACCAGGGAGTTGCTTTTCCAAAAATTCAAGAGTCTTTGCAGCTTCGGCACTTCTCATCTCGACATTCTGGCGCAAATAAGTTCTTGCAATCGTATTAAGGATGGAAGCAGCTCTATCAGAATAATGATGATTGTAGCTTGCTTCAATAATACCCGTTTGTTTGCCTTTTTCACTGACCTTTAGGGCTTTCTTTAAGTCAGCAATCGTCCTTAATTCGCTATCTTGAGAAAGCCTAAACATCTGGCCAGGCAGCGCAAGCATTTTAGACACGCGAATATCAAGAGTATCTCCGCCATAGCCAGCTCTAGCCAATTCGCCAATTTTTGCAGTCAACAAGACCTGCTCGTCAGGAGAAATAACTTCAAATGAATCCAAAGCAATTGCTCTTGCCATCCATTTTTCTTCACGTGCAATTTCAGGAATGTAAAGCGAATCCAAGTCCATACGCCCTTCACGATGGAAGAAACGATCGCCAGCCCCCACTGGAGTAGCCTTGAAACAAAGATGTTCAGCATTAACAACATAGTTCAAGACCATACGACTTTTGATAAGTTCTATTTCAGCATCGGCAGGACTAGCCACATCAAGAAGTGCACCCATGTCCCCCATAGCCTTGCCAGCCTTGTTACCTTTGACATCTATCTGCAAAAGAACGTCACTCGTAAATTGCGGACGAAGCCAATTTGATATGGCAAACCCAATAGCGGCACCACAGAGGACGAACATCAGCAGGGTGAACTTTTTGCCCCAAAGAATCATTATTGCTTCGAGCAAAGTGATTGTATCGTTAGCCTGAGACGCTTGAGTTGCGACTTGGCCTATAACTTGTTTTTCTTCTTTTTCAGACATACCATTTCCTGAGAATTAGGCAAAACAATCTAATGTTTTTTGGGTAATGTAGCCTATTTATCACAAAAATAGATTATTTCAATTTATCTGTCATTTAATATTTGTCGTTTTAACAAAAAAAATAAGAAAATTATACAAAATTCATTTAAAAAAAAAGAATCCATAATGCATACACAATATGGATTCTTTTCTAAGTGAGGATGTACCCAATCGGAATTATTGGATACATCCATTCCTAACTACTTATAGAGATTGCACGTCCTTATTTTGTGAACGGAACGAGTTCTACGCGACGGTTCTCGGCTCTGCCCGCCTTAGTGTCGTTGTCGGCGATCGGCTTAGAGCTACCATAACCAACAGCACGGAGACGATCCTTTTCAACACCACGCTTCTTGAGATAGGTCACGACAGCCTTGGCTCGATTTTCGGAGAGCTTCTGGTTCTTCTTGTCAGAACCCTTGTTGTCCGTATGACCCTGCACTTCAAGGTTAGCTTCAGGAATCTTCTTCATCAATTCTGCGATATCCTTGAGCGTACTATAGCTGCTCGTGGTAAGCTTTGCAGAACCAGTCTTGAACTGAATACCCTTCTTGAACTGATCGAGGTCTTCCTTCTTGTTCAGCGGGCAACCCTTTTCATCAACGCGAACGCCTGGGAGTGTATTCGGGCACTGATCAATAACATCAGGTACGCCGTCCTTATCGAAGTCAGGCAAGCAACCGAGAGAGTCAACAGAGTAACCAGCCGGAGTACCCGGGCACTTGTCCTTAAAGTCAGCAATGCCATCCTTATCCGTATCGAGCAAGCAGCCGAGGGAATCAACTTCAACGCCAGCCGGAGTATTCGGGCACTTGTCGAGGAAGTCAGGCACGCCATCCTTGTCAAAGTCAAGCGGGCACCCCGAAGCATCAACAGTGATGCCTACCGGAGTATTCGGGCACTTGTCCTGAGCGTCGCCAACGCCATCCTTATCAAAGTCAAGCATACAACCAAGAGAATCAACAGCGATGCCAGCCGGAGTATTCGGGCACTTGTCCTTGAGATCGACAATGCCATCCTTGTCAGAATCTACGCGAGCAAGAGAATCTGCCAAAGCACGTTCGCGAGCAATAGCAATAGCATCTTCAACTGGGCAACCATCAGCATCGACTTCAAGCCCCCTTGCAGTACGAGCGCACTTATCGTCACCATCCGGGACACCATCACCATCCGTATCCTTCGGCGTTCTCTTTGCATCAAGAGCAATGCTCAAGAGTGCTGCACCGGAAAGAAGCGGGGCGCTAGCATAGCCATAAGAGACTCTTTCACCATGTTCGCCAACATAGTAAATCGTGTGATCTTCACCACCCTTGACATCTTCATCATGATCAAAGCCGGTCTTGAACAGACGGACAGCCACTTCAAGGCCGATAGCAAATTCAATGTTATACGGGAGATGGAAGCGGAAACCCGGAGTGATGAGCATCGGATCCACCATCGGGTCAAACTTGTATCTGCCAACACTCTGGAGACGCATTTCCGCAGAGAATTCGAGGAACGGAGTCATCCACGGAAGAGCGAGCCAGTTGATACCCGTACTATAGACAAGCGTATTGGTTTGGTCATTATTGATTGGATAAACGTAACTTGCAGCGAGGTTCCACGTAATCGGCGCCCCCACCTTGGTAAAATCGAACGAGAATGCGAGACCCGCACCGAAGACAAAATCGTCAGCGGTGAACGGATGCGTATATCCATTTCCATTCAAGTACCAAGTATGGCGAGGACGCACACCGGCACTTATTTCACCAGTCGGGATGTAAAGGTCAAGCATAAGGGCTGTTTTGAAGAATCCCGAACTGTCAGAAGCAAACGGAAGACCAACCTTAGCAAAGAGATCTAGGTCGCCACGGCTTGTAGTCCACATGTTCGCAGCACCGCTAGGACCGTTGGAGTTAGCATGTTCATAGTACACCGGAAGAGAAGCTCCGATATCGATGAAATCCAACACGCCCACACTTACAAAAAAATTGCCGGCCTGAGAGTAATCTACGTCATTGAACGAATACTTTTTCCCGTTCATTTCATAGACACCACCACGAGACAAGCCCCAGGAACCAAACGAAATGTTTCCGCCTGTACCAAAGTTGACCTGCCATTGTCCCAGAGTTTTTGCATTAATTTGATGCAAACCTTCTGAGCCGCCCATGATTCCAGCCTGAGCAAAGGCGAGAGTTGTTGTTAGCAACGCTAACGAAGCGACCTTCTTCATTGTTTATCCCTCTTTTGAGATTGATTGGTTGTTGAAATCTATTTGTTCTTTCCCACTCGAATTATCATCTTTATTAGAATCTTTCAGGCTCGACTGCTGTAAAACAGTCCTATTAAATTCCTCCGGAGTTGTAAACGTCGGAACGATTTCATGCAGAGCCCGAATTGCAACCTCATCATTATTTTCAGCTGCAGCACCTTTCAATTTCCACAATTCATTAATAAACTTAGATGTATCGATATCGATCTGCTTACCTATAAATATAAGTTTATTCTTAGTTTTTTCAAGTCCTTCTTCATCCATCAAAAGCTCTTCTTTAATCTTTTCACCCGGACGAAGACCAGTGAACTTGATTGGAACATCTTTATATGGAACCTTGCCATACATGCGAATCAAGTTTTCGGCAAGCGTCACAATCTTTACAGGCATGCCCATATCGAGCACAAAGATTTCACCACCATGAGCGATACTAGCAGCTTCAAGCACAAGGCTTACAGCTTCAGGAATCGTCATAAAGTAGCGAATAATATCGGGATGCGTCACCGTTACAGGCTTACCTTGTTCAATTTGACGTTTGAACAGCGGAATCACGCTTCCATTACTGCCGAGCACATTGCCAAAGCGCGTGACAACAAATTCTGTATTGCTGTCTTTCTGCAAAGACATAAAGCGGACAATCATTTCACAGCAGCGTTTCGAAGCACCCATGACGTTAGTCGGGTTCACCGCCTTGTCGGTACTAATCATCACAAACTTCTTTACGTTGTTAAACATCGAAAGTGTTGCCACATTGAACGTTCCAACAACGTTATTCTTAATTGCTTCCATTGGATTATTTTCCATCAACGGAACATGCTTATGGGCCGCAGCATGGAAAATCACTTCCGGATGATATTTCTTGAAAATCTGGTTCATGCGGAAATAGTCACGGACTGAAGCGATAATCGTCACCAAATTCAACGACTTACCATATTCCATCACAAGTTCTTGCTGGATATCATAAGCATTGTTTTCGTAAATATCGACAATGATAACTTGCCTAGGATTGTATTTGGCGATCTGACGAACAAGTTCGCTACCGATGCTACCACCACCGCCAGTCACCATACAGACTTTATCTTCAATATAGGCGCGAATATCCTTGTTGTCAAATTTGATAGGATCGCGGCCAAGCAAATCTTCAACCTTGATATCGCGAATCTGAGTTGCAAAATTAGTCGTACCATTACCGACATTGGAGCTGTCCAAAAGATTTCCGATAAAAGGAAGCACCTTCACCGGAAGTCCGGTCTTGCTACAGATATCCAAAATAGTCTGACGATCTTTAGGAGGGCAGCTCGGAATGGCAAAAAGAATTTGTTCAATATTTTCAAGTTTTGCAATTTTGGGAATATCGCTAGTACCGCCAGCAACAAGCACGCCTTCAAACGGCTTGCCAATTTTATAACGGTCGTCATCCATAAGGCAGACGGGATAAATTTCAGCCGCAGCGGATGTTTCAAGTCCCTTTTCGGCATCATTCGAACTATAACGAATTTCATCCAACAAAAGCTTTGTCGCATTACCCGCACCAATAATCATGGTACGCCTTTTCCGTCCTTCGATTCGTCCAGTTTCAGTAAGAGTAATGAACGCATTCCTGAACATGTATCGAAAGAGCGAGACGCCAATACACGCCATTATCATTTGCGCGATAGCGAACTGCCAGTGCAGGTCACCTCTAACGATATAAAAAAACACCTGCGTTACGAGAATACCGACAAAGACTCCTTTAACGCAACTCAAGTAGTCAGAACGATTTAAGTATCTCCATAGTTTGTTGTAAGCGCCAAAAAAGAGCAAACTTCCAAAGCACATGAGTACGCTCAAAAAGAAAATTGCCAGTAAATCGGTTTTTCTAATGGGATCTATAGATGAAGGGGATAAAGAAAGGAAGAAGCTTGAAAAAAGGCCGGCAACAACAACGATAAAACCATCCGCTAACGCTAAAATACGTTTACGAACTCTAAAATTAACAAACAGTTGTGTTATTTTCGCCATGTTTATATTCATACTTTGTATCTGCTTTTTGTAAAATATCACTTAAAAATTAGTTATAAAATTCTACCAATGCAAGGTAGAACGGACAAAAAACGCCCTTATATCGCCAAAAGTCAAGTCTATTTCGAATGAAGCATACCTCCCGATATAGCTAAATGAGGGTGAAATTGTGTATTGGAGTGGTGCTCCTTGAATAAATTTCTTGCGTTGCGTCTTATACGGATCATCAATATCGCTGCCATAATCAATCCCTTTCCAAAGCCACTTGTTATGGAGTCCGAAAAAGAACTTGGCAGCACGATTCCAATGGAGCTGACCATACAGAGTCCAATCAATGGCTAGAGAGTTCGGACCGTTTGGATTGCCCAACGGAAGTCCCAAATGCGCAATCTGAGCTCGAGCCGTATCGTAATGGCAATAGACAAACGGTTCTACACGCGCAATTTCAGCGATAGACCCAAGTTGAAGCAACTTATTTTTCACTTCTGTGTCATGAGCAACTTGCATACCGAACATAGCCGCCCAACGGTTATTGCTGTAACGGTTCTGATAAACAGCATAAGGCGATTCCATGTCGTCAAGGAAGAACTCGCCATAGAGACGAGCTTTCTTGAATAGCTGAACGTTCATGTCAAAAGCGAGCGCCCCATTGTTCACACGTTCAGAATAGTTACCCTTTTCAATAAATAGTGGCACAATGGGAACAAAGAGCCACGGTTTATTCTCATTGTAAAGAATTTGAAGTTCAGAAATGCCTAAAGTAAATTTTCCCAAAGCGAGCTCATAACGATGACCATAAAAATTGCGATCATTCAAATTATCTTTGCTGTAGCTCCAGGAATTCACACGAAAGTCGGCATAGACGCTATAAATACGCAAAGGACCAAAAATGAGATCCACTGAAAGCATATTATACGGAAGCGCAAACTGGTTGAGCGAAAGGTTATTGTAGTATCCGGGCCCCCAGTGCAAGACATCACGAGCTAGCTGAGCACGAACCCAACCATAGTTAAGCCCAAGGTGAGCACGATAGCGAGCATAACTCACATAGTCAATTCCACCATCGCCCTTATCCTTAGACTGGACATCAAAAACTTCATGATCATAACTTTTCGGCTTTTTAGCAGCATGACCTTCAGAATAAATTCTCGCATCAAGGTCAAAATCGAGAGAATCGGCAAAGCCACGAATGAAAAGCCCTCCATCAATAGCGGGCCAAATTGTATCGCCCAACGCAGACGATGACTTGTAATCGATTCCGAGAATCGGACTTACAGCAATCGCAAACTTGTGAGAAGAACCACTATCGCTTTTAAAGAACACCATTGCATTGGAATTATTCTTTTCGAAATTCTTATGGAACGTCGTATCGCGACGCGGATAAGTGAAAAAATGATTTTCCTCACCAACCGTCTGGCGATGGTATTCCATAAGCATCGGAGCATAATCCAGTCCGCGCAAGTTGCGAGTTCGTTCCGAACCAAAGACCGGAGAGCGTCCCGATTCGGCAAAAACCATCGTCGTTAAAGCAAGGGCCACTAGAAATGCTCTCATAAACACCTCTCGAATGAATTATTCCTCGGCATCTTTGTCAATGACTTCGGCAGCAGAATCACCGCGAAGCGCTACTAGACGGACGCCATCAAGCGTCAAGTAAGGATCGTACGTATCAATGATTTTGGTGTGTCCCACAACAGTACGCCCCCATCCACCCGTAGCAAACACAGGAACATCCTTTTTTCCCATTTCATGCTTGATTTTTGCAACAAGCGTTTCAAGTTCGGCCATGAATCCAAACAGGAGTCCGGCACGAATGGCATCGTCAGTATTGTTGGCAATGAGATTTTTTGGCCATTCAATGCTAACAGGCAGGAGTCGAGCCGCTTTTTCGGTAAGCACGTCCAAGCTTGCGCTAATCCCAGGAATGATGATTCCACCGGCAAATCCACCATCCTTCATTACGTCAAAAGTGGTTGCCGTACCCATATCAATAACGATAGCATCTGAAAAGCCGCGTTCCCGAAGAGCGATTACATTGCAAAGGCGGTCGGAACCAAGCGAGCTCGGATTTGGATACGCAATTGGACAATTGAGACAATTTGAGGAACTCACCACTTGTACCGGGCGCTTGAGAAGCGTTTGCAAAGCTTTGACCCACGGGCGTTCCAACGAAGGCACCACAGTAGAAAGTCCTACATGCGTAACCGATTCCGGCTTGATTTTTGAAAAATGAATGAGACCACCAACACGGTTCATCACTTCATCAGAAGTCGTTTCCTTACGAGTCGTAAGCCTCCAATGATCCACAACTTTGTCATCTTTGAATATACCAAGAACGGTATGCGAGTTACCCACATCGACAACAAACGACAAAGATTTTTTCAAATTCTTTTTCATCGTAGCGAAATATAGTAAATAACAGGTTATAGGTTTCAGGGTTTAGGTTTTAGGAATAGAATCATGCACTTCGTGTATCCATATAAGGTGGCGAAGCCACAATTATAAACCTAATACCTAACTCCTATCCCCTAATACCTAAAAACGCTTGTTTCAGTTCACGCGTCGCGAGTTCTGGGTCCGCGGATTTCATAATAGCCGAGACCGCACAAATTCCAGCAATTCCGGAGCCCTTGAGAACATCTATGTTGTTCTTATTCAAACCTCCAATAGCATTAACCTTAATCGGAACCGCCTTCACGATTTCCTTGAGCGTATCAACGCTAGTGAGTATAGTGATTACCTTTGTCGTTGTTGGGTAAATAGCGCCGACACCAAGATAGTCTGCGCCTTGCTCGTAAGCCTCTAGAGCCTGCGGAACGGTCTTTGCTGTCGCACCAATTATTTTATCTGCACCCATCAATTGACGAGCGGTCTTCACCGGCATGTCCGTCTGTCCAACATGCACACCTTCAGCATCGACCGCTAGAGCCACATCAACGCGATCATCAATAATCAACGGTATATTATAACGCTTCGTAATTTCGTGCGTTGCCGATGCAAGTTCAATATATTCGCGTGTCGTGCGGCTTTTTTCGCGAATTTGAATGAGCGTCGCTCCCCCTTTGCAGGCCGATTCAACGACCGACAAGAAGCGTTCTGGAGGTACGGAAGTACTATCCGTAATGAAATAAAGCGTAGTATCAAACGATTTCATATTGCCCAAATTAGCAAAAAAACGGCATTTCCACATTGGAATACTTCCTTCTAGAATTTAAAAGTGCGTCATGTCACTTTTAAATAATTTTTTTTTATGTATATTTCCCCAAAAGCAGCAAAATTGTTTTGCATTTCTAAAAAATATGATTCAATGAGGCTGATTATGACTAATTCAAATATAAAATCTCGTCGAGGGGTGACAATCATCGAGCTCATGGTGGTTTTTGCAATCATGGGTTTCTTAGCAACGGTCGCATTACCGAATTTATTTGGAGTAGCGGAAAAAACACGTGAAAAAGTAGATTTGATGAAACTATACTACTTGAGAGATGCATTAAACAAGGCTCTGATTGAAGACCTGGATGCATTTTCAAAGTACACGCCAGCATCCGCAAGTAAAACAAAAGCAGCAAATTTAGCAACAAATCTTTCAACGGGTCTTTCATCAGATAAAGGAGCAACTTTATTTGTAATAGAATTGCATAATGCAACATCTATAAATGTCCAAGGTAGCCACGATAAAGCCAATAATAAAATTGGCGGCCAATCAATTAACATTTGCGAACTGATTGGATCATCAGGAACATGGTACAATGCCCTTAAAGAAGCACGTTTTGAAGGAGTCGCAGACATTGTTGCAGCACGACTTGCAGGAAAAGAGAAACTAGGGGGAGAAACATTCACATCAACATTCTACTCCCCTGATGGCAAACAAGAATGGTATCGCACAGCCCCAAAACAACCCTTATTTATAAGCAAAGCTCTCAACCGTGGTAAAGAGAACGCCAATACTCGATATACGATGAGCGTCCAATGGACTCCTGGTAATGAAGGATTTGGTGTTGAAGTGTTCCTAAATCCCCATAATGGAAACTGGCAATCGGCATTCAAATCTGATCACGGAGTTTGCTTCTCTACTTACGGCAGAAAGGGTTGTAGAAATAGCAGATAAAAGATTAGCTGTTAAGTCATTTGTCATTAATTTCTAAAAAGTCCCACTCATAACTGATGGGGCTTTTTTACATTCTTTTTAAAGGTCGGAAAAACTGAAGTTTCGTTACAAATCCCAGTTTACCAGCCTCTAAACGTACAAATAATCGTTCAGCACGGGCTGCATGCCTTCGCCGCTCATGTCGGCATACATCTTGTCGATACTGCGGCCATCGTTGATTTCGAATTGCTCATCGCCGCCTTCCCCATCGTCGTGACCGCTGTATTTGCTTTCGTGGTCGCCAATACCGGTCGAGACGCCTGCAGAAACCTTCGTTGCGGCTATTTTCACGATGCCGTTGCGGAATTCCTTGCTTTCGCGGCTCGAAACCGTAATGCCCACAAACGGAAGGAATATGCGGTAAGCACAAAGCACCTGGCAAAGTTCCTTTTCGTGAACATCGAGCGGACTGATCTTTTCGTTGTTCACAATCGGACGGAGACGTGGACAGCTTAGGCTCATTTCGGCATGCGGATATTTCTTTTGTAAGTAATACACATGCAGAGCGCTTGCGAGTGCGTCACGGCGGAAATCCGAAAGGCCAAGCAATGCAGAGAAACCGCAACCACGCATGCCGCCCATCAACGCTCGTTCCTGAGAATCAAAGCGGTACGGAAATACGCGCTTGTGACCGAGTAAATGAAGTTGTTCATAACGTTTACGATCGTAGGTTTCCTGGAACACCGTCACGTAATCAACACCGCATTCGTGCAGATACTTGTATTCATCAACGTTCACCGGGTAAACTTCGACACCCACGAGCTTGAAGTACTTGCGGGCAAGCTTGCAAGCTTCGCCGATGTATTCGACACTGCTCTTTGCGCGGCTTTCGCCCGTGAGCAACAAAACTTCTTCCATGCCGCTATCGGCGATGACCTTCATCTCATGCTCAATCTGTTCCATGTTCAGCTGCATACGCTTGATGTGATTGTAGCAGTTGAAACCGCAATAGACACAGTAGTTTTCGCAGTAGTTCGCAATGTAGAGCGGCGTAAAGAGATAGACGTTGTTGCCGAAATGGCGACCCGTCTCAATCTTTGCCTTGGCAGCCATCTGTTCAAGGAACGGAGCGGCAGCTGGAGAAAGCAAAGCCTTGAAATCTTCAATAGAGCATGTGTCGTGCTGCAGAGCAAACTGCACATCGCGCGCCGTATATTTGGACGCATCGTAGCTATCGAATGCAGCCAGAACCTTGTCGCGGATATCGGAATGAATCACTTCCATTCCCGGCAAGTATTCCATGATGTCCGTACGGACAGACGGATCTGTTTCGATCCTGTGCTTGCGTTCTAAAGCCGCCGGCGAGAGATTTCCAGAATCAAAAAAGTAATTGTTGTCTTTGCGTTCGTTTTCCATAAGTCAATAGCCGTTAGTCAATAGTCAATGTTAGGTTATAGGTTGTAGGCTATAAGGGCTAGATTAGATAGGCACCTTCGGTGCAATTATTTTCCTAAAACCTAATACCTAAGACCTAGTACCTAAAAAATCAGTCCCTCAAGAATCCGGTGAGGGGATCGGAGGCAGATGCGCCACGGGAAAGCACACGGCCAAGCCCGGCAAGGTAAGCCTTGCGGCCTGCTTCGATTGCAAGCTTGAATGCAGAAGCCATCTGCGTGATATCGCCTGCCGTTGCAAGGGCGGTATTTGCCATAATGGCAGCAGCGCCCATTTCCATGGCAGCACAAGCTTCGGACGGTTTGCCGATGCCTGCATCCACGATAATCGGGAGTTCGATTTCGTCAATCAAAATCTGGATAAAGTCTTTAGTGCAAAGGCCCTTGTTCGAACCAATCGGAGATGCAAGCGGCATCACGGCTGCAGCACCTGCATTCACGAGGTCGCGAGCCACGTTCAAGTCCGGGTACATGTAAGGCATCACCACGAAGCCTTCCTTCGCAAGCGTTTCAGTAGCCTTGATGGTTTCGGCATTGTCCGGGAGCAAGTACTTGGTATCGCGCATGATTTCGATTTTCACGAAGTCGCCGCAACCGAGTTCACGAGAAAGCCTAGCGATGCGGACAGCTTCTTCGGCATTGCGAGCGCCCGACGTGTTCGGCAAAAGCGTGACGTTTTTCGGAATGTAGTCGAGGATATTTTCGTGTTCCTTCGTGTTTGCACGGCGAACGGCAAGCGTTACAATCTGAGCGCCTGCATCCTTGACCGCAGCTTCAATGAGCTTGAGGGAATACTTTCCAGAACCGAGAATAAAACGAGAATCAAATTCATGACCGCCAATAACAAGTTTGTCAGAATTCATTTGCATGTCCTTTATGTTAAACTTCTAGACCGGCAATAATCCGGATAATCGTGAGCGCCTCATGCGCTGCGCAAATCTGCACGCGTGGGGCGAGGAGCGCAAGCCCTTGAGTCACGTCGCTCTTGCCATCGCCACAGAGGTAAAAACGTTTTGAAATCTTGCGCGTTTTGATGGAATTCGCATCGTCCGCGCCCGCCATTCCAGAGGCGGCGACGAGATACTTTTGCGGATACTTTTCAAGCACGGCGTTTACAAGCATCGATTTTGCTTCGGGATTGTCAAACGCTTCGCATACAACGTCGGCGTTAGCCACGAACTTGTCGATGTTTTCTTCCGTGATTTTTTCATCGTACGCTTCAAGTTCGATGTACGGTGCAATTTCTTTCAAGTTCTCAACGAGAGCAAACGCCTTGGGTTCTCCGACTTGAGAAGCCTTGTACTGCTGGCGTTGCAAGTTCGTCACGTCAACACGGTCAAAATCCACGAGAATAAGCTTCTTGACGCCCGCACGAGCAAGATTAATGGCGACATTAGAGCCTAGTCCACCTACGCCACAAATAACGACTGTAGCTTGTTCCAGTTTCTGAACGATTTTTTCGCCCTGCTTTTGTACGAGTGCGCGTCTGAACTCTTCCCTGCTCGGGATTCGAACGCTTTCCATCACCCGCCTCCAACAAAGTTCACAACTTCAACAACATCCCCCGCTTCGAGGACTACTTCAGCGTACTTAGACTTGGGGACGATTTCCAAATTGCGTTCAACGGCAATGCGCTTTGTATCGTAATTCGCGGACGCCAAATATTCGGCAATGGTCATGCCTGCTGCCGTGACGTTTTCACCGTTGATTTTGACTGGATTTGAGTTCAATGGAACCTCCCTACGTTGGCATTATCCAAATCAGGTTCGGTCGAAGTTTTCAACTTCCTCTCAGCCCGTTCTACGAGCTCCCGTAAACACGATAAAATTAACTTTTGAAGGGGTATTTGGCAAGTAACTTGGGACTTTGTCATGCTTTTTCTAAAAGCAAAAATGCCCCGCGGAGTAGCGGAGCATTTCAAAGTTTTTCGAGAAGTAGAATTACTTTGCCTTAGCAAATTTCTTAGAGGCGGCCTTGACCTTCGGATCGTTCTGTGCGTCCTTGATCTTCTGCTTGATACCATCTTCGATGGACTTCTTGAGCTTTGCAGCAAGGTTGGGGAAACGTTCTTCCAGGGAATCACTAAAGATAGCCGGCTTCTTAGCAGCAGGAGCACCACCCTTGCGCTTGCCGTTGAACGGACGCTTTTTCTTGGACGGAGCCTTCTTTACTTGAGATTTTTCTTGGGATTTTGTTTCCTGAGGCTTAACTTCTTCTGTGGATTTGACTTCTGCTTCTTCTGCCATAAATATACCTCTTGGAAAATTGTTAGAATTGTCGCGCCCAAAAATAGTAAAAATTTGGAAAAATGCAAGTGAGAGGTTAGGGGTTAGGTATTAGGTTTTAGGGGTTAGGGTAAATAATCATTTGCTACGCAAATTTTTAAAGGGCGGCGAAGCCGCGACTATTTCCCTATAACCTGTAACCTAAAACCTACGACCTATTTTCCAGCCAATGCGCGAGGACGGTGATGTCAGCGGGGCGCACTCCAGGAATCCGGCTTGCCTGCCCGAGCGTAAGCGGCTTGTGGGCGTTGAGGCGCTGGCGGCTTTCAATGCTGATGGCTGTAATGGACATGTAATCGAAGTCCGGCGAGAGCTTGACCTTTTCCATCTTCTTCTGGTCGTCAATTTCGCGTTCCTGGCGGTCAAAGAAACCGGCATAGAGCTCTTCGGCATACATGTACCACTGGTCACGGCGCGTGATTTTAGCATCCGGTGCAGCCACCTTGAAGAACGTTTCGGGATCGATTCCCGGACGGCGGAGCACGTTAATCCAGCGTGTGCGTTCGGAGGCAAGAGCCTGACCGCCAGCTTCAAGAATCGTATTTGCTTCTTCCGGCGTGGCGGACGTTTCCGTAAATTGAGTCTTGAGGCTTGCCATAAGGTTGCGACGGCGGTTCCAATCGAACCAGTCGCGGTCGCTAATCATGCCGATTTTGCGGGCTTTTTCCTTGAGACGCATTTCAGCATTATCGCTGCGGAGGAACAGGCGGTATTCGGCACGGCTCGTAAACATGCGGTACGGTTCGTCAAGCAGAATATTCACAAGATCATCAATCATCACACCGAGGTAACTTTCGGAGCGTCCGAGAATAAACGGTTCTTCGCCCTTGACCTTAAGGGCTGCGTTGATGCCCGCCATAAGGCCCTGCCCTGCCGCTTCTTCATAACCGCTCGTGCCGCAAACTTGTCCCGCAAAATAAATTCCGGGAACATTCTTACATTCGAACGTCGGGTAAAGTTGCGTTGCATCGACAGAATCGTATTCTACAGCATAACCAATCTGAAGCACTTTCGCACGAGTGAGGCCCGGAATCGTATGGATGGCAGCAAGCTGGATGTCCGCCGGCAAGCTGGAGCTAAAACCGTTGATATAGACACGCCCGATGTCAGCCTGTTCCGGTTCAAGGAACAACTGGTGTCCATCGCGGTCGCCAAAACGGTTGATTTTGTCCTCAATGCTCGGGCAATAACGTGGTCCCTTGCCGTGAATACGACCGCTAAACATCGGGCTATCCTTGAAACCGCTTCGCAAAATGTCGTGCGTCTTGATGTTCGTGCGAGTAATCCAGCAAACGCAGTCGTTGCGGATAAACTTGTTGACTTGGTCACCCCAGAAATAGTTTTCATCGCGACCGGGAACTGTTTCCGCTAAATGACGGTCGCTCATCGGCCACGGATGTTCGTCGCCATGCTGCACATCGCATTCGTTAAAATCGATAGAATCTGGATCCAAGCGGCTCGGCGTACCCGTCTTCAAACGGCGCAAGCGAATTCCATTTTTCGCCAAGCACTCGGAGAGTTTGTCTGCACTGGGTTCGCCCACTCGCCCACCGACGCTCGTTTCAAGCCCTGTGAACATTTTAGAGGCAAGAAATGTCCCGCTCGTAATCACAAGCGCACGCGTGATGTAGCGGTCGCCATTCAAAAGCGTAAGTTCCAAACGCCCATCGTTCATGCGTTCAAACGCAGCAAGTTCTCCCTGGATCAGCGTGAGTCCCGGCAGACTTTCCATCGTTTCGCGGGCAACTTCGCTGTAATACTTCATATCGCATTGTGCACGCGGCCCCCAAACAGCAGGGCCCTTACTCATGTTGAGCATGCGGAACTGGATGCCCGCCTTGTCGGTCAAAAGCCCCATGAGGCCGCCCAAAGCGTCAATATCACGAACGATTTGGCCTTTGGCAACACCGCCCACAGCTGGGTTGCACGACATTCTGCCAATAGCGTTCAAATCCATCGTGAGCATGGCGGTTTTAACACCGATTTTCCATGCGGCATGAGTGGCTTCAATTCCGGCGTGACCACCACCGACGACAACGACATCAAATTCTGCGATAATCATAAATTTTTCTTTTGCGTTTCAAGCGACAATGCAATTTTTTTCGCAATTTAGAAATTTATGAAGTATTCGGCTATATAAAAAAACTCTACAAAAAAAGAACGCATCCCGCGATTACGAGATGCGTTTTCAAATTGTCATCCCATAGCTGTTACGGGATCGGCTTAAAGATTTTACTTTTTGGCCTTAGCGGACTTAGCTTCAGCCTTCTTTGCATCCGGCTTAGCATCCTGCTTGACTTCAGGAGCCTTAGCGGAATCCGCTTCAGGCTTCTTCACTTCAATCTTCCATTCAACGTTCTTACCTTGGAGGAGTTCTGCGATTTCCTTCTTCAAGTCGTCCTTTTCGCGTTCAAATGCGGCGTACTGCTTGTACGTGCCGTCCGGGTTCACGAGATAGACCTTCGGAACGTAGCCATCGCTATAGAGTTCACCGAACTGACGGGATTCGTCCCACATAACGCTGATGGATTCGTCGAACTTCGCATCATCGATGAAACGACGGATGCCCGGTTTATTGTTTCCGCCACTAGCAATGGAAACCGCTGTGAGGCCCTTCGGTACAAATTCCTTGGCGATTTCGAGAATCTGCGGAGCCGCATGAGCGCAGTGACCGCAAGTTGCAGAGAAGTAGAACATCAAGAGCGGCTTGCCCGCAAAAGCACTCAAGTTTTCGCCCTTCACGGTAATTCCCGAAGCCTTCACAGAGAAATTCATCTTGGCAGGCATACCGTTTGCAAGCGTATCGCCACGGAGACCGGCAACTTCGGCTTTGAGCTTTTCTTCCTCGGCTTGCTGCTTCTTTATCATTTCTTCACGAATGTTTTTCATCTTTTCGTTATAGCGATCGCCCACAGCCTTGAGGGAATCGTCCGAAAGGACCATTGCAAACGTCGTATCGCGAAGTTTCTTGCCTGCATCACGGACACCCAAAACAAAGTATTCACCGTCAAATTCAGTCTGGAACTGACGACCAATATTATAGAACTGACTACCAAACTGGAAACCGACGAGGTAAGAGAACTTTTGCTGTTCCGAAGCATCCGCAGCAAGCGTCACTTTAGCATTCTTCACTTCTGGAGCTGCGGTAATCGGCAACGCCTTACGAAGAGAATCAATAAGAGCGCGGCGCTGTTCATCATTCAAATCCTTGGCGCTAGAATCTGGCTGTGTCTTGAAATAGCGTTCACGCATAAGGTTCTGGATACGCCTGCTGACAGCAGCCAAAGAATCTTGAGAGAGTTGAACCTTAATCGTAGTGTCTTTTAAATTGCCATAAGCATCGCGAAACGCCTGGACAACAACGTCTTCGTCGATGCCTTCGCCCGTCTGCCAAGGAAGATTCGAGAAATTTTGGAGACCGAACTGGGCACCGAGCATGTAAGCAAATTTCTGGTCGTCTGCAGAATTCGGAGTAATAGCGGCAACCTTAGCAACCGGTTTTTGGGCTTCGCCGCAAGCGACAAGGGCAAGAGCAGCAGCACCAAGAGCAATCTTTTTCAATTTCATTTTAGAGACTCCTTAAAGTCAAAATCACTAGGAATGCAACATTCCTATTTTCGGTTCTTAATATAGCATATTTTTTTCAAGACGATGCATCAATTTTACGCAACATATCACGGACAAAGCCTTATTTGTCTAATAGGCAAAATTAACACTATCGGTATCTGTAATTTTATCTGTTATGATTATATGGGGGCAAAAATGCAAAAACACTTTTTTGTGATTTACTAGCAGAGCACTCTTTTGCTAAATTTTGCCTCGTAAAAATTTAAAAAGGTCATTACAATGAAACTCTCCAAGTATTTTTACGTGACGCTCCGCGAAACGCCGAGCGACGCCACCATGCCCAGCCACATCTTCTTGATGCGCGGCGGTTACATCAAGCCCGTCTCTACCGGTATCTATTCCATGATGCCGATGGGTTTCCGCGTGATCCAGAAGATCGTGAACATCATCCGCGAAGAAATGAACAAGATTGGCGGTATCGAAGTCGATTTGCCGGTGGTGCAGACCGCTGAACTCTGGAGCGAATCGGGCCGTTACCAGGCTATCGGTGAAGAACTGCTCCGCTTCAAGGATCGCAACAACCACAACATGGTGCTCGCCATGACGCACGAAGAGGCCATGACCGACCTCGTGCGCTACGTGCTCAACAGCTACAAGCAACTGCCGGTGATGCTCTACCAGTTCAAGACCAAGTACCGTGACGAAGCCCGCGCCCGCGGCGGCCTTATCCGCGTCCGCGAATTCTTGATGAAGGACGCCTACAGCTTCCACACCAGCCAGGAAGACCTGGACCGTCACTACCAGGAAGAATACGACGCTTATCTCCGCATCTACCGTCGCGTGGGCATTGAACCGGTGGTGGTGCAGAGTGATACGGGTATCATGGGCGGTAAGGTCGCTCACGAATTCATGCTCGACACTCCGAACGGCGAAGACTACTTGATTCTCTGCAAGAAGTGCGGCTACCAGGCCAACCGCGAAATCGCGAAGTTCCAGCGCGTGCCGTTCAAGGGCGACGAAAATGCAACGCTTGAAAAGGTCGCTACGCCGAACAGCGAAAGCATCGACGAACTCACCAAGTTCCTGAACGTGCCTGCCGAATCTACCGCCAAGTGCGTGTTCTTCGACTTCGAAGGCAAGCTCATCACGGTCGTTGTCCCGGGCAACCTCGACGTTTCCGAAATCAAACTCCACAACCTCCTGAAGGCGAAGGAACTTTACCCCGCCGAAGACAGCCTCA
>NZ_JAFWOM010000164.1 GCF_017545445.1 Fibrobacter sp.
AAGAGAACACCAGCCTTCTGGAAGGCTTCGATAGCTTCCGGAGTAGACGGCATGTTAGCACCTTCGGAAACGGCCTTCACGCCGTTAGCGATAAGGGCCTTGGCACCTTCGAGGTCGAGTTCGTTCTGGGTAGCGCACGGAAGAGCGATGTCGCACTTGACCGTCCAAACGCCCTTGGAACCTTCGTGGTATTCAGAACCCGGAACGAGCTTGGCGTATTCGCTAATGCGGGCGCGCTTCACGTTCTTGAGGTCGAGAACGATGTCGAGGTTGATGCCGTTCGGGTCGTAGATGTAGCCGTTGGAGTCGGACATGGTCACGACCTTGCCACCGAGCTGAGTTGCCTTCTGGCAAGCGAACTGGGCAACGTTACCGGAACCGGAAATCACGACGGTCTTGCCCTGGAAGGAGTCGTTAGCGAGGTCCTTGAGCATTTCGCGAGTAAAGTAGCAGAGGCCGTAACCGGTAGCTTCGGTACGAGCGAGAGAACCACCGTAGGAGAGGCCCTTACCGGTGAGAACGCCCACAAATTCGTTGCGGATGCGCTTGTACTGACCGAACATGTAACCGATTTCGCGAGCACCAGTACCCTGGTCACCAGCCGGAACGTCCGTGTCAGCACCGACGTGCTTGCAGAGTTCAGTCATGAAGGACTGGCAGAAACGCATCACTTCGTTGTCGCTCTTGCCCTTAGGATCGAAGTCGGAACCGCCCTTGCCGCCGCCCATGGGGAGCGTGGTCAAGCTGTTCTTGAAGATCTGTTCGAAGCCGAGGAACTTGAGCATGGAAAGAGTAACTTCGTTACGGAGACGGATACCGCCCTTGTACGGGCCGATAGCGGAGTTGAACTGCACGCGGTAGCCACGGTTCACCTGAACGTTACCCTTGTCATCGAGCCAAGGCACGCGGAAGGTAATCACGCGTTCCGGTTCGACGAGGCGGTCGATCACGCCGTTGGTTTCCCAAGACTTGTCCTGTTCGAGGACGGGGTCGAGGGATTCGAGGAATTCGCGGACAGCCTGGTGGAAGAGGGCCTGGTCCGGATCACGGGCGACGACCTTTTCATAAACCTTCTGAAGGTAAGCATTCTTGATTGCCATTTTTTTATCTCCGTTGAGAG
Source organism: Fibrobacter sp. (assembly GCF_017545445.1). GTDB lineage: Bacteria > Fibrobacterota > Fibrobacteria > Fibrobacterales > Fibrobacteraceae > Fibrobacter. The sequence goes on from NZ_JAFWOM010000164.1 coordinate 1,121, forward strand.
TTTGATTGTTAATGTTTTTTCAACGGTTGTAAAGATAGCAAAGGGTTTAGAAAAAAAGTGAAAAAGGGGCAAAAAACTTCAATTTCTTACATTTTTGTAAGTTACTTTTTTAAAAGTTTTATCAATTGCTTTTTTTCGCAAAAAAACGAGGGTAATCTAGCCAAATACTTACATTTTTGTAAGTTTCCAAAACTAACCCACATTAGTAAAATTCTTTTTACAATTATAATGTACAAAGAAAGATTTTACGCAAAGTGGCAAAGCTAGACAATAAATTATTTCATCACTTCGAGCACTAGCTTTTCGAGCATTTCGAAGCTCGGGGCTCCGCTCCAAACGCGCTTGATATAGCCGTTAGCATCAAGGAGCATAAGAGTCGGAACCGCGTGGATTCCGTAACGGCGCCACAGCCCCTGGTCCCCATCGCGATAGAGCGGATACGGAGAAGCATGCTGCTTTTTGTAGAACGAGAGAAGCGTGTTTTTGGGTTCAGAAGAAATGCCGATGATTTCAAGCCCCTGGCCGGAATATTTGTTGTACATTTTTTCAAGCACAGGAAGCGTTTGGCGGCAAGGACCGCACCAAGTCGCCCAGAAGTCCAAAAGCGTTGCTTTCGGTGCATCTTTTCTCTTTTCACCGTTCTTGTAGAAGTTCTTGCCGAACGACGCCATCTTACTGCCAATCGCAGAACCTGTCAAGCTGGTGATGTCGTCCGGGCGCTCCGTCAGTGTGACCATCAACGGAATGCGTTGTCCATCGCGATAAATTTCAAGCCCTACCTTAGAACCCACAGCAGCATCTTTCAAAACGTTCTGGATTTGCGCCACATTGACAAGTTCCTTGCCGTCAAAACCGATGACCAAGTCGCCAGAGACAACTCCAGCCGCAAGGCAACCCGATTCAGGATGAACGCCCGAAACGAGCAACGCCATGTGATTATCGTAAAGGGATTTTTTGTATGTGAGCCCAAGCCACGGTCCAGCAAAAGCAGAGACCGCCATAAACGAAAGAGCGAGAATTGCACGAATCATAGCCATCACAATAAACCTTCCTCATTAAAAATTAGAAAATTAAAATAGGTAAAAACCAATATTGAGAGCCACAGAAAAATTAGCCTCTCGATAAAAAATACCATCCTTTTCAAAAAGCGGTTCCCCGATAATGTAACTGGCTAAAAATTCCAACCGACACAGGAAACTCGCATTCTTGAAAAATAAAACATCTCGTCCGTAGCCAAACGTCACACGCGGCGGAAAATAGCTTTTATTCTCACGTTCAAACGAGACAAACGAAACCCCTAGGCGTAAAAAGTCATCTTCACGAAGTCCCCGAAAGAAAAAACGCCAATTCGCGCCAACTTCAATATAATCCCCAGAGAATAGGGCTACGCCAAACAAATCTGCCGAATGATGTTTGTGCAATCGCAACTCGCCACTCAGCAAAATTGCAGGATGCACAGAATTCAAATAATAGGCAAAAGCCAATTCGCCACCAAATGATATTGGCGAAAGCGAATCCTTCGCAGGCACGTCCTCATACGTCTGCTCGATAAAGTATCCAGCGAAAGACTGGACACAAACAAGCAAAAGTACCACGACCCCTATTTTAACATTTCGGATTCTTAGCATCGTAATCAGCGAGAGTCTTGTAACCGTCTTTCAAAAGAGCTTCTTGTAATTCTTGACGCATCGCATGGGCCGCCATCCAGCGGAAAGCAACGACAGAGTAGCACTGCACCGCATCGACACCGAGCTTGAGAAGGTCGTAAATTTTGTAGCCGTGGTCAATTCCGCCGCACGCCATGACGCTCATCTGCGGGTAATGTTCGCGAATAAACTTCACGTTCTTGACCATGTTTTCGTACAAAGGACGACCAGACATGCCACCGCGATCGCCATCTGCACGGAGCGGAGTCAAATCGTCATATTTCACTTGAACAGGAAGATCGGCAAGCTTTTTAGTCGGATACGTATTTCCAACGACGACCCCGTTCACGCCAGCTTTTACAAGAGCGTCCATGATGGTTGCCGTGTGCGCTTCGGCCATGTCGGGACTGAGTTTTGCATATACGGCTTTGCGGTAGCTTTGCGCATCGCGATAATTCTTTATTTCGGAGAAAATCTTGTCGATAAAGGACATATCGAGATCGAGGCGGTTCTCCCCCGTATTTGGGCAGCTCACGTTGATTTCGATATAATCTGCAACGCGGTAGGCGATAGAAAAACTTTCAACGATATCTTTTATTTTTTCGGCTTCGTCAGTGAGACCCGGCGTTTCTGCCACAGAAATGCCCACGCACATGCCGGCTCTGCGAGCTGCAGCGATTTGAACATCGACGCGACGTGTCACGGCTTCGACACCATCATTGTTGAGTCCCATGCTGTTATAGATGGCACGATCATTTTCGATGAACCCGATGCGAGGTCTGTGGGTGTTTCCTTCGCGCACGTGACGAGTCGCCGTCCCGACAGAAATTCCACCAAAGCCCATGTTGGCGTAATCGCAAATACGTTTCGCAGTCTTGTTTGCACCAGCCGCAAGCACAATCGGGCACCCGAAATGAAGCGGATTAGAGCCATCCGCAAAAGTCACCACGCGATTCAGTATCTTGCTCAAGTCCGGATGACCGCCCATAAACGGAATCACCGGAGCAAATCGCGCCACATGTTTCAAGGAATCATGGCGAAATTCCGGATTATTATGGAAAATTCGACGAATGAGTGCTAAAACACGGTCACTGGGCCGCAAATAATATTCGTGGTTGATGCAATTATTACTCATGAATAGTAAAATAGAAAAATAAGCCACCAAAGACAGTCCCACAAGACGGATAGACCCAACAAAGCACCTATTGCCATACCACGAAAAAAATTATAATTCTATTAGACAAGAGAGTAAATTATGCAAAATCAAATCAAGAAAAACATTCACGAAAACATGCCGCGCTACATCGACATGCTTTCAAGCTTAGTCGCTATCCCGTCCATCAGTTTTGACAATTTTGACCAGAAGTACGTTTTGGACTCCGCGAACGCCGTCAAGGAAATGTTTGCGAAAGCAGGGCTTACCAACATCCAATTTTTGACGCCGCCGAGCGGACGACCGAGCGTTTACGCCGAAAGCCTCACCAGCCCAGACAAGCCGACCATTCTTTTATACGCACACCACGACGTGCAGCCGCCCATGCGAGAAGCTTTGTGGGACACGCCGCCGTTTAAAGCAACGCAAAAAGGTGACCGTCTCTTTGGACGCGGCACCGCTGACGATAAAGCTGGCATCATCACGCATCTTGCAGCCCTTGAACAGGTTCGCCGCGAACTCAAAAACGAAGGCCCGAATCTCAAGTTCATCATCGAAGGCGAAGAAGAATCCGGAAGCGCCGGCTTCGAGAAGATTCTCACGGAACATGCGGAACTCTTGAAGTGCGATGCCGTCATTGTCGCAGACCTCGGAAACTTCGCAAAGGGAACGCCCTCCATCACGACGACGCTTCGCGGCATGAGCGCAATCAACGTGACGCTCCGTGCGACAAAAGCGCCGCTCCATTCCGGTTCCTGGTCCGGTCCGATTCCAGACCCAGCCCAAGCTCTGTGCTGCATGATTGCAAGCCTCACCGACAAAGACGGCAAGATTCTCATTCCGCATTACGAAGACGATATCGTTCCGCCGACCAAGGAAGAATTGGAATCATACAAATCGCTCGGCATGACCGAAGAAATTTTCCGCAACGACGGCGGTGTTCTCGAACAAGTAAAATTGAATGTACCCGAAGACGAAATTTTAATTTCGTTGTGGCGCCGACCGAGTATCATCGTGAGCACATTTGAATCGGGTTCTCGCGTGAACGCCGGCAACGTGCTTCAAGACAGCGCCTACGCCCGCATCGGCATCCGCCTTGCCCCCGGCATGGATGCCGTGAAATGCACCGACATGCTTGCCGACTACCTCAAGGCTCAAGTTCCAAACAACATGGAAATCACCATCGACAAGGAAGACGGCGCGAATCCGTTCGTCACCGACACGACGCACCCGTTCTTCAAGAAGATGAGCGATGCCATGACGGACGCTTATGCCTCCCCCACCAAGTTCATCGGCTGTGGCGCAAGCATCCCCGGAGCGGAACTTTTCCGCAACACGTTCGGTAACATCCCCATTTTACTCACCGGCCTCGAAGACCCGGAATGCAACGCCCATGGCGAAAACGAAAGTTTGTATTTGCCGGACTTTGAAAGCGGCATCGTCGCAGAAGCGCTTTTCTTTGCAAGCATTTAGCAAGAAGAAGGAGAAAAAATGAAACGTTTAAAACTCGTTGTACTGACAGGCGCTGGAATCAGTGCCGAATCTGGACTCCGCACATTCCGCGGAAACGACGGCATGTGGGAACACGAAAACATCGAAGACGTGTGCACGCCGGACGCACTCCGCCGTGACCCAAAACGCGTCAAAGACTTTTACAACTTCTTGCGAAAGGGACTCCCCGAACACCAGCCGAACGCCGCCCACATTGCGCTTGCCAAACTCGAAGAACGCCTCGGCGATCAATTCTTGCTGGTAACGCAGAACGTCGATGACCTGCATGAACGCGGCGGCAGCAAACGCGTGCTGCACATGCACGGCGACTTAATGAAACTTCGCTGCACCAAGCACGAACATGAATTCGATTTCACCGGCGAAGAAACGATGGACACGAAATGCCCGATTTGCGGAAGCCCCGTGCGCCCGGACATCGTATTCTTTGGCGAGACGCCCTTGTACATGGACGAAATTCAAAGCGCCCTCAAGAACTGCGATGAATTTGTCTATATCGGCACAAGCAGCGTCGTGTATCCCGCGGCAGGCTTTAAAAGTTTCGCACATTCGTACGGTGCGAAAGTCACTTGCTTGAATCTTGAAGCTCCTTATGGCGACCCTTACACGGACGTCGTCATTCAAGGGAAAGCGACCGAAGTCGTGCCCAAGTGGTGCGAAGAATTTAAGTGAACAGTGGTTAGTGATTAGTAAACAGTAGAAAGTAAGAAGTTGCGTGTCACCCTGGACTTGTTCCGGGGTCAGTATTGTGAGAAAAAGCCGATCCCGGCACAGAGGCCGGGATGACATTGTCCTCTCGTGTCATCCTACAGGATCCAGTTAAGTCTCGTGATTAATAGACTGTAGAAGATAAGGGAGTCCGCGGAGACGGAGTTATCCCTTATTTTCAGCGGAATCGTCCTTGATCAAACGAAGGTAAGACTGCGTGTGCGTACTGAAAGAAATTCGGCCAGGGAAAATTTCAAAGCAGTACTTATCTTCGGCAGTCCAGTAATGGCTGTAATAGTTACTGCCAATGCCACCAGTGTTACCTTTGACAGGAGTCGCTTCAAAACCAAGGTTATCCGTCGGAGTCACACTGCACTTTTCCCAGCCCTTCCGCGACATCAAGACGCTCGACGCATCACCGCAACCCAAGCTTGAAGCGGTTTGGATAAGTTTTTCAAAATCCTTTTTCTTGGGAACGCGCCAACCGCGAACTTCGCAATATTTATTGACAGCATTCCATTCATAAAACCCCTCGCCGCAATAGCCAACGCACTTGTATTTCAAAGGTTCCTTCATCCATACTTGGTCACCGATTCTCACGGTTTTATAAACTTGTCCGTCGCGAGGATCGACAAAATGTCCTTCAAAGAAATTCGGGGACAACGGGAACGTTTTCTTCCAGATGTACATTTGCAAAGCGTCTAGCATCTGAGCGCAAGGTTCAAAGGACATTCCCAAATCCACACAAAGACGCCTTAAGCACGCCTCCAGCACTTCTTGTTGTTCGCCATCCGAAAAATCTTTTACGGCAAACATGCTCGAAGGAATATGCTTTAACACAAGCAAGAACAGACGGTCTTTCGCATCTTCGAATTCAGGAGCGTTCAGATTACGGAGCTCATTTTCCAAAGTGGAATCTTCAGTAAAAAAGTTCTCGCCCACTTGTTGGAGCATGCATTCAAGCAATTCGTTCACGCCTTTTTGAGGAACCTTGACGGCTGGCCGGACTAATTTAGCTCCGCAGAACGGGCAATTTTCCATTTTATCGAGTAAAGCTTCAAAATCCTTTAAGTTTTTATGGCATTGGTTGCAAAACATGGAAGGTTTCCCCGAAAGAAATTTTTCAAATATTTAACGATTTAAAAATAAAATAAATTTCAAAAAAATTATGATTCACCGCCAAAAAATCGTTTTTATTATGCAATAAGTACATCATGCGGGCGGGCCCCCAGCTCAGAGTTGACGCCTCCATTCTCACGACGAACTGTCATTATCCTCAATTATTTAACTAATTATCACGCATCATTTAGACCTATGCATAAAAGAATCTATAAATATTATCCTTTTGCCTGAAAAAAGCAGTATGCAAAATGTTCAGCGTCAGCAATTTTCGGTGGGAGTTCCGCAGAGAGACATTTTTCGCGAAGCTCCGCCGCAGCTTGCGAGCATTTGCAACAGCGGTCGGCAAAGCGGCAGCCTTGAGCAAAATCTTTCGGATGCGGCACAGACCCCGGAATCGACGCAAGCGTACGCAAGTCGCTATGGCTTTCGGGAATAGCAGCCAAGAGTCCCTGCGTATAAGGATGCATCGGATGGTTGATGACTTCGCGGACAGGACCTTCTTCGACGATGCGACCGGCATACATCACGGCGACACGGTGGGCGTACTGCGAAACGATTCCCATGTTGTGCGTAATGAGCAGAACGGCAGTTCCCGTCTTTTCGGCCATGTCCTTGAGGACAGCGAGCACTTGAGCCTGCACGGTCACATCCAAAGCTGTTGTAGGTTCATCAGCGATAATGAGTTTGGGCTTTGGGAGGAGAGCCATCACAATGCAAACGCGCTGGAGCATACCGCCCGAGAGTTCGTGCGGATACGAATTCAAAACGCGGTCGGGGTCAGTAAAGCCGGCAAGGCGAAGTTGCTCGCGAATTACATTCAACGGAGAATTGACTGGATCCCCTTCGCTTCGCTCCGAGGATGACGAACAGCCACAAGTCATTCGAGATAGCGTGGGATCCTTCGATTTGCGAGTGACACCGTACTTGAAAACTTCAAGCAATTGTTTTTTGATGGTGACGACGGGATTGAGCGCCTGCATCGGTTCCTGGAAGATGCATGCGATTTCGGAGCCGCGAACAGATTGCAGTTCATCGAGCGGGAGTTTCACAAGGTCGCGGGCGTCTTGACCGAACAAAATCTCGCCGCTCACGATTTTTGCACTCGGCCACGGCAACAAGCGCAAAATGCTCATCGCAGTCACGCTCTTTCCGCAACCGGACTCACCCACCAACGCAAAAAATTCACCCGAATAAATGTCAAACGAAACACGGTCCGTCACTTGCAACGGCTCTTTGCCATCACGCGAACGACCGTTCTTGTCGAACCCGAACGCAACAGAAACATCTTTTACACTAAGAACAGCTTTGCTCATATTCTTTAATCTCTAAATTCAATGGATTCTATCGGGGCGTTGCCCCTCCAGAATGACAGGCTCCCAAATGATAGATATCCGCAATCGACTTATACAACACTGCGTAAGGAGATCCCGGCACTTCGACAGGCTCAGTGACCTGAGGGTCCGGGATGACAAGGTCAAAAATGATGTGCCCGCGCCGCTTTCGTCTAGCATGCTCATACCTCAAAGCGAAGCGACCTCAAAGGCACTCCGTGCCGACCTCATAGCCCACACCTCAAACATATCTATCCCCCGACTTCGGGTCGGTTGACGACTCCGCAATCGACTTAATAACGCAATCAGAACATTTGATGTCGATTGCTCCGCGCTCACACGGCTCGTTAATACGAGCCGTTCCCGCTTGGCATGGACCACTCAGTCGTATTGCATTAAACATATCTATCCCCCGACTTCGGGTCCATTGCATCACGCACGCCTTCACCGACAAATGTCGTAAGCAAAAGCGTCACGAAGAGCGCAGCGACCGTGCTCACAGAAATCCACGGAGCGTAGAGGTTGTTGAGCCCCTGACTCATGAGCTCGCCCCAACTTGGCGTGGGCGGCTGGAGTCCAAAGCCCAAGAAATCTAGCGACGTGAGGCTCCCGATTCCGCCGATAAGCGTGAACGGGAATAGCGTCACCACGGGCGTCATCGCATTCGGCAAGATTTCCTTGAAAAAGATGTGTCGATGTCCAAGGCCAAGCACTTTCGCGGACATCACGTAAGTCATGCTGCGGAGCTTCAGGAATTCCGCACGCATGTAATAGCTGAGCGAAAGCCAATTGAAAGCCGCCATAATCAAAATCAAAAGCCAGAAACTGCGGCCATAAATACTGCCGATGAGAATCACCACGTAAAGCATCGGGAGCGACGACCAAATTTCGATCATACGCTGCATGCCTGTATCCCAGAACTTTCCGAGATAGCCCTGGATACCGCCAATCACAATGCCAAGGAACGTCCCGAGCACGGTCAAAAGCAAGCTAAAGCTAATGCAAATGCGGAAACCGTGAATCAAACGCGAAAGAACGTCTCGCCCATTGCTATCCGTGCCAAGCCAGTGCTTTGCGCTCGGTGCAAACGGAGGGGTTCCCTCCTCGCTCAGATCCGCCTTCAGCGGATCGTGCGGCACTGGCGGCATAAGCGTCCACATTTCGGGGCAGCCCCCAGCACGCGGAAAACCCTCTTCTTCGTCCTGCTTGCATTCCGCAACATCCGCAAAAAGCTTCGCGTAATCCTGTTCCGTCTTGTATTCGCCACCAAAGTCCGCTTCGCTGTAACGTGCAAACGCCGGGAAATAATTCTTGCCGTTATAACGCAAGAAGAACGGCTCGTCGTTTACCGTCCACGGACTCGTGAGCGAAAGCAAGTAAGCCACCACCAAAATCACAAGCGACCAAAAAGCTCGTTTGTTTTTGCGGAAGCGCTTTAAGCGGTTCAAAGTTTCTGTCGAAAGTCTAAGTTTCATTTATACAAGTGTTCTGCAATAGAGTTCCGTGTAAGGAGATCCCCTATCAAGTCGGGGATGACACATTAAAAGGTTCGGCAAAAGGTCACTGAGCCTGCCGAAGTGCACCAACCTTAGTCGAGGATGACAGGCCGAGGTGACGGCATCCGACGCATTTTTCGAGGCAGTCCCAACAACCATTAAATACTCGTCTCAATAAATTCCTTGCGGAACGTTCCGTTGCCAAGCAAAATATCAATCGGCAGCTTGTGGAATTCATACTCGTACGGCGGTTGCTTCCACGCAAAGTCCTTCGGGTATTCATTGAATATGTACTGCAACAGCTTCACCGCCATTTCAAAACTGCGGAACTTGTTGCGGTCAGTCACGTGAATCTGCGCACCTCCACAAATCTGCCCCGCGCCCTTGTGGAACGTCGGCTGGAAATAGTTTTCGCGGAAATACACGCCCGGGAGCTTAAGGCCATTCATGTACTTGCAAAGCTTGACCGCATCGATGAACGGCGCACCGAAAATTTCGAACGGACGCGTCGTGCCACGGCCTTCACTCACGTTGGTCGCTTCAAACAGGCACATGCCCGGATACACGATGGCGGTATCGAGCGTGGGCATGTTCGGGCTCGGCAAAATCCACGGGAGTCCAGTTTCATCAAACCACATGCGCTTATCGTAACCATCCATGTGCATCACGTAAAGTTCGCACTTCGGGAATCGCTCAGCCTTGAACTGTTCAGCAAGTTCGCCAATCGTCTTTGCATGGCGAGTGCGAATGCTATGCAAACCCACAAAGCTCGTGTAATTGAGGTCAAGTACCGGGCCTTCTTCATCCACGCAGTTGATCGGGTTCGGGCGATCCACGACAACAACAGGGATTCCAGCCTTTTCGCACGCCTTCATGCAGAGGAAAAGCGTCCAGATGAACGTGTAGTAACGCGCGCCCACATCCTGCAAATCCACAAGCATCGCATCCACATGCGAAAGCATTTCCGCCGTCGGTTCGCGATGTTCGCCGTAAAGGCTGTAAACCGGAATATGCAATTCCGGGTCTTCATAGCCTTCCCATTCAATCATGTTATCTTGCGTATGCCCCTTGATGCCGTGCTGCGGGCCAAACAAAGCCGAAAGTTTAAAGAGCTTGCCGTCCAAATCCTTGAGCAAGTCAAGTGTATAACTCAAATCGGCACAAACCGAAGCCGGATGGAGAACCGCACCCAGACGCTTGCCACGAAGCGCTGCCGGGAAACTTTTTTCAAAATGAGAAAGAGCTAAAGTAACCATATTTTTAAAAGTAGTAAAAACACGAAAATGAACTAAAAAACGGTTCCGTAAAAAGCCTTACAAACCGCCTGAATAAAATTACAAAAAACTTACAAAAACAATTTGTCCGTCCCAATATTTTTTGGTATTTTACCCATTATGGACAAGTCATACAAAATCATTTCTACTTTTTGCTGTCTGCTTGCTTTCTGGGCATGCGGGGACGACAACGGATCATCAAGCACAGACGAATGCTCTGATTGCTATTCTTCGAGTTCTTCCCCATCCTCATCAGATAGTAAAATATTTGATGGCTATGACAATTATCAGGATTCTTCAGCCATGGGGACTCCCTTTAAATCGGAACTCGGTTCGGTCTCGATTATAAAAGAAGAAGTAAAAGATACCCGAAGCGGCAAAATCTACAAAACGATAAAATTCGGGCCTTACGTCTGGATGGCAGAAAATGTCAACGACGATGCACGAGGCACCAAAAGCATTTGCTACGACGAAAAAAGCTCCAACTGCAAATCCTATGGCAGATTGTACATGGACCAAAACGTCTATAACGCATGCCCTGAAGGTTTTGACGTTCCGTCCGAAGAAGATTTCAAGTACATGACCCGCTTTGCAAGCGACATCACAAACGAAGATTTTGGATTCAATCCGCAAATGGGCGGTAGCTGTACAGAAACAAAAGGCTCATTGACTTGTACCAACATTGGCCAAGCTGCGGAGTTCCTGACAAGCGACGGGAAATTCATCCGCATCAAGAAAAACGGCGGAACAAGCTTTGAAGAAATAGACCTCAATGGTTATTATTCCTTGCGTTGCATGAAGCATTCCTATTTCGTTGAAACAGAAAAGATGCTCCCGACTTGCACAACTGAGACAACGAATCTCAACGACAATTTTTTCGTAGCAGATAAAAAAACAAATTACACTTGCAAAAACGGCAAATGGGTCAACACCAAAGATTCGGAATGCCCTTATTCCGAAAATGGCCGCAAGTATTACTATAAAGATTCGCTCTATATTTGCAACAGCTCATGGGAACTGGCCTCCATGAACGATCTAGATGAGCCCTGTACAAAAACAAACGAACGAACCGTCCAAAAATTGAACGGAAAGAACTACATCTGCGAAAATAAAAAATGGCGTTTGCCGAACAAAACAGAAGAAAAAATCGGGTTCTGCACGCCCCAAAATACCGGCACGCTTGATTCCATCCTCACGAAATCGGATACGAGTGTATATTACTGCGATGCAACAGGCTGGCGTAAAGCCGTGATTACGGACTTTATCGGCAAATGCGACAGCAGCAAGTATTACGTTGTCAAAGAATACAATGACGATTCTTACGTTTGCCGCACGACCAAGCAATGGAGCAAGTTAGACACCGTCGAAAATAAAATCGGAGTTTGCACCCCGAAACTTGCAGGAAAGATGGATTCCGTCATCACGAAAAAAGATTCGACACGCAATGTGAAAATCTACTATTGCGACACAACCGCTTGGCGAGCGGCCCTCGTCTCCGACATTTACGGCAAATGCGACAGTTCCAAGCATTACAAAATCGTTAAATTTAGCGGAGATTCCTATTCTTGTCGCCAAAACAACAAGTGGGAAATTTTAACAAAAGTCGAACAAGAAATTGGATTGTGTACCCCTAACAAAAAAGGGACTCTCGATACCACGGATTCAAAGCAATTTTACTACTGCGATTCAACGGGCTGGCGTAATGCAGTGGCTGACGACTATTTAGGCGTATGCGATTCGGCCAACAAGTACAAGGTAAAATACTTTTGGGGTAACCATTACGGCTGCAAGAACGGCCCCAAATGGGAATACCTCGAATACCCCGAAAGCGACCTTGGCTACTGCGTCCCAGAAGTTAAAGGAGTTGTAAAAATAGACCAAAACGCAACAAGCTACATTTGCGATACAAAATGGCGCAAAGCCACAAAGGAAGAAGCTCTCGGAGAATGTACCGACGAAAACGACGGCAAGACAAACTGGTTTAAACCGGACAAAAAAGACATCAAATATATTTGTGCTTGGGGTTCCTGGAGAGAGAGCCGTCTGATGGATGATTCCCTTGGAATTTGTGCCAAAGCTCAATTGAAGAAAAGCGGCATATACAATTCTAAAGAGTATATCTGCACCAAAGATGGTTGGAGCGTGGCTACACTTATCACAAAATACGATTCATGTACTGTAGAACGCGATAACGAGCTAGTAACATTTGAAGGCGAGCGCTACGTATGCCAAGATAAAAGGTGGGTAAAAGTAACAGGCATCGAGGCTAAATATGGATTATGTACAGCGAACCGAGAAAATGAACTTGTCAAAGATACCAGTATAAACTACATCTATACTTACGCATGTATCAATAACCGATGGAAGTCCGTTTCCGGTGTTGAAGCAGAATATGGAATATGTACAGAAAAAAGAGAAAACGAAATCGTTCAAGACAAAGAATACAATTATATGTGCCATAATAAAAGCTGGAAATCCGTTTTTGGCATCGCACTTGAAAAAGGATTTTGTACAAAAGAAAGAGAGGGCGAAATCGTAGCATCCATCAACAGCGAATATATTTACAAATGCGAGCGTGAAGATTGGAAAACCGTTTCAGCACCAGAACTTTTTGGCAATTGCACAGCAGATAACGCAGGAACGATTGAAACAATCGACAGCGTTAAGTTCATCTGTTCTAAAGATAAAGTATGGGAGCTGTATTCGGGAGTCTTGGAAGAATACGGCGAATGCAACTGTGACAATCGAGGAAAAACAGTAACATACAATGGAAAGAAATACGGATGCGGAGGAACCACAGACTGCAAGCGTTCTCAATGGCTAGCCTTCGATGAAATAACGGAAGCTTTGGGCTTTTGTGACGGCACAAAAATAATATGGACTGTATATAACAATAAAGATTATGTTTGCGGAACTAACGAAAAAGGATGGATTTCATCATCAAACAATTCAATATTTGCAATGTACGGTGCTTGTAATAAAAGATATCTTTGGAAATACGGAGCATTAGTCGGTTTTAAAGGACAGCATTACTATTGCGACGAAGATTTGGCAGATACAGATGATATTCCCGGTTGGCACCCGCTCAACGCAATAGACTCTCTCGGCGGAGTCTGTACAAAAGGCAAAATGGCCGACACTGTGACCTATCAAGGAACACTGTATTACTGCGGATTGAATACGCAGAAGAAATACGAATGGCTCCAAAAGCCAAACGATTGACGCCACATTCCAAAGGATTACAAATTGCAATAAGCTACAATCGGACTATTTCATCGCACAATTCGCATACAGCAGTGCGGTGAGTCACGAAAATCATTGTTTTTTCGGGGAATGATGCAAACAAGCGCTTGTACAAATCAGCTTCGGTCGTTTCGTCAAGCGAAGAACTGATTTCATCGAGCAACAAGATGTTTCCCGGTCGCAAAAGCCCACGGGCAATCGCAATGCGTTGGGCCTGCCCTTCACTCAGACCACGACCGCGTTCTCCCAATTCAAAGTCCAGCCCTTCAGCAAAGTCAAAAACAAAGTCCGCGCAGGCGATATGCAAAGCGTCTCGCATTTCATCATCGGTTGCATCCGGTTTCGCAAGCTGCAAGTTATAACGCACGGAGCCGTTCATTAACGTATTCCCCTGCGGTACATAGACGAAATTCGGGCGAGTCTCGTCAGAAACAAGAGCTTCATTTTCGCGGAATGCCTCGCAAGCTTTAGATTCGCCGCCATGTTTCAAGTAAATCAAAATTTTGCCATTATTGGGCTTGATAAAACCAAGAAGGAGTCTGAATAAAGTCGTCTTTCCCTTACCCGTCTCCCCCATTATTGCGGTTTTGCTTCCAGGTGCAAAATCGTGAGAAAAATCATCAATAATTTCACGGTGGTTTTTGTCGGTTTCTTGCGTATATGCGAAATTGACGTTTTCCAACCGCAATCCAAGTTGATCCTGAATAACGATGCTATTGCGTTGTTGACGTTCTTCATTGATAGAATTCGTTTCCAATTCATCCAAGCGGTCGATGCTTGCCGTCGAATGCACCAGTTGCGGCACCATTCCAAGCAACGTCAGAATCGGATGCTGGATTTGACCGACCAACTGTAAAAAAGAAGTCATCATGCCAAATGTAATCGTTCCTTCACGCAGCCCAAGACCGCCCCAGACAAATGCAAATAAATAGCCCAAGGCAAAAGTGGAACCAATAGCAAATCGAGCAACAGTCGTAAAGCGGGTACGGCGCAGCACATCTCTTTCCAGTTTACTTTGTTTCAAGCAAAGATGTCTTGTAATCCAGTTTTCGCTTTCCAAAGAGCGGAGTACAGCGTTATATTCCACCCCTTCTTGCACAAGCATCTGAATTTTGCTTTCGCTATCGCGAATTTCAAGCGTCATTTTTTTGAGCTTATGCGATATGAGCTTGCCTACAATAATCATTACTGGTGTTATAAGCAATAAAGCCCAAGCAAGGCGCGCATCGAACCAACGCATCAAAAGGAACGCACCGACAAGCTGAATGACAGTCACCGCCATCTCCGGAAGCGTATCGACCATGGAGGTTGCCACATTGTCAATATCCTTCGAAAGTCTAGACGAGACATCGCCAGAATGCAATTCCTTGCCGTCAAAGAGTTTTCGCCGAAACAACGTGCCAAAATAAAAAAGCCGGAGTTCGTTCGTCTTTCGGACCATGGAACTTCCGGTCATATAGTAGTACACGAGTCTAAGGACTATAGAACCCACCATCGATGCGACAAGAAGCGACACCATACGCATGATGTCATCTTCCGTTCCAACACGAATCGTTTCGTCAATAAACCGCTTGCTAAGCCAAATCGTCAAAAGGCCGAGCGCAACACGCCCAATCCCCACCAAAATGCGGATCGCAATATTCAAACGGGCGTTACGCGTCCCACGCCACAGCCAGACGATGTATTTCATTCTAGCACATTGACCTTTTGCCATTCAGCGACAATTGCCGCTACGTCAATTTTAGCTTGTTCGTTGCTGACATCATATTCGGAGCACAAAGCATCAGCAAGGCCATCGATCGAAAAATCACCCATTTCAGTAGCCTTTTTCCAAAGCCAGGCCGCAGTTTCGTTCAAGCAGAGGAGCTTTCCAAAATCGAGAGCGCCAACGCCTTCGCCCATGATTACCTGTTCACCGCAGACTTCGCGGAGCACAAATCCATTCTTTATACGCATATTAATTCACCTTATTATAAATCCAAAGAAGATACCGCCTAAAAGGTAGCAAAGCAAACCAAACTTTCGACGATAAGCGGTAAAAAAAGGAATCCAACGACCGTTTTTTCCCATTTGGTTTCACAACTAACGACACTTTCGCACAAACCTCGTTTCTATTACAGTATTCACGCAAAACCAAATTGCCATCACCCATCAAGGTCACACGATCGTCCTCCAAAGCAATGACCCTATGAATAACATAATGCTTATCTTCTCGATTTTCGCTTTCCACGTAGGCAAGAACCACATCGCCTTTACGGATTTCGTTCGGTTTTTCCAAGACTACGCTATCACGGCCCCCCACGATAAACGGCAACATACT
>NZ_JAFWOM010000005.1 GCF_017545445.1 Fibrobacter sp.
CCTGACAGTGCATCACAGCTACTTTGCTGGCCTGAGCAGAGATGGCGTTCTCTCGCATGGCGGTGTGCTCCATGCCTACAGCAACTTCTTCGATGGTGTCGAGTTGTCTGGTGTGGTCTGTTCTGATTCTGCACGCTGCCTTGTCGAATCCAACGTTTTCAATAACGAGATGGCCGTGACGCTTTACCGCTGGTATAACGAGGACGGCTCTCCGGTGGACTCGACGGTCGGTTTTGTCTCGATGAAGGATAACCTGCTTACGGCAGGCGGCGATGCCCTTGACGGCGACGCCCTTGGCTACAAGCCCGATTACAAGTACAGTGCCGATATCGCCGATGCGGATAACGCCTGGTTCGTGAAAATCGATAGCGGGGCCCGTTAGCCGGTCGATTTTAACAGCGTTTGGCTTTTTTTACTATATTTGGGCCGTACAAAATCCCAAGGAGTAGCTAAATGCTCAAATCTACACTGCAACAGACCGATCCGGAAATCTACAACATCATTCAGGAAGAAGCCGAACGCCAGGAATATGGCATCGAACTCATCGCTTCTGAAAACTACACCTCCAAGGCCGTCATGGAAGCCATGGGCTCCGTGCTGACCAACAAGTACAGCGAAGGCTACGTGGGCAAGCGCTACTACGGTGGTAACGAAGTGATCGACAAGATGGAAGCTTTGGCCATCGAACGTTGCAAGAAGCTCTTTGGTTGCGACCACGTGAACATCCAGCCGCTGTCCGGTTCTCCGGCCAACGCTGCCGTGTACTTCGCCGTCCTCAAACCGGGCGACAAGGTCCTCGGCCTCAAGCTCGACCACGGTGGACACCTTTCTCACGGCCATCCGGTGAACTTCTCCGGTATGCTTTACAACTTCGTGCAGTACGAAGTCGATAAGGAAACTGGTCGCATCGACATGGACAAGGTCCGCGAAATCGCTCTCCGCGAAAAGCCGAAGATGATCCTCGCCGGTTTCTCTGCCTACAGCCGTAACCTCGACTGGAAGCGCTTCAAGGAAATCGCCGACGAAGTGGGTGCCCTCACGATGGCTGACATTTCTCACATTGCTGGCCTCATCGCAGGTCAAGCTATCGAATCTCCGGTGCCGTACTTCGACATCGTGACCACCACGACTCACAAGACTCTCCGTGGCCCGCGTTCCGCTATCATCATGTGCAAGGACCGCACGATCCAGAAGATGGTGAAGGGCGAACTCAAGGAAGTTTCCCTCGCCAAGGAAATCGACAAGGGCGTGTTCCCGGGCATGCAGGGTGGTCCGCATGACCACATCAACGCCGGTAAGGCCGTTGCATTCCTCGAAGCTCTGCAGCCGGAATTCCAGACCTACGCCAAGAACGTTATCAAGAACGCTCAGGCTATGTGCGCCGAAATGCAGAAGCTCGGCTACAAGGTTATCAGCGATGGTACCGACAACCACCTCATTGTGGTCGATATGACCTCCAAGGGCGTTTCCGGTAAGGAAGCTGAAGTGGCCATGGAAAAGGTCGGCATCTCCTGCAGCCGTTCTACGATCCCGTTCGATCCGCGCAAGCCGATGGACCCGTCCGGTGTTCGTCTCGGTACTGCTGCAATCACGACTCGTGGCTTCGACGAAGAAGACACCCGCGAAGTGGCTCGCATCATCGACCGCGCCATCCAGGCTAAGGACGACGATGCCGCTCTCGCCAAGATCCGCGAAGAAATCGTGGCTCTCTGCAAGAAGCACCCGCTTTATAAGTAGGTTGTAGGTTTTAGGTTGTAGGGATTAGGAAATAGTCTCTGCACCGCCTGCTATATTTTCTTGCTTATAGAGTCATCCTGAGCGAAGCAACGTAGTTGCGAAGTCGATATACGAAACTTGGCAACGTGTTGCTTTAGTTGAGTTTGGTTCGAAGGAGCAGGATCTCTGCTAAAGAATTCGCCCTCGGTTAAAAGCCGGGGGCTTTTTTGTACTGCTCTATGCAACGGATGCTACAAAATTGTAATCCATTAACTTCAAAATAAACTTGGTTGTGTTCCTTTATCTTATTTAGAATATATATTAAGAATAGTTTAAAGGGGATTACGTCATGACGTTGTTTTGTTGCAAAATTTCCGGCCTCAGATTTTGGGTAATTTGCGGCGCATTGCTTGTTTTTACAGCTTGCCAAGATAATTCATCTTCGGTTATTGATTTTGGCTATGAATCCTCTAGTTCATTGACACTCTCCTTATCTAATTCATCGGACCAGCCTTCAACTCCTAGAAAACTTGATTTATCTTCGTCTAGTTCGCGGGTTCCTGTCGTTTATGATAAAGATCCGAAATTTGCTTGCTCTGATTCTACGAAAATCTTTGGTGAATTTACGGATGCTCGTGATGGGCATGTTTATAAGACCGTTAAAATTGGGGATCAAGTTTGGATGGCGGAAAACCTAGAGTATAATCGTGAAAAATATACGGGAGAATCGAAGTATTATTATTCCTGGGTTGATGCTGTTGGGGGGATTGCTGCGGGTTGCTCTGGCGATGATGGTTCTGTATTATATATTAGCGATTATGTTTATAAAAAACATTTTGTCTATGACGGTGTAACATTTCAAAATTGCCCTATTGCGCGGCCCGCTCGCGGCTTATGCCCTGATGGCTGGCGAATCCCTACTACGGATGATTTTCAAACATTGCTTGATTACGCTGGGGGGTCAAAATATGCAGGTAAGTATCTGAAATCTACTACAGGATGGAGCGGTGTTGGAAACGGATTAGATTGTTTTGGCTTCAATGCATTGCCATCCTATAGTAAAGATGATCCAAATGGCCTTTTTGAAGATCTTCATATTTTGACAGATGAACCAAAAGCATTGTATATGTCTTATGAAAATCCCTTTGCGTATTTTACTTCTGTGACAACTTATGAAGCGAGCGGATATGTAGTCCGTTGTATTCAGGGGGATGGAAATTACGGTTTAGATTTACCGATAGACCGTGCCGAGAATACTTACACAGGGTCTTTTGAATCGTTTACGGATACCCGCGATGGGCATGTTTATAAAACTGTCGATATTGGCGGTTGGGTCTGGATGGCCGAAAATTTATCTTATGGTTCCAAAGAGACATACACTTATGATGAAATGATAAATGCTCCGGTTACGGGGTGCTATTTAGACATTTTAATATGGGGCGATGATTACGGAATGTGGAACTATTGCGCTGCTGAATATCCTATTCAGGGGATTTGTCCAGATGGCTGGCATGTTCCGAGTTCTTATGAATGGAGAGTCCTGAGTGCCTTTGTAAATGGTTTAAGCAATGCGACAAATTTTGCAGAAGGTGCTTATACAGGACCGATGCTGAAATCTACGAGTGGTTGGCCTGATGGAAAAAATGGTCTTGATGCATACGGCTTTGGTGCTAAGCCTCTTGAAGGAAAAGACCAGGTCCGCTTTTGGTCTTCAACGAATGCGGCAACCACATGGGATTGGTTTGGCAATGTCGTTTTGACAATTGGTGCTGACAGTGCTAGGTTAAAAACGGATGAAATTAATGGCTCCTATGAGGCTTCTGTACGCTGTCTTAAAGATGATGATAGCCAAAAGCGAACGTCTTCATCTCCTTCTGATTTTTCGATAAAGCCAGATGAACCCACTACTTATTCTGGCGAGTATGGCAAGTTTACAGATGAACGAGATGGCAATGTCTATAGGACTGTTGATATCGATGGTACAGTTTGGTTTGCAGATAACCTAAAATATGAAGTCCCTGATGCGTTGTCTTTTTGCAATTGTGCCGATACGACATCTTGTGATGGCCGTGGTCGCTTGTATCCTTGGGATGTGGCGAAAAATGCGTGTCCTGCGGGTTGGCGTTTGCCTTCTGTAGAAGAGGCTAATCATTTATTGATGCTTGCCGCTCAAGCTAAATACGACTTGGGTGGTTTTGAACGCACTGAAAGATTTTTTAAGGATACTGTAGGTTGGAAATATAAAGATGGCTACAATACGTTTGGGTTTAGTGCGGTTCCTGCAGGTGAGATGTTTTATCGTTTTGATTCGTTATCTGTTATTGACGAAGAATCTTGTAATGTACCCAAGGGCTACGATGAATTGATGCTAACTGGGTGGTCTGTTTCAGCTGGTTATTGGGTCGATGGTGAAAATGCGAAGGGAGAACAAGCCTATTTATATATAAACGAATCTGGAGTCAGTGAATTCGTTTCTTGGTATCCAACACCGCCTAATACGTTCAAAAACTATTATAGGGCAATTTCTGTCCGCTGCGTTAAAGATTAGACGAAAAAACAACTTTCAACTTCCTACTTCCTACTTCCTACTCAAAAATAAAACCTATCTTTGTTTCGATAACACGAGGTTTTATGCAGTCCTGGACCGAAATCAAGAAAATTGAAAATCCCACCGAAGAACAACAGCTGGAGGCAATTAACCTCAACTGGTATGCCATCAGTTTGATTGAAAATCCGACGGAAACCGTGCAAAAGGCTGCATTTGAAAAAAACGAGCAGGCCATTCTTTATGTAAAATGTGGCCCTTGCGATGCTTTGAAGCAGTCTCTCAATGCGATGGATGAATCAACGTTCCTCAGGGCATTCAAGGCAGAACCGAATTTGCTCAAGTTCGTGACGAATCCGGTGCTTCTCAAGGCGGCTGTTTCGCAGGACTGGAAAATCGTTCGCAAAATAGACGGCGCGTCCGATGAACTGTGGGCCGAGGCCGTTCGTCAGAGCGCAGATGCTTTGAAATTTATCCGCAATCCAGGCGAAAAAGTGCTCGTGGCTGCTGTTGAACGCGACTGGAAATACCTCCAGGAAATTGAGAATCCGACGGCTGTCGTTGTTGTGGCTGCGGTCAAGCA
Organism: Fibrobacter sp.; assembly: GCF_017545445.1. Lineage (GTDB taxonomy): Bacteria > Fibrobacterota > Fibrobacteria > Fibrobacterales > Fibrobacteraceae > Fibrobacter. The sequence continues at coordinate 4,845 of NZ_JAFWOM010000005.1, forward strand.
GGATTATCATGCGTTTGAATACGTGAGCATTCGTCGTCGGACTGAACCGGTACAGCTGGCTGCGGTCCGTACAGATTGGCGTTGCGTTCAGTACTTGCAACGCGCTAGCGAAAACGTGCAGATGGAAGCCGTTCGCCAGTCGAAGGATGCTTTCAAGCTCATCAAGAATCCGACTCCTGCAGTTAAGGAACTTTGCGAATAGGTATTGCGATGGGTGAGGCGGCGTATCGTCCGTTGTTGAAAATTGACAACGTCACTTTCCGTTATCCGAAATCTTCGCAGGACGCTTTGTCGAATCTTTCGCTTTGCATTCCGCAGGGGAGCTTGTTTGCACTGATAGGCCCGAATGGCGCCGGCAAGACAACGATGTTGCGGCTTCTTTGCGGTCGCATGCGACGTTTTGAAGGTTCTATTGATATTGAAGAATCCTTGCGAAATTCCGCAGGCTTTTTGGATTCGAAAAAATATGGCGTTTTACTTGAAAATCCGGGCGTTTATTCGAAACTCACCATTGAAGAATACCTCAAGTTTTTTACGGGGTTTTATGATTTGGGCGATGGGGCGTGGCTAGAGGGCGGCTCCGTCTATGAACGCTGTGAAAAATTTGCAGAACGCCTGAAATTGCCGTCTTTGGATACTCGCATGGACGCTCTTTCGCTTGGAAACCGGCAAAAGGTGCAAATTGTCCGTGCGTTGCTGCATAATCCAAAGCTCTTGATTCTCGATGAGCCTGTGGCGAACTTGGACCCGATTTCGCGTGAATCCGTTTGGAAGCTCATCGATGAATGGCGACGCGAATTGAGCGGAACTGCGATTGTGAGTTCGCATGTGCTTGCTGAAATGGATAAATGGGCGACGGACTATGCAATCATTGATCGCGGTCAAGTGCTGAAATTTGGGAAAAATCCGGGTGTCGGGGAGATTGCAACGTCTTCGACGCATTTTGAACTGTTGTTCGAAAATTCTGTCGCTCGCGAACAAATTGAAAGTGCTTTAAAGAATGCCGGGCTTGTACCGTCGCAAATCACTGCCAAGGGCGATTCCCTCGCCGACATTTACCGCTCAATCATCCAGTAAAAATTACTGAAATCTGTCCAGAGTTTTATAACTTAGTTCAAGAAATACGCAATCTAGAACTGTATGGATCCCCTCCCTGACGGTCGAGGATGACTGTGATCGCGATTCTCGCCATAATTGGTTGCCATCACTAACCACTGCCTACTGTCTACTTCCTACCGCCTACAGCCCTTCCTTCTCTCGTCTTTGTATATTCGCCTTCGGCTCATATACCAGTAGTGTGCAAGGTTATGATGCAGCAGAATACTTGTGTTCTGATATATCATAATCGCAGCCACGAACGCCAAAGGCGTTCAATGCTGGGCTCGGTCATGGGTGTGCGAGCACCCCCGCGAACGCTCGCCCTCCGCATTTGTCGTCTCTCGTCTTTCGTCTAAACTAGAACGCTTGCGACAAATCAAACGCGAACCGTCCCCATTTGAATTTCATGGAATTCTTCTTGTCTTCGTCATAGCTGGTAAGGCCCGTAACAATTGCATAATCGAGGCGGAACGTGAGGAATTGCCAACGATAGCGGATCCCTAGACCAAGGCTGCCTTCCTGGGCGTCTTCGTAGCTTTTGTCTTTGGTATCGACAACTCTTGCCCAGTCGAAGAATTGTACGATTTGCCATGCTCTCAAAGACTTCCATGGGAATGTCCAGCGGAGTTCCTCGTTGAAGCGGAGGTACATCGGTGTGAGGGCTGTGTTGATGACTTCTTTAGTAACATCCTCGGTAACTTCTGTTCCGTCGTCTTGTTTCTTGGTGACTTGTTCTGTAGTGGTTGTTGTGTAGCTTGCGTAAATACTGCGGAAACGGTTGCCTCGCACAGAGCGGGAACCACCTTGGTAAAATACGCGAGCGTCGTCTTCGATGGCTCTATTGAAAAAACTACCGATGCTTCCGCTAAGAGCTCCGTACAAAGTCCAGTATATCGGAAAATAAAGATTGGCTGTCGCTTCGCCGTATGTATATATATGCCCATCTTCGTAGTCGTTTTTTCCGCTAAAGTTTGTTCCGAATCCCGCTGTAGGGGAGATGCGAACGCCTTTCGTTGGGTTGAAATAGTCGTCGGTGTAGTCGAAAGTCAATGCAATTTCGCCTTTGAGCTTGAAGAGCTTGTCTTCATTCTTGTTCACGTATCGCGTATCGATGGTTCCGCGGAATTTGATGTTATCGGTAATGCCGAACGTCAGGTCTCCGCGGTTGATGATTTCGTAGCGTTCTTCAACGCTGTCGGGATAGGCGGGGGGAGTGATTTTTTCATGATTGAACGAAAGACGGTCAACAAAGCGGATGGCGGTCGGGATGAACGTGAATGAAGTTCCGAACAAAAGCGGATTGGCGTAACCGAGTGTGATTTCTTGCTTGTGCTGTGCAATTTGTACGCTTGTCGAAAATTCATGGAATTTGCCAAAGAAATTCTTGTGGCCTGCGTAAGCTAAAGCCCCAAATCCGTACATTTCTTCAAAGAAAAATCCATACCTTGCTTCACCGGGGACGCGTTCGACAACATCAAGGTGAATGTCCGAAAGCCCGTCTTCGCGCAGTTCGTCGTTCAGTTTGACTTGCGTAAATAGCTGTGTTGAATAGAGCTTGCTCTTGAAGTTGAAATACTGGTTACCGTCAATGATTTCGCCTTTGGGAATTCGCCAAAGCGAAGACAACCATGATGTATTTGTAAGGCCTTCTTCTGAATCCGATTTTCTCTCGTTCTTGCTTATAACGCGTTGCGTCGAGGAGATGATATTTCCCATCAAAACTTTCGGGCCGGGAGTCACATTGATGACGACGTTAATTTGTTTTGCCGTCGTATCGACATGTTCTTCTGATGAAATATAAACGTGTAAATTACCTTGTTTTCGGTAAGCTTTCTGAATTTCTTGAAGATCTTCCGAAATATCTTCCTGATTATAATATTGATGCTTTGTAATTTTTAGCGAACCTAGATCGATAGGAATGGGTTCGTCTCCTGCAGAAATGATTTTAGCATCGTTAAATCTGTAGCATTCGCCTTCGTGTACTGTAAGTATATAGTTGCGTTGTTTAAGCCCATGAGCTAATGGCGTGCGCAGGATATCCATCTTCAAATCAAAGCTATAGTATCCGCGTGAATAGTAAAGTGCACGCACGTTTTCTGACGAAAGACGCATTAAAAAATCTTGCTTGATTGTATCGAGTTGAGCAAATTCTGTTGGAATATCCAATTGCTCGTTCAACTGGAATTTCGAGAAAATCTTGTTTCCCTTGATGATGATGGTCCATGGGCTTTTCTCTTCTGTATCGGCAAACGCCATCGACGAAAAAAACAATAATACACAAACTAGTAAAATCATTTTGCTTTCTCCGTAGGCGTTGTCGCAGACGTTTCATCTGCGTTTTTTATAGGCGCTTCATCTGCGTTCTTTCTGTCAGTAGATATATCTGATTTTTTTGTTTCTGCGGCGGTGCTTGTGCTATTTATTTTTTCAGATGAATTTTCTGTGGGCGTATTTTCTTTGCTCGTGGAATCGATTGACGTGCTATCCTTGAGTTTCACATACGTTTGAGGCACCTTGTCGTCTGTTTCCGTTGTATCGTTCGGCTGGCGCATTGCTCTTGGCGGGCGGACGGTTTCGCAACTTCCTATACCCAAAATGCAGGGATTCCAGAACTTGTATGTGTAGTTCATGCCGATGTTCTTCTCGACACGATTTTCGTTGTTGCTTTCTGCACCGGAATTGGTTGTGTATTGCTTTGAAATAAGCAAACCGTTGAGTGAAAGCGACGGTGAAAGGTGATTCCTGTGCGAGTATTCTTTTTCTTGGAAGAACGGGAGCTTATATGTCGCACCGAATTGTAGCGCTTGATCATAAATCGGATCGATGCTTTGATCTTGGGTGTAACCGAAAATAAGGCTTAAGTTCTTGACCCAGCGATCGAGTGAAATTGGAATCTTCACGTAAGAAGAGTCTTTTTCGTTGCTGGAGTTGTCGAACAACATCACCTTCATATCGATATCGCCGATGTAGTCGCCTCCCAAAGTCTTGTTTGCTGTAGATGCGATGACTTTGCCGATGGCTTTACCAGCAAGCTTGTTCCAGTCTGCCGATTCTCCAGATTCGTTCGCTACGCATCCAAGGAAGATGTTGTAATAAGTTGCCGCAGCTGTCGATTCTGTTCCGCAGTTGGAGCTAGGCATGGGCTGCAAATTTGTAATGGTTCCCTGAATGTCGAAGTTGATAGGACATGTATTTTTGTCACTATCGTCAGGCTCCGAACAGTAGGGAAGCTCCTGCACACTTGATACATCGATGATTCCGTGCTGCCAAGGAACATCATTCCATGAAATATTGAATCTGCTGAGTTCAAAATCGTAAAGTCCTTTGATGCCTATAAATCCGTTGTCCGTATTGGTGACATCGCCGCGCAAGAGCGGCCTGTTCGTTGTGCCTAGGACCCAAATGTCGAGCGTGAGCGGGAATGCCGCGAATGGCGAAATAATTTCAACAGAATCATGCTGGGAATCGCTGATGTGGAACGACAAATCGATGGGGTTGGAAACAGAGATCTTCGCTTCTGTTTTTTCTTTGCTGCGCAAGCTTGCGATGGCATTGTTGAACATCGACAAAATTTTGTCAAGCGAACTTGGCGTGATGTCAATTTCCAAATCCTTTCTATATACAAACTTGTCTATGATAAATTCACCGCTCACGTTGTTGTTTTTGATTTGCCCTTCTTGCGTGTGCGGAATATTGAATGTGATGTCGCTCCTTGCAAAAAGTCTTGCCGTACCATAAGTGTCATCGTCAAACGTATATTGGATTGAGGGTATCTTGGTGACGATGGACATCTGCTCTTTGGAATCAACCAAGTAACCCTTTACGTTTCTTATCGTAACCGTGTGTTGGTCTGTTTGCAATGTGTATTTGTCTGTACCGAAGTCGATGACGTCGATGCTCATGTTCTGCAAATCATAAAGCAATTTGGCAAATACGATGTCGCCGTATTCGTTTTGCGTCGATATTTCATTTAAATCAAGTTTGCCGTTCTTGATTCCACCCCTGATTTGAATCGGGAATGCGTTTTCGATGTTGGAATACCTGAGAAGGGTGGAATCCGACTTGATTTGGGCGGCAATGCCTGGCAAACCATCCTTTAGTTTTGCTTGGATATCAATGTTCAAGTCCGTTTTTTCGATTTCGCCGCGAATACCCGGAATAAGCCATGTTCCTCCGAGTTTGATGTTTCCGATAAAATCTAAACTATCTGTGAGTGTCCCGCTTCCATCGATGAATCCGTTGTTTGGACTCTTGTATGTAAGGCTGATTCGCCGTGTCGGTTCGAAAATGTTATCAACAACCACATTGGTGTTGCCCACCCAAACGCCATTGGAAATGTCGAAGTTCGTGAGCAGTTCGATTCTATCCTTCTTTGCAGATAGGTTTAGCTGCTTGATGTTCAGCACCTCTGTAGGAATTTTGTTGAAACTCAAATCCTTGAAGTCTATGTTTCCGAGCAGTCCAGAATCTTCTTCGAACGAAATTTCTCCGTTAAAACGACCTGAATAAAGGGTCGTATCTCCGAGCGGTTCCAACAAGAACGGTATATTGAAGTTCTCTATGGAAACCCAAGCGTGCTTTACTTGGAGCGGGAGCATGGCTGTAGGTTTGTAGTTCGGGTTCGAGTCGTTGGGGAGTACGAACGATGCTTCCATGGCGACTTTGTTGCTGTTGTGCGAAATAATAGCCTTGTCGATAATGACCGTGTCGCCGATTTCCCGTATCTTGGTGTAACCGTGGACAATGAACGGATCCACGTCGGCATCGATATCGAGTTCCGCTTCGCCGACTCTGGAATCGAGGTTGTAGAATACAGAACCGGAAATCGAGCCCTTAAGGTTGTCACTGAACTTTACATCCGAGAGGGGAATCGTGGAAATTTCTACGTGGTCGGTTTTTGCCCATACGAGGAGAGAATCACCGAGGTGAACTGTTGCTTCGGCTGTTCCGCCGTTCTTTTGCGTCAAATGCCAGTTGGTGTAAATTAGCGACTTGTCTTTCCAATCCACATCGCCTGTGATAGAGAAAACGTCTTTGGGTGTATAGACTGCGACTTTGGGGAATACGACACCGTCTGCGTCTAAAATTAACGATAACCGCAGCGAGTCCGCCTTCAGGTGGTAGGCGTTGATGATGGAATCTGCTTTTAAGAAGGCTCGCAGTTTTCCGTTTTCAAATGTACCTATCATCTTGGGATTGCGGCCTAGTTCGACATTGCCTTTGACCCAGTCTAGAGCCCATGGTTCCGTGGTTGCCAGATTTGCCGCAAAGAATACTTTAAGGCTATCCTTTGTCTTGACTCTCGTCTTGATGACGGAACCTTCACGAGTTTCGATGGATGCTTCGATGTCGTCGCCAGTCTTGGTCAACGATTGAATGTCCAAGTCCATCGGCATCATCTGCGGACCGTACATGGCGCTCATGTTCGATATTTCGCCGGAGAAGTCGAAGTCCAATTTGTCATCGATAACGCCTTCGAGGTTGATGGTGCCGCCTTCGTTGTTCTTGATAAATGTTTCGACAAGAGTATGCTTGGGATTGCCACTGACCTTGATCGTTGCATCGAGAGGCAAGAACGGCCAAAATTCAGCGATGTGCAACTTCAGTGTAAAGTTGTACTGCAAAGATTTCTTGGTGAGTGACGTCGTGACGTTGCCGCTGAAATTGACATTGCTTATCCCTGGAATCGCTTCGGGCAGTTTCATCGGAACCCATTTGAGCGGATCCTTGACGCTTACGTTTGTTGAAACCTTCAGCTGCGTGAGGTCTGTCATGGGGGCATTTGCGCTGATGGTTATATTGTCGTTTTTCGTTTTGACGTTCCCGTTGAGGAGGACGTTCTTGTCCGTGAAATCGACATCTAGCTGTAGTGCTGCCGTATCTTTCACGAAACTGCCCGCGATGTTGTCCGCGCTGAGCGCAACCTTCCTTTCGCCGATGTTCTGTGCTTTGATATTTTGCGCGCTCCAGCCCATATCACCCATCGTGAAGTCCAGTTTGCCGACGCTGAGTTTGACCGGAAGCGGAATATTGATGTTGTCGGGGAATGCGATTGCATCAAGAGCTTTCGATGAATCGCGGCCCGTAGCTTTACTTGTTTTGTCTGTCTCTTTGCTTGTTGTATCCGTCACTTGATTTGCAGAAATCTCTCTGATGTCGAGATCAATTCCCGGAGGGTCTCCCAGTAACGTTATGTCGAGGTGCGGTCCCCGGATCATGTAAGTCGATTCCCCTTTTTGAACGAGAATGGAATCATAATAGTGGTCGAGGAGATTGTTCTGGTGATGTCCGTAAGGGGTGATGGTCACGTCCCCGAACGTGTGCGGAGATGAAAGCAATTCTTCGATGGCATAGTGAACATACCAGACACCGACGGTCACGGCAGCTACAATTGCCGTCGTAATGACGGACTTCACAAAGAAAATCGATAGTATGCTTTTCAAGTGCCCATAATATAGATAATGTTCGAGGGAATCAAGTGATTGCTTGCATGAAACTTACTCTTGAATGAGATTGTACCTAGAACTGTAAATTATTATTTGTTAAGAATAAAATAATTGATTTGGCCGTTAGTCATTGGTCATTAGTAAATAGGATATGCAAAGTGGTTAGTAAACAGTGGTTAGTAAACAGGAATGTAAAAGGAACGTTCTTATTGCAATCCTAACCACTAACCACTAACCACTAACCACTTCCTACTTCCTACCGCCTACTTCCTACTAAAATTTGTTATATTCTCGTTCACATAATCATGAGGACTTTATGAAAAACGCTTTGCTTGCGATTGTTTCTTTGTGTGCCCTTGTCGTTACAGGGTGTAATTCCATTGGTGATAAGGATGCGGTTATTGCCAAAGTTAATGACGAACCAATTTTCAAGGAAGACTACGCTTTCATGATGCGTGTGGGGAATATTCTCCCCAATACAGAGCAAATGAGAAAAGCCTCGGGATCACTTTTTAGTCGTAAGGCTCTTTATACCGTTGCTCTTCGCAACCATCCCGAAATAAAGGATGAACTTGCTGCTCATAACACTTCTATAGACAATTATCTTTTGACGTTTGTCTATCAGCGACTTTATGCGATGGACCGCTTGAAGTACAGCGATGATGAACTTGCGTTCTATTACGACAAACATCACGATATGTTTGGGGATTCGCTCGCCTATATGAATGTTCGTGATAAAGTGGCTGAGGCAAAATTCATTGAAGATAATCAGGATTCTCTGAAGGCTTATGCATACCAGCATAGGGATTTGTCTAAATCTTCGGGCGAACTGGATATTACGGATGCTGTCAAGGAACGTTTCATTTCGGACTATCGCCAACGGATTGCTCGCGAAACGGGGCCTGCTTTGTTGAAAAAGTACAATATTCAGGAAACAGAAATTCAGATGCCGTCGGTGGAAGAATATTACGAAAAACACAAAAAAAATTACATGACTCCTTTCGGTTATGTTATTTACCACGTCGAGTCGGCGGATTCCGCAGCTCTTGCAAAACGCTTCAAGGGCAAGAAAGTCGATCTTCCGATGTTCATGAAAATTGCGTCGAAGTTCAGTGAAAATAAAGAAACGAAGCAAGCGAAAGGCTATGTGGGGAAGGTCGTTTACGGTCGTCCGTTCCCGTATGGCATAGGCTTTGTTCCGAAAATGTTCATCGAATTTGGCGAAAAAAAGGATTCCGTTTCCTCTATTCTTCGCTCTGAGTCGACTGGACGTTATCATGTGTTCTTCCGAGTTGCTGAAGCTAAAGAAGAACAGAAACCGCTAGACCGAGTCCGCAAAACTATTGAAAATGAACTAGCAACAACTGCAAACTATGAGTTGGATTCGTCCTATGTCCTCGTGACGAAAAATGGAGAACCCGTCATCCGCGAAAAGGATGTTTTTGCCATGTATGAAGACAATCCAGCTCTCATTCGTTCCCGTAAGTCCCATGACCGCATTGTAAATGCTCTTGCTCTCCAGCTTGCGTTTGCCACAGAAGCTCGTGAATTAGGATTGGACCAGACCTGGGAATACAGAGCCCTTTGCCGTCAAAGCGATGTAGATTATGTTATTAAAGTTTATAAGGACATTGTTTCGAAACGGATTTCGACTCCAGAAGATTCTCTCAAGGCTCTTTTCGCCCGCATGGGAAATCCTGCTCACCCGAATATGGAGTATGAAGAATCTCGCTACGACTTGGACGATTGGTTCACAGTTCCCGAAAACTACATGAAGAGGACTTATTACTACGCTTTGGAAGACTACTTGCCGGAAACTTATGAACAAGCTCGTAAAGACGTCTTTAAAGCGGTTGGACATCGCTATAGAACAAGCAGATGGGACAAGGAAGTTGTGTTTGCTTGGAGCTATGCCAAGGTTGAACTTTTTGCAGACAACATTACGCTTATGCCGCAAGAATGGTCTGTTGATTTGGCGATGAATGCTGCGGATTCGCTTTATACAAAGGCGAAAAAAATCGATCAGGCTTATACAGCGTGGACGGAAATTCGCGATCGTTATGTAGATATTGATTCTGTTGCCCGTAAGGCTACATTTGAAATTGCCCACATCTTAAGCGACAAGGAACATTACGACAGGGCTCAGAGGGAATATAGAGCATTCTACAAGACTTGGCCGGATTCTCCTGAGGCTGAAAAGGCCATGTTCAGCCGTGGCTTCATCTTGACGGAGAATATGCACAAGGATACTCTAGCCTTGGATGTATTTGAAGAATTCAAGAAAAATTACCCCAAGAGTGAACTTACCGAGTCTGTCGATTGGCTCATCAATAACATCAAGAGCAACGGCAAGCTCGCCGAAGACCTCATGAAAAAAATCGAATCGGAGGAGTAATTGAGTAGACAGTAGACGGTAGGAAGTAGACAGTAACTTCTAACTTCCTACTTCCTACTAAAACCAATTAAAATCTTCCTACTTCCTACTTCCTACTTCCTACTAAAAACTATATTTCTCACATCTTAAACTAAAAGGTACCAACTATGGAAATGACATTCGCTATGATCAAGCCCAACGCCGTGAAATCCGGCCTCGTGGGTCGCATTATTGACCGTTACATCGCTGCTGGTCTCTCCGTCTGCGCTGTGAAGATGCATCAGATGACCTCTGAAGATGCACGCGGTTTCTACGCTGAACACGTCGAGAAGCCCTTCTTCCCGGAACTCGAAGCCTACATGACCAAGGGCCCGTCCGTGATGCTTGCTCTCGGCGGCGAAAATGCCATTGCCAAGGTTCGTGCCATCAACGGTGCGACCAATCCGGCTAAGGCGGAACCCGGTACGCTCCGCTACGACTTTGCTCCTTCCATGACTGAAAACGTCGTCCACAGTTCCGACAGTCCGGCATCTGCCGAACGTGAACTCGACTTCTGGTTCAAGAAGGAAGAACGCTACGCTTACGAAATGCCTTCTCTCAAGGCTTGCTGCGTCCTCTAATAGAGCATAAGAGCTTAAAAAACAAAAAACAAAATCCCCTCAAGGAGACTGACTCAAATGAAATGGATCATCACGTATCTTACTTCTTCCATTGGTAAGAAGCAGATCATGGGATGCACCGGCGCCTTTTTGGCCCTGTTCATCTTTGGCCACATGTGTGGCAACTTCCAACTTCTGAATTTCGATCAGGCATCGGCTCAGGCCTCTTACAATGCCTACACCGAATTTCTGACCGGATTCAACCCGCTTCATTTCCCGGTGAAGATGATTTACCTCATCGAACTGGTGCTGGTGGGTGCTTTCGCTCTCCATATCTTCCTCGCTGTTAAGTTGAAAATCGAAAACAAGAAGGCTCGTGGCGGAATCGAATACGAAGTCAATGCTCGCAAGGGTAAGAAGACTTTCGCGACCTTCACCATGATCTGGTCTGGTCTCTTCATTCTCGGCTTCCTCGTGCAGCACCTCATGATGCTCAAGTTCGGTGAACATTATCTCTATGTGAATGCCGAAGGCGAAATCGTCCGCGACATGTGGCTCACCACCATCCAGATGTTTGCAAATCCGGGCTGGGCTGCATTCTATGTTGTTAGCATGTTCGTGATTGGCCTCCACCTCTTCCATGCTATTTCGTCTGCATTCCAGACGATGGGCATTGCCCACCAGAAGTGGACTCCGATTATCGATATCGCCGGTATCGCTTACAGCGTTATCGTTGCTCTTGGTTTCGGTATCACCGCCGTTGCAGCCTTCTACCTCGCTAACCAGCCGGGTACCCAGGCCCTCATCGAAAAGTCCCGCAGCCTCCAGCCGCAGTACGAACAGATGAAGCTGGAAAAGGCTGCTAAGAAGGCTAGCTTCGTGATTCCTTCTGTCGGTGAAGTTCAAGTTTCTTTCAACGCTGAAATTTAAGGAGACCACTAATGATTCTTGATTCTAAAATCCCCGGTGGTTCCATCGAAGAAAAGTGGACCAAGCATAAGTTCGAACTCAAGCTCGTGAACCCCGCCAACAAGCGTAAGTTCACGGTGATCGTGGTTGGTACTGGCCTTGCCGGTGCTTCTGCCGCTGCATCCCTCGCCGAACTTGGTTACAATGTCAAGTCTTTCTGCATCCAGGATAGCCCCCGTCGCGCACACTCCATTGCCGCCCAGGGTGGTATCAACGCTGCCAAGAACTACAAGAACGACGGCGACTCCGTTTACCGTCTGTTCTACGATACCGTGAAGGGCGGTGACTTCCGCGCTCGCGAAGCCAACGTGCACCGCTTGGCCGAAAACTCCAACCTCATCATCGACCAGTGCGTCGCCCAGGGTGTTCCGTTCGGTCGTGAATACGGTGGACTTTTGGACAACCGCTCTTTCGGTGGTACGCAGGTTTCCCGTACGTTCTACGCTCGCGGCCAGACGGGTCAGCAGCTCTTGCTCGGTGCTTACCAGGCTCTCATGCGCCAGGTTGCCGCCGGTAAGGTGAAGATGTTCCCGCGTCGCGAAATGATGGACCTCGTCGTGATCGACGGCAAGGCTCGCGGTATCATCGTCCGTAACCTCATCACTGGCGAACTCGAAAGCCACGTTGCCGATGCTGTTTGCCTTTGCACCGGTGGTTACGGTAACGTTTATTACCTTTCTACAAACGCTCAGGGTTCTAACGTAACAGCTGCATTCCGTGCTTACAAGCGCGGTGCTCTCTTTGCAAACCCGTGCTATACTCAGATTCACCCGACTTGCATTCCGCGTCATGGCGATTTGCAGTCCAAGCTCACCTTGATGAGCGAATCTCTCCGTAACGACGGTCGTATTTGGGTTCCGCGCAAGGCGGGCGATACCCGTAGCCCGGACCAGATTCCTGAATCTGAACGCTACTACTACCTCGAAGAAAAGTACCCGAGCTTCGGTAACCTGGTGCCGCGTGACGTGGCATCCCGTAACGCCAAGCAGGTCTGCGACGCAGGTCTCGGCGTGGGTAACACCAAGCAGGCTGTCTATCTCGACTTCGCCGACGCTATCCAGCGTATGGGCGTTGCAGGTGTCTCTGCCAAGTACGGCAACCTCTTCCAGATGTACGAAAAGATCACAGACGAAGACCCGTACAAGGTCCCGATGCGTATCTTCCCGGCTATCCACTACACCATGGGTGGTCTCTGGGTTGACTATGATTTGATGTCCACTATCCCGGGCTGCTTCGTTCTCGGTGAAGCAAACTTCTCCGACCACGGTGCAAACCGCCTCGGTGCATCTGCTCTTATGCAGGGCCTCTCCGACGGTTACTTTGTGATTCCGTTCACCATCGGTGGCTACTTCGCAGGTACCAAGCTCGAAAAGGTCTCTGAATCCGATGCCGCCTTCGAAGACTGCAAGAAGCAGACCGAAGAACGCATCCACAAGCTCCTCTCCATCAAGGGTCACCGCACTGTTAACGATATCCATCGTGAACTCGGTAACATCATGTGGGAATACGTTGGCATGGCTCGTAACGAAGCCGGCCTCAAGACGGCTCTCGAAAAGATTCCGGCACTCCGCCAGGAATTCTGGGAAAACGTCAACGTGCTCGGCTCCGAAGGTTCCTTCAACCAGAACCTCGAACGCGCCGGCCGCGTTGCTGACTTCCTCGAATTCGCCGAAGTCCTCACTCTCGACGCTCTCCATCGTAAAGAATCTTGCGGTGGCCACTTCCGTGAAGAAAGCCAGACTCCGGAAGGCGAAGCAAAGCGCGATGACGAAAACTTCTGCTACGTCGGTGCTTGGGAATACAAGGGCGACGGTATCGCACCGGAACTCTCCAAGGAACCTCTTACCTTTGATAACGTCCACCTTGCTACTAGGAGCTACAAATAATGAGCGGACTGAATTTGACTTTGAAGATTTGGCGTCAGAAGGATGCCAAGACCAAGGGACAGTTCGAAACTGTCAAGATCAACGATGTTTCTCCGGACATGTCCTTCCTGGAAATGCTCGACATCGTGAACGAAGAACAGATGAAGCAGGGCAAGGAAGGCTTCGCTTTCGACCACGACTGCCGCGAAGGTATCTGTGGCATGTGCTCTCTCTGTTCAAAGGGAATACCTTTGTCAATTTTGTGAATATTTTTCAAGATTTATGCATACCAATTGTGTAAAGTCGCTTCCGCATTTGCGGGAGCGGCTTTTACATTGTGGGGGTGTTGCTTGAACTTTTGCTTTTGTTACAATGTCACTTGTGTTGAGCTGCGGGGGCAAATGTCCGGGCGGTTTTGTCACTTGTGCAAAACGGCCAGGTCTTTTGCCGGAGTGTCTTTTACACCTATGCGAAGAAGCCTGAACATTTGGCCGAGCACCTTCACCGCTTAGGTGATGGTGCTGGGGCGTTTGCCGGAGTGGCATTACCACGGTGATGAAATTGCTTGGGCTTTTGCGCGAGTGGTTTCACCACTTGTGCAAAGGTCCTCGGACAATTGCATAAGCGCTTTCTCCACTTGTGCAAAGGCGTTTAGACATTTGCGGGAGATGCTTTTACAAGGTGAAGTAGGTGCCTGGACTTTTGCCGGGGCGTGTTGCATTCTTGTGTAAAGGGGCCCGGGCAAATGTCCGAGGGGCAACACCACTTATGCAAAGGTGCTTGAACATTTGGCCGAGTTCCTTCACCGCTTAGGTGATGGTGCTGGGGCGTTTGCAGGAGCAACATTTACAAAGTGAGGGGCATGCCTAAGCATTTGCGGAAGCTGCTTATACAAAGTGACAATGGCACTTGGACTTTTGCAGGACCTCCAACCACACTTTTGGGCCGCTTTTCGGGGCTTTTGCCCTCTTTTACCACCAGAGTTTCAGGCGAAGGTAGTCGATGGCCTGGTGCGAAAGAATCCACCAGAGGGTGCGCTTGCCCGCGAAAATCTTCGCGATACCTGTCATGCCGGGGCGGAACCACGGGGGAGTCGCCCGCACGAACTCGCCGCGCACGGCGAAGGTGTTCTCCTGGTCCTTGACACTTGCCGTCGGGTTCATGAGCGTGGTGCGGAACCTGTACACGTAATCGGGACGACTCTTGATGGCCATGAAGCCCTCGCCGCCAAGCCGCACGTTGTTCACTTCGAGTTCGCTCACGTCGGCCTCCATATAGATTTCTTCGATGGATGCCAGCTGGAACAGCTCGCCGCCCTGGTTCACATGCGACCCCACGCGCTTTTGCAGGTCGCCCTCGATGACCACCGCGCTGTCCGATTCGCAGCGCACCACCGAGCGAGAGAGCTTGTAGCGCACCGTCTTTAATTTCGCCAGTGTCTGCGAGAGCTTGGCCTGCTGTATGCGCAGGTCGGCCAGTTGCCTGTTCGCCTGGGCCTTCTGGATTTCGCGGCGGTTGTCCTGTTCCTGGGCCATTAGGTCGGCCTCTTCTAGCTTGAGTTCCTTCTGGTCGAGTCGCAAGAGCTCGTCGCCCTTGTACACGATGTCGCCCGGCTTCACCTTCACGCTCTGGATGAACCCGTCGAAGGGGGCGCTCAGGTAGGTGATGTGGTCGGTCTTGAGCATGGCCGGGGCGCTTACCCTGTAGGGGATGGGCACCAGTGCCGCGAAAAGAACGAACGCCGTAAGCAGGATGCCCAGCAGTTTTGCCCAGGTGTGTTCGTGGCCCAGCAGCTTGGCTAACCCCTCCCGCGCGGAACGGGCGAACCTCTTGCCGAACCAGCCGCTCTTGCGGTAGAGTTCGTCTATCCTTGCGCTAGTGAGCGTTGCGACCAGGTGGATCTGGGCGGACTCCTCGTCGTAGAAGGTGTGCGCCCCGCGTTCGCAGGTGATTACCGCTATGGTCTCTTCGCCCCGCCTTACCGGGACCGAGAGCATGTGCCCCACGC
>NZ_JAFWOM010000165.1 GCF_017545445.1 Fibrobacter sp.
ATTACAATTCGTCAGTGAATCTTGGTGATGTTAAGGAAAAAAATGCCGTATTAAAAAACCTTCTTGAAGATTTTAATGACCTTGACTTGCGCCCGTCGCAGCTTGATAACGCAGATATCATCGGCGACGCTTACGAATATATGATTGCATTTTTCGCCTCGGACGCGGGCAAGAAGGGCGGTGAATTCTACACGCCGAACAAGGTTTCTGAACTTGTCGCGCGCTTGGTGAAGCCCAAGGAAAACGACCGCATTTACGACGGCACCTGCGGAAGCGGCGGCTTGCTGCTCAAGGCATTTGCGCAAATCAAGAACCGCAAGGCGCGTATTTATGGCCAGGAACAGAACATGCAGACTTGGGCTCTCTGCCGCATGAACATGTTCTTGCACGGAGTAGACGATGCCGTGATTTGGCAGGGTGACACGCTCTCGAACCCGGGCAACATCGAAAACGACCAGCTGATGAAATTCCAGTGCATTGTGGCGAACCCGCCGTTCTCCTTGGACAAATGGGACAGCGGTTTCTTGGGCGATGCGTCCGAGAACGACAAGAAGGCGAAAATGTCCGCTGATCTCGATCCGTATAAGCGCTTTGATTGGGGCGTTCCGCCGACATCCAAGGGTGATTACGCCTTCGTGATGCATTTCCTCCATAGCCTTGACGATGCTACGGGCCGTATGGGCATTGTACTTCCGCATGGCGTGCTGTTCCGTGGTGCAAGCGAAGGCAAGATTCGCCAGACGATTATCGAAAAATTCAACTTCCTAGATGCGGTCATTGGCCTCCCGGCGAACCTGTTCTATGGAACGAGTATTCCTGCGTGTATTCTAGTATTCCGCAAAAGTCGTGGCGCCAGCAATCGCGTGCTGTTCATCGATGCCAGCGGCGACGAGCATTACGAAAAGGGAAAGAATCAGAATGCTCTCCGAGAACAGGATGTTGAAAAAATTGTCGAAACCTACAAGACGTATCTTGAAGATTTGAGTTTTGGCGGTGAAGAAAAGTACAGTTACGTGGCGACCCTCGACGAAATCAAGGAAAACGACTACAACCTGAATATTCCGCGCTACGTGGATACCTTCGAAGAGGAGGCTCCCATTGATGTGGACGCGGTGCAGAAGGATATCGACCGCCTTGAAAAGGAACTCGCCGAAGTCCGTAAGCAGATGGCCCAAAAACTGAAGGAGATTAAGCGGGGGTAAGGATCGTTTTGCATCGGCTAAGAAAAATAAGGCAGAGATAGGAGCGAAATATGGTAAAAGTAAAAAAGATGATTCAGATGAAAAAAGAAACGATTCATGCCTTAGGGATTGATATTGGCATTTATACCACGGATTTTGAAAATGAGTATATTTCAATGACTGATATCGCGAAATACCGTAATGAAGATGACCCCCGTTTTGTCATCCAAAACTGGATGCGTAATCGTAATACAATAGAATTTCTAGCTGTATGGGAGTGCCTCCATAATCCAGATTTTAACCGTGTGCATTTCGACACGGTTAAAAATGACGCCGGTTTAAACCGATTTGTTATGACCCCTACAAAGTGGATTGAACAAACAAATGCTAAGGGTATTGTTTGTAAGTTTGGTCGATACGGTGGCGGTATTTTTGCGCATAGCGATATCGCTATGGAATTTGCATCGTGGATATCTCCAGAATTCAAACTGTATATTGTCAAGGATTATCGGCGCTTAAAATCGGACGAAAGCAGCCGCCTGTCCCTAAATTGGAACCTTAATAGGGAAATTTCCAAGCTGAACTACAGGATTCATACTGATGCGATTAAGGGAAAACTTATTTTGCCGCAGTTGACCTCGATGCAGAAGAGCTTTGTTTATGCCGATGAAGCTGATCTATTGAATGTGGCTCTTTTTGGAGAAACAGCCAAGGAATGGCGAACTAATAATCCGGGCAAAAAAGGAAATATTAGGGATTACGCCGATATCCCGCATCTTTTGGTTTTGGCAAACCTTGAAAGCTACAATGCCATTTTGATAAAGGAAGGTATGGCGCAATCAGAACGACTCGTAAAACTACGTGAAACGGCAGAAAGTCAACTTGGAACTATTCTATCGCTTGATTTACAGAAACCAATTTTGATTGAAAAGGAAACAAAGAGGATTGGGAAATAGACCATTTTCGTAGGGCCACGAAAATGGTTGACGAAAACAAAGGACGAAATATGTCAAACAGCAACAAGCACATTGAAGAATTTCTGGACTACTACCTGAACAAGGAGCAGTCTCCCGATTATGCGGTGTTGATTACGGGCTGCTGGGGCTCGGGCAAGACATATTTTGTGAAAAATTATCTTGCAAAGGGTATTTCAGAAGAAAAGGATTTCTTTAATAATTTTGATTGGTTTTCGGAACCTGAAAAATATTCAGTTATATATATAAGCCTTTTTGGTGTTCAAAATCAAAAGGAAATAGAAGGCAAAATTCAGAATATTTGTTTCCCATTTTTAGAACAACAATTCAAGGATTTTGATTATTTGCCCAGTGCTAGATCATTAGTTGGAGATCTCGTTGAAAGTACAAAAAAGAAAAGCTTTTCTTCCGCAAAAGAAAAGAATGCAAAGAATTCTTTTGAATTCTTTAAAGATGAATTTTTGCAGGGAATAGAATCTAGAGGGAAAAAATTAGTATTTGTTTTTGATGACGTGGAACGAAAAAAGATTTCCACAATAGAACTATTTGGTTTTTTAAATGAATATATAGAACAGTTACATGTCCCCTGCATCTTAATTGCCGATAAAAACAAGTGGAATGAATTAGGAGAAAAACAAAGTGGCTCGAAAGATTTGCTTTCCATGGAAGAAAAGGTTATTGGTAAGGAATTTCATATACAGACATCTTGTGAAGATGTCCTAAAAGCATGGTTGGCTCCTCGCAAAGGAATGTTAGATGTTGATTCCAAGGTAAAGAATCTTTGGTGGAATAACAGGGAATATGTATACGAATTACTTTCATCATTTGATTCGGCAAAGCAAAAATATCTTGAGGAAATGGACGATTTTTCGTTTAATAATTCTGAACAACAAAAATTTGATCGAGAGCAGATGAGGGGATATGTACTGAAAATGCCTGATCGAAATTATCGAGCGTTAAGGCAAACTATAAAAGATTTCCACCATCTGTGCATCTATTTTTGCCCTCAACTGGGTAATCTCATTTTTTCAGAAAAATCAAAAGAAAGGGGCTTTGACAAACATTTTATTCGATATTTCCTTGCAATGCGATATGGTTGCTGGCTAGGCTTATTTGATCCAAACCAAATAGAAGTTTCGCGCAATTTTATGGTTGGGTTGAAATTTGGTGAAAGACAATATCCTGCTGAAAAAAATTCACTAACTGCATGGGATTGTTTTTCTGACATCTGTTATAATATGGATAAAATTGAGCATTTCCCCATGCAACAGTGGCTTACAGAATCCTTTTTTGACAAAGAGAAAGTTGTTGCAGAAATAAATTCATCTGCTTGGTTTGGCGGAAGAGACGCTTATTTAATTCGCAAAATATACCATTGGTGGGATCTGGGTGATGAAGAGGCCAAGGAGGCTTATTTCGCAGTCAAAGATGCATTAAAAAATGGGACTTTAAAAAGTTCTGCACAATTGATGATTCTATTTGTCGTTTTATATTCAATATCCGATGATGGTGGTGCAAATAATAAGCAATTTGTTGTACAACAAATGAATAAATATTTGGACGAACATTCAAACAGCGTCGAATTTGATGAAATTCTTAGTATTGAAGATATAAAACAGAATTATAGCCCTTCAGATGATTGTGTAGAAAAAATAGTAGATTTTAGAAAAAGAATGTTGAAAATTTATAATGAACGGGAGAATCCTTATCAAGAAGAAAAGGAGCTATTCTACAAAAATTTGATATCAAGTAATCCTTATGAATTTGATTCAGCATGTGGTATAATACAGAATATTTCGTATAAGGTTACAAAGTTTCAATGGTGCATGGTTGATGTCGGAAAATTTGTCGATGGTTACATAAAAATTGAACGATATAAAAAGGGTGAAATCTTGAAAATAATGCGCCATCGCTATTTGAATGTGCCTGACGGATATGATTTAGAAAAAGAAAAAGCCTTTTTGTCTGATTTAAAGAACGAATGCTTAAATCGCGTGAATCAAAAAAATGAAGTTCCTTTGCCCAGTAATTTTTTATTAAAACAGATGATAGAGAGAATTGAGTATCTTGAAAAGATTTTGGAAAATAGAGAGGAAGATAAATGATGTTGCCTAATGGATGGAAAAAAGTGAAGTTGGGGGATGTTGTGAAGATGTCCTCGGGAGGAACGCCGAGCAAAGACAATGCTTCTTTCTGGAATGGCGATATTCCTTGGATTAGTGCGTTAGAAATGCATAAAAATTTTGTTGAAGTAGCAAAGTTGAACATAACAGAAGATGCTTTGAAAAAGGGTTCGTCTTTAGCAAAAAAGAATGATTTACTGTTACTTACGAGAGGCAGCATGCTTTGGAAGCGAATACCCGTTTGTTTATGCCTGCGTGACGTTGCCTTCAACCAAGATGTAAAATGTTTGCATGCTAATGAAAAATTGAATTCTACTTTCTTGTTATATTGGTTTGGTTGCATGGAATCGAAAATCATGCATATGGTTGTGGGTACAGGCATTGGAGCTGGAAAATTAGAATCAAGCGGCATTTTGGATTTAGATGTTAATTTACCCCCGCTTGAAGAGCAGAAGAAAATTGCGGCGACGCTTTCGGTCTGGGACTCCGCCATCGAAAAAATGGAAAAACTCATCGACGCGAAGGAGTCGTTACTAACGGAATATGGCAAGGAACTTTTTGGACGGACTGAACAAAAACAAAATGAGAACTGGTCCACCATAGCCTTGTCTGATGTGTTAAATGAGCATGGAGATAAAAGTACTGGCAAAGAAGAAGTATTTTCTGTTTCCGTTCACAAGGGCTTAGTAAATCAGATTGAACATTTAGGACGATCATTCGCTGCTAAAGACACTTCTAATTACAATCGTGTCCACTATGGCGATATTGTTTACACCAAAAGTCCGACAGGCGATTTTCCGTTGGGAATAGTAAAGCAGAGCCTAATTAAAGAAGATGTGATTGTGTCTCCGCTTTATGGCGTATTCACTCCAAAAACTTTTGAATTAGGTGCAATATTGGACTTCTATTTTTCTAGTCCTATAAATGCGAATAACTACTTGCATCCGGTCGCTCAAAAGGGCGCTAAAAATACTATTAACATAACAAATAAAAAGTTTTTGTCAGCAAAGTTACGATTGCCAATAGATATAAAAGAGCAAAAGAAAATTGCGCAGTTTGTTCAAACTACAAAAAAGGAAATGGCTGTTTTGCAGGAAATCCTCGAAAACTACAAAAAGCAAAAACAAGGCTTAATGCAAAAACTCCTCACCGGTCAATGGCG
>NZ_JAFWOM010000166.1 GCF_017545445.1 Fibrobacter sp.
TACAACACCGCAGGCGGCGGCAAGTACGCCGAATATTACACGCCCAAGGCCATCGCAAAAATTATGGCGCGCCTCTTGGTGGGCGACAACGCCGACTTGCACAACGTAGAATGTTACGACCCCAGCGCAGGCACCGGCACATTGCTCATGGCACTCAGTCACCAGATTGGCGAAGACCGCTGCACCATCTTTGCGCAAGACATCTCGCAGCGCAGTAACAAGATGCTCAAGCTAAACCTGCTCTTGAACGGACTCGTATCGAGCCTGGATCATGCCGTGCAGGGAGACACCCTCTTGGAACCCTACCACAAGAGCGACGACGGCAAGAGCCTCAAACAGTTCGATTACGTTGTGAGCAATCCGCCGTTCAAGATGGACTTCAGCGACACCCGCGACGACATCGAAAAGAAATGGAACGCCCGATTCTGGGCAGGCGTGCCTAAAGTCCCGAACAAGAAAAAGGAGAGCATGGCCATCTACACCTGCTTTATCCAGCACGTGGTGAACAGCATCAAGGCAGGCGGCAAGGGTGCCATCGTTATCCCCACCGGGTTCATCACCGCGAAATCCGGCATCGAGCACAAAATCCTCGAACGCATCGTTGACGAACACATCGTCTATGGCGTAGTCAGCATGCCGAGCAACGTATTCGCGAACACCGGCACCAACGTGAGCGTGCTCTTTTTCGACAAGACCCGCAAAAAGACCGACAGCGACAAAGTCACCCTCGTTGACGCAAGCAAACTCGGCAAGGAATACAAGGACGCGAACGGCCTCAAGAAAGTCCGTCTCGAAGACGACGAAATCGAGAAAATCGTGACTACCTTCCGCAAGGCCAAAGCCGTCGAAGACTTCAGCGTGGTCGTGACCTACAGCGAAGTCAAGGAAAAAGGCTACAGCCTTAGCGCCGGCCAGTATTTCGACATCAAGATAGACTACGTGGATATCACCGCCGACGAATTCAACGCCCAGATGAAAGCCGACACCGAAGAACTCGCCGCCATGTTCGCCGAAAGCCACAAACTCGAGAAGGAAATACAGAAACAACTAGCATCATTGTCATTCGGGGATTAGTTGATGCCGCTCGGATTATGGTGTCATTCCCGCGAAGGCGGGAATCTCCTTTAGAAGCAGTGTCATCCTGAGCGAAACGAAGTGAAGTCGAAGGATCTAAAAGGCGAAGGTAAATGGAAATATTGAATAATTACTCTGGCTTGATTTCATTGATTGCTGCGGTTGGTGCAATCGGTGCAATTATAGTTCCTTTTGTCATTTTAAAAAAGCAACGGAAATACGAAGCGGAAAAAGAAGAATTGGCTAAAAAAGAAATGGCTGAAATGGAACGGAAAGAAGCTCAAGCAGAGTTAGATGCAATGGGTGTGACCGACGCACCGATTTCTTTATATGGTTATAGCAAGATGGAAATCGCAAGGGCGAGATATTTGTGGAAAAAAGCTGGTAGAAGGTAACTCGGGGTGTCATCCTGAGCGGAGTGTAACGGAGTCGAAGGATCTAGGAAAGGTTTGAATATGGAATTGAAACGATATAAATTAGGTGAAATTGGTGAAATCCGTATGTGTAAGCGGATTCTGAAA
>NZ_JAFWOM010000167.1 GCF_017545445.1 Fibrobacter sp.
GGTTAGTGGTTAGTGGTTAGGATTGCAATAAGAACGTTCCTTTTACATTCCTGTTTACTAACCACTGTTTACTAACCACCACTACTACCCATTGACTATTGACAAACAACCTATTTGCTAATTTATATAGTATCAAACAATAGCAAAGCAAATGTTAAAGCAACTTACAATTAACGGATTCACCTTGATTGCCGAAGCGACGGTTCCCTTCCACGGGGGCTTTACCGCTATTACAGGTGAAACAGGTGCAGGCAAGTCTGTTCTTATGAAAGCGCTCCGCATGGTCTGCGGAGACAAATCGCAAGCATCGATGGTCCGCACGGGCGAAGAAAAAGCGGTCATCGAAGGAATGTTCGATATTTCTAACGAACCCGAAGTCAAACAAATTCTTGCAAAGCTCGAACTCGATGACGACGACGAACTCATCATCCGGCGCGAGATTCTTGAAAACGGCAAGGGACGAGCCCGCGTGAACGGTTCTGTCGTAAGCCTCACGGACTTGCAGGAACTCGGCGAATCGCTGATCCAGATGCACGGGCAGAGCGAGCAACTTTTGTTACGCGACATCCGCACGCATGCCAAAATGCTCGACGAATACGCGGGCAATAACGAGTTGCTTACAGAATACGGCAAGAGCTTTACCGCTTGGAACAACGTTCTTGCAGAAATTGAAAAGACCGAAGCTCACGCCAAAGACTTGGCCGCACAAAAAGACTTTTTGAAGTTCCAGTACGATGAACTTTCAAAGGCCGCTCTCCGCGATGGCGAAGAAGAAGAGCTTGAAGACAAAGTCTCTGCAGCAAGCAAGAGCGAAGCCGAGCACAATCTGCTGAACGAAATTCAGGCACTTATCGGTTGCGACAACGGTATTTTGGAACAAGTTCAGAACCTCCAGTACAAGTTGCGTTCCCTTGCCCAAAAGATTCCGCACTACGAAGAAGACTTGAACGCACTCGTCGAAGTCGCGGATCCGTTCGAAGGAATTTGCAAGGACTTGCAGAGGCTCCGCCCCTCAAAGTCCATGAGTCCTGTCGAAATTGACAAAGCAAATTCGAGAATCGCGCTGATTCAAAAATTCAAACGCAAATACCGTACCGACGTGGCCGGACTCATCGCGCTCACCGAACAACGTAAGCAGGAACTCGACAGCCTCGAAAATCTCGATGCCGACCTCGAAGAACTCAAACGCAAAGCAGATGCACACAAGGCAGAGACAGAACGGCTCGCCGCCGCTCTCACCGAAAAGCGTCGAGAAGCGGCCCTCCGATTCGACAGCGCTGTACAAGAAATGTTGCGTAATCTCGGCATGCCCAAGGCCACGTTCTCTACAAGCATCACCGAACAAGCTCCAGCCGCAAACGGAGCCGACCGCATCGAATTCTTGCTCGCCCCGAACCCGGGCGAAGGCGAAAAATCGCTGCAGAAGGCGGTGTCCGGCGGCGAACTCAGCCGCGTGCTGCTAGCCATCAAGAGCGTCATGGCAGAACTCGACAAAGTTCCGCTACTGATTTTTGACGAAGTCGATTCAGGAATTTCTGGCGAAACGGGCAACAGCATTGGCGATGCGCTCCGCAATCTGGGCAAGCACCACCAAGTGCTCACTATCACGCATTTGCATCAAGTCGCAAGCCGTGCCGAAAACCAGCTCGCCGTGAGCAAAAAAGAGATTGACGGTAGGACTTTTACGTCTATAATTGACCTCGACAAGAACGGACGCATCGAAGAAATTGCTAGAATGTTAGGCGGAACATCAGAAACAGTCCGCACTCATGCAAAACAATTGTTGGAGGAAAATCTATGACCGAAAAAACGTCTGACGTTCGGTTGCGAACGCGTGTTTGGAGTGTTTTACGAGCACTCGTATTTGTGTGTGTCATAATATTCATCTGGGAGGGTTGGACCAAGACCGCGTGTGCCTTTGTGGGCATCGCGCTTATCATGGGATGGGTCAACCTCTACCAGCTCCGTAGCCAAGAAATCGAAAAGCCTTATTACAAGCTGTGGCTCAACACCATCGACGGATTCTTGCAGTTCACCGTCATGACAAGCATTTTTGTCCGCGACTTGCTCCAGAACGAAAGTGCCGAAAAAATTCTAGGTGTCGGCTGTGCCGTATTGCTAGCCCGATTGATAGCGCATACGTTGTTTTCACTGGGCGTTCTCCGCGAAGGGAAACAGCTCCCCCGCAAACGCCGTTGGAGCAAACTCGCGAATCTATCTGTAACAATAACGATGGGCGTTTATTTGTTGAATTTGGAAAATTTCCAACAAATTATGATGGTCGTTTCCATCTTGCTCATCCTCGCCTCAACAGCCGCATACGCCTACTGGTACTACCGCGACCCCGCCCACCGCAAGCCGCTTTCGATCGCAAGCCAGCTCACCATGAGCCGCATCGTGCTCACACCGTTTTTCCTCTGGGTGTTCTTCTACGATAACGATTTGGATTACAGCAACAACAGCATCGTCTTTAAAGTGCTTGCACTCGTGATGGTGCTCGGATTCATGCTCACCGATTTCCTGGACGGCAAGCTCGCCCGCGCCATGGGCGAAGTCAGCACGCTCGGCAAATACCTCGACCCGTTCAGCGACAAGATTTCGAACATGACGATATTCATGTGCTTTATTGCCACGGGTTATGCATCCGTGTGGATGGTCGCATTGATTTACTTCCGCGAATCCAGCGTGGAGACGCTCAGGACGCTCGCCGCAAGCGAAGGACTCATCATGCCGGCCCGCCGCAGCGGCAAGTGGAAAACCGCATTGCAAGGGATTGGCATTGTCGCCATTTTGCTTGGAGCGATTGAACCTGTACGCGCATTGATTCCCGGCTTTGAAGATATTTGGCTGCAATTCCCCATTGTTGTGATGGGCATCATAACGGCCATAACACTCATCAGCGGAATTGATTATTTCTACGCAAGCAAGCACATTTTAAAGAAGTTTGTTTAACCCCCTCCATCCATTAATAGATGGCAAGTTCTGCAAAAATTCGCGAAATTCGGCGGAAAAAGCATAAAAAAATCTTACTCACCCTTTTAAACGACGTTTAGGACTTGCCAAACCCATTATTATTTTCTATATATGGGACAACCTCGACGCGGGGTGGAGCAGTTGGTAGCTCGTTGGGCTCATAACCCAAAGGTCGCAGCGTTCAAGTCCTGCCCCCGCTACTAAAAAACGCAGATTTTAATCTGCGTTTTTTTTATTGTCATCCCGGACTCGTTCCGGCATGGTTCGACATGCTCCCCCACCTTACGCCGAGGTGACAAAGCAAATCAAGACTTCACTGGATCCTTCGGGCTAACGCCCTCAGGATGACGAGACGCAAGAGCAAAACAAGAAACAATGGTTGGAGCAAGCCCCAACCTACTAACCTCAACCACTGTTTACTAACCACCAACCACTAATAACTATATTTACAGCATGTCTCGCATTTCAGAACAAGAAGCACTCGATTTATTTTTGAACGCCCCCCTCGACGAACTCTGCGCACGCGCCAATGCAGAAAAAGAAACACGCCACGGCAAGTCCGTCTATTGGGTGAACAACCGCCAAATCAACTACACGAACGTGTGCGTGCTGCACTGCAAATTCTGCGCATTCAGCCGCATCAAGAAAGATAGCCCGACCGCTTACGACTGGAATTACGAAACCATCCGCGACAAGGCTGCCGAAGCCATTAGCGGCGGTGCACGCGAGCTGCACATCGTCGGAGGCCTCCATCCCGACCATCCGTTCGATTACTACATCGACATGCTGCGAAAGCTCCGCAAAGAGTTTCCAGCAGCAAACCTGAAGGCTTTTACCGCTGTCGAAATTTGCCACTTTGCAAAAATTTCCAAGCAGACTCCAGAACAAATTATGGCAACGCTCAAGGACGCAGGGCTTGACGCGCTCCCCGGCGGCGGTGCCGAAATTTTAGTACAAAGTGTACGCGACAAGATTTGCCCCGGCAAAGAAACTGGCGAAGAATGGCTCGACGTTCACCGTGCCGCCCACAAGCTCGGCATCCCGACGAATGCAACTATGTTGTTCGGACACATCGAAAAAATCGAAGACCGCATCGCGCACATGAAGATGCTCCGCGACTTGCAAGACGAAGCCCCCGGCTTTTTCGCGTTCATTCCGCTGGTGTATCACCCGGAACACAACGCGCTCCATCAAATCGTCCCGAACATCACAAGCGAAGAAGATATCTTGCGCACGGTCGCCGTTTCTCGTTTGTTCTTGGACAACTTCCCGCACATCAAAGCGTATTGGATCCAAATGGGCATCGAGACTGCCATGAAAGCTCTCCACGCCGGTGCATCAGATTTAGACGGCACAATCATCGAAGAG
The DNA here is from genome assembly GCF_017545445.1 of Fibrobacter sp. Lineage (GTDB taxonomy): Bacteria > Fibrobacterota > Fibrobacteria > Fibrobacterales > Fibrobacteraceae > Fibrobacter. Next base: position 4,342 of record NZ_JAFWOM010000167.1, read on the forward strand.
AAGATTACGCATGCCGCAGGCGCCACAGTTCCCGTCGGCATGAGCCCAGAGCGCATGCAAAGTCTCATCATAAACGAAGGCCTTGTTCCGGTGGAACGAGACGCCTTGTACGAAAGATTCTCGTAAGAGCGTCACCAACATACCCTTTGATGCCCAAGATTCTCGTCCCATTCTTCCATTTTAGAGTATTACTTTTGCAAAAAAAAATTCACATTTATATTTTTTTGCACTATATTATTCTCGTGGCAGTAGTAAATTCTGGTTCTGAGACGGGATGCCGGATCGAATCGTGGAGTAGAACTTACTAGTGTTACGAATTTTCAAGGACTCCGTAGGCTTGCGCATGCGGAGTCCTTCCTTTTTGGAGAAATGTTATTTAATATGCAAAAAGACCCGCAACTTTCGTTGCAGGTCTTTTTTAAACTTTCGAGAAGTTTTAGGACTTGGATTAAGCGCGAGCCTTGACCTTGTCGCCGTACTTCTTGATGAGTTCTTCCTGGATGTTCTTCGGAACCGGGAGGTACTTGCAGAATTCCATCGTGAATTCAGCCTTACCCTGAGTCATGGAGCGGAGGTCCGTTGCATAACCGAACATTTCGGAAAGCGGGACTTCAGCGTCAATCGTCGTCATGCCGAGTTCTTCGGTCGTGCCAGTGATAGCACCACGACGCTGAGAAACGTTACCCACAACGCCGCCCTGGAATTCGGTCGGAGTCTGGATTTCGACCTTCATGATCGGTTCGAGAATCTGAGCACCAGCCTTGGCGAAAGCTTCGCGGAAGGCCATACGGGCTGCAACCTGGAACGCCATATCAGAGGAGTCCACCGGGTGGAAAGCACCATCCTGAACTTCCATTTCGATACCCACAACCGGGAAGCCGATCAAAGAACCAGCTTCCATGCAGCTCTGGAAACCCTTGTCGCAAGACGGGATGTATTCCTTCGGAATACGGCCACCGACGACGGAGTTGACGAAGTTATAGACCTTTTCCTGGTCGCCTTCGACAGCCATCGGACGCATTTCGCCGACAACCTTAGCGTACTGACCAGAACCACCGGTCTGCTTCTTGTGCGTGTAGTCGAACTTGGCCGGGCGGGTGATGGTTTCGCGGTAAGCAACCTGCGGAGCACCAGTCGTCACGTCGCACTTGTATTCACGGCGCATACGTTCGATATAAACGTCAAGGTGGAGTTCGCCCATACCCTTGATGATGGTCTGGCCGGATTCCTTGTCAACCTCGACCTGGAACGTCGGGTCTTCCTTCGTGAAGCGGTTGAGGGCCTTGGACATGTTGTCGAGGTCGTCACGGTTCTTGGCTTCGATAACAAGTTCGATAACCGGGTTAGGAACGTGCATGGAAGTCATGTTGTAGTGGTTCTTGCCATCCGTGAAAGTCGTACCGGATGCGCAGTCGATACCGAACAGAGCGACGATGTCGCCTGCACCGGCTTCGGTGATATCCACCATTTCGTCAGCGTGCATACGGACGAGACGGCCAACGGAAACCTTCTTGCCGGTTGCCATGTTGGTGATCATGTCGCCCTTCTTGAGGGTACCCTGATAAACGCGGATGTAGGTGAGCTGGCCATAGCGGTCGTTCACGAGCTTGAATGCGTAGCAGACGAGCGGAGCATTATCTTCGGACTTGAGGACAACTTCAGCTTCGTTGTTGTCGAGGTCGAGAGCCTTGTTTTCAACGTCGGTCGGGCACGGGAGATAGTCGATAACACCGTCGAGGAGCTTCTGGACACCAATGTTCTTGTGAGCAGAACCCATGAACACCGGAGTGATGTCGAGGCGGATGGTAGCTTCGCGGATGACCTTCTTGAGGAGGGCCTTGTCGATCTGATCGACGCCATACTGGCCTTCCATAGCCTTTTCCATGACTTCGTCGCTGTAGTCAGCGCAGCAGTCCACGAGCTTTTCGCGGTATTCGTTAGCCTGATCGACGAGTTCTTCCGGAATATCCTTTTCGATCATGTCGTCGCCGTTGTCACCTTCGAAGTAGTAGGCCTTCATTTCGATGAGGTCAACCACGCCCTTAAGATTGGCTTCCAAACCTATAGGAATCTGCATGACGCACGGCTTGTGGTTGAGCTTTTCCTTGAGCATCACGGCAACGCGGAGCGGGTTTGCACCGGAGCGGTCGCACTTGTTCACGAACACGACACGCGGCACATGGTAGCGCTTCATCTGGCGGTCAACGGTGATAGACTGGGACTGGACACCTTCAACGCCCGTGAGAACGAGGATAGCACCGTCCAACACGCGGAGAGAACGTTCCACTTCGATAGTGAAGTCCACGTGCCCCGGGGTATCGATGATGTTGATGGAGTCGGCTTCGCCGCTCTTGGTGTGGGTCCAGTTTGCAAACGTTGCAGCAGACTGAATCGTGATGCCGCGTTCGCGTTCAAGTTCCATGGAGTCCATCGTGGCACCGACGCCGTCTTTACCACGAACTTCGTGGATAGCGTGGATACGCTTTGTGAAGTAAAGGATACGTTCAGTAAGAGTAGTCTTACCGGAGTCGATGTGAGCAGAAATACCAATATTTCTGTGCTTTTCAATGTTTTTCATATTTTATTTCCACAAATGGAGTTGATGTTTTTGAATGTTGCGCCCAAAAATAGAAAAATTTAGGGGGGAACTCAAGGGCGGTTTATCACATGAACGTATAAAAGCGGTAAAAAACGGCTAATTTTTGCTTCTTTTGATGATAAATCGCACTAATAGCGCTGCAATTATTACAATAAACGCCCAAATAATGTAAAACTCAAAAGACATCCAAGGGCCAAAGTTCATATAATAAAGTTGGGCAACGCCATAATAATCATTGTTTTCAAACGCATCTTCAATCCCAGCAACATTTATCGGTACATAAAAATGACTGAGGAGTAGCTGGAGAACAAGCAACGATGCGACCGCTTTTACGCTCAAGTTCATCTTGTCGATTACACATCCGAGCGGCACAAGAATCAACGGAAGCAACGGGATGACGTGTCTAGCCTCGCTGTCGATAGCAAAAAAGAGAAATGCGAGGAACGCAAGAGCATAGCCTGGACTGCAGTTAAAAATTTCTTTTGAAAAATTGCGGAAAAGAAAGACGACTAGCAGTGGTAGGATGCCAAAATAACAGATATGTGCAACGGGCGTGATAAGCGGATACTTGAGCGGACGAAGGAACATCTGGAGAATGAACGCAACTTCGCTAAAATAAAATTCGTCGTTGGTATGGGCCCGGAGGTAAAGACTTACGACCACAAAAGGGATGGCGACGAAAGCAAGTTTTTTCCAAGGCGACTGACGCACAAATTCACGAATGTACGTGAACGGCGAATGGAAGTGGTAGTCGCACCCATGCAAAACAACATAGAGAAAAAAGCACCAAGCGACAGCTCCCACAAAAAGAAGCGAAGCAGAAGCAGGAATGAAAAGCATACTTTCGAGAAGTGGTTGCTTGTGCAATACGTAAAGCAAAGCGACTGCCCCAACAGACAGCAGCGGTAACGCCACAGAAAGCGTTTTTCCCGTATGGAGTTTGAGGCGTGGAGCGTCTTGCGGGAACGGGTCCTTGAAAAAATACAACAGCCAAATCGTGTAAGTCACAGTCGGCCATGTGAGGATGCCCAAGAACGAAATGGAAATAGCCTGTAAAAATTTTTGACGTTGCAAAAAGTAGAACGAAACAAGAAAAATCGTATTGGCAAAAGCATCCGTCTGGAAAATTTCGTAGCCGCAGTTTTTTAGGACGAAGTAATTAAAAAAGTAACACCCGAAAATGAGAGCCGCCGTCGTCTTTTTCCAAGCATAGATTTGTACAAGCTTAAAAAAGAAAATCAGTTGTATCGCTAAATTCAAAAAATGAAGCACGTACATCGAAGTCATCAAGTTTGCATGCGACGACTCGATGCCCAAAAGCGATAAAAATAAATTTATCAGAAAGAACGGGAAAATGCGGAAATGCGGAAACGGTCATAACCCACAGAAAAAAAATCCGTAGAAAAATTCTGTGCAACGTTATAGTAAAAAGCACCGTCATATCCCGCCCCATCGTTAAGCGGAATCGTTTCGCCGACAAACGACAACGTAAAGAGAAAGAACAAGACCACCACAAGAAGTACGGGGACTTCATGCGACTTGATAAAACTCTTTATTGTCTGTATAATCAATGACGCTAGAAATAATGACTTTGGCTATCGTCTGGAGATTTAGTTTCGTCGCTCTCGTCGGACGTATCAGATTCGTCGGTTTCGCTTGCTTCCGGCTCCTTGTCGATGGAATTTTCGACAAGTTCAGGTTTTTCAATGCCTTCGAGAGACTTGAAGTACGCCATAGCCGTTTTCCCGACTTCTGTTGTATCAAAATAAGTATAAGCGCCGTTGCCAATTGCTCCAATTGCAGGGATTGCACGCAGGGCGATGCGGCCCAGGAAGTTCGCGGAAACTTTGACCCCAATTTTCTGGAGCAGTTTCTGGAGAGCGGTAAACGAAAGCTTCTGCACGACAATGCGGCTCCCGGTGCGGACGGCGACATCGCGGAGGAGCGAGGCTGCACTGTGGCGGAACAAGCACCAGACCATGGCTTCACGGGAGAGCATAGCAAACTTGCCGTATGTACAAGCGAGATCAGAAACAAGCTGAGCCTGGATACGCCAAACAGCGGCGATGTCCGGGATGGAAGTCAACACGCCTGTCAAACCGGCAGGGACAGAAAGCGTCGTACTCACGGCGGCGGCCTTCAATGCGGCCTGCTTGATTAAAAGATCAGCACGTTTATCAGGATCCTTGTTCGGGCAAAGGAGCGAGTCCGGGATATCCGTAATCAGGTTGAATATAATGGAATAAACCAATTCCTGAATGGATTCTTCTTTTTTGTCTTTGTATTCTTTAAAATTCAACATGGGCAAGCTCCTTTTATCTCCTATTTCAAGAACATTTTAACAATTCTTGCAATGTTTTGGGGGATCTTGTATTGAAAATTACTTTTTTCAAGCCATATTTTAACGATTTCATCCACCCAAAGACGATCGGACGCGATGTTTTGGACGATAATCTCCGTTTCGTCGCCCGTTTCTACAAGCTTGTAGTTCACATGGAACGAAATAGGCTTTTCTTCGCCATGCGGAAGGAACGAGATATCCATCGTCTGCTTTTCGGCATTGACGCTGAAGGAAACGTTGTTTAAATTTTTTTTTAACTGTTCATCCATAATAAAAATTCTTCCATGACTGCTAGAACAAAATTTTGGCGAACATACCAGTTCCTTTGGGGAGCATTCTCTTGTATGTATGATTGCAATCCCTAAACCACCATGCCGCGAATTCGTTAATCAGTTCGCGCTCACTAGTTATGTTATCTATAACAATTGCCGTACCATCAGAAGTGTCTTCAAAACAGTAGTGAGCACAAAGAGTCGTCGGCTCAAATTCGCCATGCAAAAGGATGGTAATGTTCGCCTGATTTTCTTGCGAATCTATATCCAATTTTTTGATTTCACCAATTCGTTTGATGATATCAAGGCGCTGGAAGAAAAATTCAACCGCTTTGTCGCGTGCGTTACTGAGGAAGGACATTGGGAAAGTGGTTAGTGGTTAGTGGTTGGTGATTAGGAAATAAATTAAAAGTGGATGGTGGTTGAGAAGTGATTCGTGGTGGTGGTAGGAAGTGTCATCCTGAGCGTGGTTCGACAAGCTCACCAACCTTATTAAGGTCCCTGAGCAAGCGAAGCGCGTCGAAGGGCGGAGTTGAAGGATCCAAAGAGGTAGGAAGCTGAGTTTAAGTAGTTGGTGGTCAGTGGTTAGGATTGTAAATTGAACGTTCTTTCTACATTCCTGTTTACGGCCTAAGGCCTAACCACTGCTTACTGTTTACTAGTGGAGCTATCGCGGGAGCGTCAAAATATCGATGCCATCCTTTGTCTTCACTACAGTGTGTTCCCACTGGGCGCTGAGGCTTCCGTCGCGAGTCACGGCGGTCCAGCCGTCCCTGAGCGTCTTGGTGCCCGGACGACCGACGTTGATCATCGGTTCGACGGTGAACACGTTGCCAACTTCGATGAACGGGCAGCGTTCGTAGTTGCGGAAGTGATAGACAGTCGGTTCTTCGTGGAAGCCGCGGCCGATGCCGTGTCCGCAGTAGTCTTCGACGACGCTGAATCCGTGTTCGTCGGCGATGTCCTGGATGGCACAGCCGATGTCGTTCCAGTGAGCGCCTTGTTCGCCTGCGGCACGGATGCCTTCTTCCATGCAGAACTTGGCGGTATCGACGAGTTCGCGGGCGATGTCAGAGACTTTGCCGACGCAGAACATAGCGGAGGTATCGCCGTGGTAGCCGGAGAGGATTGTGGTGATATCGATGTTCACGATGTCGCCATCTTTCAGGATGGTGTTCGCGTTCGGGATGCCGTGGCAGACAACTTCGTTGAGACTGATGCAGGCGTAGCGCGGATAACCGTGATAGCCCATGCAGGCGGAGATGCCCTTGTGCTGGCGTGTGTAGTCGCCGATAAATTCATCGATTTCAAGGGTGGATACACCGGGCTTGCACATTTCGCCCGCACGGATCAGCGTTTCGGCAGCGAGAGCGCCGGCATCGCGGATCAGTTCGATTTCTTTTGCGGATTTTACTTTGATTTTAGCCATAATTAGTTAGAAGTAGGAAGTTAGAAGTAGGAAGTTATGCCATCATAAGCGTGAGCATCGAGTCTAATGATCTATAGCAAATGTAGGATATCGGAGTTTCTTTATAATTGACTTTACTGACAAGCAATACTGTCTACTTCCTACTTCCTACTGTCTACTATATCATTTCTTCCATGCATACCTGTCAAGCAAATAGGCTAACAGCATCTGGTCGTCGGTGGTGCCGTTTGCGAGGTCTTTCACGAGCGGGAGCATGCGACTGATGCGTTCGGTGGCCTTCTGGCCGCCGAAGTGCTTGCGGACTTCTTCGAGGCGGACTCGGGTGCGTTCGCTCACCTTCTTCGCGATTTCTTCGTTTGTCAGCGGATCCATCTTGATGAAGTTGATGCCGAAATCGACTGCGGTCTGGCGGAGGTCGATTTCTTCGACCGGCGTGATGAGAGAAATGCAGAGGCCACTGCGGCCTGCACGGGCGGTACGTCCGCTGCGGTGCACATAGACTTCGTGGTCGGCAGGGTGGTCATAGACGAGAACGTGCGTCACGTGATCGACGTCGATACCGCGTGCGGCAACGTCGGTGCAGATGAGAATCTTGAGTTTCTTGTCGCGGAAGGCGTTGAGAGTCTTTTCGCGGAGGCTCTGTGCCACGTCACCACTCAATGCACCAACTTCAAAACCGTAGCCGGAAAGCACTTGTTCGAGGTAGCTCACGTCACGCTTGTAGTTGCAGAAAATCATGCAGCTTTCGGGATTGTAGTATTCCAAAACCTTGATGGTCATGGAATCCTTTTCCATTACGTCGCAAGTGTAGTAGCGGTGTTCAAGGTTGTTCGCGATGACCTTGTCGTAGCTGAGTGAAAGGAATTCGGCACTCGGACGCTGGAATTCGCGGGCAAGGCTCTTGACCGTCTGCGGAATCGTCGCACTGTACATCGTGCAAGAGATAGCCTTCGGCAAGTACTTGCGGATTTTCTGCATGTCAGGGTAGAAACCCATCGAAAGCATTTCATCCGCTTCATCAAGCACGAGGTCGCGGATGGAGAGCAAATCGACATTGCCACGCTGGATGTGGTCCATGAGGCGACCCGGAGTGGCTACAATGACATGAACGCCGGCACGGAGAGCTTTGATTTGCGGTTCGTAATTGACTCCGCCAAAAATTGCAACGGACCTGATGCCCGTACCCTTCGAAAGTTTTTCAAATTCTTCTTGCACCTGGATGCAGAGTTCTCGCGTCGGGACGAGGATAAGTGCCTGCGGATACGGATGGTCGCGGACGATGACCTGCAGAAGCGGGAGGGCATATGCGCCAGTCTTTCCCGAACCGGTCTTCGATTGCACGAGCATATCGCGAGCGGCGAGCATGTAAGGGATAGACTTGCGCTGGACGGGCATGAGTTCGGTCCAGCCATGTTCCCGGAGAATAGCCTTCTGCTCTTCGGGAAGCATATCGAAAGTATAATCAGGGAGCTTGTTCTTGGGTTCGATAATTTTAACAGGCGTTAAAAATGGATTGACTTTTTCTATCGATTCTTCTTTAATGTCTTCACTCATAGTGGGCACAAAAATAGAAATTAGACTAGAGACGATAAATGCGTAAGGCGAACATCGCGGCAAAAAACTTGTTTTTTGACATGATTGAGCCTAGCATTTAGCACTTGTGCAAAGACTAGAGAAATAAAGCCAAATCAGAGAAGATGCGAGAGAGTTGTAAGAAACGAGTCTAGAGCAACCCATAACCCGATTCATTGGCCAACAACCAACTACTATGAACCAATAACTATATATATTTATTTACATGATTGAAAAACTTATTGATTCTTTAAATAATGTCTTGTTGGGGAAGCAGGAGCAAGTTGAAATGCTTGTGATGGCACTCCTTGCAGATGGCCACGTGCTGATTGAAGATGTTCCTGGAACAGGCAAGACGACAATTGCGAAAGCTCTTGCCGCGGCTATCGGGGCGGACTTTGCACGAATCCAGTTTACGCCGGACTTGCTCCCAGCAGATGTCACGGGCGGTGCCGTATTCAAGGCGAATACGGGCGATTTTGAAATCCGCAAGGGACCCGTTTTTACGCAGGTTTTGCTTGCAGACGAAATCAACCGTGCGTCTCCGCGAACGCAGAGTGCGCTGTTGGAAGCGATGGAAGAACGACAAGTTTCGTTGGAAGGCGAACGTCATGCACTGCCGAAATTGTTCATGGTGCTTGCAACCGAAAATCCTGTGGAATTTCACGGCGTATTTCCGCTACCCGAAGCGCAGATGGACCGATTCCTGGTGCGGCTTTCATTAGGGTATCCGACAGCGGAAACGGAACTTGGCATTTTGCGAGCCCACCGCGACGGGAAACCGCTTGATACACTCAAAGCCGTGACGACTCCAGATGAAGTTATTGCGGCTCGGAATGTTGTCCGCAAGATTCACATTGACGAATCGCTTGAAACGTATGTAGTTTCGCTTGTGCAAGCGACTCGCACAAGCCCTGCGGTTCGTTTGGCGGCAAGCCCACGTGCCGGAATCAACCTCATCAAGATGGCGCAAGCGTGCGCGTATGTCGCTGGCCGCGATTTCGTGAATCCCGACGACATCCAGCATGTGTTCTATCCCGTCATGGAACACCGCGTGTTCGCCAAGGACAGCAATACGCCCGGAGCTTCAAGACAAATTCTGGAGGGAATACTGAAACAGGTGAAAGTGCCGAAGTAAATGAGGTCTCGAGGAATGAATCGGCAAGTTAAGCAATTGAGCTATGGGCACGGAGCTAAAGCTCCTCTGGGGTCGCTTCGCTTTGAGGCCTATAGTATCAATAGCTGCACTCAGCCTTATGCTCCTGCGAACAATCGCCCGCAACGCTTGTTTTACAAAATTTATGGCTTTTCTAATTACAATAACCTCATACCTCATGGTTCGGCAAGCTCACCAACCGGCTCACCACTATAGGGTGCGACCCCATACCCCATAACTACTTCCTACCGCCTACTTCCTACTGTCAACTGCCATGCATTTCTTCCACTGGATCATAAGCGTCATTCCTCTTCGAGGCTTGACCCAGCGGGAATCAAATGCGAGTCCACAAGTGGCCTCTCGCTTGATTCCCTTGCACGTCATTCCTAAAAGTCCCAAGCGCAAGGGACTCTTGATGCGTTTGTACTACCTTTGGCAAGAAGGCTTTACGCAAGTCGGGCACGCCGTGGCGGCACTCTTAATATTCTCGATGTTCGCGGGGGCAGTGCCTGGATTTTGGGCGGCATGGGTGTTTTGCGGCCTTGACTTCATGTACATTTTAGCCCTTGTGCCAAGCCTATTCATGACCGCACGAAAGAGCAAGTTCAAGACGGACAACATAACAGTTCGAAACGTTTACGAGGGCGAAACAGCGACCGTCAGTTTGCATTTAACAGCAATCGACAAACTTAACGCAGCCTCGCTCGGCTGCTTCCGCATGGACTCAACGCTTGCATGCGACGAATCAAACCTCATATCGCTTGCAGCGGGCGAAACTACAGAAATATCATGCCGAATCCGGACAAAAAAACGCGGAGCATTTACAATCCCTAAAGTGTCCGTCATTATTCCAGAAATCAACGGGGCTTTGCGTTTTGCATCAAATTCAGGAACGGCAGAATTGCTCGTTTTCCCGCATCCGCTGCATTTAGGATCGTTTCCATTTTTGACATCAGGGGCAAGCGGCATTGTATTCGCGCCGTTACTGATGCCAAGCCTTACGCGGGGAATGGATTTTGTAGGAGTTCGTGAATACCGCGAAGGCGATTCCTTGCGAGACTTGCACCACAAAGCGTTTGCCCGCTACGGTCGCCCTTTTACAAAAGAATTCGAAACGGAACGTGGCGCAGGAGCGATTCTCGTCTTGGACACCGCCGCACGAAACTTGCGCGAAAAATCGTCGGTCGAAATGCTCATCCGCTTGGCGGCTGGCATTGGCCTGTGGCTTTTGGAACGCCATGCGTTAGGCAGATTCTTTATCGGTGATGACGAAATTTCGCTAGTCCAAGGAGATGGCGGCGAAAGCTTCTTGGAATCGCTTGCTCGCATTCCTCCAGCATCGTTTCGTATGTTGAGCACCGCAAACACTCAAAAACTTTGGTCGCCCGCAGCTCGCCCGCTCGGCCCCGTGCTTCGCGTAGGGCTTTTTGCGACCGAAGACCCGCTAGTGCATAAGCAAGTCATTTTAGATTCGCATTTTAAGACAACCGAAGAATTGAAAGAACTCATCTCCGACGACGTATTGTCCGTCAACGCTAAACGTCTCGAACGTGTTTTTGAATCGTCTCGCGACACGGAGGTCAGCTTATGAAGCTAAACGTCCGTGAAATTTGCAAAACGATTTTTTTCTGCATTGTGTCCATCAATTTAGGCTTTTCAAGCGGCATTGAAATTTTAGGTTTTCTTTTTGCGATTGCCTTCGTTTATTTATCCGTAAAACAATTTGCAAATTCTCAAAAATCGCCTGAATTGCAAAAAATCCCCCACTACAGAAAAATGCTCGCTTATGGCGCGATTGTTCCGTGTGCGTTGTGGTGGGTGCTGACACCGAGTGTTGAAGGTGGCGTATCGCCCTACTTGGTCTTTATCCCAGCGTGGTACTTACTTTATCTTGCGTGGTTGCAAAAGCGGAGCCTCGGCAATGGCGGTTACGAAGTCTTCATCGTATTCAACGGAGTCTCAGTTCTTTTTATGGGACTATTCCAAGCTCCGCGTGCATGCGTTTTGAGCGGTGCCGTTGCACTATTGCTTGCCGTTTATGCATTCAGTCGCCCCCATGTCGCCCTTTACAAAAGGCTCCTTTTCGTTTTGATGTTTGCAAGTTTATGTTGTTCATCATACGTTGGTTTCAAGTATTGGAAACACAACCGCTATTACGGTGGACGCTGGGCAGAAGATTATTACGTCAAAAACCGAGTCATGGGATTTGACCCCGTCGCATCTTTGGGTTCTTTTTCAAGCAATTACAATTCAAAATACAATAACGAAATTGTCCTTCGAATTTGGGACACGCTAGCCCCGCCATACTTGCGAGCAGCCGCTTACGAGAAATATGTGGCAGGCATTTGGAAACTCCCCGCAATTGCAGAAAAGAAACTTTATCCTGCCCGTTACCGCGTGGATTATGCCGTTTTTGAAACTGAGGATTCTGCAGCTGCGGCCCCAAATGTGAAATCGGTCTGGGTGCAAGCGACACTCGATAACTTCGGCTTTATGTTTGCCGCTCCGAACGCAGTGGGCGTTGCTAGTAAAAATGCGGATTCGCTGAATTACTATTCGACGAATGTCTTTGCAGATGCAAACGGAAAGCGTAGTGATTGGTACTATTACGTTTCTGATTCAGCAGAAATATACGCGATCGCTGGAGTACTCGATTCAGCATATTTGCAAATTCAAGACAAGTTGCAACCCTTTTTGGATTCAGTTGCGGTAGCCATGAAGCTTCCACCAAAGGATTCTGTAAATTTTGAAAGTCCTGAATATGCTCTTTTCAACATAAAATTAATTGAAGAATATTTCATCCAAAACTTTACGTATTCGTATATCGTTTCTGGCTTTAAGAACCATTCAATAGCAGACCCGCTCGTCCGTTTTTGGAAAAACAAAGAAGGGTACTGCGAATACTACGCAACGCTGGCCGTACTTCTTTTGCGTCATCAAGGAATTCCCGCCCGTTACGTGACCGGATTTGCGCATCCGGAACATGTTGCAGGCAGGCCCTACGCGACTTTCCGCCGTCGTCACAGCCACGCATGGGCCGAAGTTTATATAAACAACAATTGGTACATTTTCGACCCCACCCCACCCCTCACGGAATTGACGTTTGCAAAAACATCTTGGTTTGCATCAAAACTAGAAGGGTTAAAAGGACGATTCTCCTATATTCTTCATTTGTTAAAAGACGGCGAATGGCGACGTGTTGTAGATAACTGGCAAACAGCTTCGGAGCAACTGATTTCAAGCCCAGTCCCCTATGTTATTTTGGCAATCCTACTCGCCATCTTTGCAGGTTTGAAAATCCGCAAGGTCCGCAAAAATTCCATTTCAAAAGTCGTTTCAAAAAACGCAGCCCATTGGGTAGCCCTATTGGAATCGGCAGAAAAACGTCTTGCACGTTTTGGTTTTGCTCGTTCGCCCGGCGAAACCGTATCATCGTTTGCAAACCGCATTGAAAAAACATTGCAAAAAGTCGATGACTCCATAGATGAGTCTGCGAATAAAAGATCAAAAAAAGCCCATGAGCACCGTAAGCAAGAATGCTCGACCGCATTAAAACTGTTATCCGAATACGAAAAAAATAGATGGCGAATGACGAATCATTGAAAAAAAGGCAACGATTTTTTTCAAAAATTTAACATAAATAAATAGATAAAAAAATATATTAAGGTTATGGTTGGTTGGGGGTATAGAACCCCAAGGAGTGTAAAGATGAAAGTCTCGCATTTAGTGAGCTTGTTTTTCGGTTTGGGGCTTGCCGTTTCTACGGTTTCTGCAGCTCCGGATCCAAACTTCCACATTTATCTCGCATTTGGCCAGTCCAATATGGAAGGCCAGGGCGATATCGGGTCGCAGGACAAGTCTGTTGACGAGCGTTTTCAATTGCTCTGGTCTGCAGATGCTGGCTCCTGTAACCAGGGCGCATCCAAAGGGAAATGGATCAAGGCAATTCCGCCGCTGGCCCATTGCCAAGGGGCGAAACTGGGCCCGGCTGACTATTTCGGGCGTACCATGGTCGAAAAGACCGACCCCAAAATCAAGGTGGGCATCATCGTAGTCGCTATCGCGGGGTGCAGTATCGACCTGTTTGACAAGGACGGCTATGCAAATTATGCGAGGTCGCAGCAGAGTTGGATGACTCAGCGAATCAACACGTATGGCGGAAACCCTTACGGTCGCATGATAGAAATGGCCAAGAAAGCGCAGGAAGAAGGCGTTATCAAGGGCATCATCTTCCATCAGGGAGAAACTGATGCCGGTAACGGCCAGTGGCCCTCCAAAGTCAAGAAGGTTTACGATAACATTATCAAGGATTTGGGCCTTGGGAGCGATATTCCGTTCCTCGCAGGCGAAGTCTTGCGCAGCGGTTCCAGTTCCGGTGCAAATAACAACATTTCGAAGCTTCCGCAACAGTCCAAGAACTTCTATGTTGTCTCTTCCGAAGGCTTTAATCAAGCTTTAGGCGACGGCCAAAACGTCCACTTTACTTCGCAGGAATACCGCGATTTTGGCAAACGCTATGCCGAAAAGATGATTGAAGTTCTTGGAGATAAAATAAAACCTGCCGCTTCAGCAACTTCGAGCAGCAGCGAGGTTTCGGCAAACTCGTCCGCGGCAGCCCCCGCTTCGTCCGAGAGCATTACCAGCAGTTCGTCAAGATCGCATCATAGAAGCAGCAACAGTCATGGCGGTTTAAGCAGTTCTGCAACAGAAAGCATCGTCATTCCAAATGCAACGCACACATTGTCCGTAGGGAAGATTGTATTTGATGGCAATATGCTCCAAGTGCCGCTTACAGTTGCCCATACAGGCGTAGTGAACGTCCGCCTTTATTCTGTGCTTGGAAACGAAGTCGCCAACATCACGGATGTCGTGAATACGGGTGCAAGCAGCGTCCAAATTTCGAGGAAGAACATCCCTTCCGGTGTCTATATGATGAGCATCCAGATGGGGTCATCCCATATTACGAAACGAATCGACTTAAGCCGCTGATTCGTTTTTGTAATACAACATTTTCGGTCACGTCATGACTCGTATGTTTTGAATAACGGAATCCTCTACACTGTCACCCCGTGCTAGTCACGGGGTCGGCTTTTTTATGTGTTTTAGCAGTGTTGCAGTCATCTACAACGGGATTTGTCATATTTTTTCCGATAAAAGCAATTGGAAGATATATTTTGGTGTTGTTGGGGGCACGTTTCTGTGTCCCGAGGAGTGATGGATGAAAGTCTCGCGCATGGTGAGCTTGTTATGTGGAATTGGGCTAGCCTGTTCTTCGGTTTTTGCCGCTCCAGCCCCGAACCCGAATTTTCACATTTATCTCGCATTCGGCCAGTCCAATATGGAAGGCCAAGGCACAATCGAAAGCCAAGATAAAACCGTCGATCCCCGATTCCAAATGCTATCGACGATTGATAACTTCAACGGACGCAAACTAGGCACTTGGAACGACGCAATACCTCCCCTCGCAAACAAGCATGGCGGTTTAGGCCCCACAGACTATTTCGGACGCACCTTGGTCAAGGAACTCGATCCACAAATCAAAGTCGGCGTCATAGTCGTCGCAATCGCGGGATGCAGCATCGTAGCATTCGATTCGCCTCTTGACCAAAGCTATATGTCCACTCAGGCCGGCTGGTTCAAAGATATCGTCAAGGATTACGGCGACGACCCGTACCAGCGCTTGGTCGATATGGCCAAAAAAGCCAAGGAAGACGGCGTCATCAAAGGCATCATCTTCCATCAGGGTGAAACTGACGAAGGTGACAGCGATTGGCCCAACAAGGTCAAGAAAGTTTATGACCGCTTGGTCAAGGATATCGGGCTTGACGAGAACATTCCGTTTTTTGCAGGCGAAGTTCCATATCAAGGCAGTTCCAAAGGCACGAACAACAACATCAGGCAACTTCCAAGCAAATCCAAGAACTTCTATCTCGTTTCAGCCGAAGGCCTCAATGACCTAGACATGATGCGAATCCACTTCTCATCGCAGGGCTACCGCGATTTCGGCAAGCGTTATGCCGAAAAAGTGATGGAAGTTCTAGGCGACGACCTCAAACCGGTATCAACGACGCCGTCGAGCAGCAGCGAAACGATTTCAACTTCGTCCGAAACAGTATCGAGTTCATCCGCAGCCCCGGCTAGCAGCGCAACCGAACCGGGAAGCTCCGCGACAGAAGCAATTGCAACGCCAAACATTTCTCGCTCATTATCCGTGGGCAATGTATTTTCCAATGGCAACATGCTCCAAATTCCGCTGACAATAGCCCGAGCAGGTGTTGTAAACATCCGTCTTTATTCCGTGCTTGGCAATGAAGTCGCAAACGTATATGACTTAATGTATGCAGGTTCCAAAAACATCAGCATTTCCAAAAAGAACATTCCAGCAGGCATTTATATGCTGAGCGTACAAACAGGCCCCGCTCGCATTACAAAACAAATCGACTTGAGCCGTTAAACGAACGCATTACGCACTTATAGTAAACGACATTAAAATTTTCCCATTAAGGTCTGTCATGCCGGCCACTGCGATGCACTGAGCTACGTCGAAGTGTGCCGGCATCAGTTTTTTCATTTGAAATAAATGGCGACATCATGGAGGACCTGATCCGCCATCTTTCTGCATTGACGTTGTTAATGTCAATTATTTAACCGCCGTCTCTATAATAACCAATGACTATTGACTAATGACTATTGACCAATAACTAACTACTAAGCTTCGCCTCTTTCCAGAGTTTTTGCAGGCCTTCTAGCCCCACATCCTTGATTTCTTTACCTTGTTCCTTGACTCGGCGTTCCACTTCGCGGAAGCGTTTTTCGAATTTGTTGTTCGCACGTTGCAAGGCGATATTCGCATTAAAGCCGCAATGGCGAGCCACATTCACGAGGCTAAACATGATGTCGCCAAATTCGTCTTCCAAGCGATCGACGTTCGCGTTTTCAGGCGAAATCTTTTCCATTTCGCTCCGAAACTCCGCAAATTCTTCCTGAGCTTTATCGAATACAGGCCCCGCCTCTCCCCAATCAAATCCGACCTTCGCGACTCTGCGGATTATATCCTGCGAACGGGCAAGCGTCGGCATGCTCTTGCTAACTTTATCCATAATGGACTCACCCGCATGCTTCAAGTTGTTCTTCTCCTGAGCCTTGATGCGTTCCCAGCGGCGGCTGACTTCATTTGCATTATCGACCTGAGCATCGCCAAACACATGCGGATGTCTGCGGACCATCTTCTCGCACAAGCCCTGCACCACATCGTCAATCGTAAAATCACCCTGTTCCTTGCACACCTGCGAATGGAAAATCACCTGAAACAGCACATCGCCCAATTCCTCGCACATGTGCTCCTTGTCGCCCTCCTGGGCAGCATCGATAAACTCACAACTTTCTTCGACCAAATAAGGCAACAGCGAATGCGTATCCTGTTTACGGTCCCACGGACAGCCATTCTCCGAGCGGAGACGCGCCATAATATCAACAAGATCATTAAAAGTGTATTTCATGCGATAAAAGATAGAAAGTAAATCAATCCCCTTGTCTTTACACAATAAATTCATTAAATTAGTTACATCGTTATTATATCGTTAATTTTATCGTTTCTTATATCCGTTAGTTTTATCCTCACAAAGTCATCTCCAGCAAGACACTTCGCGCTTGAGCAAAGCTGGCAAGACAAAAACAACAAAACTATATGGAAACAAAACTCTTATACAACGAACCATACCGCGAACTCACCCCCGAAAAATATCCGCTATCATTGCGGGCTTCAAAGTACAATCCCAAGCGTCTTTTTTGCAAAGGGACGCTCCCCACTACAGACAAAATCGGCATCGCCATGGTCGGAACCCGCCGTCCATCAGCATCCGCCGAAGAGCTCTGCCGGCGGCTTGTCGCTTCGCTCCAGAATACAAATGCAGTCGTCATCTCAGGACTTGCACAAGGCATCGACAGCTATTGCCACCGAGCCGCATTGGACACAGGCGTTCCGACAATTGCCGTCCTCGCACAAGGACTAAATGCCAAAATCGAAGGCGAACGAGCCTCCATCGCCAAACGCATCTTGCAATCAGGCGGGGCGCTACTCAGCGAATACGAAGATGACACGCCTGCATACAAAGGAAACTTCATCGCACGGAACCGAATCATCAGCGGACTCAGCCAGACGACGCTCGTTGTCCAAAGCCGCCCCAAAGGCGGAGCGCTCATCACCGCGCAATACTGCCTAGACGAAGGCAAACCACTCCTCGCCATCCCAGGGAGTTTCGACTGCGAACTCTACAGCGGCACAAACGCTCTCCTCGACAGCGGACGAGCCCAAGCAGTATTTATTCCCGAAAGTCTGCGTTCCGTAGCCGGGATTCCGCAACTCGACGGGGCGAAAATAGAGCAGCTTGTCACATGCGGAGTCAAGCTTTCCGAAGCAGCACAAAAGGTCTTCGATCGATTCAACGGCTTCCGCAAAACTTTTTCGGAACTTCAACAAGAATTTGACTTTAAGGCACCGGAACTTTTAGCTATATTGACGGAGCTAGAAATATCTGGTTTAGTCACATCAAAAGACAACTACCAATTCTATTTCAACGGAGCATAGCTAGTTGCGCACTCGAATTCTCATTGGGATTGCCACAGGGATCGCCTTTGCGTTCCTGGTGTTTCAGGTGTTGTTCGGCAAGAACAGCATTCCTGAGCAACATAGAATCTCAAAAGAAATCGAGTTCTATCAAAAACAGATCGATTCGCTGAACAAAGTAATTGAAAGCCGCAACGAGCTCATCAACAAACTAAAGACAGACTCCCTCTATAAAGAAGAGATCTTACGCACCCGCTACGGCATGAGTCGCGAAGACGAGAAAGTGTTTCAGCTGGTGAAGTGATGATTAGTAGGAAGAAGTCGGTAGGAAGTAGGAAGAGAGACGAGTAGGTTGCAAGTTGAGCGTCGCGCCGATGAGTTCACTCATCGGCATGACCGAAACGCAGCACCTGACGCCGAAGGCGTCAAAGACGAGAGTAATATTAGACACCTTTGGTGCAGTATAATAAACCTCTTTCGTCTCTAGTCTGTAGGACAAATGCGTAGTCGAGCATCGAGGCAAAGCCGCCTAACTATTCCTGCCTACTGTCTACTGCCTACTGCTAACTGCTTACGCCATTTTGCTTGCATCGCTGCGGACGCATTCGACTTTTCCGGCAAAGAAGCTGTACGCGGCAGGCACAATAAAGAGCGTCATGAACGTCGCGAACGTGAGGCCACCCGCAATCGCAACACCCATCGCAATGCGGCTCGGGGTGCCGGTCATAATGAGCGGCACCGCGCCCAACACCGTAGAAAGGCTCGTCATGAGAATTGGGCGGAAGCGGCGTTCCGCCGCCATACGAGCCGCCTCAAGCTTGCTGCAACCCGTATTTTCTGCAATCTGGTTTGCAAATTCCACAATCAAAATACCGTTCTTCGTCACAAGAGCAATCAACAAAATCAAAGCGATTTCGCTAAAGATGTTGAGCGTCTGCCCCGTGACGTACAAGCTTACAAGAGCACCCGAAAGCGCAAGCGGCACAGTAAAGAAAATCACGAACGGCGCACGGAAGCTTTCGAACTGCCCCGCAAGCACCAGGAACACCAGCGCAAGCGCAAGCAAGAACACCACATACAAGCCCGAAGAACTTTCTTCAAACTCCTTCGATGAGCCACTCAACGTCGTGCTCACGCTGGGATAATCCTTCAACAACTTCTTTGCAATACGACGCATTTCTTCAACGCCATCGCCAATCGTCTTGCCCGGCACAAGGCCAGCCTGAATTGTAGCAGCGCTAAAGCGGTTGTAACGCGGAAGCGACGGCGATGCCGACTGTTCCTTGTACGTAATAAAGTTGTCCAAACTCACCAGCTCGCCCTTGCCGTTCTTGACCGTAAGCATCGAAAGGTTTTCCGGCGTATCGCGGTACTGGTAACCGACAGCGCCAATGATATCGTACTGACGGCCATCCTTATAGAAATCGCCATACGTCTGGTCGCTAATCGCAAGCTGCACCGCCTGCGCAATATCATTCACAGACACGCCTTCTTCATTTGCCTTGTCGCGCAAAATCTCGATATGCAATTCCGGCTTCGTGAAACGCAAGTTGCTGTTCACCACGCTGAACACAGGACTTTTGCTCGCCGCCTCTTCGAATTTCGGTACGAGGTCGCGCAGCACTTCGATGTTCGGAGCCTGCAACACGAACTGCACTGGGAGTCCACCGCGCTGCGTACTGATGCTCTGCGGTTCAAACACCATCACGCGCAAATCCGGGTATTCATTACCGAGCACCTGAATCGCACGGGCAATTTCGCTCTGCGGACGGCGAGCTTTTTTGTCGTCGTTCAAGAACAAACGCATTCTCGAATTGCCTGCATTCCAAGCCCCCGCCTGGAATTCCGAATATTCGTTCGTATCGAGAATAGAAATCACCTCGTCAGCAAACTCGTCTGCCATGCGTTTCGTTCTTGCGAGGTTCACGCCTTCGGGCATGCTCATGTTCACCATGACCGCATTCGAATCTTCTGTCGGCGCCATTTCACTACTCATGTTGTTAAAGCAGTAATACGCTGCAAAGAAAAGTGCCGCCACAATCGGGAACAACAGAAAACGCATCCGTAAGAATCCGCCCAGCAAGCGAGAATAAAGCCCATTGAAACCGTCAAAGAACGGTTCCGTGATGCGGAAGAACCATCCCTGCTTCTGGCGTTTCAAAAATTTAGAACAAAGCATTGGAGAAAGCGTAAGAGCGCACAAAGTCGAGAGGAACACCGTCCCGATCATCACCGCGACGAATTCACGGAACAAAAGCCCCGTCGTGCCGCCCAACGCAAGCACCGGAATGAACACCGCCATCAACACGACCGATGTCGCAATCACCGCAAAAAAGATTTCGTTTGTTCCTGCAATCGCGGCCTGCTTCGGAGTCAATCCGCTTTCAATCTTGTGATAAATGTTCTCCACAATCACAATAGCGTCATCGACCACAAGCCCAATCGCCAAGACCATCGCCAAAAGCGTAAGCACGTTGATACTGAACCCGCAAAGGTAAAGCACAAAGAAACTTCCAATCACGGACACCGGCACAACGACCATCGGGATAAACGTCGTACGCCCTTCACGGAGGAACGCAAAGATAATCGCAATCACAAGCACGAACGCAATAAAGATGGTCTCCACCACCTCCTTAATAGAAGCGCGAATGTTAATCGAAGTATCGCGACCGTAAAGCAGTTCCACGCTTTCCGGGATTTCACGGCGGATGTCTTCCACACGCTTATAGAATTCGTTTGCAATTTCAACGTGGTTGCTGCCCGGCTGTGCCATAAGCGCAAGCGTAATCGAGTTCTTGCCATTACGTCTAAAACCAGTGCGCGTATCCTTCGGCTCGTAATGGATGTCCGCCACATCGGAAATACGGATAACTGTTCCATCGGCAGCCGTCTTTACAGCAATGTTGCCAAACGATTTCGGGTCGAGAATTCGGCCAAGCGTACGGATTGAAAGCGTCGTTTCAGAGCCTTCAATAGAACCAGACGGAAGTTCCAAGTTGCCCTGCTTTAAGGCAGCCGCCATCTGCGCACCCGAGACGCCAAGAGCCTGCATACGCACCGGGTCAATCCACAGACGCACCACCGGGCGCTTTTCGCCCCAGATTGCCACTTCCGAAACGCCGTTAATGGTCTGCAAGCGTTCCTTCACGTGGTTATTTGCGATTTCGGAAACTTCCATCGGGTCAAGCTTATCGCTCACCAAGCTCACCATCAAAATCGGATCGTTGTCGCTATCGGACTTATAGACCGTCGGTTCATCAACGTCATCCGGCAAACGACGACGCACACGGCTCACGCGGTCGCGGATTTCGTTCGCAGCCGCTTCCAAGTCCATGCCCGTTTCAAATTCAATGCTGATGTAAGAGAAGCCGTCGCGGCTTGTAGAAGTCAAAGCCTTGATGCCAGACGCACTGTTGATGGAGGCTTCCAAAATTTCAGTCACTTCCGCTTCGACCACGGCAGCATTTGCACCTGGGTAAGAAGTACGCACCTGAATCAACGGATAATCGACGTTCGGATATTCACGAATGCCCAAAGAACTCAGTCCAAAGAAACCGAGCAACAAGATGACAAGCGCCATCACGGTCATGAGGACCGGGCGACGGACGGAGAGCTGGCTTACGCTCATTACTCTACCTCATAATTGATCGAGTGGCGAAGTCCTTTAATCTTTACATCTGCACCCGGACGGAGACTCACAATGCCTGAGACAATCACCGTATCGCCCACATCAAGGCCCGAAAGCACTTGCACGGACATCGGCGTACGGAGTCCCGTCGTGATGTGTTTAATCTTAGCCTTGCCGCCTTGGTTCACAAACACGTAAGCCCCTTCCCTATCGAGAATCATCGCTTCGGACGGAATCGTAAAGCTTTGCACGTTACTTGCTTCCATGGCGACATTCACGCTCACAAAGCTCCCTGCGATGAGTTCGCCCTTTGCATTATCGACATCGACCATCACTCGGCGGGTGCGGCTACTTTCAGAAATCACAGCATCGAGAGCCGAAACAATCCCCTGCTTTTCCACATTGCGTTCAGAATCCTTGAGCGAAATCTTGTCGCCCACTTTAATCACGGAAGCGTAACGTTGCGGAAGCGCAAACTTCGCCTTGAGGCGATCGACTTCGCTGAGTTCCGCAATCGGCGTCCCCGAATTGAGCCAAGCGCCCACAGACACATCCACAAAGCCAAGCTTGCCGCTAAACGGCGCACGAACTTCGGTCTTTGTCAGTTGAGCACGAATCAGTTCAACGCTAGCCTGAGCGGACTTAAGCGACGCCTCGACAGATTCCAAGTCCTGCTTGGTCGCACCGTTCTTTTCAAAGAGACCGCGAATACGCTGTTCCTTCTGTTCGGCGAGCATCTTGTTCGATTCCGCCTGCTTGAGCTGCGCACGGAGTTCAGAATCGTCAATTTTTGCAAGAAGTTCGCCCTTCTTGACGAGCGCACCATCTTTCGCCTTGAGGCTTACCAAACGGCCCGAAGTTGCCGCCGAAAGCGAAACGCTATTCTTCGGCACAAGAGTCGCCATTGTCTGAAAAGTCTTGCCCTGCGAAGAAAGCTCAGCCACATAGCCTTCGACATTCAGCACACGCTGAGCACCACCCTTTTTTCCACCATCGCCTTTGCCACCTGGAGCACCCTTAGCGGAATCGTCTTTACTACCACAAGCAACAAGCAGGAGAGATGTCAAAGCAAGAATAGGAAAATATTTCATAATAGAGAGCGGCAGTGCCGCAGTTAATTGTTACCAGCCAATGACTAATGACCCAGTTCCATAATCCACGTTTAGATGATTATGGGTTACAATTGGTTGCAAAATTTAGAAAAAAAGCAGAGTCTCAATCCCACCCGAACTCAGAACGGATCCAGACGCTCAAACTTTCAGCATCCACAAGCGCTTTTTCCTTAACCGGGTGAAAACCTTGATTCGGTTCAAACGAAAACCTGTACACCCCCATGATTCCCTCGCCTTCAAGAGTCGCCTTAACCACATCCAGATACTGGCGGCATTTGACCAAATGTTCCTCATGCAACATCGGACCGTCCAGCAACACAATCTTTGCATCCGCATGATAAGAACGTATCTTTCGAACAAAATCAACAGTCGTTTTTACAAACATTGTGGAATCGTTCTTTCCACTTGCAAAATCATTCGTTCCTAAGTTTATCACGACTATATCAGGATGCCACTTGCTATGATCCCAAAGATCAGACGACAATGATTCCGATGATGTTTTGTTATACATAATGGGCAGAGTCTGTTCTTTTGAGCCATCCAAGTTGACATAAATTCCGTGCCCACCGCAGCAGATGTTATGATCTTCTGCATGGAGAATTCTTGCGGTTTGCCCTGCATAGCTGTAGAACGAACTTTCATTGATTAAATCAAAATCTTGGCCAAGCACAGGCACCAAGACATCCTCGCCACAAGTGATGGAATTTCCGACAAACTCAATTTTTCGTTTAGGCTTGGGAGGCAAGAGTTCCTTTTCTGCATTTCCAAACACATGCATTCCATACACATACCAATCGCCAAAATTGCTTGCGCTTCTTTTATACAAGGTAACAACATGTGTATCCTGAGGCAAATTCGATACCACGGGCACGATAGAAGGAGCACCATGTTGAGAATACGTCAGTTTTATCAGAGACGACGGTGTTTCTTCCCCATCCACAAAGACATCTAAATAAACGTTATTATTCGTCCCAGTTTTCAATTTCAGAGCAGTCCCGATAAAAGCAATCGTAATCGAGGACGCAGACCATGACAAAATTACGAATTCACCGCTTTCATAATTGGCCCGCCCAGAAATCTGCAACAAATCCGAATCATAGGGGACCCAAGTCCATCCCTCCTCCAAAGGTTCATTCGACGAAGTTTCCAAGTCTAGCGTACTGTCGCTGCATCCGGAAACCAAAAGCAAAACGGCAAGCAATCGAGCTAAATATTTCATAAACTACAAGTTTGAAGCTTATGGCTTGTTGTTGTTTTCTAAAATTCCAGCCCCAGAATTTCGGATTCTAGAACTTCACATTCATCATGAGAGCTCCGCCATCGTTATAAAATTCCGGTTCAAACTGAACACGGCTAGAGAACGATTTGCTGGAGGTCGCACGGTAAATGCGCACGGCATCAAGCATGGAAATCACACGATTCAGAATCAACGCCCCTACAGACACCTGGAATACGATACGGCTTATGCGATAATGACGCATACGGCTCTTGAACTCGTCGATGTGATTCGTCGATTCTGGATTATCGGAACTGCCCCAGTCCCACTGGATATCGTTCGAATATTCCTCGTCAACTTTTTTGTCAGAACGGATCATCGCTTGGTTGTAATCCTCATCCATGTCCGGCGAAGAGTTCTGACCGAACACGCCAGATCGACTGCGATAAGACCCCACCGTGTTCAAAAGCGAAACATTCTTGCCTCCGGTAAATCCCGCATGGCGAACCGCATAGTTATGGGCTGACGTCACATAGCGGTCCCCTACCACATACGAACCAATAGCGACAACCCACAGCGCAAGGTCTGTCCACACGAACGGACGCACCAGTTCCTTTTCGTTCAAGTACAACTCGCCCATACCTGGCAAAAGAGCCGAAGCTCCAACCGCAAGGAAAATATTCTTATCGCTATTCTTATAAACGTTCTCATCGACGCTCACCACAATTTGCGAGAAAGCGGCAACAGAAGCAAGCAGTATGGCAAGAACTAAGCGCATTAGAATCCCCAGTTCGCACGAACTTCCCAACCGAAGGAATCCGTAAAAGACACACCGCTATCAAAATGCAAACGGTCGAACCAAGAAACATCTTCTTCGTAAAGAACCTTGTTATGGGCATTCGCGGTAAGAGCGGCATCAACGGCAGAGACAATATGGTTCAAGATCAAACCGCCAATGAACCACACCTGCATGTCAGCATAGTCATTTGCCTTGCTACGCATCGAACGGTACTTCTTCAAGCGCTCGGATTCGCCCAGCGGAACCGTTTCGGAATTCGGGTCGCCAAGATTGAGACTGCTAGCCACAGCCGCCTCGGCATCATCCCAACCCAGCACATAGGAACCTTCAGAAATCAATTGGAACACTTCGGACTCGTTATTAAAGCCCTTGACATTCTTGATTTCATCCCCTAGCGTTATATCCTTATTACGGTCATACTCGCTAACAAAATTAGAAGAATGCACATAGTCATCAAAGAACAGGGCGTTTTCGTGATAACATCCGCCATGATCCGCAGAGCCGTAAATAGCCTCGCAGAAAGACTTGCGCGTTCCCATGTAACGGTTGTTAAATTCACTGCCATAGAGATCGGCATCCGTTTCGTAGAGGTCTCGCATAACTCTTTCAAAACGTCCAATGGAATAATGCTGCTTCGCAAAGCTCTTGTACTTTTTCACCTGATCGTTGTACTTGTGGATGGAGAAGTAGCCCCAGCCACTCCACATAAACACTTCCAAAGCTAAATACACGCCCCCACGGACATACGTAGCCGTATTACCACCCACATAGATTTGCCCCGCACCAGGCACTAAAAGCGAAAGGAACAACGCCTTACGCGGATTCTTGTAACGGCCCTTCATTTCGTCAATACCATGCACCTTGGAAACCTTTACCGGTCCCAGCAAATCGCGACGGCTCATGCTATTGGACGAAGCCGCAACCGAGCTGCTGCTCAAATTCGTAAGGCCCGCCGCCTGAGCTTGAGCCAGAGAATCCGCCCGTCTTGAGGAATCCGCTTGAGCACGAATCCTTTCGGCTTCGGCAATTGCGGCTTCTCGCATCAACGAATCACGAGTTGCAGAATCCAGAACAGACGTATCGGCAACAGCGACATCGGGCGCTACGGTCGAAGAACTGAGAACAATTTCGATCGAAGAACTCGATTCCGCCGGAGCAACCGACGATGAACTTTCAGCAGCAGAACTGACAGCCGCAGATGACGAACTCAAGACAACCACCGAGGAACTCGCCCCTTCGACAGGTTTGCTTTGACCTGGCACAACACTAGCAGGGACCATAGAAGAGCTTGAAACTGCTATACTGCTAGAAGACTTAGATTTTGATTTTTTAGCAGAAGAACTTGCAGGAGCCTTGGCAGAAGAACTAGCCGGTGCAGGAGCAACTTCCTTTGCCGCAGAACTTGCAGGAGCTATAGCTTTAGCCGCAGAACTCGCCGGAGCCGTAGCAGGCGTTTTAGCCGTAGCTTCTTCTTCAAATTCAGCGAAAAGATCTCGCACCTGACCAAAAGAGACTTGGGCGAGAGACAAACCTAAAAAAAGAGGTAAAAGAGCAAACTTGCGCATATGTCCCTAAAATAGCAAAAAATACAAGCAAAACAAAAAGTCCCGGAAATAAATCCGAGACTTTAGACATCTAAATTTTATAAAAACTACTTGACGCGAATGCGTTGAGTCACGGAACCGACGCGAACCATATAAATGCCCGCTCTAGCAACCGGAACTTCAAAGTTTGCAGAATTGACGACCCCAGAACGGATAACCTTTCCTTGCATATCGAGAACAGCAAAGCGATCACCCTCTGTAGAGCCGCTTATCTGGAGGTTACGTCCAACAGAAGAAAGTCTGAACTTTGCAACAGGCTTAACCGCAACAAATCCAGTCCTGTCAATTTCGCACTGATCCTTAATAATCAAAGTTCCATCTTTAGCGACATTAAAGACGATTGTCGTAAAGTTCGGAGAAATATTGACAAAGTTTTCAGCAAGGAAATTCATAGGATAGAGATACTTCCTTGCACCACTAATGGTCGGAACACCCGTATAGCTAACAAACTCTTTTCTGTAGAACAACGAATCCGGCAAAGGATTTTCGCCAAAGTACAGCGGCAAAACATCAAAGCTTCTCGGAACCGTAATCAAAGAGTCGTTAGAAATATATTCCTGACAAACAGCATCACCGATGATAGATACCGTAATCTTTTCCGTGTAAGGGGTAATCGTAAAGTGTCCCGGTTTAACTTTCAAGATATAGTTCGGGTCACCTTCTGCCGACGCAAACGCCACAGAAATTTTATACGAAGAATCTTGACCTTCTGAATCACGGAGAACATTTTCACCCGGTTCACGGCCCACGGTATAGTCAGCCAGTTTGTCCCCTGTAACGAGCCCCGATACAGATACCTGATACTCTTCAGGATCCGGAGTTCCATAAACCTTAGACGTATCGCCAACAGAAACCGTCACAAGTTTCTTATTGACAACAAGCGTATCGACAATGAACTCACTCACAACATAATTCTTGGTCGTCGGGCTCTTCTTATCGAACACGAGTTCATACTTGCCAGCCGGGAGAAGTCCCGTTTTCGCAAGTCCCACATGAATATTATCCAGCGTATCGTCCTTCAAAAGGCTATCAACCGTCCACTTGAACTCAGTCGGAGTCGCATCGCCATAGGTGATAGTATCAGGCAAAGCCTTAATCACGAGAGACTTCGGCAAGATGGTCAAAGAACCGTCAGCAACTTCAAATTCCACGTTCGGGTAATTGACAGACGTATTCACAAAATTTTCTTTGCTAAGCCCCATCGCATAAGAACCCGCATTTTTTCCCTGCACAGTATCTTTTCCCGTAAATTCAACAAACTTCAAAGGATATGCCGTGCTATTAGACAAAATATCATAACCGCCTACAAGGTGTTCCTTGCCATCGTACTTTACAGTATCAACATGACCTTTTACAGTCACAACAATCTTGCCATCGTTCGGCGCAATCGTAAGCACGCCCCCCTCAGCAATAGTAACAACATAATTCGGATTAGACTTTGCATTTACGGTTGCCGTAATAGCGTATTCACCAGCATCTTCGCCCTTTTCACGAACAAGCTTAACACCGGCCAAAGTATCTTTCACGCCATTAAATGACACAAGGCCATCAACCGTATAAGTTAATTCAGGATCAGCTTCACCAAACAACTTCGTGACGTTATCAGCAGTCAAGGTTACCGCTTTCTGAGTAACAGTAAGCTTTCCAGACTTGAGAGTGAGTTTGTAATTAGGGTTCGCTCCATCTTCAAATGCAACATCAACCTTGTATGTTCCCACCTTTTCGCCTTCGGCACGAGTAATCGTGTCGGACTTAAGCGTGGCGCCACCTTCTACAAGACCGGTCGCTTCAAAAGTAAACTTCGGGTCGCTGTCGCCATAAGTTTTTTCAGCATCGTTCACAGTCACAGTAACGGCCTTCGGCGTAACAGAAAGAGTACCATTGTCAGTCACAGTTACTGTATAGTTGGGATTCGAAGCCGCTTTGACATTGGCAGAAACGACATACTCACCCACATCTTCAAGATCTGTAGCTAAGCATTTATCACAAGAAAGCGTCACATCGCTGAGTACATCCTTGCCCACAAGTCCGGTGGCCTTGTAAGTAAATTCAGGAGTTGCCGAACCATAGACTTTCGTTACATTATCAACCTTCACAGAGACCTTCGCAGGAGTAATAGTGAACTTGCCGGACTTTGTCTCGATGATGTAATCATCTGTCGTGTCCTTAGGAACGCTAACGACAATTTCATACGTACCCACATTGTTGCCATCAGCGGCAGAACTCTTGTCTCTCGTCAAGGTAATCGTACCCAACTTCTTATATTCCGAAGCCTTGATATTACCAGTAATGACAGTTTCAAATTTAGGATCGGCAGAGCCATAAACTTTTGAAGTGTCCTTAGCCATCACCGTAATTTTAGTCTTCGTGATAATAAGATAGCCATACTCATCGTCTAAACCGACACGGTAATTGGGCAAGAGTTTATTCAACTTGTCGGCAACGCCGTCGGCAAAAGTAATAGAATATTTTATGATATCGCCAGATGAGTTTGCGATTTCTTCACCTTCCACTCTCTTTAACTTGATGTTAGAAGTGAGAACAGATATCAAATTGCTCAAGGTATCGGCATTTAGCTTTAAGATTTCAGCCAAATAACTCAAAGTATCACCTTTATAAGTTTTTAGCAAGACATCAAGATCAATGCTTTCGCTTCCCACTAAATTCCAAGAAAACTCAGGATCATCAGCTCCCTTTTCCTTTTCGCAATTTTCAGTTTTTATGTAAATGCTCTTTTTCTTGATTTCGAATTTTTTAACGATGGAAATATCATCACCGTAGGTTACGGTCACGGAACCGGACTCTTTACCGACATTTATATTTTCGCCGTAAGCGACTTTGTAGTCCGAAATTTCATCATCACCACACATAACACTTGTTACTGTAGGTTTGATCTGATTGCCCGTAAAAGTAGTCGCACCCGATAACTTGATTACGCATTCGGGATCGGCCGCGAATGCTTCTGAAAACGCTGGCGAAACAGCAAAAGCAAACAATAAAAATTTTTTCAACATAATGACACTCTCTTTTTTTATCTAACCTTTGTAAAATATAATTTTTTCAATTTCTTATCAACTTGGCCAACTACAAAATGTTGTAAAAAAGGACATTTTTATGCAAAGAACCGCCCCTCGAAAGGGACGGTCCATAAGATTTTCAGTGGAGCTGAAGAGAATTTACTCAAACGAGATTACTTTCGGGTGCTTCGCCCCCGTCCGTAACTGCACCTCGGTCATAAGGTCAAACTAGTTTGACCTTGCGACTCTCGGTTTGTTACTTCTCAGCGACCACCCAAACCTTGACCTGAGCTTCAACGTCGCTGAAGACCTTGATCGTCACGGTATAGACACCGAGCTGCTTGATCGGTTCTTCGAGAGCAACCTGAGCACGGGTAATCTTAACGCCTTGCTTGGTGATTGCGTCGGCAATGTCAGCTGCGGTCACAGAACCGTAGAGACGTTCGCCTTCGACAACGCGACGTTCGAGGTTGACAGAAACCTGAGAAAGCTTTGCAGCCACGTCACCAGCAGCGGCGAGTTCCTTCTGGAACTGGGCTTCAACAGCAGCGCGGTTGTTTTCGATTTCGAGCTTGGCTTCCTTAGTTGCACGAACAGCGAGCTTGCGCGGGAAGAGGTAGTTACGAGCGTAACCGTCCTTAACCTTCACGACGTCGAGCATCTTGCCCAAGTGGGGGACATTAGCCTTAAGAATAATTTCCATAGTCTAGTTCCTCCTATTAGCGCATGCTGTCCGAAACGAACGGGAGAATAGCCATCTGACGGGCACGCTTGATAGCTTCGTTCAGCATACGCTGATA
>NZ_JAFWOM010000168.1 GCF_017545445.1 Fibrobacter sp.
ATTTTTGAAGGTATATTCCCACATGGGTTTTGTGTTTGCCAAACTGGCAAGCGTATGTTTAACGAATTTAAGTGTTCTATGATTGGAGAAACGTAGCAGTATGACCCTAAAGAAACTGGTCTTAATTACGGCCGGGGCGATGCTTCTTTCTGGAACCGCCATGGCAAAGAATATCAACGTGCCTGGCGATTTCGCAAAGATTGCTGATGCTCTCGGAAATGCGGATGCCGGGGATACCATCCTTGTCAAACGCGGTGTTTATAACGAAAACATCACCCTTATCATGGGTGTTG
Source organism: Fibrobacter sp. (assembly GCF_017545445.1). Classification (GTDB taxonomy): domain Bacteria; phylum Fibrobacterota; class Fibrobacteria; order Fibrobacterales; family Fibrobacteraceae; genus Fibrobacter. Next base: position 294 of record NZ_JAFWOM010000168.1, read on the forward strand.
TTCTTAAGGGCGAGGACCCTTTGACGACCATCATTGATGGTGGCCGCCGAGGTCCGACCGTCATGGGTACTTCGGGCGCCGAAATGTCGCACTTCACAGTGAGGAACGGTCTCGAAGGTATTCTTTGCGAAAACGCAGCTCCCTACATTCATCATTGCTATGTGATCGATAACCATGCCACGGGTATCGGTGCTTTTATTTCTCTGCCTTGGCTCCGCAACAACGTGGTCTATGGCAACCGCTGGTCCGGCATTCTCGCCTGGGGTGCTAAGTCTCTCGATGCCTACGTCGAACAGAACGTTGTGCTCCGCAACGGCTACTCTGGCCTTGCTTTGAAGGGACCGACCAACATTATCGCTCGTAACAACATCTTCATGGAAAACCACTATTACGGTGTGTTTGCTGATCCGGCTGCCGGTCAGACGAAGGTGGAATACAACAACATCTACAAGAACTACTACCCGTTCAACCAGTTCATCAAGGTGAACCGCACGAACGTGTCTCTGGATCCGAAGTTCATCAGCCCGTCTCTCGGCAAGCCGAACTTCTTCTGCCAGTCCACTTCCCCGATGCTCAAGCGCGGTAAGGGCAAGCTGGATATCGGCCTTACGGCAACTGATGTCGTCAAGGAAGAAGAAGCTGTCGAAGAAACCCGCAATCCGGATACCGATGGCGACGGCCTTTGCGATCCGTGGGTTTCCGAAGAAGGCCTTGCAGAAAAGTACGCTGCAATGTGCTCCGGCTTTGACAACTGCCCGGAAGAACCGGAAGACTTCGATGGCTTCCAGGATGACGACGGTTGCCCGGATCCGGATAACGACCGTGACGGTCTCTGCGACCCGTGGGTAGAAGCAAAGGGTATGCTTGCTCAGAACGCTCACATCTGCAAGGGCGTTGACCTTTGCCCGGACCAGTCCGAATCTCTCAACAACTACAAGGACGACGATGGATGCCCGGACGAAGTTCCGCAGCCGCCTAAGAAGGTCTTTGTGCTTGATGGCGTGAACTTTGAATCTGGAAAGTCTACCATTACTCAAGACTCCTACATCTCCTTGATGAAGGTTGTCGATATCATGGAAACCTTCCCGGAATCTACATTTGAAATTGTGGGTCATACCGATAACATCGGTAACAAGGACAAGAACCTGACTCTCTCCGCAGACCGTGCTTTGGCTGTGAAGAACTTCCTTGTTGAAAAAGGCATTAACGAAAGCCGTATGACTACGAAGGGCCTCGGCGATACTAAGCCTGTGGCTTCCAACAAAACACCTGAAGGACGTGCGCAGAACCGTCGTATTGAGTTCATCCGCACGGATATTAAGTAAAGGAGTAGGTGATGATGCATACTAGTTTCATCAAGACGTCCGTTCTTGGACTTGCCGTAGCTAGCACTTCTTTGTTTGCTGAGGCAACCTACACGCCGAATAAGTACCAGCAGAACGATTGGTTTGCAGAATATGGTGGAAACACTGCCATGTACGTGAACCCGGCAGGTATTTCTGAAACGGATCAGTTAGAATTGAGCTTGGGCTTCTTTAGCACGATTAGTGGCGAAGCTAGCCAGGAATACGTCAGCTTGACTTACCCGATTGATTACAAGCATACGTGGGGTATTTCCCTTTTTGAAAACGGTGCTTCTATCGAAGGTGGCCAGTCCTATAGCGAAATTGCCGCATTGATCGGCTACTCCTATAGAGTTATGCAGTTGCTCGCTGTCGGTATCGACCTTTCCATCTTGTACATCAACCAGTTTGATGAAATCAAGCAGCTTACTGTCGGTGCTGACGTGGGCTTGAGCTGGAACCCGCTCGCTTCTTCGAAGTTCGGTTACTTGCTCATTGGCGTTGCCGTGCAGAACTTGCTCGCTCCGGCTGTGAGCGAAGCTCAAGCTGAAGATGGTCTCAAGTTCGTGTTTATGGGTGCAAAAGACGCCTATAAGATTCCGACGAACCTCAACTTCTCCCTCTTCTGGCGCGGTTTCAACCGTCTCCTCGAATTGAAGGCTGAACTTTCCTTGATCGATATCATTCACGATTCCAAGGAAGGTGGCAAGGGTGCTAACCTCGAAATGAGCTTCACCTTGACCTACTACCTCTCTTCTCATCTTGGCGTTCGCGCTCGTTTCACGAAGGAAGGCTACCCGGTTATCGGTGCTACGGTTAACGTCAAGGATGTCAGCATCTTCCGTTACCTCGCTCTTGACCTCGAAATGTCTCACGACGATCTTTGGGCCAAGAAGAACCGTGGCTTCGTTTGGGCTGTCAAGCTTACAAGCCGCTTCGGTGACACTCGTGAAGAGAAAATCGGTGAAGAACGTTATCGCCGTTTGAAGATCGAACCTGAAAACGACTACCGTGCTGCAATGCGCCTCTACTTGAACCGTCAGTTCCTCGAAGCCGCTTATGCCTTCGGTAAGGTTCAGACCAAGTATCCGGCATTCCACTTGGTGGACCAGGCTGCGTTCTACAAGGCTAAGTCTTTCGAAAACCTCCGTATGCACAAGGCTGCTAAGTCCGTTTACGAAGACGCCATCAAGCGTTATCCGCAGAGCGACCAACGTGCCAAGTATCACTTCCAGTTGATGAACATCGACTATAAGGAAGGCAAATATACGGAAGCCATGAACAAGTACCAGAATATTGCTCAGAAGTTCGGCGAAAGCGACGTGAAGGCTGACGCAGACTACGTTGCCGGCCAGATCAAGTTCGAACAGGGCCTCTATCAGGAAGCTGTTGACCTGCTCGCCGCCATTCTTCCGGGTAACGCCAACTACTTCTACGCTCGCTATACCATGGGTATTGCCAATAGCCGTTTGCAGAAATGGGAAGAATCTGAAAACTGCTTCCGCGATATTACGGAACAGCCGGTTTCCAACCAGTCTGAACGCGACTTGCAGGATGCTGCCAAGGTGAAGCTCGGCCACCTCTTCTTCTCTGGTGAAAAGCCGGACATTGCTCAGGCTGCCCAGATGTATGGTCAGGTCCAGAAGGGTTCTCCGGTGTTTGACGAAGCTATGCTCGGTATCGCATGGTCCTTCCTCAAGGTTCACAAACCGGATGATGCTATCAAGCCGGCTCAGTGGATCATTAGCAACCTCCCGGAATCCTTCCTCGTCTCGGAAGCTTATCTCGTGGTTGGTTACTGCCACTTCATGAAGAAGGAATATCAGAAGTCTGCCGAAGCTTTGACCAAAGCTGTGGATCTTTCGGATAAGCCTGTTGTGTCTGGTGCTGCTCGCGATAGTGCTCGTCAGGCATTCGAATCAATGCAGGGTCAGTTCGACTCCGTCCAGGTCCTTGCCTTGGATCTTGCTCGCCAGCTGCCGACTCCGCGTGTGGAAAGCAAGCGTGAAGCTTTGCGTCCGACATTTGACAAGGCTAATCAGGCTATTGAGGACTATGCATCGTTCATGCAAAGGTCCATTCAGAGTGACCGCTTTGAATCCAACCGTCAGCGTATTAGAGATGATGCCGGCTTTACTTTGGCTACTGTTAAGACCTTGCTTACAGGTGTTCCCACTGGTCCTGGCTCTACGGGTGAGTCGTCTGGTGGTGGATTGGATGATCTGGAATAAAATAATAGGTGGATAGACAACGATGAAAAATTTATTGCTCGTCTCGGCGATTGTTTGTTCCATGGTGGGAACATCATTTGCCGCATCGGATCCGTGTAAAGAAAAAACGGAAGAAGCTAAAAAACTGTTTGCCAAGTGCAAGTCCATAGGAAAGGGCAATTCTGGTTATGAACAGTGCGCTAGTTCCTATAAGGTTCTGAAAAGCCAGACTGAACAAGCTTGCCGTTCTGGCAACTTGGACGAAGCAGGCATGCGAGATGCCATTGCTGAATGGGAACGTCAAGTCGATCGTTGCAAGGGTAAGGTGAGCAATCGTTGCGCATCCGCCTTGCAGCAACTCGGTCATTACCAGTTCCAACTCGAAGAAAAGCAGTTCCTCGATAAGAACGCTCAATACGAAGAAGATGTCGCTTGGTGCGCTGACCGCGATAACAAACCGGCAAAGTGCGCCAACATTGGCCAGTTCCCGAAGCCAGACCATCAGAAGTCCTTGGGTTACTTCCTCGAATACATTGACAAGTATCCGAAGGAATCTAAGGCTCCGACCGTGATTTATCAGGCTGCTGCTGTGCAGGAAGCTAGCGGCGAAGATGACAAGGCATACAAGCTTCGTATGCAGCTCGTCAAGGACTTCCCGGATCACGGTCTTGTGCCGAAGGCATGGCTCCGTATTGCTGAATACCACTTCATGAACCGCAAGTTCAAGGACGCTATATCTGCCTATAAGCAGGTGACCGGTTTCGACAACTTGACGGGTAAGGAAGCGGCTCTTGCCATGTACCACTTGGCTGAATCTTACTATAATACTGCAGAATACGAAATCGCTGCTAAGCAGTACTTCGATTACATCGTTGGTGCTGACAAGGGTAAGTATCCTGCTGACTTGCGCGCTGAAGCTATGGACTTCATGGCTGCATCTTTCTCTGACTTGGAAGGTGGTGGTGTCCAGGAAGCTGAAGCTTTCTTGAGAGACAAGAAGGTTGCGTTCAAGGATTCTGTCTATTACCGTATCGGTATGAAGAACAAGGACCATGACCGTAACGAAGAAGCTGTCCAGTCCTTCAAGCGTTTGATGAACATCAACCCGGACTATATCGACGCTCCGCTCGCCGATATCGCCATGATCGAAATCTTGATCGTTCAGCAGAAGTTTGAAGATGCTCAGGCTCACCGTTACGAAGTGGTGAAGCGTTACGACCGCAACTCTTCTTGGTACAAGAAAAACCAGATGTACCCGGAATCCGTGAAGAACGCTGAAGCTGCTATCCGCGGCGCTATGCTCGATATTCCGCAGTATCACCATGCTCAGGCTGCCAAGCTCACCAAGGAAGGTGATATCGAAGGTGGCAAGAGACAGTATGCCAAGGCTATTGAAGCTTACGAAGCATTCTTGAAGCGTTATGCCAAGGAACCGACCTGGGACGAATACAAGGTTCACATCAACCTCGCTCTCGTCTATCAGGAAATGGGCCAGCATGCTAACGCTGCCAAGATGTTCAACTGGATCGTCGAAACCGATACGACTCGCTATGGCCGTCGCGAATTGGGTTCCGGCACTCTCCTCACGAAGGATGAAGCTGGTTACAACGCCGTTCTCATGATGGACCAGGCTCGTGAAAATGCTCGCAAGTCCAAGGCTAACGATGATGCTGTCCAGGCATACAACTTGCCCGAAACCAAGGCTTACTTCGAACAGGTCGATAAGTACATGGCCAAGTTCGGCAAGAACAAGGAAGCTGCAGAACTTGCATACAACGCTGCAATCGTCCATTACGATGCAAAGCAGTTCAGTGTTGCTGTGAACGTCCTCCGCAAGCTCAAGAAGGACTTCCCGAAGCATCAGTACATCTTGCTCATCAGCCGTATGCTTGCCCAGTCTCTCTTGGAATCCAATCAGCTCGATGAATCCCTCACCGAATTCGAATGGCTCCTCAAGCAGTACAAGGCCAAGGAAACTCGCAATGACTCCATGGCTCGCGAAATCGAAAAGGCTATTGCTTACGTTCTCTTCCAGAAGGCCGAAACCTCTGTGAAGGAAGGCAAGCCGGAAGTCGGTGCCAAGGCTTACTTAGACCTCATCAAGCGTTACCCGACTATCGACATTGCTGACAAGGCCGTGTTCGAAGCCGCTGCCGCTTACGAAAGCGTGAACCAATTTACCAAGGCTGCTGAAACCTTCATGCTCCTCCCGAAGAACTACAAGTCTTCTCCGCTCACTGTCAAGGGTATCTTGCGTGCTGCTAGCAACTACAAGAAGGACAAGAAGCCGGTGGTTGCTGCCCAGACGTTCTTGTTCATCACGGACAACTTCCCGCAGGATTCCATGGCCTTCCCGGCAATTGGCTTTGCCGCACAGACCTACGATTCCATCCCGGACAAGAAGCAAGCCGCTTTGACCTTCGAACTTGCTTACAAGCGTTATCCGAAGAACGAAGAAACTCCGGCCTTCCTCTATAGCGCCTGCTTGAGCTACGACGAAGCCAAGATGACGAACGAAGCTATCCGCTGCTCCAAGGACCTCGTCCGCGACTATCCGAAGAGTTCTTACGCTGTTGACGCTGCCTTCTCTATCCCGATGGCATACGCTAACGCTAAGAAGTGGGACCTCGCCATCCAGGAATACAACAACTTCATCAGGATGTATCAGGAAGACAAGGAAAAGCTGATTGCCGCTTATATCGGTATCGCCCGTGCCTACCGCAATGTCAAGGATGTTGAAAACTCTGTTGACGCCTATAAGAAGACTCTCGAAGCTTACGACAAGTACGGCTTGCAGATCAAGAATGCAGACGCTGCTATCCCGGCTGAAGCTGCTTACTACATGGGCGAATACGAATACAACAAGATGACTCCGGTTGTCTTGAAGGGCAAGGAAAAGGAAAAGGCCAAGATTATCAAGAGCTTGGTGGAAACCCTCCAGAAGGCTATGGGTCACTACTCCAAGTCTGCTGCCTACGCATCTGAAAAGTGGACGTTCCGTGCCACGAACAAGATGGGTATGCTCTTCGTGACGATGGCTGCAAAGATTCGTGAACAGCAGCTCAACGGTAAGAAGGAAGAAGAAAAGTTCGCCGAACGTATCGGTATCGTGCAACAGCTCCCGTCTTACTACGAACAGGCTCGTCCGATCTTCCAGAAGAACATTGACCTCGCTCGTGACCAGGGCTTCTACAACAAGGACGTTATTGCCGCAGAAATGGGCTACATCGAAATGTACTACCAAGGCTGCGCTGTGTTCGTCGAAGTTGCCGATGCTTTCGCCAACTCCCCGATTCCTGATAGTGCTTTGATTGTACGCGAATACGTCGGTCAGGGCATGGTGAAGGATGACGCTATCATGGCTGCTCACGAAGACTTGGAAGCCTACCGTGAAGAACTCAACAACCGTTCCGATGCCGCCAAGCAGCTCGCTATCCCGCAGTGCGCTACGGGTATCAAGGCCTCTGCACACTATGGCATTGACAACGAATGGACGAAGAAGCTTTACGAAACGCTCAGAAAGCTCGATGAAGCCAACGAAGATCTGAACACCCAGATTGTGAAGTTCGATCCTTCTACGCTGTTTGCTGACCCGGCTTACTTCAAGTTGAAGGCTCGTATTGAACAGATTGAAAAGTCTGACGCTATGACCTTGGAAGAAAAGGTGGCTACATTCCGCAACATCGTCAAGGAAACAAAGGACGATCGTACAAAGCTTGAAGAAGAACTCGCCAAGCTCAAGCAGTGGATGGCCGATCCTAGCCAGATCCCGGCTTCTGAAAGAGGTGTCGAATCTACTTCTGAATCTTCTAGCGAAGAAGAAGTGGTTACTACGTCCTCTAAGAAGAAGGGCAAGAAGGGCAAGAAGGCTAAGGCTGAATCCAAGAAGTCCAAGAAAAAAGCCAAAAAAGGCAAGAAAAAATAGCGGTAAAAACTATTTTACGGGGAATCCTGGTTCATGGGATTCCCCTATTTTATTGGGCTTGAGGGCGATTGACATGCGGTAAAGAAAGTTTTACTACTAAAATTTCCCACAACGCTCAAAAAAAAAATAAATATGAACGAAGATTATCAAAAACAACAAAAAAACAATAACTCAATTAAAGGAGTCTCTAATGTCTAAATTGCTTCAATCCTTCAGCCCTGAATCTGATGGTTACCAGTTCATGTGGATCATCTTGGTCGTGTTCGTCATCGGCCTCGGCTTCTCCATCGAACGCTTCACTTACATCATGATTAAGAGCTCTAAGGGCCGTGCTAAGTTCATGGCTGATTTCGGTAAGCTCGTCATGCAAAACCAGCTCGAACAGGCTCTCCAGTTCGCCAAGAGCTCTAAGCTCCCGATTGCTAAGGTTATGGACGCTATTGTCGGTGCAAAGCTCAACTGCAAGGATGCTGACAAGGCTCGCGATATGATGACTGCTGCTTCTGACGCTGTGTTCCTCACTGAAGCTCCGCGCCTCACTCGTTACATCTCCATCATTTCCGTTATGGCTTCCATCTCCACGTTGCTCGGACTTATGGGTACGATTTACGGTCTGATCTACACCTTCGACGCTGTTGCTAACAAGCCGGCTTCTGAACGTGCTAAGGCTCTTGCTGACGGTATTGCTATCGCTATGGGTACTACGCTCCTCGGACTTCTCTCTGCAGTTCCTCTCCTCGTCATCGTCGGTCTTCTCAACATGAACTCCGAACGCCTCATCCAGGAAATGGAAGAAAAGGGCCTCAAGATTATCAACTCCCTCGCATAATCAATCAGAGAGTTTAATTTTAACTGGAGTTTATAAAACATGGCAAAACAAATCAAGAAACCAGGAAAGGTCGAAGAACCGGATTTGCTTCCGGCGATGGGCTTGTTCACCATCTTGATTCCTATGCTTCTGACCATGACTGCTTTCTCCAAGCTCGCTATTGTCGAAGTGAATCTGCCTGAACGTAGCCAGATGATCATGGACAATAATGAACCGCCTCCGCCGGATGAGCAGGCATTGAACTTGTCACTCGCCATCGCTAGCGATTACCTCGTTATCGGTGCACGCGGTGGTTTCCAGCCGAACGTCTATTTCAAGGAAATGTGGACGTTCCGCTGCAAGTCCGATGCTAAGCTTGTTACTTATTCGGCAGAAGACGTCAAGAAAGTTGTAGAAGGCGGACGTGGCCCGGCGTGCAAAGATGGTTCCGAGATGGATAAAGATAAGTATCTTTATGACATCGAAGCTATTGAACTGTGGGCTATCCAGAAGGAATCCGAAGAAGATGCGGGTCGTGTAATCTGGGCTGCTTACAAGAACGACGGTAGCGCTGAAGAAGCTCACGCTGACAGTGCTTATGTCGATGGTGCTAACAACTTCTTGTCTCTTCCGGGTGAAGGTGTTGGTGGACTCACTCCGCCGCCGGCTCTCAAGGCTCCGAATCCGGGCACGGCTGTTGCAACACTTCAGCCGAACTCTGCTCGTACTCTCAAGCCGGGTGACAAGAGCATGATTTATCCGCTTTCCGCATACGATCTCATCGCTAAGGACTTGATCGCTATCCATACTCAGTTCATCGACTTGGACGACGTTGATAACATCATCATCGTTGCAAACGACGACACTCAGTTCGACAAGATCATCCAGCTTATGGACCGTGCCAAGGAAGCTGGTTTCAGCAAGATCAACCTTGCTAAGTTGGGAGGTTAATCATGGCTAGAAAAGCTCGTAAATACAGCGAAGACGTACCTTTCTCCCTCACGTCCATGATGGACATGATGACCATCATCTTGGTGTTCATGATCAAGAACATGGACGCTGAAGGTCAGCTTTTGACCCAGGCAGAAAACTTGATTCTTCCGATCTCGACCTCCAAGGTCCAGCCGAAGGAAGTTTCTCTGACTGTCGTGGTCGATGCTAACTACGTTATCGTTGACAATGAACAGGTGGTGCCGACCGCCGACGTTCTCGCTCAAGAAGATCTCCTTGTCACCAAGGTTGACGAAGTCTTGAAGGACCGTCGTGCTATCGAACAGGAACACGCTCTCAAGATGGGCCTTCCTGCTGACGAAGCCGGTCACATCGTTGTGCAGATTGACAAGAACATCCCGTATGATGCGATGTACAAGGTGATGGCCACTTGCGGTTTCTCCGGATACACGAACGTCGCATTCGCCGTGATGCAGAAGAACGGCGGGGAGGAATAAGCATGGCTAAAAAGAATATAGATCCGTTTATTGCGTCGCTTATGCCGGAATCCGACAAGAAGATGGGCGCAATCGCCGGTGTCTCTCTTGTGGTTGCTTTGGCTATGTGTATTTGGGCTTCCATGTACGAACAGGTCGTCGCTGAAGTCGTGTTCGACAATGCAGACTCTGTTGACCTTACTACTTCCATGCAGATTGAGCAGAAGGAAGAAAAGAAGGAAGAAAAGAAGAAGCCTGAACCGAAGAAGCCTCGTAAGAAAGCTGGTGGCGGTGGCAAGCCGCGCGGTAAGGGTCAGCCGAACGCTCCGCAGACTCGCGGCGTGCTCAAGCTCCTTACCGCTCAGACCAAGAATGCCTCTGCTGCTGCTTACGACTTGATGAAGAACCAGAAGTTCACCAAGGACATCGATAAGGTGCTCAAGGACGTGGCTGGCCTCCAGACGACGGGTAAGACCGTTCTCGGCGGTCGTCGCGGCAAGGCTGATGGCGGCTTCAACGAAGGTTACGCAGAAGGTGGTTCCGGTGGTATCGGTGACGGCCTTGCAGGTCTCCTTGGCGGTGGTGGCGGTGGTATCGCTACTAAGGCTAAGGGTTCCATCAAGACTCCGTCTATGCGCGATATCGACATGGGTGCCGGTGGCGGTTCTCGCAGCGCAGCGGACATCATGAAGGTCGTTCGTCAGCGTACTCCGGGCCTTCGCCACATCTATAACAAGTGCCTGAAGAAGAAACCGGGATTCCAGGGTAAGGTTACCTTGAGATTCACGATCGCTCCGGGTGGCGAAATCATCAGCATTTCCACTGTTTCTTCTACGACTGGTTACGGCGAATTTGACAACGAAATCAAGAATGCCGTCAGCCGCTGGACGTTCAGCAAGGTGAAATCCGGTAACACGACGGTTACGATTCCGTTCACGTTCTCCGAATAATCCTTAGGAAAACTTGAAAAAAGGCCAGACTTTTGTCTGGTCTTTTTTGTCTCTATTTTTCATTGAATGAAAAAAAGCAAAAAAATGATGCGTTTCATTAAATTTTTGTTGCGTTTTTTATTTTATAAAACTAACTTTATAGATGAATTTTCAATAGGAGTTATTCCATGAACTTAAAAACCGTAGCTGCAGTTGGCACCGCTTTCGGAATCTTGGGTGTCGGGTCTGCATTTGCAACATTTGCCCGTATTGAATCTATGGGTAAAAATACGACTTACATCATGGACGATGTGAGCATCTTTGACAACCCGGCAAACATCAACCTCTACTCCAATTACTTGATTGGTGAATTCGGTCCTTATACCAATAACGATATGAAGGCGGGCGGAAACGTCGATCCGCAGCACCCGAATTTCGGTGGTATCTTCGCCATTTCCCTTGGCGACGCTAACAATCCTGATCCGCGAATCTCCATCGGTGGTCTCTTTGGCCGCATCAATACGGACCTTGTGCAGTACTTGCCGGACGCTGTAACTGGCGACAATGGCACTACGACTAAGGTTCCCGAAACGGTGACGAACTTCGATGGCTTCTTGGGCGGTACGCTTTCGAATGGCAACGCTTGGGGCTTGCATATTTATATTGCACAGCAGGACGGCGGCGACAAGGATGAAGATGGCAACTACCAGGTCAAGAAGGACGCTTACGCTTCTATCGTGGAAGCTGGCGGCGGTATGAATTTCCAGTTTACTAACTCCTTCGATTTGGAAGCTTCTCTTTCATTGGCCCGTATCCAGTACGGTCCGGAACACCACAACTTCTTTGACGATGGCAACTTCTCTTGGCTCATCAAGTCCCGTGCGTTCTTTACCTTGGACGCTATCAACGGCGAACTTGTCCCGGCATTGAACCTCAAGTTCATCGATGCTCCGGGTCTGGATGAAAAGCATGCCCAGGTGGGTGTCGGCGTGAACGTCGCTCTCGATCGTGGCTTCTTCTGGATGGGCTTGGACTTCATTTGGAACAAGAGAAAAGCTCACGACTGGCTCTATGACACAGAATCCAAGACTTGGACTTACGATTCACGTAACGATGACAACAAGCATTGGGACGAACGTTCCGATATTGGCGGCATGATCAGCTTCGGTATTGAACGTAACATCTGGTGGGACTGGTTCGTGATTCGCGTGGGCGGCCAAAAGTCTATCCTTTATACAGAATGCAATGTCAACAGCAAGAACGAAGACAAGTATAAAGACGGTAAGTTCGGCATCTGCAAGGAAGACGGCAACTTCTTTACGACGAACCCGCTTGCTGACGGTACTTCCAAGGACCACATTGGCTTCGGTTTCGGTATCAACATCGAAGAAAAGCTGAAGATTGACGTGACTGTTGCTGAAGACCTCCTCTTCCGTAACCCGTTCCAGGGCGAAGGCCGCATCTTCTCCAGAATCTCTGCGACGTACTCGTTCTAAAATAGAGTGGTTAGTAAACAGTGGTTAGTAAGCAGGAATGTAACAGGAACGTTCTTATTGCAATCCTAACCACTAATCACTAACCACTAATCACTGGCAACAATTTTCGAAGCGCATTCCACTTGAGTGCGTTTCTTTTTTTATTTTATAGTCATGAAAAAGATTTTATTCCTCTTAGTTCTTGCGTTGCTTTCGTCTTGTTCTGAACCGACGGAGCGTATTGAAAAGAAACTCCTTCCGTACTTGCAGGAAGACTTGAAGTTCATGGTCGCGGAAGCCTTGAATGCCAATACGAAAAAGGAAGATTTGCTCGACGAACCTTATTACAAAATTCGGGATTTTAGGTTGTTCGAAGGTGCCGAGGCGGAAATCTATGCGGCGTACGCCGAGGTGGATTTTTACCTCTACAGGAACATGGCTCTTTACGCAAAACGCAAGTATCGCTACGAAGTCCATGGCAGACACTGGGATCGTTATTACAAAGTTCTTAAATTTGGCAGAGATAAAGATCCTTAGGGAATAAATCCATCTAATTTAGTTATATTTCGTATGGGATTTTCTATTCTATAGAGGGTTAAATTTTGTTCGGACTTTTCTCTTGTGATATCGGTATCGACCTGGGTACTGCAAATACGCTTGTCCATGTAGCTGGACAGGGCATTGTCATTAACGAACCGACCGTGATTGCTGTTGACCGTAAGAGCAACCGCGTGACTGCCATTGGCGGCGAAGCGAAAAAGATGCTTGGCCGTACGTCTGGCGAGAGCCGTGCAATACGCCCTATGCGTGACGGCGTGATTGCCGATTTCGAACTTGTAGAAACGCTTTTGCAGACCTTCATCAAGCGCGTGCAACGCTATCCGCTGTGGGTGGTAAAACCGCGTGTGGTGGTTGGCGTGCCGAACGGGATTACGGAAGTGGAAACGCGTGCCGTGATTGATGCCGCGAAAATGGCTGGTGCAAAGGAAGTTCACTTGGTGCACGAACCGATGGCTGCCGCTATCGGCATGGGCATTCCGGTTGAAGACCCTGTCGGCAACATGATTGTCGATATTGGCGGCGGTACGTCCGATATTGCCGTGATTGCCTTGAACAAGTCCGACTGTAACGGTTCTGTGCGCGTGGGCGGTGACGAAATGGACGAAGCCATTGTGCGCTACTTGCGCACGATGTACAACCTCTGCATTGGCGAAAGCACTGCCGAACAGATCAAGATACAGATTGGTTCTGCAAGTCCGCTCGAAGAAGAATTGTCGATGGATGTCAAGGGCCTTGACTTTGTCGCTGGCATGCCGCGTACGATTTCGATTGGAAGTGCCGAAATCCGCGAAGCCATCAATGAGCCGGTGACGTCGATTATCGAAGCGGTGAAGCAGGCTTTGAGCATGACGCTCCCGGAACTTTCTGCCGATATTTACGACAAGGGCATTATCCTCACGGGCGGTGGCTCGCAGTTGCGCGGCCTTGACGAACGCATCCGCAAGGAAACAGGCCTTTCTGTGAACGTGATTGACGACCCGATGACTTGTGTTTGCAAGGGTGCAGCCCGTATTCTTGAAGACTTGGACAAGTACCGTCCTGTTTTGGTCGCTTCTTCGACGTAATTTTTTGAAATTGCACTTCGATGCTTAGAGCTTTTCGCTTTATTGTCGATTTGTTTACCCAAAGGCATGGCATTGTCGCTTTTGCCTTTTTTCTCGTTTTAGGGATTCTGATGCATTCGGCATCGACGAAGGTGCGCGAGAGCATTGTCGAAAGTGCACTTTCGACGGTGTTCTATCCGGTGCAGCTGTTGGCGTCGTCGGTCAACAACTTCAAGTCGTTGCAGGCCGAAAACGAGCATCTGAAAGAAGAAAATGCAAGGCTTAGGCAAGAGACGTACCATGCGAGCGAAGGTTTGCAGGAACTCGCCAGGCTCCATACGCTGGTGCGTTTTGACGACAAGTGGGATTTTCCGATTGTGACATCTCGCGTGGTAGGGCATAATCCGGGGCGCTTTTTGACGACGCTCGTGATTAACCGCGGAATGCGTCATGGGGTCAAGGACAACATGCCGGTATTTTCGATGAAGGGACTTGTCGGGAAGATTTCTAAAGCGATGCTTACGCATTCCCGCGTGCAGTTGTTGGTCGATCCGAACTTGAAACTTTCCGTGCTGGAGCGCAGGACCCGAGTGGTGGGCTTTCTAGAATCCATGGACGGGCGATTGCTCACGGCGATGATTCCCTCGCATGCGGGCGTTGCCGAGGGCGATACGCTGATTACGTCCGGGCTTGGCGGCATTTTCCCGAAGGGGATCCCGGTGGGGACGGTGCGGGCGGTCCGCAAGGCGGATTTGGACGTGATGAGCTTGATGGACGTGGAGCCGTTCCAGGAATTTTCGACGCTGGAAGAAGTGTTTGTGATGCAAAAGGAGCCGGATTGGATTATCCAGGAGTTGCTTGATGAGTAATCGAGGATGGCTGTGGACGCTTCTTTTGTTTGTATTGGCTTTTGCGGTACAGACGACTGTTGCCGAATGGTTGCAGATTTTGGGCGTAGGGCCTGATTTTGTTGTCATCTTCATAGTGTCCGTGGCAATCCGTTATGGTGCCGCCGCGGGGTGTTTGTGGGGATTCTTGGCGGGCTTTACGCAAGATGTTTATGCCCCGGTGGAGTGGCTTGGGGCAAATTCGATTGCGATGACGATTGTGGGCTTTGCCGTGGGGCAGCTCGAAGAGCGTTTCCTTACGTTGAATTTACCTGCAAAGGTTGGTGTTCTTGGCCTTGCGTTCTTTGTAAACGACATGTTCTATTTCCTCATTACTGGGCTTGAAAAAGATGTGGTGACGACGCTCTTTGTTGCAAAAACTGTGCCGGAGAGTGTTTACACCATGATTCTTGGTGGAATTTTGTTCTACCTCTCTTCGGGGAAAAAGTCGAATGTATAACGATACTTCGGAAAACGAGGCGAGAGTCCGCAGGAATTGGAACGTCTTGATTTTCTTGGCGGGTGTGGTTGTCGTTTTTTCGGTAATCCTGTTCAAGCTTTTTTCGTTGCAGTACATCCACTACGAAGAAAATTTCCAGCGTTCCGAAAACAACCGCTTGCGACGCATCGAGTTGATTGCGAACCGCGGCTACATTTACGACAGGAACGGGAATGTGCTGGTGCGTAACAGACCCTCGTACCAGATTGCTTTGCAGGCGATGGAAATGCCTAAAAAAAAGGCAGATAGGGATTCTGTATTTAAGCGTCTTTTGAACATTCGCGATTCGTCGGGAACGCGCCTTTTTGATTCGCTTTCGCTCGATACGGCGTTCCAAAGAATCCGCTGGGTGCGTACGCGCCCGGTCCGCATTCTGGAAGATGCGACGATGGAGCAGGTGGCGGTGATTGAAGAACATTCGACGGAGCTGCCCGGTGTTTCCGTGATTATCGAGTCTCGCCGAGAATACCCTTACGGGATGCTTGCTTCGCACGTGCTGGGTTACACGAGCGAGATTTCGGAAGAACAGCTGAAGTTGCCTGAGTACGAATCGTATTCACAGGGCGACCGCGTGGGGCAAAAAGGGCTGGAGCAGGAATATGACAAGGAATTTCGCGGCGTGAACGGAATGAAGCTTGTCGAGGTGAACGCTTCTGGACGTGAAGTGCGCGCTCTTTCGGATGTGGGGGCGTTGATTGAACCTGTTCCCGGCTTGCACATGGTTTCGACGATTGATTTGAAGTTGCAGAAGGTGGCGGAAGCGGCGATTCCTGACACGGTGAAGGGAGCGCTTGTCGCGATTGACCCCCGCAATGGTGAAATTTTGGCGATGGTTTCTTCGCCGAGGCTTGACCCGAACATTTTTTCGCTGAAACGTCGTGAACGCAACAAGGGGTGGGCTCATGTAGCTCTGGATTCTATGCGTCCGCTCACGAACCGTGCTATTTCGGGCGTTTATCCTCCGGCGTCTATTTTTAAACTTGTGACGGCTGGTGCCGGGCTTGAAAGCGGAATCATTTCGGAGACGAAATATTACCCCAAGCCTTGCACGGGCGGCTACCAGTACGGTGCCCGGTACCAAAAATGCTGGGGCGTGCATGGGAACTTGAATGTGGTGCATGCGCTGCGTCTTTCGTGCGACGTGTATTTTTACCAGGCAGGGCTTGAAATCGACATGGCGCGTATCAATGAATTTGGACGCCGCTTTGGCTATGGCGAAAAATTGCTGGGCGTGGATATTCCGGGAGAGCGTGCGGGATGGCTCCCCGATTCGGTGTCGTTCAACCAGCGAAACAAGCGCTTGGGCTGGCGATGGGCGAGGGGGCTTATTCTGAACCTCTCGATAGGGCAAGGGCAAATGGTCACTCCGTTGCAGCAGGCTGTTTTTGTCGGGTCGCTGGCGACGAACAAGGGCGTGTATCGACCGCATTTTATGAAGGAGTTGCGTGATGATCAGGGAAAAGTGGTACGCCGCTTTGAACCGGAGATTATCCGTCCGGGAACGATGAAACCCGAAACGCACCGTGTGCTGATGGCGGCGATGGACTCTGTAGTGAACCATCCGGGCGGAACCGGAAAGAAAGGGGCGGTTCCTGGAATCCGCGTGGGGGCAAAGACTGGTTCTGGCGAATGGAAGAAAGGCCAAAAGACGCATGCCTGGTATGCGGCGGTCGCTCCTCTTGAAGACCCGCAAATTGCCGTCGCCGTGATTATGGAAGCTGCCGGTGGCGGTGGCGCGGTGGCGGCTCCGATTGCTCGCAAGGTGCTGATGGCATACTTCGGGAAGGAGGAAGAGGAAAAATGAGTTCCGGTCGATACCTGGACAAGTCGTTAAAGTTCGACTGGTTCTTTATTGGTTTGACGCTTACGTTGATGACCTGCGGCGTGTTCTTAGTTTATTCGGCGACTATGAACGAGGAAATTGTCTTTTACGATACCCATTGGTTTAGACAAATTATTTACTTCGTGACGGGCATTGCCATTGCGGTTGGGCTTATCTTTGTGAAGATTGATTGGCTCAAGCGGGCGGCGGTTCCTTCGTATGTGATTGCCCTTGTGTTGCTTGTATTCGTGCTTTTTTTTGCGGGTGACGTGAAAGGTGCCGGGCGTTGGATTGACTTGAAGGTCATTAAACTCCAGCCTTCGGAATTTGCAAAGATTGCGTACTTGATTACGATTTCGTATTGGCTTTCGAAACATCCTGTGAGTTTGTATAACTTAAAAACATTTGCTGTGCCGCTTGGGCTTTTTATCGTGCCGTTCGCGTTGGTGCTGAAACAGCCGGATTTGAGCACGGCACTTGTGTTTACTGCGGTGACGCTTGTAGGATTCTTTTTTGCCGGGCTTACGTTTACGGACATGTTCTTGATTTTGAGTCCAGTGCTTTCGGTGCTGTTCTCGCATTCGCAGTCGATGGTGCTGCAAGTTTTGTGGGGCGTGCTGATTTGCCTTGTCGTGTTCTCCGTGTTGCGCAGGCACTTGTCCAAAAAACTTTCGGGATTGATTATCGCGACGAACATTTTGGCGGGGTACGCAAGTTCAATGGTGTGGAATATGCTGGCGCCTCACCAGCAGAAACGCGTGAATACGTTCTTGGATCCGATGAGCGACCCGTTGGGCGATGGTTACCAAGTGTTGCAATCACTGACGGCAATCGGAAGCGGTGGCATTCAGGGCAAGGGCTTTGGGAACGGTTCGCAGACGAATCTTTCGTTTTTGCCCGAAGAGCATACGGACTTTATTTTTAGCGTGCTCGGGGAGCAGTTCGGCTTTGTCGGGTGCGCTACGATTCTTGTGCTGTTTGCTCTGTTCCTGTGGCGAGCGTCGTCGATTTGCAAGACGAATGACGACCCGTTCGTGACGCTTGTGACGATGGGGGCCGCGACAATCTTTTTGTTCCACATTACGGTGAATATTGCGATGACGATTGGGCTTATGCCGGTGACGGGGCTTCCACTGCCGTTCATTTCGTATGGCGGCTCGTTTGCGCTTGTGTGCATGTTCCTGGTTGGACTTTTAATGTGCATGAGATATCAGGGGAATAAGTGAGAATTAGACGAGAGAACGCCGCTTCTCCACAAAGTGGATAACAGCAACTAAGGCAACAAGTTGCCAAGTTTTGTATAGCGGCTACAGACGACAAATGCGTAAGGCGAGAGTCGCGACCATGGTTGACGCTTTGCGTCCGCAACTTCAGCTCAGCCATAAAAAATGCAAGCATTTTTTGCGGCGTTCGCTTTGTATGCTTTTGCATGGGCATGACCGAGTCCTGCATTTGGGATTAGAGCGAAGCGATAATCCAAAGACGAAAGGTGGCGACGGAGTTGTAGTAGGAAGTAGACAGTAGGCAGTAGAAAGGGGGCTTCGCGAGAATAGTCATTCTCGACCGAAGGGAGGGAATCCATACAGTTCTGATCGCAGATACGGATCTTCTTGCATCCCCCTAACCCCTATAACCTACAACCTAAAACCTTGTTAACGAAAAATTACAGTCCAAAATCCTGAAAAAAGCGTGTTATAAAGAAGAGAAGTTTTTTATCAGGAGGTTAAGATGGATTTCTTTCGGACTGTAGCTAATTTCGTTTTTGGAATGGAGTGCTTGGGGTGCGGGAACTCGTCGGAGCGGCTGGATCCGTGGCTTTGCCCTGCGTGTGCTGCGGAACTTGTGCGGGAATCGAGTTCGCCTGCGTTCCCGAACGAGGACGCATTTTGCCTTTTTCCGATGCGGCCTTTGACGCGGCGTCTGGTGCATGCGCTCAAGTACCGCAATATTCCGGGACTTGCATCGTACTTGGTGCGTCGTTCGTCGGCGGTAAAAGGGATGGTGGGGCAGGAACTTTTGATGCTCGCCCAGCCGCTTTATTTTGTGCCGGTGCCGCTCCACCATGCGAGGTATCGCGAACGCGGTTATAATCAGGCGGAACTGTTGGCGGCTGCACTTGCGACTGCGACTGGCGGTAAGGTGTGTCGCTGGCTTAAACGCAAGACGTTCGTCGTATCGCAGACGAAACTTTCTAAGGATGAACGCGAAATGAATGTGGCGGGGGCTTTTGTTCCGAATTTCCCGCAGAAGATGATTGCACGGGGGAGTGTTGTGGTTGTCGATGATGTTTTTACGACGGGGGCGACGACTTCGGCGTGCATGGCTGCGTTCGGGGCGGACTTCGCATTGCCGTTGAAAGTTTGTACGTTACTTTACGACGAGCCTTCGACGGCGGCAGCGGACTTTGCTGCTGATTGCCAGGCCGATTGGGACGGGCTTCGCAGTAGGCGGTAGGAAGTAGGCAGTAGGAAGTAGGAAGGCGAGGATTGTCATCCTCGACCGTTAGGGAGGGGATCCAGTGAAGTTAGGGGTAGGATGGATGAAATGAAAAACAAAAAAGCTCCCCGAAGGGAGCTTTTCGCGGAGGAAGAGGGACTCGAACCCCCAAGCCTTACGGCGGCGGTTTTCAAGACCGCTGACTTACCAATTAGCCTATTCCTCCAATTGGTGCGCAAAGAATAGAAAAAATGACCGTATTCGTCAATGATACTTTGAATTTTGTGTGAAATTAACTATTTTTTACATGTTATGAGCTACCAGGAAAACGTTACCGATCTTGGAGACGGCGAAGTTGCTGCTCTCTTATTCGAGTACATGCCTAAAATTGCTGCCGAACATAAAACGGACAGTCTATTGGTACTTATGGCGGATTTAGGCCGGCAGATTGTTCAGGCTGACCGCTGTTCTCTTTGGCTTATCGATGAACAGAGAAACGAACTGTGGACGAAGGTTGCCCATGGTGTTGACGAACTTCGAATTCCGCTTTCTGCAGGCTTTGTTGGGTATTCCCTGAAGACCGGACAGCCTCTTTTAGTCGATGACGCTTATCAGGATTCCAGATTCGACCGCCGAAGCGATATCAAGAGCGGTTACCATACGACATCGGTGATGACGATGCCGTTGGAAAGCGATGACCGCGTGATGGGCGTGTTCCAGGCCATCAATAAAGTCGGGGACAACGTATTCTTCTCCAAGAAAGATCTGGAACGTCTCAAGCTCATTTCTGTTTATTCTGCGAAGACGATTGAATCGGCTATTCGTGCCGAAGCTTTGGAGCGTTATGCGAAAGAGCTGGAAATCAAGGCCGAAGAATTGAAGTCTGCGCACATGGAGCTCATTCGCATTTTGGGTGAAGTTTCTGAATTCCGCAGCCATGAAGTGGGCGACCATATTCACCGTGTTGCTGAAATTTCGTTGAAGCTGGCCCGCTACTATGGGCTTTCGTCGGAAGAACAGGAACTGATTTATTATGTGGCTCCGCTGCATGACCTTGGAAAGGTCGGCATCCCGGATATGATTTTGAATAAGGCTGGCCGTCTCACGCCAGAAGAGTTCAGCAAGATGAAGAGCCATTCGGAAATTGGACGAACCTTGCTCCGCGAATCGAAAACGGATTTACTTTGTATGGGCGCCGACATTGCCGGTGCTCACCATGAACGCTGGGACGGTACGGGCTACCCGGATGGTCTCAAGGGCGAACAGATTCCGCTTCCGGCCCGTATTTGTGCTGTGGCGGATGTCTTGGACGCTCTCGCAAGTCCGCGTTGCTACAAGCCGGCCTGGTCCGAAGATCGCGTGAAAGAAGAAATGAAGAATTCTGGCGGAACGCATTTCCAGCCGGAACTCATAGACATTTTGATGGAGCATTGGGATGAATTCTACTCTTGCTACAAGCCGGGTGGAATGTTCATCAAGAAGGGACTGCTCCCGCCAGTCCAGTGATTAGAATTTAGAGATTCATTTTTTGAATTAAGGTGTGGCGGTGCTCACACCTTTTTGTTTTTGTGCGTTGTGGTTGTGAGGGCCAGATACGGGATTATGTGGGACTCCCGAAATGGGTTAAAAAAAAGAAAAAACCTCGATTTTCATCGAGGCTTTTTCGTGGTTCCGATTGGAATTGAACCAACGACACGCGGATTTTCAGTCCACTGCTCTACCAACTGAGCTACAGAACCATTTTGATGACCCAAAGATAGTTTAAATATCACATCTTGTCAAGGGTAAATAGAATATTACTGTTATTTTTTTGAAAAAAAACTAAATTTATTGTCGTTGGATGGAATTATTTGGTGTCCCATGGTATTTTGCTATGGGGAAGTGTGTTCTTTTACTTTTTAGGTGGTCGTCGTGATTCGCACAAAAAAATGGTTTAGAGCGTCCGTTTCCCTGTTGGCGGCTTTCGGCTCGGCTTTCGTAGTCGCCTGCGCTGATGATAATGATAACGCGGTAATTGTACCGATGTCCAATGCGACTAGTACGTGTGAAGCGTTGAATAATTGCGGCTCGTCTGCAAGTGTTCTGCAAGGAAATTCTTCGAGCAGTGAGGCTGGTAGTATCAACTGGAGTCACGGCATTGATACTACGAAGGTTATTATTGGAACCGATACGCTTTGGTTTTACGATACTATTCCTCTGCCTCCGGATACATCTGTCCAGTGGGTCGGAGAGTCTGCGCTGCGCATTACGGAAATCGCTCCTCTCAACTTGGATTTCTTTGACGAAGAAGGGAAAGACCCGGCTTGGGTGGAACTTTACAACTCGAGCGATAAAGATGTGGACCTGAAGGGGTATGTCCTTATTGAAAACTTGCAGAAGCTTATCGATAAGGAAAAGAATATCCGCAAGTTCGTTTTTGGAAGCGATATCATCAAGGCGAAATCCTTTAAAGTTATCTTTTGCGACGGCAAGAACATTTCTGCTGTAAAGAGCGAAGACAAGGAAGGTCGCCATACACGTCCGCATGCGGACTGGAAGCTGGACAAAAAAGGCGGTACAGTTTATCTGTTGGATAAATTTAACGGAATCCGAGATTCGGTTGATTATCCAGAACTGACCAGCGGTGTTAGTTGGGGCATTGTCGATGGCGGCTATTGGGATTATTTTGAAAAGCCGACTCCGGAAAGGCCGAATTCGGAATCCAAGGGCTATGAAGAAATTGTTCCAGTTCCCGACATGAGTGGAATCAAGTCCGGTTTCTATAATGAGCCGTTTACTTTGAATCCTCCGGCTCTTGAAGATGGCGTGAAGCTCCGTTGCACGACGAACGGATCTGAGCCGACTGAAAATTCCCCGGAATTCAATGCTCCGATGAAGATTGATCATAACATGGCTTTCCGTTGTGCTTCTTTCAAGAAAGGAGCTCTTTCGACCAAGGTTATCACTCGTACGTTCTTTGTTGATGAAGACCAAGTGAAAATGCCGATTGTGGCTATCAGTGTGGATTCTAGCTTCTTCCGTCAACATTACATCAAGACGAGTTGCAGTGCTCCAAGGAATTGCCCGGATAGTGCCGGCCTCTATGCTGATGTTGAAATCCCGGTCCACGTGGAATATTTCGAGAAGGGTTCTAGCACGAAGGGTGCGACTTGGGAAAAGGATGCCGGTATTTCTTTGATGGGTGGCTATAGCCGCTTGAACGACAAGAAGTCCGTTTCTATCCGCCTCCGCGAAGAATACGAAGATGGTAGCATCAATTATCCGTTGTTCGAAACTCGCAAGGGCGTGAACGACAAGTACAAGTCTTTCAACTTGCGCAATAACGGTAACCGTTTTGTGAGTGACTACATTGAAGATGCCATGGGTGGTGCTCTCCTCGAAGGTACTAGCGTGGATTATCAGAGAAGCCGTCAGGTGGTGGTGTTCTACAACGGTAAGTACCAAGGCATTCACGACATGCGCGAACGCTTCAACAAGCATTATGTAGAAACGAATTACAAGATTGATGCTAATTCGGTGAACTTCATCAAGCATTTGGAAGACAAAGTAGAGGCTAGCAATGGTACGATTGACGCTTACATGAACATGCTTCACTTTGTGGCCACTAATGATTTCTCGGGTGAAAACAACGCCAACTATGAAAAAGTGAAGACGATGCTCGATGTGGGCAACTTGGCCGATTACATGGCTGCTGAAATTTATATGCACAATGGTGACTGGCCGAATAACAACGTGCGTGCCTGGTCTGCACCGGAACACCCGTGGAAGTTCATGGTCTATGACCTTGACCATGGCTTTGACTGGATGTGGGGCGTGAACGATAAGGAATTCACTCAGGAAACCAATATGTTCTCTTGGATCAAGAAGGGCGGCGGAAACCATCCGTGCAAGGAAGAAGGCTGCTTTGCTAACCTCTATATCCAGCTCATCAAGAATCCGGAATTTAAGCGCATGTTCATTAACCGTTCTGCTGTGATGTTCAATAGCTATACGAACTTTGCTAACGTGACTAAGATCGTCAACGCTATGACGGCGACAATCGACGCTAACGAAATGACGCGCGACCTTGCTAAGTTCAAGCAGGACCAGAAGTGGTATGAAAACTCTTGCGGTCATGGATTTGACAAGTCTGGTTCTTGCATGAAGGAATGGGCTGAAAAACGCGATCCGAAAGTACTTCAGGAATATCAGGAAGAATTCGGCTTGAGCGGTACCGTTTCAGTGAGCATCAAGGCTGATGGAAACGGCGCTGTGCTCATGGAAGGCATGTCGCTTCCGAGCAAGGATTTCAAGGGCAAGTTCTTTGGCGGCGTGAAGATGGAACTCAAGGCTGTTCCGGCTGAAGGTGCTACGTTTACGGGCTGGAGCGATGGCGTGAATGACAATCCGCGTATGGTAAACCCGACAGAAGGTGCCTCCTTTACGGCAAACTTTAAATAAGTTAGCAACGGCATTGAAATGAAATTCGCGGCTTGGATGAAAATCCAGGTCGCTTTTTTATTTCTACATTTTGCGATATGATAAGCCCTGTGCGTAAGATGTTCGATGGCATTGCAAGCCGTTACGATTTCTTGAATCATTTCTTGAGTTGCTATCAGGATGTGCTGTGGCGTAGGTACTGCTGCAAGTGTTTGAAAAAGATGATGGCGGTGGATGGTGCGAACGCCGTGTCGGAAAATGCGCCGGGGTCTGTGCGGATTGCAAGGAATGCGATGGATGATGCTGAATGCGCGGCAGGTACTGCGCGGACGGTCCGCTTGCTGGATTTGTGCGGGGGCACGGGCGATTTTGCGAATACGTTTAGGAAAATTTTTGAGGGCTCGTCATCGAAGGGGGCTGCGTGCGGCTTTAGCGTTGAGCCTGCGGTGATTGGCGACTTTTCGTACGGCATGCTGGCCGAAGTCAAACCGAAAAAAATCGATGCGTATGCGGTGCAGCTCGATGCGATGAAAATGCCGTTTGCAGAGCGTCGATTTGACGTTATTTTGAACGGCTTTGGGATGCGTAACGTGCCCGATGCACGCGGAGCCCTGATGGAATCGTATCGCGTGCTGGATGCGGGCGGCTACCTTTGCGTTTTGGAATTTTTCTCGCCGAGAAATTTGTTCAACAAGTTCTTTTATAAAGTGCTCGCCCCGCTTTTTATCCCGGTGATGGGCGCATTCTTTAGCGGCAAGCGAGACGCCTACGAATATTTGGTGAATTCGATTATCCGCTTTTTGCCGGTCGATGAATTCTGCAAGATGGCCGAAGAATGCGGCTTTGAAGTCAAAAAAGTCAAGATGTTCGATGGCGGAATTTCGTTTGGCGTATTCTTACACAAGCCGGGGAACGCATGAGTCGGTTTGTGCTTGGAGTGACGGGGGCAAGCGGCAGCATTTACGCGACCCGTACGGCGATGTACTTGCAGCGTTTTCATCATGAGGTGACGCTCATCGTGACGCACCCGGGCAAACAGGTGCTCGAGTACGAGGGCCAAAGTGCGCTTTTCGACTATTGCAAAGACGTGTGCAACGTGGATGATTTTTTTGCGGAATGCGCAAGCGGCAGTGCTGATTACGCCGGCATGGCTGTAGTGCCGTGTTCCATGGGAACGCTTGGGCGCATTGCTGCTGGTACTTCGGACAACTTGCTTGTGCGTGCGGTGGATGTTTGCCTCAAGGAACGCCGCCCGCTTGTGATTGTGCCGCGGGAAATGCCGTACAACTTAATTCATATCGAAAATATGAAACGCGTGACTTTGGCCGGTGCGGTAGTGATTTCTGCTTCGCCGCAGTTCTACAGCAAGCCTACGAGCATTGAAGAACTTGTCGATACCGTGGTCGCGAAAATTTTAAAACACTTGGGAGTGGATGCATCGCAAGTGGCAACTGTCGCACGTGCATGGGGTGGGGAAAATGCCTGATGCTCAAACCTTAACTAGATCCTTCGACTACACCCTTGCGGGTTTCGCTCAGGATGACACTCGGTCGGTGAACTCGTCGAACCGCTCTCGTCTCTCGTCTGTAGGCTCGCAGAGCCGTTCTTTCGTCTCATCTACTCTCATTTCCCTAAATCACTGTTTACTAACCTCTGCCTACTTCCTACTTCTAACTTCCTACTAAATCATGAATAAACTTCTCGAATTTACACATCTTGTTCGGCTTAGCCATTCGCTGTTTGCGATGCCTTTTGCGCTTGGTTCCATGTGGGTGGCCGCGAACGGTTTTCGCGATATGAGCGCTTTTGAAACCGCTCGCATTATTGTGCTTATCGTGCTTTGCATGGTGACGGCCCGTAACAGCGCTATGAGCTTTAACCGCATTGCTGATGCCAAGTTCGATGCCGAAAATCCGCGCACGGCGAAACGCCATTTGCCGGCGGGCCGCCTCAGCCGCAAGTCGGTGATCGCATTCTTGGCGTTGAACGGCATTTTGTTCGTGGTGTTCGCAGCGCTTTTGCAACCCCTCGCTGGCTGGCTTGCGTTCCCGGTGTGGCTCTTGTTGCTCTCATATTCGTACTGGAAACGTTTTAGCTGGCTTTGCCATTGGTTCCTTGGCTTTGCGATTGGCATGAGTCCGCTCGGAGCTTGGATTGCCGTTCGCGGCGAATTTGCCGTGTTCCCGATTTTTCTTTTGTTCATTCTGATGCTTTGGATGGGCGGCTTCGACATCATTTACGCAACGCAAGACATTGAAATTGACCGCAAGCAGGGCTTACATTCCGTGCCGGCACGCTTTGGCCTTGAAAAGTCGCTGCGCATTGCGCTTGCAAGCCACTTGGCGATGCTTTTGCTTTGCGTTGTGTTCGGATTCTTCTGGAGCATGGGCTGGATTTGGTGGACGGTGACTGGCCTTATGGCGACAGCAATTGTCTATATTCACTTGTTCAGAAAGTCAAACGATTTGGATGCGATGAACCGCGACTTTTTCCTCGCGAATGTCGCCATCAGTGCGCTCGTGATGGTGGGACTCATTGTCTGGATTTGCATGGGAGGTGATGTCAATGCCCTTTACTAAAATGCCGAAAGGAAAGTTCACGAACGAAGAAAAAGTAAAGATGTTCCATACGATGGGGGCTACTGCCGCCGTCATCGCTCTCGTGCTTGTGGTTCTCTTGGAAACGGGGCTTGTGGGCGAACGACGCGAACTGGCCGACATGGGCCTTACCGCGATGATTGTGGTGCTTGCCGTATCGCTTGTGGGCAGCATGTATTTTAAAAAGTAAATGAAGCTGTTTTAAGAAATCTGCTATTGCAGGTTGAAATGGAAGGGGGCGGCTTTTGCAGCCCTTGACATTGTTTCTTTTTTGTTTACATTTGACATGTAGAATTTTACAGAGGCTTATTTATGTTGAAAAAAAAGTTCTCGCGAACTGTGCAATCTGTTGCATTTTCACTCTTTGTTTCTGTCCCTTCATTTATTCTCGTTGCTTGCGGCGACACTGATGGCGACTCAAAAGGAACGGCTCCTGAAGGCGGTAATGCCGCGGTTCCTGCAGAAGATGTTTATGAAAGCGAAGACGATTTGCCGGGTTGCATGGAAAAGTTTGAAGGCAAAGTCGCTTTTGTCGAAGATGGTTCTGTCGCATTCAAGTGCGAAGATGGCCGTTGGGAAAACAAGGGAACATTCTATGCAACGAACGACGACATCAAGAACTGTACCTCGAAACGTGAAGGTGAAGCGGCCTATATCGTCGATGAAGACAAAAGCCTCGTCTGTCAGGACGGCAAGTGGGTGAAGGCAGAGATTGCTTCGAACTCTTCGAGTTCTCGCAATGACAAAAATGTGGGCGAATCCAGCTCTTCGGGAAAGGTCCCTGAGCCTGCCGAAGGGACTAGTTCTTCTGCGAAGTCTTCCAACTCGTCAAAGTCGAGCAGTAGCACGAAGAACATTTCCTCCTCTTCCGTCGCCCAGAGCAGTAGCGGCATAAAGAACGCATCTTCTTCCTCCGTCATTCAGAGCGAATGCGATGATTCGACAAGCTCATCAACCAAATCCAGTAAATGTTCTTCTAACTCCGCAAAGTCGAGCAACAGCACAAAGAACGGCTCATCATCTTCCGTCATTCTAAGCAGTAGTGCAAAGAGCGGTTCCTCCTCTTCCGTCATTCAGAGCAGCAGTGCAAAGAATGTTTCCTCCTCAAATTCCGCGAAGTCCAGCAGTTCTGCAAAATCAAGTTCCTCTGTAAAGTCATCCAGTTCTTTGGCAAAGTCGAGCAGTTCTGTAAAATCATCCAGTTCTGTGAAGTCTTCGTCTTCTGTCGCTTCTAGCAGTTCTGTCAAATCGTCTTCTAGCATGAATATGAATGCTGGTAGCGAATACAATGCAGCTTCAAATACATTGAAAGATTTGCGTGATGGCAAAACTTACAAGACGACAACTATTGGAACGCAGGTGTGGATGGCGGAGAACTTGAATATTGAAGTCGCCGATAGCTACTGTTACGCGAATAAACCAGCTAACTGTACTATGTATGGACGCTTGTACAACGCTAAAACCGCTCAATCTGTCTGCCCAAGTGGTTGGCATTTGCCTAACCAAAATGAATTTCAAGAACTTCTAGACAATACAGGAAATAACTTTAAAAATTTGAAGTCGAAAGAATGGGATGGTTTGGACAGTTATGGCTTTGCTGCATTGCCTGCAGGAAAACAAGATGCCGTTAAAGGAAAATCCTCTTTTACCAATACTCAGTTTGCGACGGGGTGGTGGTTGAGCACGACATCTATTAGAACATGGTCTCCTCTTTACGGTGTTTATCTAGGGACAGCAGGTTTTGATCATGACGATAGTGTGAATGGATTTTCTGTGCGTTGCTTGTATGACAAACGTAGTCCTAAGTCGAGTAGCTCTTCTATCGCCTCTAGCAGTTCTGTAAAATCGTCTTCGAGTATTAATGTGAATGCTGGGAGCAGATACGATGCTGCATCCAATACATTGACGGATTTGCGAGACGGCAAAATTTACAAGACTACGAAAATCGGAACGATGATCTTTACGGCAGAAAACATGAATATCGAATTAGAGAATTCTTACTGCTATGAAAATGATTCTTTAAATTGTGTCAAATACGGACGACTCTATGTGTGGGACGCCGCGAGTAAAGCGTGTCCGTCTGGTTGGCATTTGCCAGAATCGGCGGAATGGAGTGCTTTACTTGACGAGGTTGGTGGAAAAAAGATAGCAGGAATAAAGCTTAAATCTGCGGATGGCTGGAGCAATGGAGGAAATGGCACGGATGATTTTTCGTTCAATGCTTTATCTGCTGGTGGGCGTTATCCTGATGGAAGGTCTTTCTCCCAAGGAATACTAGCGTCATTTTGGGGCTCTACAAAGAAAAGTAATAGTTATGTTAATCTTTATTTTATGGATAATACTGATGTGGGGTATATTGAGTATTCGCCAAAAGAGTATGGCATGAGTATACGTTGTATAAAAGATGGGTCATACGTTCCACCGCCTCCGATAGATTCAAGCGTATATGATGCTTCGGCAAATACCTTGAAGGATTTGCGAAATAATAAAACTTATAAAACGGTAAAAATCGGTTCTCAGATTTGGATGGCGCAAAACCTCAACTATTCCGATAGTGTCCAGACGCCCAGTTTGAAAGGCCGGAGTTGGTGCCACAACAATTCTGCAGATACTTGTGCCAAATATGGTCCCTTTTACAGTTGGGCTGCTGCCATTGACTCGGTTGCGTTGTATGATGGAGGTCGTGGAATAGATTGTGGACATGGCAAGGAATGTGTGCTCCCTGACAAAGTTCGAGGGATTTGTCCTAGTGGTTGGCATTTGCCTGATTCGGTGGAATGGAGTGCTTTACTTGTCGAGGTTGGTGGAAAAAAAACTGCAGGAGTTGCTCTCAAATCTAAGACGGGTTGGAAGGTCCGTAGTGATGGCAGTAGCGGCAATGGTTCAGACCTTTACGGCTTTTCCGTACAGCCTATGGGTTCCTGGAGCACCAATTACAACGGTTTTCATTCTGGCTTTGGCAGAGATGCTCTCTTCTGGAGTGCTACTCAATCGGGGCCTGGTGGATCCTTTGGTCTTGTTGTGCAATCTGAAGGCGACATAGTGTACCTTTCTTGGTATTCGAGTGATGCAGGGTATAGCATCCGCTGCTTAAAGGACTGATTTTGTGCAAATCTTTACCAAAAGTGGGTGCAAAAGGGTACTTTTGGTCATTATTTTTTTTGTTTCGGATGATTCTCTTTGTTCTTTTATCCGGAACTCGTCGGGCGGTTAAATTTCCAAATCCGCCGATATGACGGACTCAATGGTTCCGTCGTCGCATTCAAAGAGCAGGCTGCCGTCATCGTTCATGTTGATGATGCGGCCTGTTTTTTTGATGGCTCCAGCACTGTTGCCATCGCGGTTTTGATCGGTGCAGTGGTTGTTCACGATGATGGTGCCGCGGGCGCCGATAAACTGGTCCATGCGTTTCCAAGCATCGACCCAGGGGCGAATGCCGAAGGCTTTGAACTGCCCGATGGCGCGTTCGAGGTTGCCGATGAGCATTTGCAACAGCTTTTCGCGGTTGATGGAATGTCCGAAAATTGCCTTGAGCGTGGTGACTTCACGATTCAAGTGGGCGTAATCGGCGGGGTCGCTATTGACGTTGATGCCGACTCCCATCGAAAGGACGGGGCGCGGCGCATTTTCGCTTGTCATTCCGCGTGTATAAACGATTTCCGCTAAAATTCCGCAGAACTTGCTTTTGCCGTAGAGAATGTCGTTTGGCCACTTGACTGTGATTTTTGAGGAATTCGCACATTTTGATTTTGCGCAATCCCGGCTTACAATTGTTGCGTCTTCTTGGATGTTGTTGAATGTTTCTGCAAATGTGAGTGCGGCTATTTGCGTAATTTGTGCGAAATGGTTGCTTGGGATGCCGTCGAGTGGAATCAGAATGTTGAAGTAGAGGTTTTTACCGGCGGGGGAGTCCCAGGTGCGTTCGTGACGGCCATGCCCATCGCTTTGCGAATCAGCGACAAAGAGTGTCCCCGGTTCGATTTCTCCTGATGCGGTCATGGACTTCATGAGCTTGTGCGTGCTGCCTATGGTTTCAAAAAGGAAGGCTGGCGCATCGCCGAATCCTGTGAGTTTCCAATCGGTGAATGGACGTTCTTGCGAAAACATTTGCTTAGTCGTTAGTCAATGGTCATTAGTTGTTTGCGAAGAGCGTATTTCCTAATCCCTAAAACCTACAACCTAACACCTACTCGTCGGCTTGCTTTTCTTGCAGTTCCTTGAGGGCTTCTTCAGGGAAGATGTTGAAGAATTCACGCTTTCGGTCTTCGAAGAGTTGCAACATGCGTTCTTGCTCGAACTGCTCGCGGTCGATGTTCTGCATAAAGAATTCGTCGCTGGCAAAATCGCGGGTGGACATGAGTTTTTTCATGTCTTCGGAAAGGTCGATGTTGTCCCACAGGATGTAGTACGACTGCACGTCCAAGCTTCCAAAAATATCGACGTTCAACTTAATGGAATTGGCACTGCTCGAATCGACGAGTTCGACTTTCGTTTCACGTTTTTCGGGGCGGAATACGTCAACATCGCTTACGGGTTTGCTCAAATCCTGAGCTCCGCAGAGAACCACGGCTGCGAGAAGGAACATTACTACATGTTTACACAATAAAATCATATTTACAATATACAATGAAAATTCACGAAAAAACACAGAGAAAGTAAAAAAGCATACTCAAAAACGCGGCGAATAAGGGTATACGACTATTATGATACGCTTTTGTCATACGAAGAGTATTATATAGCTCGTTTATAAACTACCGCCTACTAAGCTCTACCCACTAAACCTCATACCCCATAGGCGCGCAGCGCCGTGCCCATAGCCCACTTGCCCATAACATCACTGGATCCTTCGCGATGCTCAGGATGACGTTTATACTTCCTACTTCCTACCGCCTACTTCCTACTAAGCTCTAAGTTCTAAGCTCTACCAACTAAAAACATCACTGGATCCTTCGCGATGCTCAGGATGACGAGTCTTTCGTCTCTCGTCTGTAGGCGCGTAGCGCCGTTCTCTCGTCTATGTCCCTACTGCCTACAACCTAAGACCTAAAACCTACAATGCGAGTGGCATCCACGGCTTTACGACATCGATGGATTCGAGCTTTCCTTGCAACTTGCGGCGGATAGCGGCGGCGGCGATCATCGCTCCGTTGTCTGTACTCAGGCTGCGGTCCGGTACGCAAAAGCGGATTCCCTTCTTGTCACAGTAGTCCTGCAAACGGGTTCTGAGCCAACTGTTCGCACTTACGCCTCCGCCCATGACAAGAGTTTTCATCTTGGTTTTCTTAAGAGCGTTGATGGTCTTTGAAACTAAGCTATCGACAATCGCATCTTCGAGCGAGGCACAGATATCGCCCAAATTATCTTGAATAAATTGCGGGTCGTGAGTTTCTGTGTAACGGAGCACGGCGGTCTTTAAACCGCTGAACGAAAATTCGCAGTTGTCGTGCGTATGGAGTGCACGCGGAAATTCCACGAATTTGCGGTTCTTGTCTTTGCCGAGGCGGCTAATCGTTGCGCCTGCCGGGTATTTGAGTCCAATGAGCTTGCCGCACTTGTCGAACGCTTCGCCGGCAGCGTCATCGCGGGTACGTCCGATGCTTGTGTATTTGAATCCCGGTTCTTCCATCACGAGTTCCGTGTGACCGCCCGAAACGGTGAGCGTCAAAAACGGCGGTTCGATGTCCGGATTGCTGAGCCATGCGGCGGCGAGGTGGCCTTCGAGGTGGTTCATGCCGTAAGCTGGGATGTTCAAATCGCGGGCGAGGCCCTTGGCAAAGCTTGCGCCGACGAGAAGCGGTCCCATAAGGCCTGGGCCCGTGGTGTAGGCGATGGCGTCGATGTCCTTGAGTTCGATGCCTGCTTCCTTGACGGCGGCTTCGGCAATGGGGGCGATTTTTTGCAGATGGGCACGCGCTGCAATTTCGGGAACGACTCCGCCGTACAAAGCGTGTTCGTCAATTTGGCTGTAGAGTGGATTAGAGAGAACTTTGAGCGGGTCGTCTTGCAAAACGGCGCATGCAGTTTCGTCGCAGCTGGATTCAATTCCAAGCCAAATCATATTCCGTATTCCTCGTCTTTGTCTTCGTCGTCGGTTTGTGTCTTGATGAGCCTGATCTTGTCGGGCTTGACGACAACGGCCTTGATGGACATGTCGCGATCTACATTAGGCGGCAAAGTCAGCTTGATGGTCGGGGCTAGGCTGTCGGCGTCTTCGATGGCGAAGCGGTTGTATTCGATGAAAAGCTCGATGTCGTTGTACTTGATGGCGTCAAGGGTTTGGTTGCCGCCGGTAATTTCGACGGTCGCAGTTTGCGGGGAGAGCGTGTTCAAAGCACGGTCGTAGAAGCCGATAAGTTGTACAGGAATATCCTTGAATTCTTTGGATGTGATTTTTTGGACATCGACAAAAATCTTTGCCACGGAATCGCTAGGCGTCACAAACTGCGGAAGTTGATCGGTGATGAGCGGTACAGAATACGTCTGGCTGACCTTGAGGCTGTCGATGAACATGGAATCCGTAGGAATGTCGATAATGCGAGTGAGTGCGTTACGGGCTCCGGCGACCTTGAGGAATTCGTGCATGAGCTTGGGCGGCTGAACGATAACGTAACCTGGAGCTGCGTTGAAGACGACGTTGTTCTTGATGGGAATGTTGCGTTCGATTTTCGTATCGACAGCGACATCGATGAAGAGGTACTGCTTGTCGGGTTCGATGTAGTGGACTGACGAAAAGTTCGGGGCGACGAAATTCTTTGCGTCTAGGTGGATGCGTTTGGAACCGAGTTCCGCGTTGTGCATATCGACGACCATGGCCGATTGCTTCTGCGATTGCAAGCGGATAAGATCGAGGGGCTTTCCTTCGACGGTCACGGAAACGGTGCTGGGCGGTTTAGACGCAATCGCTAAAGCTTCGGGCAACTTCACGAACGTGAGCGGAACTTCCATCGTCAGTTGGAAGTCCTTCAGCGAGATGACGTAGAACCAGAGGGCCATCGCGCATATCAGTGCGGTAATCTTTAATATGATGTTTCCCATAAAAGCCCCATAAAGAACCTCATTAAATTTAATTATATTCCAACCGTGTTCGGACAATTAGGTTACTTAATATCGGAATCTTTCCGTGGATGGAAGCAGCACCGCACGGTGATCCTCCCGTCCCTTTTGACGATTTTCTTGTGCTCGCTCCTTTTGGCGGCGTCCTTTACGGCTTTAGGCGTTTCGTTCAAGCTCATCTCTGCGGAGAAATCCTTGTACGTCATCGAGGCGTTCTTGAACGATCATGTTCCTGCGGATTCCGTTGCGGCTATCCAGACGCGATTGGAGCATACCCGCCATGTGGAATCGGTATCGTTCGTAAGTGCGGATTCTGCGCTGGCGGATTTCCGCAACCATTTTTCGCCGGACATGCTGGAACTTGTCGAAGGGAACCCCATCCCGGCATTTTTCCGGGTGTCGCTCCGCAGCGAGGCCCGTAACCCGCAGGACCTTTCCGAAGTGCGCCATGCGATTGCTGAAGAATCATACTTTGAAGAAGTCCAGGCTCCGATAGAATGGGCCACGCGCATTGCCACTTGGAAATTCAAGATGATTTTCTGGCCGGTTTGCATCAGCATCCTTTTGCTTATCGCGCTTTCGCTCATCATTTGCAACTCGGTGCGTCTTTCGCTTTTGTCCCGTAAGCTCTTGGTCGAAAACATGAAGTACGCCGGAGGAAGCTACATGTTCATCGAGTTCCCGTTCGTGTTGGAAGGGGCGGCTCAAGGATTTGTCGGTAGCGGAGTTGCAATTATCTTGCTTGGCCTTGTTATCAAGTCGATCGTGCAAACGTTCCCGATTGCTGCAAGCGGCGTTACGTATTTTGGAATCGTCGCCCTTTTTACGGTGCTTCTCGAAACGACTCTTGCGGGCTACTTTAGTTTCCGCACGGTGCGTAGTTTCTTGTTCGAAAAGAAGGGTGAGCAGGAATAATGCGCCTTGTTTCTCGGTTGTTCTCTTTCTTGAGTTTCGTTTTGGCCGTTGTGGCTTTAGCGACGGTATCTGCTGTTGCCGCTCCCAAGAAGACGGATGCCCAGATTGACGAACAAAAGAATGCGTTGAAAAAGCTGGAAGTCGATTTGGCGAAAAAGCGAGAAGAACTTGCTGTGCTTGAGACCGAAGAAAAGGGTGTTTTGAACACGATTTCGCTCTTGGACCAGAACTTGAACCGCACGCGTTCGTACTTGTCGGCGCTTTCGAAAAACGAAGATATGCTGCAAGATGCGGTGAAGCAATTGGTACTAGATATTGACTCGCTGGATCACAAAATCAAGGACCGCAAACGCGCCATGCGAAAGCGAATTAGGAATTTGTATGTACATGGCCGTAGCAGCGATGCCGAAATTTTATTTGATCTCTTGACCAAGAACGGAAACCCGGAGCGTGAAGTTTATTGGGTTCATCACTTGTTGAACCGCGACCACGAGGATGTAGAAACTCTTCGCAGTCTTGTCGCGGAACGCACGCAAAAGCAACAGGCTCAAGAAAAAAATTTGGCGGAACTCACGAGACTCCGCTCCCGCAAGGCGGTCGAAGAACGCAGTCTTGTGGCGCAGATGAACGGACAGTCGCGAGTGCTCAATTCCCTCAAGCAGGACAAGGCTTTGCAACGCATGGCCCTCAAGGAATTTGAACGCAACCAGAAGACGATGCTCGCTCTTTTGAAAAAGCTCGAAGAACGCCGCAAGCGCGAAATCGAAGAAGCGAAAAAAGCTGAAGCGGCCCGCCTTGCCGCC
This sequence comes from Fibrobacter sp., assembly GCF_017545445.1. Lineage (GTDB taxonomy): Bacteria > Fibrobacterota > Fibrobacteria > Fibrobacterales > Fibrobacteraceae > Fibrobacter. The sequence continues at coordinate 35,446 of NZ_JAFWOM010000168.1, forward strand.
CTCAAGAAAAAGGAACGTGAAGCCGAGAAAAAGCGTCAGGCCGAAAAGAAACGCGAAGCGGAGAAGAGTCGCCAGAGCGAAACGGCGAAAAAGACGGTTCAGGCGTTGCCGTTCAAAGGCCCGAAGTGCATGCCCATGGAAGGCCCGATTATCAGCGAATACGGCTTGCAGGAACATCCGGTGCTCCACATCATGACGCGTAACTTGGGTGTCGAAATCCGCGGAAAACGCGGTGGCCGCATCCGCGCCGCTGCTGCCGGAACCGTGGCGATGGTCTCCGAAATTGACGGTCGCGGCCCCTCCGTCATCATCGAACATGAGGACGGAACCTACACAGTTTATGGTCACATGAAAGCAATTCACGTCCAAGAGGGCAAAAGTGTCAAGAAATGCGAGGAAATTGGAGAAGTGGGCGATATCGCTTCGTTAAATGGAATTAAATTGTACTTTCAAGTAAGCGAAGGGACACAAACCGTGGACCCATTGCAATGGTTGAAGCAAAAATGATAGAATATCGCTTGAATGGTCCCGCCTCCCAGGAACGAATTCGCATTCGTCTTATGTCGGCGTTGCGTGAGAACCGGTTCCCGCAGTCGATTCTAATCGACGGTCCTGTAGGCATTGGCAAAAAGGCCTTGGCGATGGAAATTGCCCAGGCGTTGCAGTGCACGAATGCAAGCGTTCGTCCCTGCGGAAAATGCTTCGGCTGCAAGATGGCCGCCGATACCGGCGTGACGGACAACTGGGTCGTGCCGATGGAAGCGAAAGAAGCGAGCGCCCGCAATGCAGCTGATGTCTCTGCCGGGAGTTCCGCTAAGACGATCCAGGACTTCAAGCAGGCGTACATCGAAGAAATTACGAAGAACCCGTACCGCGTCGATATTTTCAGCGCCGGCGCCCTTATTTCGGTGGAACTCATCCGCACGATGACCGCCTCTTTTGCGATGAAGGGCGACCGCGTCCGCGTGGTGATTATTGCAGAAGCCGACCGCATGAACGATTCTGCGGCAAACGCGTTCCTCAAGACGCTCGAAGAAGTTCCGCCGAACACGTATTTCATTTTGACGACCTCGTCCCGCGAAAAACTTTTGCAGACCATCCGTTCGCGTTGTTTGGCTTTGCATTTGCCGCCATTGACGGATGACGAAGTCCGCAAGGAAGCTGCCCGCGTGGGCGGCGAAGAATTTGACGAATCGACTCTGACCGATGACGTGGTTGGGCTTGCGGTGGGTTCTCCCGGCATGGCCCTTTACTATGCGGAACATGCGAAGGCGTGGTGCTCACTCGCTGTCGATTTTATCGAGAAATCGCTTTCGCAAGATTACACGGACTTGTTCTTTGAACTGGATGATTCCGGCCTCGAAGACCCGGCGATCGTGAACCGCTTCTTGGAGGTCCTGTCGTTCTTGATTGCGGACTTGCTGCGCCAACAATCGGGTGCTCCGCTCCGCATTCCTGATGCTACAAGCCGCGTGAATCTTGAACGCTATCCGCAGGTGGGAGCTTCGGCTTTGGAACTTGGGCTTGTGTGCGTCCAGGAAACGATGTCGCAAATTGCCTCAAGACGTATGGCGGCAGTCATGTGCCTCCAGAATCTTGCCATGAAACTTTTTGAAGGCTACAAGTAAAATGGAAGATCTTGTCGCCTCAACTTTGTCCTCTACGTTAAAGATTCCGCATGCGGTGGCGAGGTTCCTCGTTTCGCGTGGCATTAAGACGGTGGCCGATGCGTACCACATGCTGTGTTCCAGCGAATGCGATGTGCACGACCCGTTCCTCATGATGGGTATGGACAAGGCTGTGGAATGGATTCTCGCGGTCCGCGAACGCGGCGAGCGTGTGTTCATTTTTGGCGATTACGACTTGGACGGTATGACCTCGGTCACACTTTTGACGCGTTGCCTCAAAATGGTGGGCGTCGAATCGGAATGGCGACTGCCAAACCGCTTTGGCGACGGCTACGGGCTTTCTGTGGCTGCCGTGGATGAAATGTACGCTGCTGGCGCCCGTAACTTGATTACCGTGGATACCGGCATTACTGCGAATGTGGAAATCGCATACGCCAAGCAACTGGGCATGGCGGTCATGGTCATGGACCATCACCAACCGTCGGGCGATGGACTGCCCGTGAGCGATGTGCTCTTGGACCCGCACCAGGATGGCGATGATTACCCGAATCCTGAACTTTGCGGTGTCGGTGTTTCGTATAAGTTTATCTGTGCCTTGTTCAGCCGCCTCGGAAAGCCGAACCCCGTGGAATATTTGGACTTGGTCGCTCTCGGGACGCTTGCGGACTTGGTGCAGATGACTCCCGAAAACCGCTACTTTACGCGTTCGGGGTTGGATTGTTTGAAGAATAGCCGCTGGCCTGGTGTGCAAGAAATGTACGCCTCCCTCATGAAACCGCACAGCTGCGTGGGCGGCATCGACGTGATGTACAAGCTCGCTCCGCTCCTGAATGCTCCTGGCCGCATGGAACGCCCGGACCCGGCCCTTAAACTTCTTTTGTGCGAAAATAAGAGCGAGGCTCCGCAGCTTCTGGAAGAACTCAAAAAGTGGAACACGCTCCGCAAGGAAAAAGAAGCCGAAATCACCGGAATGGCGATGGAACAGGTCAAGTCGCTTTACGGCGATACCGTCCCGACGGTCATTGTGGTTGCCGGTGAAAATTGGCATGTGGGCGTGATTGGCATTGTCGCGGCAAAGCTTGCGCAGGAATTCCATAGGCCGTCTGCGGTGCTTTCGATTATCGACGGCATGGCGCATGCGAGTGCCCGTGCTGTTCCCGGATTCAACTGGCATAAGGCTCTCTTTGAAAGCCGCGACCTGTTCGACCGTTGGGGCGGACATGCGAATGCGGCTGGCTTTTCGCTCGAATCTGCAAAAATAGAAGAACTGCGCGGTCGATTGTTGCAGTCTGCAAAAGATCAAGGCTACACGGGCGAAATCATTGACGTGGATGAATCGTACCCCTACGACATCAAAATTGCTCTCCGTGAATTGACTGTAGAAACGCGAGTCCCGAGCGGAAGATTCCCTGTCCGTGAACGTTCGATTCTCGAATTCATCGACTTGCTCGAACCGTTTGGCGGTAATTTCCCGTATCCAGTGTTCCGTGCGGAAGGCGTTACAGTGCATCGGGTGCGTGAACTGCGCGGTGGCCATTTGCAGATGGAAATTTCTCAGGCGGGGAGTGCTGTATATCCGGCTATTGCTTTTGGGCTTCGCAAGAGCAAGGCTTTGCTTGGGCGTTCCCGTCCGGTGACTGTCGTTTTCGAACCCATTTGGAATTACTACAACAACACCAAGACGGTGCAGCTTTGCATCAAGTCCATCGAGTAGGCCATGTTGAAACGTAACGCTCCTATGTTCGCTTTTATGCTCGTCTTTGTGGCGGTGCTATACTTTGTCTATAGCATTCCTCATTACGAACCCATCGTGGAAGTCGAAGAAGAAAAAAAAGAGGATGTTGTTGAGGAATCGTTTAACGGGCGTGTTGAAATGCCTTCCATTGATGAAATTTATGTGATTGAAAATACCGCAGGGCGTGACTTGAATAAAATTGCACTGTTCTTGGAAGGCCGTGCTGCCGGATTGCATTATCTTTCGTCGGAGTATTTCAAAAAATTCAAGGTTCGCCACAAAAGTAACAGAGCTGTAAAATCCGACGATGATGTGTTTCTTGGATTGCATCTCACGCTCGATAGCCTTGGACGCTTTAATAGCCCCAAAATCATGTTCTCGGATTCCGATGACGAGGTCTTCACGGTCAAACTGCTGAAGCATGTCGAATACTTTTGGCGACTGCCTCCTAGCAAGCAGGGCCTGCTTGAAATGTGGATCCCCATCCGCTTCCATGCGAATTAGTAGCTAGTCAATAGTCATTGGTCATTAGTTTTTGGTTCGTAGTCCTTAGTCATTAGTTATTGACAAAAAAGAAGCCCCACTATGTGGGGCATGAAAAAGATTTGTGGAGACGACAATGAACTTTGCCATCGACCACAGTGCTGAGATCGGCTTTACTTGTTTCTCAGAATTTCGACGAGCTGCTTTGCGTTCTTTTCGATGAGGACGAACGCTTCGAACATGCGGGCTTCGCGCCACTTGGTCATGAACTTCGTCTGCCAATCGACGGCGATAGACTGCGGATCCTTCGGACCGTTTTCGTTCTGGTACCAGACTTCTTTCGTGATTTCGCGGATCATGGCGCCCATTTCGGCTGCCGGCTGGAGGGAACCCTTGCAAAGAAGCAGAGCGCGCAAATTGTCGAGCAGAATTTCGTCAGAAGGCTGTTCTGCATCCTCGTGGGCGCATTCCCAAATTTCATCACGATGGCGTTCCGTCCAGTCAATCAAGTGCTTTTTCATCTTTTCGAGCTCGCCCTTGGCCAACTTTTCATCAACCGCTTCACGCGGGTAGTAGATGCTGTTCGGATAGAATTCAATCATGATGTTCCACCTTCACGATGTTGAAGCTTCGTAAAAAACAATGCCCGGGGCGGGACTTGAACCCGCACGGAGTTGCCCCCAAGGGATTTTAAGTCCCCAGTGTCTACCATTCCACCACCTGGGCAGGTTGTGCATGCAGAATATAGCAAATTTTGAGGCTTTTAAATCAAATAAAATGGAAAACCTTTATGGTTTTTATCACATTTTTCTCTAAAAATTATTTTCTGTTTGCAAATATTTACTTTTGGGTTCCATTAATATATATTATGGAGTGGACTAGATGAAAAAAGATTTTAATTGCTAACTTTTGATTTGGCTTAGATTTAGGAGATTTATTGCGTGGAGATTTTGCTATGAAGGTAGGTCAATCTAGAAAGAAAGGCTTTACGCTGGTAGAAGTCTTAGTTGTCGTTGTCATTATGGGCATTTTGTCTTCAATGGGCGTTGTGAGTATTGCCGGTGCTGTCGCTAATGCTCGTGTGAAGGACTATGCTCAAAATACCGCAGCTTTTTTTGAGCGCATTGCCAATGATGCCAATAGAATGTCCAAGCCTCTTTGCATCAAAATAGATCGGGAACGTCGAAATCCGGTTTTTCTTGTATATACAGACGCCGCATGTGAAACGGATCTTTATGACTCTTTAGTGCTTGAAACGCCTGCCAGATATGATTGCGTGAGTGAGTTTGAAGACGATCTTTTTGAATCTTTTTGTCAAAATGAAGGTTCCGATAACAGTGATTGGTCGAATGGGGTCTTTTTTAGACCTCGTATAGGGCTTTCTGCGGCACCAAGCAAGATGTCTTTATGTATCCAGTATGGGGATGATCGTGTTTTCGGTGGAATTGTAAAATGCGCAAATAAAAACATGATTCTTCCTGTGTGGAATTCAGGTGACGCTTGGCTTTCATTATAGAAGGTAATTGATTTATGACGAATGTTTTTAAGAATAAGAAAGGATTTGGTATAGCGGAAATCTTGGTTGCTGCGGCAGTCCTTGGTTTTATGTATATGGCCGTGTTGAACATGCATAGTGGAAATCATGATGCGCTATTGCGTATTCGCGGTCGTGATGGTGCGGTCGATGTTGCACAGCAGGTCATAGATTCTCTCAAGTCTGTGGGACTCGCTTCTATTCCGTCGAAATCTGACGAACCGACGACTTTCGATGTGGATCCTATTGAGCGCTCTTGGGAGCGTAGCACTAGTTGGGGTGGCGGTTCCGCCAAGGTGACTTACACACCGGTGGTTACGGTTGAGCCGACTGCTGATTACACATCGGAATCATCATCGCAGTTCGAGACGATCCAGCGTGTCTATGCAAAACAAGTGAAAGTCAGAGTGTCTTGGAACTTTAAAGGTACCACGCAGTCGATAGAAGTTTCGAGCGTTATTAGATAATAGGTTACAGGTTGTAGGTTATAGGTTGTAGGAATAATGTCACGTGCTTCGCACGTATTTATAGGACGGCTTCGCCGTGATTATAAATCCTAATCCCTAACCCCTATCACCTATCCCCTAAAAGATGCATAATTACCGGCCGGTTCTTGCCGTGTTCTGTCTTGTGGATGGTGAGCTTGCCTGTGCTGTCGTAGCTGAACTGGTCGCCTACGCGTTCTCCGTTTACGTACGTAAGGCTGTCTTTCAATATCCCGCTTTTGTACCAGTTGCGCCAGATGCCATGCCGCTTGGCGTCGCCATCCTGGTTTGATTGCCAGAATCCTTCGCTTGCCATTTTGCCACCCAAGCTGTCCGGGTAAAAACTGCGGCTTTCCATAATTTGTCCGTTGTCCCAAACTTCTTCGTACTTGAGTACGTGCCCTTTCTTGTAGTGCCAGAGCGTTCCGGTAATGAGGTCGTCGTCTGCAATACGGACAAACGTGGATTCTGCACAAACTTTATACGTTGTCTTGTCTCCGTTGCTTGTGCCACAAATGCCAAAGTCCGTTCGCAGGTCGTCTTGCAAAATGGATTTTGCAATGACGTTTCCTTCGCCATCAAAATAAAGCCATGTGGAATCGCGGTGTCCGTCTTTCCAGAATTCTTTCTTTTGTATATCACTGTTTCCGTAAAAGAAAATGCGCTCCCCGTCGAGTTTCCCCAGTAGCCAGTTTTCGCGGAGCTGCAACGTTTTTCCGTTCGGGTAATAGAAATCGCTCAATCCGTTTTTAATACCTTGTTTGCAATTCTGCTCGAATTCCAAGGCTCCGTCCGGTGCGTATTGCTTAAAAACGCCCGCATCTGTTGTGCTAAAACAGGAATTTTCTATAGCAGGTTTTCCATTGCTATGCCATTTTTTCCAGATGCCGATGGAATCGCCTTTGTCGTTGTAGTGTTCTTCGAAGGATTTTACTTTTTCGTCGTGGGTGCTTGCGGTATGGTGAAAGCCTTCCCAGTCGCCTACGGGGTGGTCGTCCTTGTAATAGCGGATGGCCTCGACTTTCTTGTTCTGGTAGTAGCTCGTCCATTTGCCGTCGCGGAGCCCGTCCTTGTACGAGCCTATCATAGCGACATCACCAAAGCCTGTCCAGCGTTTGAATTCTCCGTTGGGCATGTTGTTCTTGTACGGTATTTCGAGTTCCTTGATGCCGTCGTTGTACCATTCGTTGCGTTTGAGGATGGTTCCGTCCGAATAGACCCAGATGGAGGTCTTCTTGACTCCGTTGACGTGCCTTGCGATGATTTGTTCTTCGGCACGTTCGACGGTACAGCCGGCGAAACTGCATAAAAGGGCAAAAAAAGCGAGAGAAATAGAAAACTTCATTGTTCGTAAAGTAGAAAAAAAGTAATTTCTAGGTGTGAATGAACAGGTAAAAAAATCGATTGCACAAACTTTGCAGCAAAGAATACAAACCCCATGGGTTTGGCTTGTCTTTGTTCTCACGATTTGTTTGACGGCCCTGTTTTACGTTTCGCAAAAACCGCAAGTCGCCGTTTATTCGCAGTACGTCAAGTCGCTGAGCGATTACCAGTATGCCGAGGTGAGCTTGATGCGTTCCATGGAGCGGGTGCGGGGCGGCTTCGAGGTGGATTCTTTGTTTGTCATTTCGCAGATGATGACACTTCGCGAGGTGGCGGTTTCGTTCGAAAAGGGCGTTCAGAAATTGGAGCAGGCCGGGTTCTCGTCGCCGCCCAAGGCTGCTGTTTCGCAATTCGAGACGAACGTTGTCGCTAAAGTCGCATGCTTGCGCCGTTATCTTTCAGAGCGTTTGGCGTGGTTTACCGAGCTGGAATACTTCTATATCGCGATGGAATTGAATTCTGCGGAAGTCGATTTACAGCTTATGCGAAAGCTGGATTCCGCAAAAGCGGGGTACGCCGTCAGGCCGGATTCGGTGGATTTGCCTATGCCGCTTGCAAGGAGCGCGGAACTGTTGCTTCAAAAGAATTTGGAACTTCGCAATGCTTGGAATCAGTTCGATAACGACAAGACTCTTAGCGTAAGCGATGAACTGCTCCACTTTTTCCAGATGGAAAACTTGAAAGAAATTTCTTTGTCGGAAAATGTTCCGCTTGTGTTTTACTTTTTGTCGCTGGTGCTTTTGCTAGCCACATTTTTCTTTATATTCAAGTCTAAACAGTAAAGGGTTGAAAATGTCTTTTTTCCGTGTCCGTAAAGTTGCTTTTATTAATTTCGGTCTGCTTTTTATGTTCCTTGCATGCTGGCTGTTCTGGTATATTTACCCAGTCGCAAGGAGTATTACCAAGGAATTTTCTTTTGAATATGGATTTGCCGCTGCCGAGTGGTCGGATCATGTTTTTTACGGCAAAGTGAGTTATGCGGCGATTCCTAGCCTGTTCGGTGGATCGAACATTCCGTTTTTCGACAAGACGTTCTTCCAAATCAACGGGGACACGGGGGCTACGTTTGTTCTTTATGCTGACGATGAAATTCTCGACCGCATGGCGGAGTGGTTCGACTTTTCGGCAGAGAACGCAAGCGAGGTGCCGCTTGAAATTTACGCTGTGAAAGTAGGGGACAAGTATATCGTAAAGTCGATGGCTTCGACAGAGGGTGAACTCAGTTGGGAAGAGTTGTCGGTTGATTATCATTTTTATTGGTGCTTCGTGGGACTCGGCCTAGTCTCTTTGATGTTTATCGGTGGATTGACTCTTGTATTGATTGGCATATTCCATAAGCCGCGCCGGAGAAAATTAGAGGAAGAATGAGGCGGTTTTATTTTGTAATGGCTCTGTTGCTTGCGAATGCGCTTGCGTTTGCGGCTTCGGATTCGCTTTCTGTTCCGGTGGGGACTTCCGGCTTGCAGAGTCCGACGGGAATTTGGTGGCCAGATCATCCATCGCCTTCGACGAAATTGCAGAAAGCGAAGAAGTCGCCCAAAGAAAAAAAATTGCAAAGCGTGCGGGCAGACGTGTGGGCCGATGCAGCATCTTCGCCTGTGGTTGTCTGGTTTCATGGCGGAATGAGCAGTTCAAATTGTGCGAAAGGGCTTGTTGCGGGGGCTGACTTTGCGGAACTTTACCCTGGAAAAATAACGGTGAGCGTTTCTGCTTGTCGCGAGAACCATTGGGTCACGAAGGGGATGATTGACGCTGTTGATGCTGCGCTGGATTCCGTGGCGGCCCGTCGGAAATCGCCTGTGGAAAAGGTTTCGCTGGTAGGCATTTCGGATGGCTCTCTTGGCGTGCTCGTCTATTCGCTCGAAGGCCGTCGGGCGGTGGAAGACCATTTGCTGATGAGTTCTTTTGGAGGTTTCCTGGGAGAGCCGCAGGCTGTTGCGTCGCCAATGAAAATGCATTCGGGACGGTGGCGTTTTTTGCAGGGAGGCAAGGACCGGCTTTACCCGTCGGACAAAACTGTTCCGTGGATAACAGAATTCTGCAAGGCTGTTCAGGTGGACTGCGAACTCCGGTTCGACCCGGAGGGCGAGCATGACTGGTCGTATTGGCGGAACAAACGAATGGACTGGATCAACGACGCGGTGAAATAATTTGGTGGATGAACCCGTAGAGTTGCGTAAATAAACTCCAAATTGCGGCGACCCCTTGACAAAAGCGCGTTTTTTTTCAAAATTTGGTGCACCACGCGGATGTGGTGGAACTGGTAGACACGCTAGATTCAGGTTCTAGTGCTCGCGAGGGCATGAAGGTTCAAGTCCTTTCATCCGCACTGAAAAACCCGGTAGTTCGCTATCGGGTTTTTCGTTTTTTAACATGAATAATTAGCTTGGATAAAATAGGAGAGGTTAAACAAAGGTTCTAGCCAATTAGCAGAAATCTTTGGCTAAAAGAGCAAAACGTATATGGTCTTCGTAGCGACCATGGAGGCGTTCGTACTCGCGGCAAATTCCTTCTTCGCAGAACCCGGCACGGCGGGCGACGGCGGCACTTTTCGGGTTGTGGACTGATGCAGATAGTTCTAGACGATTGATGCCAATCGCAAATGCTTCGCTAGCCATCAAGAGGAGTGCTTCTGTTGCTAGTCCGCGACCGCAAAAACGCTTGCCAAGCCAGTAACTGACGGTTGCAGAACGATTTGCCCATTGCACGTAGCCGAGCATGATGCAGCCAGCCACGACTTCGCCGCTCGGAGTCTTTTCAAAAATTCCCCAGCAAGCCCCGTTTGCCATTTGCGATTGCATTTCCCATGATTCAATCATTGCCGAAACGTATTCGGTCGATTGGCATTCGTCCGGCCATGGCAAATGTTCAGACAAGAAATCCCGCGATTCGTCAATAAGCGTAAACAGAGGTTGCACATCTGGTTTACTAAGCGGACGCAACACAACTCGGTCGCCTGCAATTTCTTCAAGCGGAATTTCGTTCAATTCCATGACGCTATCGATTCTTTCGCTCATTACAACCTCTTGTAGATGTAAACGTAAAAAAATTGTGAAACACTGGGTTATCACTCGTCTCTCGTCTTTCGTCTTTCATCTCTCGTCTTTAACCCCATTACCAAAGTGTCAATGGAAAATTTTTGCGTTTTTGAAAGAATTTCCCATGGCTGTGGTAGATTTAAATTGAACCTTCGTGCGTTTTAGTAGAACTGTGCGAAATAAAATGGGAGATATGAAATGAAGTGTATGGGTGATGTTTTGAAGGTGACCGCTTTCGGTTTGGCTTTTTCTATTCCGGCGTTTGCTTCTACCGTGAATGTAGATGTAACTGAAGAACATCAGGTGATTCGCGGTTTTGGCGGCATGGTGCATAACGAATGGCAGGGCGGTAGCGGCCTTTCCGAAGCCGATGCAAAGCTTGCGTTCGGTACGGGTGACGGTCAGATTGGTTTGAATACGCTCCGCATTCCGGTGTATGCGAACTCCAATTCGTTTAACAAGGAAGTGAACGCTGCAAAGTACGCTAAGAAATATGCGGGCGATGACTTTATCTTATATGCAACGCCTTGGACTTCGCCGTATGCAGGTGCGAACCAGCACATGTCTTCGTCGAACTACCAGAAGTATGTCGATCACCTGAATAACTTCAATGACTACATGAAGAATCAGGGTGTTCCTTTGTATGCAATTTCCATCAGTAACGAACCGGACTGGTGCGGCGAATGGGCTTGCTGGAGCGCCGATGAAATCTACAACTTCACCAAGGGCTATGCCGATAAGATGCGCAAGAACGGCGTCAAGGTGATTTCGACGGAGTCATTCCGCTACGACAAGAATCTTTACAACAAAGTCTTGAACGACGCCAATGCCCTCAAGAACTGGGATATTCTCGGTGCGCACTTCTATGCAAGTGACAGAAGAACCGGGGACAACTTCTTCCAATATTCTTTGGCTGACCAGAAAAAGGTCGAACGCTGGATGACGGAACACTACACCGAAAGCCAGGGCAGTGGCAACTACTGGCGCACGATTACGAATACGGGTGACCAGGCGAACGCCAACAAGCGCGATACCGTGAACGCCATGGACGTGGCTTACGAAATGCATCGCGGGCTTGTCCTCGGAAACTTCAGCCAATATACTTGGTGGTACATCCGTCGCTGCTACGGCCTCATCATGGAAAAGGACTTTGGCAACAAGCTTCAGATTCCGCAGAACGAAATCGGCAAGGTCAGTAAGCGCGGTTACGTGATGAGCCAGTTCGCTCGCTTTATCCGCCCGGGTGCGGTCCGCGTGGGGGCTACGGCAAATCCCGAGAAGGAGGTTTTTGCATCCGCTTACAAGAGCAAGGATGGCGATAGCGTTATCGTGGTGCTCGTGAACCGCGACTATAAGAATAGCAAGACTGTAACCGTGAAGGTGCAAGGCGCCGATGTTCAGACCTTCCACATGTACACCACCAGCGAAGCAAAGAACGCCAAGGATGAAGGCGAAGTCGAGGTCAAGAATGGCTCCGTGACGATTACGATGGATGCTGGTAATGCAATCAACAAGGACTGCATCGTGACGCTCGTGGGCGTTGGTACTCCGGCAGATCCTGTGCCGCGTGAACCGTTTGGTGGCAAGGTCGCTGAAATTCCGGGCAAGGTTGAAGCTGAAAACTTCGACATTCCGGGTACGGGCAAGGCTAACAAATCCTACTACGAAAACGATTCCGAAGACCGTGGCGAAACGAACTACCGCGAAGGCACGGGCGTTGACATTTACAAGAAGGGTACCGGCTACGTCGTAGGCTACAACGAAGAAGGCGAATGGCTCGAATACTCCGTGAACGTGAAGGAAGCTGGCGATTATACCATGTTCGCTTCTGTCGCTACGTCTAATTCGACATCTGGTTTCTCGCTCTCTTTGGATGGCGATGTGCTTGTTGAAAATGTCGCTCTTTCGGGCTCAAGCTTTGACGAATTTACCAAGGTCAAGGCCAACGTGAAGCTCCCGGCGGGTGAACATATCCTCCGCATGACGGTGACGGGTTCCTGGTTCGATATCGACTACTTCAACTTTGCAAAGGGCAAGGACGCCAAGGATCCGGATGACGAAACGAATGCTTTGCGTGGCTCGGCTTTCCGCATGATGACCGGGGTCGAACATTATAGTGTCTTTGATTTGAACGGCATGCTTGTGGGCAAGTTCGAGGCTCGGGATGCGGCTGATGTGGCCCGCCTTACCAAGAATGTGGCTCGCAGGGGTGGCGTTTATTTAGTCAAGTCGCTGCGCGGCGGTAAGGCCTACCGCATCTCGGTCGTCAAATGATTTAAATAATCCTCCTCCTAAATAACCTTTTCGTCATTTTTTTTGCTGATTTAAGCGAACGGGGATGACGAGAAGGTTTCTTAAAATTGTTTGTTTGGTTATGGGATATCACTATGAGTGCGAAAAAACACTTTAGGAAAGCGATGGCTGTCGCAGGCGTTGCTGTCGGCTTTTCCTTGTTTGCTGTTACGGATGCCAATGCCGCTCCGGATCCGAACTTCCATATCTACATTGCTTACGGGCAATCGAACATGGAAGGTAACGCCACGAACTTTACCGACAAGGACAAAAAGGAACATCCCCGCGTCAAGATGTTCGCGACGACGTCTTGCCCCAGGCTGAACCGCCCCACGGTGGGCGAGATGTACCCGGCCGTGCCTCCGATGTTCAAGTGTAATGCCGGCCTTTCTCCGGCTGACTGGTTTGGCCGCCACATGGCAGACTCTTTGCCGGACGTGACTATCGGTATTATCCCGGTGGCGCAAGGCGGTACGAGCATTCGTTTGTTCGATCCGGACGATTACAAGAACTACATCGCCTCTGCTGCCGACTGGCTCCAGAGCGGCGCGAAGGCTTATGGTAATGATGGTAATGCCATGGGCCGAATCATCGAAGTGGCCAAAAAGGCTCAGGAAAAGGGTGTCATCAAGGGCATCATCTTTCACCAGGGTGAAACCGATGGCGGCATGAGCAACTGGGAACAGATTGTCAAGAAAACCTACGAGTACATGCTCAAGCAGCTGAACCTCAAAGCCGAAGAAACTCCGTTTGTCGCCGGTGAAATGGTCGATGGAGGTTCTTGCGCTGGTTTCAACTCTCGTGTGAATAACCTTTCCAAGTACATCGTGAACTTTGGCGTGGCCAGTTCCAAGGGTTACGGCAGCAAGGGTGATGGACTCCACTTTACCGTGGAAGGCTACCGTGGCATGGGACTCCGCTATGCGCAGCAGATGCTCAAGCTCATCAATGTAGCGCCGGTGGATCCTGTTCCGCAAGAGCCGTTCAAAGGCAAGGCTATTGAAATTCCGGGCAAGATTGAAGTCGAGGATTTCGACAAGCCAGGTATTGGCAAGAACGATGATGGCACGAGTAATGCCTCGTTTAGCGACGAAGATTCCGAAAACCACGGCGATAGCGATTACCGCAAGGACACGGGCGTGGACCTGTACAAGACCGCAGATGGTGTTGCTCTGGGCTACACGCAGGTTGGCGAATGGCTCGAATATACTGTTGAAGTCATAGCTGATGGCGAATACAGCGTCGAGGCTAGTGTCGCCGCAGGCAATTCAACTTCCGCATTCAAGCTTTACATCGACGAAAAAGCCATAACGGATGAAGTTTCCGTGCCGCAGACCGCCGACAACAAGTGGGATACGTACAAGACGATAGATATCAAGGATAAGGTCGCCTTAAAGGCTGGCAAGCATGTGCTCAAGCTCGAAATTACCGCCAATTACGCGAACATCGACTGGATCCAGTTCAGCCGACTGGGCGAGGTACTGCCCTATGAAAGTATTGCAAAAGTCCGTTTTGACGCTACCGAAACAGAAAGCAACTTTAGCGTGTATAACATGCAGGGTAAAAAGCTCGGAACTTTCACCGCCAAGGGAATGGCCGCTGCGATGAACCTCGTCAAGTCCGACGCAAAACTCCGCAAGCACTCGCAGGGCGTGTTTTTCATCCGTAAAAACGGCGAATCGCACATCAAGAAGGTGGTCGTCCATGAATAAAAGAGAATTGACTATCGTAAAGCAAATTGCGTTCTTTAGCATTGTGGCGGTCGTGCTAGGCCTCGTTTACGGGTAGGCTGTTTTAGATTTGTCACCCCGGCATGACAATCCTCTCTGCTTACATGGTGCTTCTCACATTTGTCACCCCGGATTTAGGTTGGTGAGCTTGCCGAACCATTCCGGGGTCGGCTTTTTTTAATGTATGGCCACACGGATTCGATTTTACTAACGTAAAATCTGTCTAAGACAAAAACGTTAGCTTTTTTCGATAATGCGTAAGGCAATTTTTTTGCGTTTTTGGCGCGAAATGGGGGAGTTTGGCTATCGTAAAGGAGTACAACGCTAAATGGAAATTTTTTAGCGAATTTGAAAAATTAAGGGTAATTTTAAGCATGTAAAAACAATTGGATTGAGGGCTTTTCTATGAGTGTGGAAAAAAATCTCAAAAAATTAATGGTTGCCGCAGGCGTTGCTGCTGTTTTTTCCCTGTTTGCGGTTTCGGGTGCGAGTGCTGCCCCCAACCCCAATTTCCATATCTATATTGCCTATGGCCAAAGCAACATGTCAGGTAACGGCGATATCGTGCCTGCAGAGGACCAGGCTACGGATCCTAAGAATTTCATCATGCTGGCGTCGCACACGGCTAATGCGAGCCAGCGTAGCGGTCGCACCACCCAGTCCATCAAGACGGGCGAATGGTATCCGGCGATTCCCCCGATGTTCCATCCTACCGAGAACCTCTCCCCGGCGGACTATTTCGGTCGTGCGATGGTCGATTCGTTGCCGGGTGTCACCGTGGGCATTATACCTGTAGCGATAGGTGCTGTAGCCATCAAGGCTTTCGACAAGGATCAGTACAAAGCTTATTTTAATTCTGCTGAAAGTTATATCAAGAACTGGGCGAAGGACTACGATTCCAATCCCTATCAGAGAATTGTAGATTTGGGCAAGAAGGCCAAGGAAGTGGGCGTCATCAAAGGCTTTATTTTCCATCAAGGCGAAACCGATGGTTCTGGATCAGATTGGCAGAATAATGTCTATAAGACCTACAAGGACTTTATAACGGCTCTTGAATTGGACGAAAACGAAGTGGCGTTTGTGGCGGGCGAATTGCTCCAAGAAGGCAACAACTGCTGCGGTAGCAAGAATGCCGGTATTGCCCAGCTTAAAAACAAGTTCAAGAAGTTTGGTTTGGCCTCTTCCAAGGGCTTGCAGGGCAATGGCAGGGACCCTTACCACTTTGGCCGTGCCGGCGTGATTGAACTAGGCAAACGTTACTGCTCCGAAATGCTCAAGCTTATCGATAAGACGATTGACCCGAACGCCCCGGCTGTGAACTTGGTGGATCCTACCAAATCGACGGTTCCCGATGAACCTCCCGAGGAATACGGTCCCTATGGCGATGCTCCCGCAATTATTCCTGGCACTATTGAAGCCGAAAACTATAACAAGGGCGGTGCAAACAAGGCCTATATGGACTTGAGTGAAGGCAACGAAGGGAACAAGTTCCGCAAGGATGACGTGGATATTTATCAGCCGAACATGGGTATTGCTGTTGGCCACTGCCAAAAGACGGAATGGCTCAAATATTCCGTGAAGGTGGAAGCCGATGGCGATTACGAAATTTCTGCCAAAGTGGCTGGCGATAACGGAACGGGTAGCTTTGTGCTCTATATGGACAGTGTGCGTATCGGCGATGAAATAAAGAACGAAGGAAAGGGTAATGATGTGTATTCCGTCGTGAGCGGCGGCAAGGCGACTTTGAAAAAAGGCGAACACGAATTGAAGCTCGAAATCACGAACGACTGGATTGATATCGACTACATCGAATTCAAGGCGGCAAAAGATACGGTTTCTGACGGGATTGCTAACATCCGCATTGGCACGATCGAAGCCGAAAGCAACTTTAGCGTCTATAACATATACGGTCAAAAACTCGGCTCGTTTACCGCCAAGGGCATGGCCGATGCCATGAATTCCGTGAAGACCGATGCAAAGCTCCGCAAACAGTCCCAGGGCGTGTTCTTCATCCGCAAGGATGGCGAAAAACTCCATACGAAAAAGGTGGTTGTCCATGAATAATCGAGAAAAGGCTATTGTAAAACAAATCGCGTTCTTCTTTATTGTTGCTGTAACCCTCGGCCTCGTGTATGGGTAGTGGATTCTAGCGAATTGAATTTACTGCATTATTTTGCCCGACTCAATTAAATTTGATCGGGCTTTTTTTATTTCTTTCATATAATTTGTATATTACGTTAAAATGAGAATGTTTCGCAGTTTATTGATTGTTTTCTTACTAGCCTCTTCTTTGTGGGCGAAAACCGAGTATTTTATTTTGCCTGTGCAATTGCAGGGAGTCCATGAAGATTATGCCGAAAGAATAATTTCATTGGTCAAGGAATATGCTGCTATAGATGGCTATGCCATTGTCTCCAATGAAAAAGATTGCGATTACTTGTTGCAGATAAAATTGCTTCGCGAAGAAATCGGTGTTGCCGTTATTTTTGAAAAGAAAAAAAAGAACGATAAAGTTGTATGGTCTTATGGACACATAGCCTATACGCCGAATGATTTTATTCCTATCGTGAGCTATGTCTCGCGTGAAATAAAGTGATGATTATAATAGGAACTTTGGGCGTATGAATCGAATTCTTGTTTTGCTTGCTCTGTCTTTGCCGCTTGTGGGGTGCATGGGCATGATGGTGCGTGTCTCTGACGGCAGGGCTGATTATTCTATTTA
Source organism: Fibrobacter sp. (assembly GCF_017545445.1). Taxonomy (GTDB): domain Bacteria; phylum Fibrobacterota; class Fibrobacteria; order Fibrobacterales; family Fibrobacteraceae; genus Fibrobacter. Next base: position 52,476 of record NZ_JAFWOM010000168.1, read on the forward strand.
TAAGAATGGTTCTTTAGCTTGCACGCGAAGCGATAGCTGCGAGGTCTATGTTTCTGGTGGTGATGCTATGTATTTGGATGCTCGCCGAAATAATGTTGTCTATGGCGGTATGGCCGTTTATAGACAGTGCAATTCTTATGAAGGGGCTTCTGGGCCTTCGTTCGTTTCTCCGACAGAAGGTGTTTTAGCTTCTTCTGTTTTGAGCGTGTTTTCTTTGACGTCTTGGGCGGCAACTGCTGGCGATTGCCGAGGCTATTTCCCTCTCGAAGTAGAAATTCCTATCGGTCCGAGAGATTCATTACAAGCGAACTATCCGTGGGAAAAACCTATAAAGTAACACAAATTTTCTAATCCGCTAATTACAAGACTTTACTGGATCCCTCGTCGCTTCGCTTCTCGGGATGACGCTTTCTTTCTACTTGCACTTTCACTTCGTTCAAGTGCCAATAGTGTGCAAGGTTATGACGCAGCAGAATACTTGTATTTTGATATGTCATAATCGCAGCCACGAACGCCAACGGCGTTCAATGCTGGCCTCGGTCATGTCCATACAAAAGCGTACAAAGCGAATGCCGCAAAAAATGCTTGCATTTTTTCCTCATAGAGGATAACTCAACTAGAGAACAGATGTTCTAAGTTTCGTATATATGGCTGAGCTGAAGTTGCGGACGCGAAGCGTCAACTATGGCCGCGACGCTCGACCTACGCATTTGCACTTCGTGCAACCCCTTCGGCTCGGATATACGAAAATAAATTTTCATGCATCACTCGCCTTACTGGGGTTTGTCCTACCGCCTACTTCTAACTTCCTACCGCCTACTTCCTACTTCCTACTGCCTACTGCTCTTGTGTGCTACATCATATCTTTTTTCAGGATTCCTTAAAAGACTTGATTTTAAGGGGTGAAAATTTCTATCTTTGGCTCGGTTAAATCATGAGGTGATATGGTAAAATCAACACGGTCCGAATCAAAGTACAAGCGTTTGAGCCGTATTTATTACAATCGAATGTTCCCGCGTCGTCAGGATGCCGTGCAGGTGGCATGGTCTGTTGCGGCGGGTGTTTTTATCGGTATTTGGCCTACAATTGGCGTTGCTATTATCTTGACGGTTGCGTTCTGTGCGCTTTTCAGGCTGCCGAAGGTTCCGGGAATCGTTTCGTCTTTTGTAGCCAATCCGTTGACCCAGTTCGGCTTTTTCTACCCGACGGGTTATATGCTCGGCTGCAAAATCGTTCATCCGGAAGCGATTAAGTTTGATTTTCTCGAAGAATTTCAGGGGCTTTCTTTCAAAAATTTTACATCGGTGATTTCTCATTTGTGGAATGATGCCGCAGACCACCTGTTGGCGTTCATGATTGGCATCACAATTGTCGCGGCCATCGGCGGAGCCATCTTCTTTTTTCTAGCTTATTTCATCGTAAGTTACAGAAAGAAAAAATGGATTGAGGCAAAGACGGGTTATATCCATAACTTGATTGCCGAAGATGAAGTTTTAATCAAAGAAGCTCACAAAGGAAAGAAACCTATGATGCACATTTTCCCGTTCAAGGCTTTGCGTCCGGTGAACCCGGCTGAAGCCGAGACTATCTCTGCGCTCCCTTACGACGTGATGAACCGCGCCGAAGCCAAGGCCATGGCCGAGGGCTTGCCGCATTCTTATTTGCGCGTGACCCGTGCCGAACTCGAACTTCCGGATTCCGTCGATGCTTATGATCCGAAGGTCTATGCCCACGCTCGCGAGAACTTGGACAAGATGATTGAAGATGGCGTGATTGCTTTCGACAAGAAGCCTTGCCTCTACGTCTATCGCCAGACGATGAACGGTCGCGAACAGTATGGCCTTGTGTGCTGCGTTCCGGCTGCAGATTACTTCAACGGCATTATCAAGAAGCACGAACTGACACGTGCGGACAAGGAAGAAGACCGTCTGCGTCATGTGCTCGCCACTAACGCCAACACCGGTCCGGTGTTCCTTACGTATCGCGACAACGGCCAGTTCGATATCTTCGGGGCCGTGACCAAGCGCAAGCCTGTTTATGACTTCGTGAGCAAGGGCGACGGCTTTGGCCACACGGTTTGGGTCATTGATGACGATGCCGAAATCGAAGCTATCCGCAAGTCTTTTGAATCTGTGCCGGTGAGCTACATCGCCGATGGTCACCACCGCAGTGCCGCCGGTGCCCGTGCCGCTAGCTACCGTGCCGAACAGAACCCGAACAACACGGGTAACGAAGAATACAACCGTTACCTCGCGATTCTCTTCCCGAGCACCCAGCTCAAGATTCTCGACTACAACCGCGTATTGAAGGACTTGAACGGCCGCACGCCGGAACAGCTCATGGAAGAATTGAAGAAGGTGTTCGATATCGCTGAACTCGATTCTATGCAGAGCCCCTCTAAGCAGAATCAGGTGAACTTCTACATGGGTGGCAAGTGGTACGCTTGCACGTTCAAGGACAAGTACCTCAAGAACTTGGGCCCGGTCGATAGCCTTGACGTGGCTCTCCTCCAGAAACTCGTGCTGGGTCCGCTTTTCGATATCGATGATCCGCGTACCTCGAAGCGCATCGACTTTGTCGGTGGCATCCGTGGCCTCGGCGAACTCGTGAAGCGCGTCGATAGCGGTGAATGCGCCTGCGCATTTGCGATGTATCCGACCACGCTTGACCAGCTGATGAGCATTGCGGACGCCGGCGCCATCATGCCGCCGAAGAGCACTTGGTTCGAACCGAAGCTCCGTGACGGTCTCTTGGTCCACACGCTCGACTAGTGATTGTCGCTGCTGTGTAGCGCATAAGCGAAATTTTAAGACGCACTCGACTAAAAATCGGGTGCGTTTTTGTTTTGTTTAAAAGCATTTTTATCATAAATCATTTGCGTGTAACTTGGTGAAAATCAATAAGTTACATTTTTCTGAAAATAAAAAAGTGCCGTTTTTTAATCAAAATAGCCATTTTTGTGATAATTTGTATGCTTTATGTAAGAAAATTCTTGTCAAGGGATAGTTGAAAAAATTCCTGTTGATAAGTTGTGCTAATACATAGTGATAATAGTGTTGTTCGTACGTTTGTAAGAATGGTGTAAATTGGAAAAATTTGGATAAAAAGTGTTTTAAAAAAAAATTTGGCTTTTTTGAAGCAAAAAAGGGCATTTAAAATTTTTTTCGTTTGAGGCGCTTGTTCTTCGGCTTTCCTTTCTTATTTTTTGCTTGCCTCTTTTATACTACTGGTTGGTTTTTTAGATCGTGGAAAATACTGTTTCTTTGTTGGATATTGCAGAGTCGCCTTGGCAACAGGTGCTTGATCGCGTGCGTTCGGAATGCAAGGATTTTTTTGGTGCCGTGATTCTCGACGCTCTTGGTTATGAGGGATTTTGCAATGGCTATGCTTTGCTCACTGTTCCTGATGAACTTCGCGAAAACTGGGTGAATTCCCACTATGGCGATTTGTTGCGCAAATCCTTTACAACTGTATTTGGTAGCGAGTTTGTTGATTATCGCATTCGTCAGATTGCACCTTCGGATCCGATTCCGGAAATCAAGCTCACGAAGCCTGTTATTCCGCGAGTGACAGAAGGCCCGAAGGTGGTCAAGCGTCCGAAACAGCCTTTAGCACTTTATGCCCGCTACACTTTTGAAAACTTTGTTGAAGGGGAGTGCAATTCTACGGCGTTCCGTGCATGTCAGGCGGTCGCTGAAAATCCAGGCGATCCTTCTTTGAATCCGCTGTTCGTTTATGGTGAAACGGGACTTGGCAAGACTCATTTGTTGCAGTCTATCGCTGCGAAAATCCAGAAGAACCGTCCGGAAGCTTCCATTGTCTATTGCCATGCTTACGACTTTTTGCGTGACGCGACTGCGATGGCTTCGGCTTTGCATAACAAGACGGGCAATGTGCGCGAACTTGCAGAGAAGTTCCGTGAACGCTATGAACTTTGCGATGTGCTTTTGCTCGATGATGTGCAGCTTTTGGAAAAGGGTCTCTGGACGCAGGAACGCCTTGCTATTTTGATTAGGCATTTGCGTGCTGAGGGCAAGCAGGTCGTGATTTCTTGCGACCGCCATCCGTCCAAGTTCAAGGTTGTCGATACGGATAACGATGCCCGCAGCGCTTCGAGGTCTTCGATTCCGAGTATTTCCAAGAAGCTCCTCACGCCGCTGGAATGTTGCGTTGCCGTGGGCCTTGACGAACCGGATTTGGCAACCCGCATGCACTTGATTAGCAAAAAGTCCGAAGATTTGCCGTTTGCCAAAGCGGACCGCGAAGAAATTTGCCGTTACCTCTCGATGCCGCCGCGCAAGAACGTGCGACTCATTGAAGGGCTTCTGAACTTCCTTGGCGCCATGAACATGTTCTGCAAGGCGGATTTGAACTTGAGTAGCGTGAAGCGTCTTGTCGCTCCGTCGGAACATGGTGGCCATGTGGAATTGACGGCGAAGAACATTACCGAAGCGGTTGCGTTGGAATACCATGTCGAAGTTTGCGAACTTTCGTCCAAGCGTCAGTCTGCTGCGATTTCGATGCCCCGCAAGGTGGCAATGTTCCTATGCCGCGAACTCACGACGGATTCGCTACAAAATATTGGTGCGATGTTCTGCAGGGACTATGCCACTGTAATCGCCGCCATAAATTCCCTGAAAAAGCAGATGGAAACGGATGCGTCCCTTGCAAGGCGCGTTCAGGATATCCGTTATATGCTGGAAGCCTAGCATGATCGCTCTTTTGACGGGTGGCGCCGGCGTCGTAGGGAAGGCGTTGTGTCGGGAACTCATAGCACGCGGAGTGTGTGTCCGCGTCTTGACGCTTCCGAGCGATTCTCTGGCAAAATCCTTGCCGGCTGAGGTTGATGTCCGTTATGGCGATGTGACCGATTTTGAATCTATTCGAAGTGCGTTTGATGGGGTCGATGTCGTCTATCATTTGGCGGCAATTCTTTTATCGACCAAGCGCGGTGCGTTTGAACAGGTGAATACCGGAGGGACGCGGAATGTCTTGGAAGCCTGCAAACTTGCGAATGTCCGCCGGTTCCTTTACGTATCGAGTATTTCTGTGACCTACCCGGTGCTCACGCCTTATGGCGAAAGCAAAAAGAAAGGGGAGGTGCTTGTGCATGCGTCCGGACTCGACTGGACGATTGTGCGTCCGACGCTTGTGATTGGCGATGGGGGCGGGGTCGAGTTCAACATGTTCCGCGATTACGTAAAGCGTTTCCCGGTCTATTTTATGCCGGGAGGCGGCAAATGCTTAAAACGTCCGGTCCGCAGTGTCGATTTGGTCAAGGGTATTGCCGTTGCCGGGCTAGAATCGAAAGCTGTAGGAAAAACCTACGCCCTCGCGGGGTCAACGGTGATGACGATGGCGGAGATGGCCGCGCATGTTTTGAAAAACGCTGGGATGCGTCACTTGATGATTCCGCTGCCATGGTGGATTTCTCGAAAGCTGGCTGTTTTGAAGAATTGGATTGGCGGGGAGCGTGTTTCTGCCGAACAAGCGTTGGCTGGCTTTTTGTACGATGCCGCGCCGTCCATCGAAGAAGCCGAAAAAGACCTAGATTACCATCCCGGCTGCCCGTTTTTTTAGACGAAAGAACGGCTCTTCGAGCCTATAGACGATAGACGAAAGAGGGGGAACCGTCATTCCCGCGAAGGCGGGAATCTAATGCTTTAAGATCCTCACCTCCGTGAGGATGACACGCCTCCAGGATGACAAATTCCTAACCACCAACCACTAATCACTAACCACTGTCTACTTCCTACTTCCTACTAATCAATCGTCTAAATTGTATAGTATAAAAGAAATTTCGTATCATATCCGTAATTTTTAACAGATTCTTATCTCATTCCTTATAAATAATTTATATTGTAATGCATGAATAAGAAAAAAATTTTAGCTCTTTTAGTTTCCTCCGCATTCCTCTTTGCGGCTTGCGGCGATGATGACAGCCCGTCATCTCCTAAGAATGAAAAAGAAATTTCGTCTTCTTCTGAGGATGATTGCGATTCCGATGAGTGCGATGAAGGAAAATCCTCTTCTTCAAAGAAGAGCGGTTCTAAGTCCTCGTCTTCCAAAGCGAACGATAAAAAGTCTTCCGATTCTAAAGATTCCAAGTCATCTTCCTCGGTTAAGAATTCTGATAAATCGTCTTCGAGTGCCGCGAAGGATGAAAAATCTTCGTCTTCTGTCGCCAAGGACGAGCCTAAATCATCTTCTGCCAAGGACGAGCCGCAGTCTTCTTCTTCGTTTGTCGCTCCGAGCGGTGAACATGTGGCCTTCATCGAAGAATTGGAGAAGAATATGGAGCTGAAGTTGTTCGGCCATACGGTTTATCTCTCTACCGGTAGCAAGCAAGGCTTTTTCGCGCTCCGCATACCCGATGAACTTTGGGTTGTAACGTATTCCAATTTTGAAAATGGCGAAGTTGTGTTTAAAGAGGGTGCCGTTGGCATGGAATACGCCGATACTGATGCTGCAAAGCAAATTAAGGAAAAAACGAAGGACGGCATCACGATTTCCTTTAAGGTCGATAAGGATGGCGTGCTCAAGTATGCCGTCAATGGCGCGAAGGAATATAACGAAGCCGTAAAGGCTAACGTCGCGGTTCAGAAGGGCAAGGTCTCCAAGGCCGAAACGATTATGAATAAAGTTTATACTTGCTCGGATGGCGATACGACAAGGACGTTTACTTTCTTCGATAATTCCTACATCTTAGAAAATATTGCAAAAGAAAAAACCGTGAGTTGGATTGCTGGCCACTACGATATCCAGCGTAGCACGTTGCTGATGCGGCCTGCTTATTACGACAAGCAGATTTATACGATGTACAGCTATACGGTAGGTGAAGACAAAACGATTGTGGCATCTAACGGAAAGTCGATGAATTGCGCTGTAAAAGACAACGCTGTGACATACGTAAAGAAATCGGATGTGGTGAACGAATGGCAAGCGACCGATAATGGTGTTGAATGGATGCTCACTATAAAGTCCAGCGGTGAATTTGAAATAGAAGCATACGAAAATAGAAAGAACATCGAAGTCAAGACGGGCCTTTGGGAAATCTATGGAAACCAGCTCATGATGCGCAATAAGAGCTGCTTGAATCCTGATAAATGCTCGACAAGTGTTCATGGAGCCGTTACAATAACGTCGGACGGTATGGAATACAAGCATCTTAATTCGGATACGCCGAAGATGCCGCAGAAGTGGACTGTGCCGGAATACGAATAAGGCTTTATACATCTTTATGGACTCTTTTATAACAAGTGTACCGCTCGAATGCGGTGCATTTTTTTATTTTCTAGCTAGAGGTTTGAAATCATGAAACTTTATGTGGTACAGATGAAAATTTTGCCGGGGAATGTCTCGGCGAATATGCAAACGATGAAAGCTGCTTTTGACCGTGCGAAGGCTGCCGAAGTGGATTGCGTTGTTTTTCCACGATATGCTTTGACTGGACCGAGTAATAAGTCCCTCCCTGTGGATTGGGCCGAAATTCGTAAATACGCGGGCACGATGCCGTTCTTTTTGAGCGGGGATGCTCTTGACGATACTCCGCTTTTGGGAATTGCCCATGTGACGCATGGCAATGATTTTTATGCTGTCGGTCGTCGCGAAGAAGAAAACAAGGAATTTTCACGTGTGGCATTGGATAGCGCGATGCCCATTGTCTGCGTGAACGGAGTGGGGACTGACAACACCGGTAAGAACATTTATGCACTTTCTGGCGGAAGCCGTGTCTTTGACTGCGATGGCCGCGTTGTTTTTGAAATGCCGCTGTTTAGCGAAGCTGAAGCGGTCGTAGAGTTTACGGAAGGCGAGGTCTTGGTTCACTCGGAATTTACGAAGCCCTATAAAAATGAAATCGCCGAGATTCATGATGCGCTTGTGTTCATGATTCGCGAAAACTTGAACATGTTCCACATCAAGCGCATGGTGATTGGTGCAAGCGGCGGCATTGACAGTGCTGTTTCTGCTGTACTTTATTCGAGAGCGATTGGACCTGAAAATGTTTTCCTTGTAAACATGCCGACGCGTTTCAATTCGGATACGACGAAAAATGCGGCTCGTGATCTCGCGGAAAACTTGGGCACGCCGTACATGGTCGCTCCGATTTCTGATATCATCGAGTCTGTATGCCATACGCTGGAAAATTGCTCTTTTGTGCGTAACGATACGGTGATGAAGGTCGCTGGAATCAACCATGAAAATTTACAGGCGAGAACTCGTTCTGCATCCATCCTTTCGACGGTTGCTTCCGTGGTAGGGGCTGGAGTGACTTGCAACGGCAACAAGAGCGAAGCGATGGTGGGCTATTGTACGTTGTACGGCGACACCTGCGGCGTGATGTGCGCATTGGGCGACTTGTGGAAAACGCAGGTTTATGCTCTTGCGCGTTACATCAATCGCGACAAGGAAATAATTCCGTCGGCATCGATTAACATCCCAGCAAGTGCAGAACTCTCTGATGCGATGAACGTCGATGAAGGCAAGGGCGATCCGATCCTTTATCCGTATCACGATAAGTTGTTTGCGATGTGGGTCGAAAAGGGTGCAAGCCTTGAGCAAACGGAAAAGCTGTTGATGGACGGAACGCTTTGTGAAACGCTTGGCGTTGACGCTGCTTATTTCAAAAAGCAATTGCCGACGGTCGAGGCTGCGCTAGAAGACATGCGGCATTGGTACCGCCGGTTCAAGGGGCTTGCGTTGGCAAAGCGTATCCAATTCCCGCCGATTCTGTCTTTAAGCGGGCATGCATTCGGTGGTGAATATCACGAAAGCCAAGTGTAATAAGCGGCGTCTCTGCGACTCTGTACGCTTTCTTGAACAAGAAGATTTACGAACCAAGGAGCTTTCGTTCCTTGGTTTTTGTTTGTAGATGCAAAATAAAAAAAGACCGCTTTTTAAAAGCGGTCTAAAAATTCGTGTTTTAACGAGGATTAGAAAGCGTCTGCTGCGGATTCGCTAGCTTCTGCAATAACTTCAGCACTCGGAGCCACTTCAGCAGCAGCGGCCTTCACTACATCAGCAGTGATATCGTTAGTACCTTTTTCGACCATCTTGAGCTTGTGTTCCTTAAAACGGTTCATAGCGATAGTCGTCGGCTTCTGTGTAAGTTGGATATAACCCTGCTTGGACTGATTGTTAATGAAGCGAGCTTCGTGAGCCATCATAACGACAGCACGGAAAACCGAGCCTTGGCATTCTTCACTAGCATAGATATCATCAAGATAAACTCTTTGAGATTCAGCCATTTGGGTACCTCGAAAAATTTTAGAAGAGGGAGAGGGATTCGAACCCTCGTTACCGTAAGGTAAACACGCTTTCCAAGCGTGCGCCTTCAACCACTCGGCCATCCCTCCATTAGGATGTGCGCCAATTATAACTAATTATTTTTGCTTTGTCAAGGGATGTTGTTGAAATTTTCAAAAAAAATCATTTTTTTTGAAAATTTAGTGGTTGGTAAACAGTGGTTAGTAAACAGGATGTTTTAAGTGGGTTAGTATGTTGTGGCTTGGCCTTTAGGCCGTAAACAGGAATGTAAAAGGAACGCTCTTATTGCAATCCTAACCACTAACCACCAACCACTAATCACTATTTACAGCTTGCTCAGCTCATCCCACACGACTTGCATCAGGGGTTCCAGCGTCTTGGGCGTGAAATCGAACTTGATATTGGCCGTGGCGAAGAGCTCTGGAATCGGACGGCTGCTGCCGAGGCTTTCGGCCTTGAACAAGTCGTCAATCGCCTTTTGCGGATCCTTCTTGAAGTTTGCCCAGACCTGCAGTGCTCCAATTTGTGCGATGCCGTATTCAATATAATAGAACGGACATTCGAACAAATGAAGCTGTTTTTGCCACAAGTTGCGGCGGACGGCTTCAAGTCCGCTGTAATCGACTCCGGCATCGTAGCGGTCCATGATTTCACTCCAGATATCGCTGCGGTCTTCGGCGGTATGCTCTGGAAAGTTGTACAGGCGATGCTGGAAACTGTCGATGCTTGCCACCCACGGGAATAGCCAAATCACGTCGGCAAGTTCGCCTTCGGTGCTGCGGACAATCGCATCATGATCATCACCGTAGAACGGCTTCAAGTTTGACATGCCGATGAGTTCCATGCTCATGCTTGCGACTTCGGCAAATTCTGCCGGCACGTCGCGGTAAGCGAAAATAGGCTGCTTTGCTAGTGCAAACTGGTGGAACGAATGGCCTGATTCATGCAACAGCGTGTAAATGTCGCGGTCCGTCTTGGCGGAATTCATGAAGATGAAGGGGAGGCGGCTCTCGTCAAAACCGATTTGATAACCGCCCGGAGCCTTTCCAAGTCTGCTGTCTGGGTCAATCAGCTTTTTCGCCTGCATTTCGCGGGCCCACTTGCCTGCTTGCGAATGGATGCTCTCGAAAATGCTATCGACTTTTTCGATGAGTTCTTCGCCGCTTTGGTACGGTGTGAGTGGCGGCCTGCTAAGCGGATCGACGTCCAAGTCCCATGGGCGCAAGCGTTCAAGTCCCATCTTCTTTGCTCGACGCTTGTACATTTCCTTCTGCAGCGGGAGCACAAGCTTCTCGATGCTTTCGTGGAACGCTTCGCAGTCGGCTGGGGTGTAGTCAAAACGATGCTTTGCAAGGAAGATGTAGTCTATGAAATCCTTGCAATGTGCATTCTTGGCAATTTGCTTGCGAATTTTAAATAACTTGTCGTATGATTCGTCAAGTGCAACTTTGTCCTGAAGACGGCGTTCCCACATGGCGCGCCAAGCGCGTTCGCGGAGGTCGCGGTCGGTCTTTTCCATGTAGGCGGCGAGCTGCTGCATGGTCTTGACTTCGCCATCGAATTTGACGCTCATGCCACCTGTAATTTTCTGGTAGGCTTGAACGGCTTTATTCTCTTCGGTTTCAAGCGGAATGTTGTCCGGGGAGAACAAGTCCAGCGAAACCTGCACGCCTTTAAGCCATTCGCCAAATTCGCCTTTGAGGGCATCTTTGGACGGATGTGCCATCAGCTTGCGGTTCAGCTTGTCGTCGTATTCAATCATCAACGGCTGGATGTTTTCTACAAAATCCGAATAGGCCTTGGCGGCTTTCTCGTCGCGGGTGTCGCATGTCATTGCCACGTAACGCCTGCTGCTCACTTCGCCAAGGACAGATTCCAGTTCGCTCCAGTCCATCACCCATTTGCGGAGTTTATCCGCATTTACGGGAATGTCTCGTTGCAGGAGCGAACGGTACAGTTTCGAAATTTCTTTTTCATCATCCGGATTCAAATTCTCCGGAACAAAGTTGCGTTTTACCATGTTTTTATTTTGTCACGTCTTTATAAATTCAGAAGTTTACCCAGTTTGCCAATCCAGTCGTTTACAAGCATCTTCAAGAGCTTGTCACGGATGATGTCTTCAAGTTTCTTGACATCTTCTGGTGTAACTTCTTTCGTGATGCTGAAATCCTGCGAAACAGATTTTCCGCCAGCAGTGAGGGAGACGTCGATAAATCCTGCAATGCCGTATTTTCTGACTTCGTTGAGCTTAAATACGCGCATGTCGAGCGGGAATGCTGCATTCAGGTGCATATCGTTGTCGCCCGGAGCAAGTCGGAGTGAATCCTTGAGTGTCAGCGGAAGTGTAATCAGCGTATCGAACTTCAACTCAATTTTTAGTTGGTTGATCCAAAGCGTATCCTGCGTCTTGTTATGGGCATTCAAGAATACGTCAAAGTTGGCGTGACCGAGTTCCGTCGTGATAACGCCTTGAGACAAGTTCTTCACTAGCTTTACTGCATCGGGGTTCGGGATGAATCCCTTGAGTCCATTCTGGACAAGATCCATAATTGCCGGATCGATTTCGATGGAATCATAGGTGAGGTCCTTGTATTCCATTTTCGTTTGGATGATAATCTTTGCCGCTTGAAGTTTTTGCAGCATAGCACATCCGCTAAGGGCCGTCAGCACAACAAGGAACAAGCCTACGAGGGCGACGGGGAAAGTGAAGCGTGAGAATTTTGTTTTCATTATATCTCCTTTGTCTTTCAAGCTTTATTATAAAAAAATATTTTATCCCGGTCTGCTCATTCTGAATTCCATAAGCGTTTGAATTAGCTTTTGGTCATCAATCGGCTTAGCCAAATGGCCATCCATGCCTGCCGCAAGTGCATTTTTCTTGTCTTCTTCGAATGCATTTGCCGTCATTGCGACAATCGGAATATTCGACTTTCTGGGGTCCGGCAGGCCGCGTATCTCTCTCGTCGCTTCGTAGCCGTTCATGCGAGGCATTTGGACGTCCATGAGAACAAGTTCATATTCGTTGGGGGAGGCTTCTGCAATTTTTTTGACTGCTATGTCGCCATCGCTTGCCGTTTCGACGATAATGCCTTTTTCTGTTAGGAGTTCTTCGGCGATTTCTCGGTTCATTTCGTTATCGTCAACAAGCAGAACCTTCATGCCTTTGAGCGAAATAGCTGTAGATTTCTTTTGTTCTAATATGGGGGACTTGAATTCGTTACACCACCTCATCGGGATGAATACCGTAATTTTTGTTCCTTTGTTTTGTTCAGATTCGATTTCGATGGAACCACCCATGATGTCCGTTAGCTTTTTGACAATCGTCATGCCAAGGCCAGTTCCTTGAATTTGACTTACGGTGGATGTCCTTTCTCGGGCAAATTCGTCAAAAATATGCTTTTGAAATTCGGGACTCATGCCGATTCCCGTATCTTCGACGGTCAATGCGTAAAGACTGTAATCCTCGCGATCGTAGGGGTATTCGTTAAAGGTGCAGGTAATCGATCCATTCTCGTCTGTATATTTGATGGCATTTCCGATGATGTTTGCTGCAATCTGGTTTACGCGGTCGCTGTCGGTATAGACAAATTTATGTTCCACGTTTGAAATCGTAGCTACAAACGTCAGTCCCTTGGATTCCGCATGGGAACCGTAGGTCGTCGATAAAGCCATGATGAGTTTTTCAAGATCGCATTTGCGTTCGCTGAGAATAATCTTTCCAGATTCGATGCGGGACATTTCGAGAACCTGATTCACAAGCGACAGAAGCTGGTGTCCGGCGATATCTATTTTGTCTAGATATTTTTGGACCATTTCAGGTTTGTTGATGTGTTTCTTGGCCATGGCGGTAAAGCCTGTCACCGCGTTCATCGGGGTACGGATGTCATGCGACATGTTGAAAAGGAACGTCGTCTTTGCGTTGTTGGCATTGCGTGCTTCTGTCAAAGCGTGCGACAGTCTGCGGTTCGCTTCGATTTCTTTTGACTTTTCTGTCGTGATGTTGCGGAAAAAGATGATGCCTTTTTGGACTACATTCTTTTTGACTTCGACCGGGATGTAGGTCAATGTAATGTATTGAGTTTCTCCCATGGGGCCTGGGCCACGGAACATGATGGATTGAATCCCTTTTCCGACTTTACGGCCCATGATGACTTCTTCAAAGAAATATTTGAAATCTTGGCCGTTTTGCAGGTCGTCCAGATTCTTGATAAATCCTTTTTCCATGTCTCCTATTTTCCCTTGTTTGGGAATCGGCAACGGTATGGACGAGAAGTCTTCAAAAGTTCCTTTTTCTGCATCGACTAAGACCATGGCTTTAGCTATCGTATTCTCTGCTTTGGCAATGTAGCTTGCCATTTTATTTTGACGTGATTCGCTACGCATCATCAGGAACTGGACGAATACAAGGTAAATTATGTAGCTGAAAAAGATGGCAATGAGCAGGAACTGCAATGTGCGGCCTGCTTTGATTCCCATGGAATAAAGGCTTTGCGCGGCCTCTGATGGAAATATTGCATAAATGCTCAACGGGACCATGTGAAGCGGTGCCATGTAACCTTGGATGTTTTCGATAGATCCGTTGAATTTGAAATTGGTGGGCGAGAGCGTCGTGTAGGCATCAATGATTTTGTTTCTGTTCTCGGTATCGAACATCGAAGTATAGAGGATGCTTTTAAAGTTATCCCTGAACTGACCTTGGAGCGCGGTTTGCTTTAGGTCTAGTGAAATAAGGGGGATGACGTTTCTGCCTTCCGTGTTCACGATGCCAGCGGATGCGTTGGCTCCATAAACTTTGTATTCCAACATTCTTTTGATGGAGTTCTCGTCGAAAGAGGAACTCAGCACGCCGACGACTTCACCTTCGAGCATGATGGGGGCGTAAAAGACGATGAACGCCATGTCGTTTTTGGAGGGCATGACGATGAAAATGCCGCTGTTTCCCTTCATGCCGTCTGTAAAGTACCACATGTTGCCGGAGTAAATTTTTTCACCGAACGTAGTCTGCGCGTAGCCCATTTTATCCGTAAATCGCAGATGGTCGAACTGCACCATTTTTTCGAGTTCCGCAAGATAGACTGCGTTTAATTGACCGTCTTGGACATCTCTTGAACTTAGTTTCGCTATGGCTTCGATAGACTTTAATGAGTTTGAAAAAATATTGTCGAGCTTGATGGCCATAGCGTGGGTTATATCCTTGATATAATCCTTGTTGCGCAATATGACCGCGTTTTTATCTTCGTTTTGGAAAGCTGTAAAAGCTTCTATGATAAAATAAATGACAAGAATCAACGGAGCGAATCTTATGATGGAGTACTTTAAACGTATGTTCTTGTTTTTTACCATTTGTTGCTCAGTTTTGTTGCGGGCGGATTTTTCATTATATTTTTCTTAATATAAATATAAACTTTTATTGGAGCGAAATTATTTTTTGAATAGAAAAGAGATGTTTTGTGATGTAACGCATTTTTTAAGTTTTTTTGGGAAAATGGGTATTCTTTTTGTTGGAAAATAATGTAGTTTTTTTGCTGAACTAATATTCCAAGTTGGAATAATCAAATTAAAGGTGTTTAATGAATCGTTACGATCTTGTATTGCTTGGACTTATTTTGGAGCATGAGCGGAGCGGCTATGATATTATTACGGAAATCCGCGACCGTGAACTCGACCGCTGGGCGAAGATTAGTACTTCGACAGTGTATAATCGGCTGATTACGCTGGAAAAGAACGAATGTATCGTAGGACATGCGGAACGCGATGGAAACCGTCCGGAGCGCATGGTGTTCAATATTACAGATAAAGGTAGAGAAGTGCTTCGCAAGGAAGTGCTCAAGCATTTGACCGGATTCAACGATGATCCGCGGACGCTTGGCTTCGCTTTCCTCTTTGGTGCCGATAATAAGGAAGTCATTCGAACGCTCGAAGTGCATGAACGTAGGCTGGTTCAGGAAATTGAGAATCTGGAAAAGATGATTGCTGAGGAACCTCGCCCGACGCTTTATCCGGACGGTCCGTTCCTCAACTGCATGAGCCGCGACCACATTCTTGTGGAACTCAAGTATGTGCGAGCTGCTATCGGCATCTTGCGCGACCCGGTCCGCAGCAAGAAACTTGGCGGATACTTCTATATCAATTTCGGTAACCGCGATTTCGAAAAGTTTGATGAGTAGTTTTTAGTAGACAGTAGACGGTAGGAAGTAGACAGTTTTTTTGTCTTTTCGCTTCCTACTTCCTACTTCCTACTTCCTACTATTTCTAAATTTACCTCGCAAAAGTTTTAACGGTTTTTGATGATGGTTACTAACCATTAATCACCAACCACTAATCATTTTTTACACCCCCTCTCTAACGGAGATAAAATGGCTACAAAAACAGTGAAGAAGAGCGCTGCAAAGAAGGCTCCGGCTAAGAAGACCGCTAAGGTCGCTGCCCCGAAGTATGGCTACTTTGATGACGCTGCAAAAGAATACGTGCTCACCACCCCGGCAACCCCGATCAAGTGGTGCAACTACGTCGGTACTCTCAATTTCGGCGGTATCGTCGATACGACCGGCGGCACTCTCGTTTGCAAAGGCGACCCGGCTCTCAACCGTATCACCAAGTACATTGCACAGATGCCGTGCTCTGACTTCAAGGCCAGCACTATCTACATCCGTATCAAGGATGGCAAGAACTACAAGATTTTCTCCCCGTTCTACGTTCCGACTCTCGTCAAACTCGACAAGTGGGAATGCCACGTGGGTCTTTCCTACATGCGTTGGATTGCCGAAGCTTTCGGCCTCCGCGTGCAGGTCACGATTTTCGTCCCGACGGGCTCCAACACTCTCCTCCAGGACATCCAGGTGACCAACATCGCCGGTGGTGCCAAGGAAGTCGATATTATCCCGGTTTATGAATTCAGCCACTTCGAAGCTGAAAAGCAGCTCACGAACGCCGACTGGGTTCCGCAGACCATGACCCTCAAGGGCCACTGGGAAAAGGACGGCCACGTCGTTTTGGAACAGTACGCTTACATGAAGCGTGACTACGCTGTGAACTACGTTACAGCTGACTGCAAGGTCGGTAGCTTCGATGGCGACCGCCGCGTGTTCCTCGGCCAGAACGAAATGGGCTCCTGGGCAAATCCGCTCAGCCTCCAGAACAAAGAACTTGCTAACAGCGAATGCGACCGTGGCGACAACATTGCCGCTCTCATGATCCACGCTGGCAAGATCGCTGCGAAGAAGACGTTCCGCACCTGCACCCAGCTCGGTCAGGAACAGAGTCTCAAGGTTGCAGCCAAGGCTATCAAGAAGTACCGCGATCTCAAGAACGTCGATAAGGCTTTCGAAGAACTCGCAAAGTTCTGGGAAAACTATCTCTCTACAATCCAGGTGAACACTCCGGATGCTGCATTCAACTCCATGGTGAACGTGCACAACCCGCGCCAGTGCCACACCACCAAGAACTGGAGCCGCTACCTGTCCCTCTATCAGTTGGGCTACGGCACCAGCCGCGGTATCGGTTACCGTGACTCCAGCCAGGACCTCACGGGCGTCATGAGCCACATGCCGGAAGAAGCTCTCGTTCTTACGAAGAACCTCCTCTCCGTGCAGCGCCCGGAAGGTAACGCCATGCACCAGTACGCTCCGCTTGCTCTCGAAGAAGATAACGGCAACGAAGCTAACGCCGGCGACTCCCGCGAAAAGAAGGGTGTGCTTGATGAAAATGGCAACCCGGCTTACGCAGACTGGTACGGCGATGACCACCTCTGGATTGTTCTCACTGTTGCTAACTACCTCAGAGAAACTGGCAAGATGGAACTCCTCAACGAGGAAATTCCGTTCTACGAAGCTGGCAAGAAGCGCGCTCAGCGTGAAAAGGGCACTGTCCTCGAACACTTGAAGCGTTCTCTCAAGTTCTCTCGCGAACACCTCGGCAAGCACGGTCTTCCGCTCCTCGGCTTTGCTGACTGGAACGACTGCATGAACCTCCCGCTCGGTGCAGAATCTACGTTCAACACTGCTTTGTACGCAAAGGCTTTGCTCGAAATGATGGGCATTGAAGAAGCTCTCGGCGACAAGGAAGCCGTTGAAATGTACAAGGGCTGGTACGAAGATGTCAAGAAGGCATTCAACGACAGCGCTTGGGACGGCAAGTGGTGGACTCGTTGGTTCGACAAGGACGGAAACGGCTACGGCGTTTCTTCTGCCAAGTACGGCAAGATTTACTGCAACGGCCAGTCTTGGCCGGTCATCTCCGGCATTGCATTCGGCGACCGCGCTGTGCAGGGCATGGACAGCTTGAACAAGCTCCTCAATACCAAGTACGGCGTGAAGAGCTCTACTCCGGGTTACCGTGGCTTTGAACCGGCTGTCGGTGGCATCTCCACCTATCCTCCTGGAGCAAAGGAAAATGGCGGTATCTTCCTCCACACGAACCCGTGGGTGATGATTGCCGAAACGATTCTCGGTCGTGGCGACAAGGCTTTCGAATACTACTGCCAGATCAACCCGGCTTCCAAGAATGGCATCCTCGACATCTTCGAATCTGAACCGTATTGCTATCCGCAGAACATCCTCGGTGACGAACACAAGCAGTTCGGTATGGGCCGTAACGCATGGCTCTCCGGTACGAGCTCCTGGACGTACCAGGCTGCAACGCAGTTCATCATCGGTATCCGTGCAAGCTTCGACGGCCTCGTTGTCGATCCTTGCATCCCGAGCGCATGGGCTGGCTTCGAAGCTACCCGTAAGTTCCGTGGTGCAACTTACCAGATCACGGTGAAGAACCCGAACCACGTCTGCAAGGGCGTTGCAAAGATGGTTGTTGACGGTCAGGAAATCGATTCCAACGTCGCTCCGGTCTTTACGAAGGGTGTGCACAAGGTCGAAGTCACTCTCGGCTAATTTGAATTATAACCGTCGTGATACGGCGTTACTCGCCCCCTCACGTACGCTTTGTACGCTACGGGGGCTCGCGCCTTGTCTCACTAGGTTCTAATCCAAATTCGGAATGTTAGGTCTGCTTCCAACGAAGCAGACTTTTTGTTTTGCTCTCGCTAGGCTCTCTACGTTTTTTGAATCGTTAGCTCGATTCTAATCCAAATTCGGAATGTTAGGTCTGCTTCAAACGAGGCAGACTTTTTGTTTTGCTCTCGCTAGGCTCTCTGCGTTTTTTGAAACGATAATTCGGTTCTAATCCAAATTGAATTTAAATGTCCGCTTCTGATGAAGCGGATGTTTTTTTGTATAAACAGAAAACCATCCGCAAGGCGGATGGTTCCAATGTGTATGCTATACATGCATGTATAGTTTTTTGAAATTGTTTTAGACGGTGCTGCTTGGACTCAACAAACTGAAAATATCATCGGGTACGTCGTTGTACTCGGAGTATGTATTAGAATCAATGAAATTGATCAAAAACATCTCGATGGCAACATTGAGATTCACGCCTTTGCGTTTGGCGCAAGACTCTGCTTTTTGGTAAATATCTTTATCGATGGCGACTTGCATAATCCTAACCCTTCTTTCTATAAACCCTTTATGTTTTTAATTTACAAAAAAATGTGATATAAATCAAAATTTTTTCTGATTTCATATTCCATTTTTTGCATATTCCAAAGTCTCTTATTCCAACGGCTTTTATTCTAATATAAACGATGCTATTTAATAGATTTTAGTTTATATGAGATTATGAAAGTAAAATCTTAAAAAACAACCCCCGGCACAATTTTTTTATGGCCGGGGATTGAAAGAACAAATTAATGCTTTTACTGCAAAAGATTTAAACGGCCATTAAATCTGTGCAGCGGCTTCTTTCAAAGCTTCGGCCTTGTCGGTCTTTTCCCACGTGAAGCGGTCGCCGGTGCGACCAAAGTGACCGAGGGCGGCTGTCTGCACGTAGCCAGGCTTGCGGAGGTCGAGCATCTTTTCGATGCCTGCCGGAGAGAGGTCGAAGAACTGCGGAACGAGAGCTTCGATCTTGCGGTCGTCGATCTTGCCGGTGCCAAACGTGTTCACGAGGACGGAGACCGGTCTCGGATAACCGATAGCGTATGCAACCTGAACTTCGCAACGACGGGCAAGTCCTGCTGCGACAATGTTCTTGGCAACGTAACGGGCTGCGTATGCGCCGCTGCGATCGACCTTGGACGGGTCCTTGCCGCTGAATGCGCCACCGCCGTGACGGCCCATGCCGCCGTAGGTATCGACGATGATCTTACGACCAGTGAGGCCGCAGTCGCCATGCGGGCCGCCGACAACGAACTTGCCGGTCGGGTTCACGAGAATTTCGGTCTTCTTGTCCAAGAGCTTTGCCGGAATGACCTTCTTGATGAGTTCTTCATAGATGGTCTTCTTGATGACGGAGTGCTTGAGCGGCTTGCCGTTCACGAATTCGTCGTGCTGGGTGGAGATGACGACATTGTGTACGCGAACCGGACGGTCCTTTTCGTCGTATTCGACGGTGACTTGGGACTTGGCGTCCGGGCGGAGCCACTTGATTTTGCCTTTTTCGCGGAGTTCCTGGATTTTGGCCATGAGCTTGTGGGCGAGGCTGATCGGGAGCGGCATCAATTCCTTGGTGTCGTCACAAGCGTAACCGAACATCATGCCCTGGTCGCCAGCGCCTTGTTCGTCGGTGTCCTTGCCTTCGGCGGCCTTGGCGTCAACGCCCTGAGCGATATCCGGGGATTGCTTGTCCATTGCGACGAGCACTGCGCAGCCCTTGTAGTCGAACTGGAGGTCGGGGTTCACGTAACCGATGTTCTTGATTGTATTACGTGCAACTTCCTGGAAATCGACAACGGCCTTGGTCGTGAGTTCGCCGCTGATGACGACGAGTCCCGTGTTCACGAGTGTTTCGCAAGCGACGCGGCTGTTCGGGTCTTGGGCGAGGCAAGCGTCGAGGATGGAGTCGGAAATCTGGTCGGCAACCTTGTCCGGGTGGCCTTTAGAAACGGATTCAGAGGTAAAAAGATAATGTGCCATTATGGGCTCCTATAGTAAAACTTTTAATTTCAATCTATGCGTAAATTTAGTTAAATGCATAGATTGTGACAACGCTATTACACTCTGGAATGCTTTTTTATGCCCCAAAATGCATTTTAAAGTTGTAAAAAAAAATTATGTATTTATATTTCTTATAGCCAGTGATAACAGGTTGGATGGTGGAGCGCAATTTCTGACGTGAAGTCGAAATATTCTAATTATGAAGTCGGAATATTCTAATTAACAAGGAGAAAATATGGATTTACCTTTCATGGTGGCGTGGTTTGACGACTTGCTTGAACCGAAATCATTCAAGGATTACTGCGTAAACGGTCTATGTGTCGAAGCGAATGATAAAGTAACTCGAATTGTTACGGGCGTGAGTCTGCGTGACCAGTTGATTGATGCCGCTATTGAAGAAAAGGCGGACTGCATCGTGGTGCATCATCCGAACGGCTTTTGGCAGGGTGAAAGCCAGCTCCCGGTGGGGAAGTTTGGAGAACGTCTTGCTAAACTTATGCGTAATGGCATTTCCGTGTTCGGCTTCCATCTGCCGCTTGATGGCCATCGTGAAATTGGCAACAACGCCATGATTGCTAAAAGCCTAGGGTTGAATCCTGTTCATGAATTTTTGAAAGAAGGGCTAAGGGCTGTCGGTGTCATTGCTGAATGGAACACTCCTGCAACGCGTGAAGAATTTTTGGACTGCTTGAACACGGCGTTTCCGCATGGCGTGCAGCATAGTTTCTTCTATGGTGCCGAAAAGATTACGCGAGTCGCCATTTGCAGCGGCAGTTGCGGCATTTCCGGAATCAAGGATGCTATGGAAATGAAGTGTGATGCCTTTATCACGGGGAGCATCAAGGAAGAAGTGCCTATTTATTGTCAGGAAAACGGTGTCAATTTGGCTTCGTGCGGGCATCATAGGACAGAAACTTTCGGTGTACGCGCTTTGGCTGAAAAAATCGAGAAAGAACTTTCAATTCCGTCCAAGTTCATAGACTTTGACAATCCAGTGTAGTTTGGATAAATGAACCGTGTAAGCCGGCCCCGGCATAAAGCCGGGGTGACAGGAGAAGAAAAAATGTACACGGGCGTCCTCGCCGTTCATGACGCAAAAAGTCCGTCGTCATTCCGAACAAAGTGCGGAATTCAGTCACTTTTTATTGCAATTCAAGACATAACTGGATCCTTCGTCCCTTCGGTCCTCAGGATGACGGCTTGGGTATGGATCCTATTTTTTAGACGGATTTGATTTTGGTTGTTTATTCCGTAAAAATGGCCAAAAATTCCTATTTTTGCATGTGTAATGAAAAAGAATGAATTAATCCTTTGCAATTTAAGACGAGTTTATTTAAATTTCCTTTAAATGAATTTCGTCAAGGCCTCAATCCGTTTTCAAAAGTCTTCTCGGATGCTGACTGTTAGGGTGCCCGCATTCCTCTTTCGTGGGTGGCTTTTTGTGCGAATTGTGATGATTATCGGATTCATCCTGTTTTTAGTACAAGTTCTTTCCACCTCGGTTTATGACGGCGTTTTGAAGCATGCGTTTGCGAGTCGCCAGAAATTGAACAAGGAACTTTCGCAAATCCAGAATACTGTGGATTATATTTCTGCAAACTCGAGTGATTTTTTCAAGGCAGAAAAGATGCTCCATGCAAAGTTTGGACTCCCGCTACCGGACGAAGCCTCTCGCAATCTATCGACGGGCGGCCATATCGAACCTGTGGTCCAGCTTTTGCGCAAGAGTTCGCCTGTTTTTGAACGTACTGCCAAGATGCACGAGGATGTCTGGCGCATTTATGGCAAAATCCAGAATAATGAAAAGTCTTTTGACGCTCTGACCAAGTACATTGACCAGAGCCGTTCGGTTTTACGCTACATCCCGTCTATTTCGCCTACGCACGGACGTTATGCATCCGCTTTCGGTCCGCGCATCCATCCGGTGACTGGCGAAGTGGGCAAGATGCACCAGGGCATCGATATCGCCAACGACCGTTGGACTCCGATTTACGCCCCGGCAGATGGCGTGGTTGAAATTTCCCAACTGAGTTCCTCTTTTGGGAATTTTGTAGTCCTGAATCATGGCAACGGCTTCAAGACCCGCTATGGGCACATGCAGATGTCCGCCGTGACTCCGGGCCAGTTTGTACATCGTTATCAAATTCTTGGCTATATGGGCAATACCGGGCGATCTGTCGGGCCACATCTTCATTACGAGGTGTGGCTGAACGGTGTTCCGGTCAACCCTCTTCCTTATATTCTCCCTAACGACTATGAAGTCGATTAATTCCTGATAGCTATTGATGCTTGGAGGGGCACCCGGGAGGGTGTTATGAAAAAATGTGGTTTGCTGACCGCTTTTTGCGGTTTGGCGTTGTATTCGGTAACGTATTCGTGCCCGATGATTGTGGAGCTTTTCCCAGATCCGAAAAATGTTTCTGATGCGGAGGGCGAGTACGTTGAAATTCGTCTGGACGATTACGACCGTCTGGAGGATGGTTCTAATCAGTTCCGTGCGGATTCGCTTTTTGTGCGGTTCGAATCCAAGGAAATTTTGGCGTTCAAGTGGCCTGATGCGGATCGTTTGCTGTTGGTGCATGATTCGTCCATGTGTCCACCCCGCAAGGACTTGGCTTGCGGCTCACTGGGGAAGGTGTCGCTCCCGAATTCCAGGGAGTCCGTCTGGAAGGTCTGGTCGGGTGTGTGCATGGATTCGGTTACGGTTCCACAGCCTAAGCCGGGCAAGTCGATGCAGCGCGTGGGGCTGACGGATGAATGGGTCTTTGTGGCGGGGACCATGGGGGTGGGCGACCCAGAATACGAGCTTGGCGTTAAAGAAGACTCGCTTTTGACATTGGCGGGGGAGTGGGCGAAGTCGCTGAAGATGACTGAGATCCATCATTGTCCCGAAGAACCGATGCCGGAGTGGGTGGAGCTTTACAATGCAAGCGCGTATCCGCTCCCGCTAGATGCGTTCCGTTTTTGCGACCGTGGCGGAGTGCTTGGCCGTGCGGGCGATTCCATTTTGCCGTACCAGACCGTGCTCGTCAGTAAGGATACTTTGTCGTTAAGAGAATCGTTGGGTATTCCCGATATCCGCATGATTCAAGTGGCACTTGGCTTTTTGAATAACGTAGAAGGTTCGCTTCGCCTTTGCTTCCGTAATGACGTTGTAGATAGTGTTTATTGGAATAAGGGTACGGTAGCTTGTCCGTCAGGCTTCAATCCGCTCACGAACCGCCGGGAATTTACGCCGGGATTTTTGCAAAGTGACGTAGGACGAGAAATTCCTTTAACGGACAAAGTACCGCTTGTGTATAAACTCTCTTCGCGTGTGGTTTCGAAAAAAGGGACACCGCTTCGCGTGCGTGTGGAGTCGGAATACGATGTGTCGCTTTCGCTTTTGGATTCTGCGGGGCGTCGCGTGTGGAAATTCGTTGTGCCTTCGATGTCTAATGAATGGGTTTATGTTCCTGTGCAAGAAAATCTTGGAATAGGTGTGGGTTATGTCGCTTTGTCCGTGGGGGAGTACGAAAATGTGGTCGGTATTCTTGTTCGTCCGTAAACGGTTTTTGCGTTGCTTTGTGCTGCTTGCTGTGTTGTTGGGGGCGTATGCTCCATGTAATGCGGCTGAAGGGCGTGCTCCTTTTGCGTCGCTGTTGGCGGGCGGACTTTCGCCGAAGGGTCTTGGCGGGTTCTATTCAACACCTGCACGGTATGCAGAACCTGCGTATGGAGTTGCTTATTACTGGATGGATGAAGTCGAAGTTTATTCATGGAGTCTTTCGCTTGAATTCGGGAACGATGCTTACCGCGTGGGAGCTTTTGCGGCTTACCAGTCGATGGATTCGCTTTACCGGAATTTGTATTCAGAACTCTTGTTTGCAAAATCTTGGGCGAAATTAGCGGTCGGGATGAGTTACGGACTCGATATGGATTGGGTTCCTGGCGATGCGTTCTGGACGCGACACCGGTTCAAGTGGGCCGTTGACTATCGCTGGAATCAAATTGCCGTGGCGGGAATGTTAAGCGGGTTCATGGACGAAGGCGTTTCGCATCTTTCGCCGATTGTCGGAGTCCATTGGAATTCGGACGAGTCTGTTTCCGCTTTTTCGGAATGCGATTTCGATTATTTGTACGTAGGGGCGTCTTTCCGTTGGAAATTTCTGGAGGTCGCTACATCTTACCGGTTCCCAGATTTTGCGGTGGCTGTGTTGCTCTCGTTTAATGGAAACCGCTATGGTGTTTCGTATGCGCGAGGTTTCAAGCACAATTCGTTAGGATGGAACGGCGTTCATGTATCGCGGTGGTTGAAACAGTAATTTACAATCCAATGGTCTATAAATTATCTAATTTTGCTATTGTATGAAAAAAGCTTTCCTTTTATTGCTTGCTTTGTCGGTGTGTGCTATTGCGGATAATGATGCTGCTTCTGAAATCCCCTTCGCGGTGAATTTTGATGCGACTTCAGAGGTTAAATCTGAACCTGCTCCAACGGTATCCGAGGTGAAATCAGAGGAATCGCAGGAAGCAAAGACTGAGGCCAAGTCAAAGCCGACGAAAGCGGCTCACAAGGCTAAGCCCAAGGCTAAGGCAAAAGCTTCGCAGAAATCAAAAGATGAAGTTGAAGCGAAGCCCGAAGAGACTGCTCATGAGGACGCTCCTGTTGCTGATGTTCCGGAGGAAAAAACGGCTGACACAACGACTGCAACAGGCGATGATTCCGTAAAGGATTCGAAGTTTACGATATACATCCATCCGTTTAACTTTCTGGTGCCATATTCGCATTTTTGGGCGGGTGTCAAAGTTCCGAACGGTTTGACGGACTATCCTTCGTTTAACTTGACTTTTGAATGGAATCTGTTTGAAATGTCGTCGCTTATGACGATGCCGCATTTTGTGCGGGTTGATCGTTCGGATGATGACTACAAGATTTACGATATTGGCTTGCAGGAAAGCTTCCGTTGGTACAATCTTGGTGGTCATCGGTGGCGGTATTTGCAGCTTGGTTTATTGCTGAGTCATTTGCATATCGAGACGGAGAAAGATGGCGACTTTGACGGCTGGCTGTATGGCTTTATGTTCAATGTCGGGATGAAGAAAGTTCTGAACGGCGGTGAAGGGTTCTTGGGACATTTTGCCGTTTCTGTGGATGTCGGACTCGGTTATGCATTCACAAGCGATTTTAAAGGCGACCGCAAGGGTGGTTACTTTAGGATGGATAAGGGCTTTACCATTGATGTGAACGCCGCGTTCGGATTCCAGATATAGATTATTGCAGTAAACGTCAAAAGAATATTTGTTTATTATAAATCGTGAAAGACTGTAAAAATTTCGTTCAGCAAGTAAAAAGTTTTTTTGAAGGGCTGAATTTTGTATGTCTAAGTTTGGGTAATGTCGGTTGATGTTTCGCTTTATTTTATCTAGATTATGTGTGTAAGGTAATAATTGTATAAGGAGGATTGCTTGAAACAACGTTTTACTTCAATTTGTATCTTGTTGGGAGTCCTCTCGCTTTTTGTTGCGTGTAGCGATGATGACAATTCGTTTGCTAATGGTGGCGAAAACGAGTACGGCACCGACTATGTCGTCAAGTATTATGACAACCTTTCTGTTTGCATTGACGAAAGGCAAGACGAAACGGCTTATGTGACAGAACGGGAAAAAGCTTTCGTGTGCGAAGACGGTAAATGGCATCCGACTGATGAAAAGGTGACAAAATCTTCCTCGTCGCGCGATGGCAGTTCGGATGATGGCGAGAGTTCTTCTTCGGAAGGCGGTTCTTTTGGAAAGAAATCTTCTTCGTCAAAAGTAAACAGTTCGAGCAGCACTGTGGTAAAATCTTTGGATTCGATATTTGTTGCGACAACTTCGATGCTTGTAGATTATTGCAAATGGTATGATGTAGATACCTGTAAATATGACACTTTTACGGATTCGCGCGATAGCAATATCTACAAGACTGTCTCCATCGGTTGGCAGGTGTGGATGGCGGAAAACCTCAGGTACAAGTCTCCGGAAAGTATTTGTTCCGGCGATTCGACTGTTGGTTGTTCGACTTATGGAATGCATTACCCTTGCAGAGAAAAAGATTCTGTTTGCCCAGAAGGATGGAAGCTCCCATCGCAGAGGGATTTTGCCATTTTGGGAGGGGCTTTCTTAGGCAATGTGGATAGTGCCGGATATTATTTAAAGACTTCAAATTGGTCGTCTTGGTATGGTGTAGACTTGGTTGGTTTTTCGTGGGAACCTTTTGGTGGTTCCGGGAGCGAGGGTGCTTTTTGGACAGAAACGAATGGCAAACATGAATACGTTTATGCGTATGAAAGACGTTTGATGGAAGGCTGGACTGCATCTGACACGTCGTTCTATCCGATTCGTTGCATAAAGGAATAGTGGAGGGGAATATGTTTTTGCGCTTGAATTTATTTGTAGCTGCTGTTCTGTGTGGCTTTGTCGCCTGTAGCGAAGATGACGATTTTATACAGCGGGTCGAACAGGAAAGGCTCGAAATAGGCTCAAGTGTCGAGACTTATGCCGACCTACTGGTTTGTTCCGAAACCAGGGATGGCGATTCAGTAGAGGTTGAATCCGAAAAGAAAATATATGTCTGCAAAAATGGGGAATGGACTCCTGTTGCCGAGGCTGTAAATTCCAGTTCCAGCGCCAACAGTTATCTAGGCTATAGTTCCAGCTTGAGAGTCGTCGATTCTGCTGAATGTGCTCAGATGGGTCGCCCCCTTACGGATAAAAATACATTCGTCGACCCGCGCGACGGCCAGAAATACAGGATGGTCACGCTTGGCGGGCATACTTGGATGGCGCAGAACCTAAACTTTGAAACAGAAGAATCTTGGCCTGCGACTACATGTTCGAAGTACGGTAGAATTTATTATGGGTATGATGTAATTGACAGCGCGGGCAAATATACAAGGGACGGCAAGGCATGCGAGTCGTTTAAGGATTGTATCGCGAAAAGCCCTATTCAGGGAATTTGTCCGCCAGGCTGGCACTTGCCGACGAAGTCGGAAATGGATTCCCTGACTTTAGAAATTGGAAATGGAATTTATGCGGCGAGCCCCTTTTTAGACGGTTACATAGGGGACTACTACGGTTTTTCGGCGGTGCCAACGCCAGATTACAGATGGTGGGGAGGCGAGGCCGATAATTCGGGTTATCGTCTTTATTGCTTGTTGTACAACGCTAACCTGAATCCAAAATCTGAATGGAATAAGTGCACTGCTCTCGCTGGTAATGAGCACCCTGTCCGGTGTGTTCTGGATTCAACCCTGGAGGAGCCTGTTGTACCGACTGTGAACCCGTACCGCAAATCCAAGGTGGCTGCCTGCAAGACCATGACATATGACGTGTGTGAATACGGGACGCTCGAAGATGAACGCGATGGCCAGACATACAAGACGGTGAAGATATTTGACCAGTGGTGGATGACCGAAGACTTAAGATATAACCCAGACGATAGTTGCAATAGTACAATGGATACCGTATGCAAAAAAATTGGTCAAAAGTATAGTTGGTCGTTCCTTATGGATGCCGAGGGCGCCTATTCTGACGATGCTCTAGGTTGTTTCGATACGACAATGTGCAAGCCGACTAGTCGGGTGAGGGGTATTTGCCCCGAAGGGTGGCGCGTGCCGAATCTAAAAGACTGGGATCACCTTGTAGTGAATTTAGGTGGTTCCCTTGATCTGGCGAACACGAGCGGTATTGCGAATAAGAACAGAAACATTTTATTTAATTATCCTTTTGAAATTGCGCAGGCCCTGGTGAGGAGGGGGCACTGGAGCTCTGAAGACGTCCGCACTTACGATGCTTTCGGTTTTGGTGTTTATGATAATTCTTCAGCAAATAAAAGCGTTTATTGGACGTCCGACGAAAATAACCCGTATCAAGCTTATCTTGTCAAATTTTGGTATGGCGGTCTCTTTCAGATTGAATCGGCACATAAACGCAATGAATATGGCGTCCGCTGCATAAAGACGGACGAAGATTGATAGAAAACGAAAAAGCCCTCTCAGTGTGAGAGGGCTTTTATCGCGGGATAGACGAGGCTTGAACTCGCAACCTCCGGCGTGACAGGCCGGTGCTCTAACCAAAATTGAGCTACCACCCCAAATCGTTTCCGACTTTCGGTAGTGGACGATAACGGATTCGAACCGCTGACATTCTGCTTGTAAGGCAGACGCTCTGAACCAGCTGAGCTAATCGTCCAAAATTTTACTTATCTTTCTTCTTGTCGCTGAAAAGAATTCCAAGCGGAATCACAACAACGTATGCAATCGTCAAGATAATCGGTGCAACCGAGAGACTCACTGGATTGTCTGCCGGACCAGTGGCAAGGCAGAGAAAACCAATGAAAAGTAGCAAAATGCCAACACCAATAAGAATAAGATTCTTTTTATTTAACATTTTCTACAACCTCAAGATTACGAGCCAAATATACAAATATTCACGTTGTTGTCAACCGAAATCGCCGTTTTTTGTGAAAAAAAATGAAAAATTTTTTGTGAGTTGGAAAGGATTTATGTAACTGGATCCTTCACGGCTTTCACCGTTCAGGATGACGGTAAGGGGAATGTTCAATAAACGAAAAGCACTTCTCAAAGAGAAGTGCTTTATCGCGGGATAGACGAGGCTTGAACTCGCAACCTCCGGCGTGACAGGCCGGTGCTCTAACCAAAATTGAGCTACCACCCCAGTGGTTCGTTAGGCTTTTCAACCGAACGAACCAAATATAAAAAGATTGAATGAATGTGTCAAGGGCTGTGGGCTGTTTTTTTGAAAATTTTCAAAAAAACTTTGTTTGC
>NZ_JAFWOM010000169.1 GCF_017545445.1 Fibrobacter sp.
ACTTGGGTTACCTGGCATATGATGAGGATACTGAAGAATGCTACATCCCCAACCGCGAGGTGCGAGAGCAGTGGATACTCTCCGTAGAACTATCCCCCGATTACAAGGGTCTGATGAAGCTGGTGAATGCTAGCAAGGAGCTTGTGGAATCCACCATCGAATGCGATGCGTCCGCAGTTGCCGAAGCCCTGAACAAGTCTCACGAACAGATTTGCAACAACTTAAACTACAACAACGAAGGGACATTCCAGTCGGTAATCTGCCTCGCGTATTTCTATGCAAATCTGAAATACACGATTGTGAAAGAGATGCCCGCTGGAAAAGGCGTGGCTGACGTGGTGATGATTCCTTATGTGCCAAATACGCCAGCGTTGATTATCGAACTCAAACGAAATGCTTGCGAGATGACAGCCCTCACGCAAATTCGTCAAAAGAACTACGGATCCGCCTTTGAAAAATACTCCGGCGACTTGTTGTTTGTTGGCGTGAATTACGACGAAAAGACTAAAGAACACCGCTGCGTCATTGAAAAGTTCGTGAAGTGAAACGAATTGACATAAATGGCGACAAATCTTGAATGCCTATCGAATTTATACAAGAGCCGCAACCTACAGGTAGTTCTGGCGATACTTTGTTCAGACTCTCGATGGCGTACGACGGTTCTGGCAGAAGAATTTCCAAGACTCGCTGGGTCAAGAACACAGGTTCGCAGGACTGGGAAAAGGAACTTGTGACGCATTACACCAGCATCGGCACTGAAATCCGTGAAAGTTTCACGGGAGCGAACGCCGAGACTAGGGTTGTCGTCAACATGCCGAATGACCTCGGACGATACGGAATCGAGGATGCTGTTCAATCCGCAGAAGCCAACGCCTCGCAAAAATTCGAATGGTACTTGAAGAACCACCTTGGAAGCACAATGCTCGTGTACGGAACTGTAGCTTCGACAAATCCGAGTGAAGCCGATGTCGGCGAGAGAATCGCGGCGTACGACTACC
Source organism: Fibrobacter sp. (assembly GCF_017545445.1). Taxonomy (GTDB): domain Bacteria; phylum Fibrobacterota; class Fibrobacteria; order Fibrobacterales; family Fibrobacteraceae; genus Fibrobacter. The sequence continues at coordinate 999 of NZ_JAFWOM010000169.1, forward strand.
GCTCCTTCGGTGAAATGGTCGAATTGACGCCACCGGCAACCGGCAAGGTCACCGAAAATTTCACCGGCAAGGAGAAGGACGATGAGACCGAGCTGAACTACTTCGGCGCTCGTTATCTCGATCCAATGCTTGGAATGTGGATAAGCATTGACCCGAAGAGACAGTTTGCAAACCCATATTTGTATGCAGGAAATGGAATGAATCCGGTGAATGGCGTGGATCCGGATGGAAATGTTGCTATTTTCGGAGCTATAACTGGCGTTGCCGTTGGTTATTCACTAGCTTATGCTGAATCGCAATTTACAGGAAAACCTGTAAATTATACAGTTGCTGATATGATTTCCGATGCAGCTTTTGGAGCGCTTGGGTTGACATTTTTGAAACAAGCCAAAAAAGCTTATGAGGCTAGAACAATTGCAAAATCTATAAAAGAAACAAGGAATTTGAGAAGGCCTAAATGGAGGAACGAATATAATGAAGCTAATGAAGAAATGTATAAAGGGCTTGCAGGTGTGGGGGCTGCTATAGTTGGAAAAGCTATGGTTAAGTTACCCTTAAATGAAGCTGAAAAACTAATTGTTGACGAAGACCCTGCTTATATGGAAAAGTTGCATGATAACCTTTCTGATTGGGCTAATGAGAGAATGAATGCTGAAATGCGAACGGATTTTTCTGATTCTCACGGTGATTAATTTTTTCCTATATAGAATTATAATTAAGGACTATTAAAATGTGGTTTATTATTCTAACGGTAATAGCAGTAGTAATTGTAGTGATGTATTGTTTTACGGATTTTCCAATATCTCCCTTTCATGCGTTTCTTTTTCTACTCGCATATATATATTGTTGTAAAGTGAAAATAGAATCAATCATTATGAAGCGAAAACTAGAGAATGATGAAAAAAAAGATTGAGCTTCGGTAAATATGTTCTTTAGAGGCTTAATATTATTGCATACTAACTAAAAATGAGGTGTAAAAAATGATGCCTGAAAAAGATTCACTTAAAGAATGCGAAAAAGAAATCATTCATTTATCACTTGATGAGTTAAATAAACTTCATCAAAAGATTGCTGATCAAGGCCCTGATGAACGGATTGATATTGTTGAAAGACGAATTGACGAATTAATTGAAGAAAAACTTAAGGATAGCCCAGCCGAAGAATTAAACAAACGATTAGAAAGTGAATTTAAATTAAAAAAACATACCAAGGCTCTAGTTGCTAAAGTTTTCTGTGCGTTACTTTTGACAGTGGCGTTCCTTTCCTATTTTAAAGGAAAGGAACTATACGAATCTTTTCGAGGTTTTTGTATAGGAGGGGCAACTATATTATACGATTTTGTTTGTATTGCGGAAAGTCGTTTTAGCTTTTTTGGCGATCTCTATCACAAAAAAGCTTACCCTGTAAAATATTGGTTAAGTATTTGTTCTTTGTTTATTTTGGGAGCATTTTCTATTATTGTGTTTGGCATATATAGCACTTTGTAATTTTAGAGGACACTCAAAGTTCTGTTATGCAAATATGGGGGTATAGTAATTTTAAGCAATAGACCATCTTACACAAGCGTACAGATATTTACATCATGAAAACTCTTGAAATAGTCCTAAAAATTTTAATAGTGCTCCAATTTTTTGTTGGAACATTTTTGTGGTTTGTTGTTCTGCCCGGAACAGACGAAGGGTATGAACGTTTCCTCAAATACATTCCGCCAGAAGATGAAACAAACAGTGTATGCGAAATTGAAGGTAAAAAAATTCAACGAGACAATAGAAAGCAAAGTCCAGGTATATTGAATGAATATTTTAACGGAGGTATCTGCTTTTATATAGAAAGTTCTTTTTATTATACAGAAAGCGCAAAGTCGAATTTTTTTGGAAAGATTTTTGACTTTCAATCTCCATCTACTTGTAATGATCAAGATTTTTTTTCCAAGATTGTCATTGCAGAAAGTTATGACAAATATATTTTCTATTACACAAAAGAACCGCAAAACGGATTTACAATTTCCCAAAACCCGTTTTCTAAGAAAATTGTATTTAGGCAAGCATCTGAATCGGACTTAAAAAAAATAGAAAATAAACTTTGCGGATTTGGAATATGAAATTAGAAATATTGATGCGTAAGCTCCTTTCTGTTCTATGTATTTTGGCTTTATCTATAGACACGATAAGGGATCTGTATTTTGACATTCGTTATACGGAACCATTTTGGGCAAAGTTTACTTTAACAATATCGGGATGTTTTTATCTTGCCGCAGCTGCATACCTTGTTTTAGAATTATTTAACGTAAAGTTAAGGTATGCTTATTTGTGGGTTTATTTTTTTGCATGCGGTCTTGTATTTAAGACTTTATATTTTTTAATCAATATACTTGCAAATTTTCATTGAATCAAACGCATACGATAACAGATGCCTATTCTATAGGATTCCGATGGAAATCTCACCTATGACACATACTTACAAGGTTAGGTCTGCAAAAATGTACTCGTGCATTTTTATTGCCGAACCGTAGTGTAATTCGCTTTGCGCAATTCCAAACGTCTGAAATTTTCCTATGATTGGAGTGGTATGCCAATCGAATTTACACAATACGCGCAACCTACGGGTGGATATAACAACGAAATTCGAATAAACGCTACCAAATGTGGAAGCCTACACCGAGATAGAATCTATGCTTGGAATGTTTTTCATCGTCGTCGGCTTCACCACCTTTTTCACCATATTTAAAAACATACTTCGCTTTGATGGATAAATAGCACCCTATTGGAGCTTCACGCCCTAATTCAGAAATCCATGGTCTAAATTCAAATTGCGTGCCAGCCATCAAAGCATTATTTCCGCCCACAAACGGAACAACCTTGAAAAACTTATTTTCAAAAGCATCTACACCTAGCAAGACATTCCAGCCATGCGAGAAATAATCATCCCGCCCATAACTAAGCGAAAGAATAATACGATTTATCTGAAGAACAACATTCCATTCATAACTACCATTTGGCGGACTAATAAAATAATCTCCACCGATACCACCTGTATAGAAAAATTCATAATAATAATGCCGCTTTTTCAAATCTCTTTCACGGTCATCTTTTTTTAGCTCCACTTGCTTCATAATCCAAGGATTAAATTCTGATTCAGGATATTTATTTTTAAATGCAATCAGTTTCTCTATCAATGAATCAAAAACATGAGAATCATTAAAATCTTCTTTGGTATAACTCCCACCATAAAAACGTGCTTGTTGAAAAGAATCTCTATTAGGCGGACGACCTGCGTAATAATCACTACGTTTAGAAATATGGTTGAATCTTGTATTTTTCAGGATGATCTTCAATAAATTGGTAAAATCCTTATATTCTTGCGTAGTCGCTCCATCTGATATTCGGTCTAGCTGTTTTTGAAAGTCTGCTTCTGTTATCAAATGTATTATTCTATTAGCATAAGCAATCAATTCATCATCAAAAGCAGAATATGGGGCCCTATTACTACAGTTACTGAATTCATCCACATAACTTTCATTGATGTAACGGAAATGCTCATTTACCAGCGTGACTAAAGCAGAATCATATTTATTCATCATAAGATAAATCTGCAACAGTTCATAATTGTCTAACGCACGTTCATCATAACCAGAATTTTTCAACACATTTACAAATCGAAAAACTTCATTCGAATCCTGAGCCTGCAAGGCAGATAATAAAGAATCTCTAACATTTGCCAAAGTCTGTTTTTCGGGAGAATCGGTAAAGGCGCGTAACGGACGAATGTTACAGGAATCAGCGAACACAAAAATATTCAACAGCAGAACAATTAAAAGACAAATTCGCATGCGCATATAAAATAAGATACAATTTTTCACGTTGAAATAGTGTTTTTTTAGTGTTTTAGCATCCGCAACGCGACCTATTGCACGTTGATTTTAGGTTATTTATTTTTCATTATACGACGAGATGGTTCGACAAGCTCACCAACCGAACTAAGCAACCTTTAATAGGTCCCTGAGCCTGCCGAAGGGCTGAATGCAGTTCTTGGACTCATCGGAAGCGATTGCATCAACAACCTCGCCTACATCAATCCCGCTCTGCCCGACGCATTCGGTAAAAGCATCACCTCGGACATCGTGGCAACCGACCAGCGTCTCGACCGGATTGTGCTCGAAGTGCAGCATGTCGAAGACGATTCGTACAATGCACGCTTGGTTCTTTACGCGGCAAAGCACACCATTGCAAGCCGCATTAAAGGTGAAGATTACGCATTGCAGAACCTGAACCTCATCAGTCTCCAGATGTTCGATGGTTTCCCCAAGTCGCCTAATTACAGGCACAGCATTCGTTTCAAGAATCAGGAAAACGAAGAATTCTACGACAAACAGACTATCACGCTTGTCGAAATTCCCAAATTCTTGAAAGGGAGCTTCGCCAGCGACAACAGCAGAATCGCACAATGGCTCCGCGTAATCGACGGATTGAACAACGAAACGCCTGTTGCTGTTCCTGAAGGCTCGCCATTCGCTCTATTGCAAGAAAAAGCCCAATTGAGTATATTTACAGAGGAATTTCTTGTAAGCGAGGCTATGAAAATGAGCGACCACAAGTATGAACTCTACGTTGAAAAGAAACACGCCCGTAAGGAAGGCCTCGAAGAAGGGCGTGCCGAAGGACGCGCTGAAGGTCTCACTGAAGGTGCTGATGCCAAAGCTCGCGAAATGGCAGCAGCAATGCTCGCGGATGGCGATTCCGTGGAAAAGGTCGTGCGAATTTCCAAGCTCCCTGAATCCGATGTTCTCTCCATCAAAGCCATTTTACGAAAGTAACTAAAATTTTACATTCTTTAAACGGTCTGGACAATTCCAGTCCGTTTTCTTTTTCCTTTTTCTCGCACAATTTTACAATTCTTGAAATATTGAGCTATCTTTATAGCGTCAAAAAGCAAAGAGGTTTTTGGCACGCACGACGCAACTTCGCCACGAAGACGCCACACGTGCAAGCATTATGAAAAAAATAATTGTCGTGAACACGCCAAAGCATTGGAAGTTTCACATTCCCGAAGCCGAAATTGTCTCGGCAAAAGACTACCTTACTAACCCAGAATTTACAACGCAAAAAAACGTTCGCGTTTTCAACTTGTGCAAGGACTACAGCTACCAGAGCAAGGGCTATTATGTAAGCCTGCTTGCCGAAGCTCGCGGTCACAAGGTCATCCCGAACGTAAAAAACATCCGCGACTTCAAGGCCCCAGCTGTCGTGAAAATCATCAGCGACGATATCGACGAGCTGATCCAGAAGAGCCTTCACAAGCTGACCGGCACGGAATTCGTGCTTTCGATTTACTTTGGACAAAACGTCAGTGCGCAATACTTGGAACTTTCGCAAGCACTTTACCGCGTTTTCCAGGCACCACTCCTGCGTGCAAAATTTGTCTTCAAGCAAAAATGGTTCATCCAATCCATCCGCCCGATTAGCGTTGACGAAATTCCCGAAACGCACAAGGATATGGTCGATCAGTTCGCTATTGAATACTTCCAGAAAGACCGCTACGTCTCTCCCAAGACGGAAGACTACGTGTATGATCTCGGTATTTTAACGAACCCCGAAGAAGTGGAACCGCCGAGCAACAAAGAAGCGATTCAGCTATTCATCGAAGCCGCGCAAGACACGGGTTTCCGCGTGGAAATGATTACCAAGACGGACTACCACCGCGTCGGTGAATTCGATGCCATCTTCATTCGCGAAACGACAAACGTCAACCACCACACATACGCATTTGCACGCCGTGCCCAGAGCGAAGGCATCGCCGTCATTGACGATCCTGACAGCATTTTACGTTGCTCTAACAAAGTTTATTTGCAAGAACTGATGACAGTCGGCAAGATACCGGCACCAAAAACGATTATCGCACACAGCGAAAACCGCCACACGCTCGCGAAGGAAATCGGATTCCCGATGGTCATCAAGACACCGGATTCCAGCTTCAGCATGGGCGTCAAAAAGGCGAACAACAAAGAAGAACTCGAAAAAATTCTCGACACGATGTTCGAGCATAGCGACTTGCTCATCGCACAGGAATTTACGCCCACGGAATTTGACTGGAGAATCGGCATTCTCGACGGAAAGCCGCTCTTTGCCTGCAAATACTACATGGCAAAGGACCACTGGCAGATTTACAACTGGGATAGCAAGGACAAGAACGCTGTTTGTGGCAAGTGGGATTGCCTCCCGATTGAAAGCGTTCCGCACGGCATTGTGAAAACAGCGCTCCGCGTCGCAAGCCTTATCGGTAACGGGCTTTACGGTGTCGATCTCAAGGAAATCAACGGCCACCCGGTCGTGATTGAGGTGAATGACAACCCAAGTATCGACCACGGTATCGAAGACCAAGTTGGCAAAAAGAAGATTTATCTTGCCATCATGAGGAGCTTGCGCCACCGCATCGAAGACCGCCAAAACGCCGCACAACAGAAAGTGATGCAGCATGAAAGGGATATGTTTTTATAAGAAGTAGGAAGTAGACGGTAGGAAGTAGGCAGGAATGCAATAGGAACGTTTTTTCTTACTTGTCATCCCCGCGAAGGCGGGGATCGCCTTTTCTTAGACACAAAGGTGGTGCCCGCTCGGAGGCGGGCATGACATAACAATAAAATCAAATAAATTTACTTACTATGACTAACTACAAACTTTGGGAACGCTTCGGCGTGGAAATGGAATTCATGATTGTCGATCGCGACACGCTCAACGTGCTGCCTCGCGCCGATGTCCCGCTCGGAAAAGACAAAGACGGCAATCAGCTTTCGGACATAGAATACGATGATATCGGACTTTCGAACGAACTCGTAAGCCATGTGCTGGAATTCAAGTGCGCACACCCCAAATCGACATTTGACGGACTCGGCAAGCGATTCTTCCACGAGATTCGCCGTGCAAACAAGAAGCTCGAAAAGATCAACGCGATGCTTTTGCCAAGCGCCTGCCATCCGTTCATGGATCCGGCAGAAATGCAGCTCTGGCCGTACGATTGCCTCGACATTTACCAGACATACGACCGCATTTTCAACTGCAAAGGCCACGGCTGGGCCAACCTGCAAAGCACGCACCTGAACCTTTCTTTTGACGGGGACGAAGAATTTGGAGAACTCCATGCAGCTATTCGCTTGCTGTTGCCGCTGATTCCGGCCATCGCCGCCAGCAGCCCGTATCTCGACGGCAAATACACCGGCTATCGTGACGCCCGCATCGAGGTCTATCGCCACAACCAGGACAAAGTCCCTGAAATCACAGGACAAGTCATTCCGGAACAGGCTTACAGCTACGATGAATACAACAAGATGATTTTTGACAAAGTCAAGAAGGCAATCGCCCCATACGATACCGAACACTTGCTCAATCATTTCTTCTTGAACAGCCGTGGAGCCATCGCACGCTTTGACCGCGGGGCCATCGAAATCCGCCTCGTCGATATTCAGGAATGTCCGAATGCCGACATCGCCATCGCAGAACTCGAAATCGCGACACTCAAGGCTATTGTGAACGGCAAGTTCGCGGCATCTCGCGAAAACGCATCCAACGCAGCCTCTGCAAATTCAGTGCCGCACACACTCAAGGAATACCGCGATTTCTTGCGTAACTTCGATACGACACGACTTGCAGAACTCCTCGCCAAGACTACGAAGGATGCAGAAAACGCGACCATCGATTGGCAAGAATATCTTAGTGTATTTGGCATGAATTTCGCGACTACCAGCGCAATCCCAAATACCGCAATCACTGCCGGCGACATCTGGAAACACATCTACAGCGTCGTGAAAAACGACCTCACCGAAGTCTCGCAAAGCTTCATGGAAAAAATGCTCGAACGCGGAACACTCGCGAGCGCCCTCTACAGAGCTCTCGGCGACGCACCCGCCCACGAAGCATTCGTCACCGAATACAAAAAACTAGCCGATTGCCTTGCGCACAACCGGCTTTACGGAATATAAAATCGTTGCACGCTGTCCCTGAGACGAAACCCAACCCTTCAAATTTTGTGAACACAATCACAGTGTGACTCATTTCACACCAAATATCCACAAAATCTAGATATATTGTATTCACAAACAAAGGAGGGATATATGGGTACAAATAATCGAAGCAACGAAGGTGACGATTATATTCCACCGTATAAGCCGTGAAAAAATTTACGACAATGCGAAAACGAGTTCCGCGTGGACTCGTTTTTTTACAACCTAACTAAGGTTGGTGATAAGGTCCCTAAGCTGGTTTGCTGAGTCTGCCGAAGCACTGCCGAACGGCAGAATCGCAAATAGCGGCCAGCATTCTTTCGTGAGTACAAACCTCAGCGGAAACGCCGTGAATCGATCCTGTAGCATAAAATGATGTACACGCACATTCGTGAGCGTGGCAGCGGAATCGAATTGCGCAGCCCTCGCACTCTTCTTTATCGCGGTTAAAGAAATCACGAACATCGCGAGCGACCGGCCCATCAAAAATTTTTGCAGGAGCATCAAAAACATTCCCTAAAACGTAAGGAGCATCCGGTTTACTCGATATAAAGCGAGTACAGGGGAAAAGGTTCCCGTTTGCAGCACAGGCGACAATGCCTTGGGTCACATGGCAACTCGTTGTACGATGACGCGCCCCGACAAGCCTAAACTTTAGCTTGTCTTGAATCGTTCCCAAATAAAACGGAACTTTATTGCGTTTGAGTTCCATCCAAAACTTTGCGAGTTCCGTATATTCACGTGCAAGAACATCAAATTCATTCCCCGTCCACTTGCCGTCAAAATCTACAGCCGTCGTAATAGATTTAAAGCCTTGAGCTTGGATCCACCGGACAGATTCCGAAAGCGAATGCATATTTTCTCGCGTCACTACAGAAAACACAACCGTATCGAGTTCTCGCAATGCAGGAATATGCGGTTCAATAAGTTTGAACGAACCTCCCCCATTCTTCATTTTACGGCAAATATCATGATGCGTCTCGGGACCGTCAAGCGAAACATAAACCCGAAAATTTTCACGCTTCAAATATTCAATAATGGAATCGTTAAGCAAAGTCGCATTTGTATTTACCGCAAAACGCAAACGAAATTTATCACGTCCTTGCGCCAAAGCTTTTGCAAATTCCACTCCTTTATGGATCAAGCCCATACAAAGCAGCGGTTCACCGCCAAAAAAAGTGATGTTCAGATAATTCTGCCCCAGCGAAAGCGTACGTTCAAAAGCAAGAAGAATTGCCGCTTCCATAATATCATTCTGCATCGTAAGCGAGCGAGACTCATGGCTTACTTTATAATAACAATAACTGCAACGTAAATTGCACCGTTCGGTAAGGGATAAGACAAGATTCATTATTATTCAAGATTTATCTTTTTGATATCTATATTTAATTTTCTCCATTATACATCTCAATGACCCCTCCATCAGGATAGTCTTTATGAGTCTCAAGATACTCCTTCAATTTCTCCATCATTTCTTCCTCGGACATGTTACTAAAAGGATCCTCAAAATCAAGAATTTCTTCTGGAGTCATCTCTTTATTTTTTTCAGATTCGTTACTCGATGAACTAGAAATCGATTCAAACATTGAAGAACTCGGCAACTCCGAAGAAGACGATGGCTGAACCGACTCTGTCAAATCATTGTTCGTTTTCGCAACATTACTCGCACACCCCTCTAACGAAACTAGAGCGGACATACCCAAAGTCACTGCAAGCCCTTTCACGACCGCAGCAGACCATTCGCAATTCTTTTCGACTTTACACTTTTTGATATCCATATTTGACGACCTCAATCATTCTCCATCAGACCTCCAACAGGGTCATCTCTATGTGACTCGATATACTTCTTTAATTCCTCCATTATTTCTTCCTCGGACAACTCATTGAAAGGATCACTATCCAATTTTTTAAGAATTTTTTCAATCATCTGAGTTTCGTTATCAGAATCGTTACTCGATGAACTAGAAATCGAATCGGACATCGAAGAACTCGACAACTCCGATGAAGACGATGGTTGAACTGACTCGGTCAAATCATTGTTCGTTTTCGCAACATTACCCGCACACCCTTCTAGCGAAACTAGTGCGGAC
>NZ_JAFWOM010000170.1 GCF_017545445.1 Fibrobacter sp.
AGAACGTCGAAAAGTACTGATTTCAGGACTATTAATCGCCCACAGGCCTTATAGAACAAGGGGTAAACATGAAATCGGGTCTCCAAATGACACTTAAATGAAAATGAGGCCTTGTTCAGGTCTCATTTTGACACTTAAGCCCATTAAAAATACTTTGTAAAGAATTTGGGAATACCAAAAAAAATCACAAACCACCCCTTGCGGGTGGTTTGTTCTTATGATGCATCACGAATCCATTCCTAAAGCACTTTATCAAAACTAATCCATAACGCAGCGGACAGAAAAGGCACAATACTTATTGAAAGGCCCCAACTCAGCTTCGGCTTTAAAATACCAAAGCCACAAATGATACCCATGATCTTGGTTCTTTTCCGAGGAAGTCCATAAAAAGCCATAACGATGCAAATTGGTATAACCGTTACCGCAGTAATCCCCCGCAGGGAGCATCGCGAAGCCGTATTCATCAGTGCCAGAATTGTTTTCGTCTTCCAGCCAATCATCAACAGACTTCAACTTGATTGCCGCTTTTGATTCTCCCCCCGCAATGTCGATTAGGCGTTTCATTTCGTCCTTGTTAGGCAAATGCCAGCCTTTGGGACATACGCCACGAACAGTGTCCTTTGGCACACACTTCACACCTTGGCCGCAACCGGCCCCATCGGTACTAAACCACGCCGCACTATCCATAGCGGCACTCCACAAGTACAAGCGGCCATATTTTCCGCACGACGCGTTAAGTTTCTCCTTATAGCAATAGCTCGATGAATCCGCATCCGTACCGTTTTTTGTTTTCTGATGATACCGATAATTCAAATTTTCAGCCATCCAAACTTTAGAATAGCGGTAACTCCAACTTTCAATTGTTACTGTTTTATAGACGTGCCCATCACGCAAATCGGTTAACGTACTGTTCTCAGCATCGTAAATACTTTCATCGGGGCCAACGGAACTACTGGACATCGATGAGCTCGAAGCGAAAATAAACAAGTCTTTTCCATGAAGTAACACCCCCACAGAATCCTTGCCACAGACAACCTTATACCCGCTCCCGTCCTGCAACGCTTGAACAGAACAAGACGCCCCATCATTACCAGAATTACCCGAATCACCCGTTTTTCCCTTTTCGCCCTGAATACCGGAGTCGCCCTTGTCACCAGACTCCCCCTTTTTTCCTTGTTCACCATCATCACCGCGGTCACCTTTTTCTCCCTGGACGCCTGGATCGCCCTTGTCGCCTTTCACGCCTTTTTCGCCTTGGCGACCCGCATCACCGTTGTCACCCTTAGCGCCATCATCACCTTTGGGACCCGTCGGACCAACAGCACCGTCTTTGCCTTTAAACACCGACCATTCCCTATCAGCACAGTAATAGACCTTGGACGAGTCTTCTAGAAAAATCATCGAACCGTTATTATCGACCATACATTCTGGTCTTGATTCACCGGATTTTACAATCTGCACTCCGACAATCTCGTTCACTTTTGTAACTTCGGTAACATCATCTGAGCAAGCGCAGAAAAAAAACATTAGCAGAACAGCGATATACGCCATCACTCGGCTCCACAAAATCTTCATACCCACTCCTAGTAGTCCTTGATGCAACGAACAGAAAAGGCCTCGCTTTGCACTTTTATCCCACCATATTTAAAATCAGCTTCATCTGCATTTATATTAACTACATAAGCACCAGTACCACTAGATTCCTTAGTCGTCCAAAAAAATGCAGTTTTGCCCAGCAATTCATACGTTACATTAAGGCTCCTCTTGCCAGCAGGGCGTGCAGAAAAACCGTAAGAATCAATTCCATTACTATTATTATTCCAACCCGAGGTTGCTTTCAGCCGATAACCAAGAGAATCAGCACCACCAAGTTCATCTATCATATGAAGGAATTCCTCATAACTTGGCAAATGCCACCCTTCAGGGCAAACTCCCCTTACTCGTGTTTTTATATCACATTTAACGGAATAACCACAGCCCGCAGCATCATTGCTGAATTGAGCCGCGCTATCTGCCGCAGCACTCCATATATATAAACGACCAAAATTGTTACAATTCGAAGAAGAATTATTGTAGCAGTAACTAGAAGAATCAGCATCTCCACCCCCAGCCGTTTTCTGATAATACCGATAATTCAAATTTTGAGCCATCCACACTCTCGAATAATCTGTCGCGGTAATAGTCGTTGTTTTATAAGTTTGTCCATCACGAAGGTCCGTTAAAGTATTTTTATTCGCATCGTAAATGCTTGTGGGTTCGTACTCAATTGCTTTTCCATGGTGCAACACACCCACCGAATCTCCGGCACAAATAATTTTATAGCCGCTACCGTCCTGCAAATCCTTTACAGTACAAGATTTCCCTGCCGCGCCATTATTTCCAGATTCTCCCGGATCCCCTTTGGGTCCCTGCTCTCCGGTATCACCTTTTTCACCCTTGTCACCTTTTTCGCCCTGAAGACCGGGGTTTCCCTTGTCCCCCTTCTCGCCTTTTTCGCCTGGATCGCCTTTTTCGCCTTTATCCCCCTTTTCTCCCTTTTCACCCTGAATGCCAGGATCGCCCTTTTCCCCTTTTTTACCATCATTGCCCTTGGGACCAGCCGGCCCCACAGCACCATCTTCCCCATTCATCACAGACCATTTTTTATCAACGCAATAATAGACCTTGCCAGAATCTTTGACAAAAATCAATGAACCATCGTTGTCAGCAAAGCACTTAGGCATCGCCTCTCCAAATTCCAGCACGGGCATTCCCGTAACTTTGTTTACTTCGGTCACTCTGGTGATGTTTTCATCACAAGCTAAATAGAAAACGGCTATCAAAACAACCGTAAAAACGCTCCACAACTTTTTCATATAGTTTCCCTCGTATTTGCTAACAAAATATATAAAAAATTTCCGCATAGGAAGGAAGCTATTAGCAACCGATAAGGAGCTAACATGAGAAAAAGGAACCGATACAAATGTCGGTCCCTTCGATTTAATAAAGACAGAATCTTTTTTACTTCAGCCAGACACCTTTGCTGCCACGATTCTTGCCCACTTCCACAGAAACGGTGTAACGGCCACGGGAAATCTTGGTTGCATCAATGCGAGCGACATTGTAGCCAACTCTTGCGTTGTCTACACGCACACTAGCCGCACGGGTTCCATCCGCATTGAAGAAGGCGACAACAGCATTACCGCCTTTTTTCAGTTCAAACGCGACCATGTTGCGGCGGACTTCAACAATTCTTACTCCATTGTCGTTTTCGTCGGCGTAATCGTTAGCGGATTCGTTGCCGTCTGCCAAATCAGCAGAAGAGCCGAAGTACGGAGCATCAAAAATGTACGAGATGGTGTCCCCGGTTTCTAAGATTACAGAAGCCGTGTAGGAAAGGCACGGCTGGTAGGTCGTAGAATCTTTTTCTTCCAGACAATACGCTTCCGCAACACCGTTGATGTCGATATCCTTTATCTCGATAACGCTGTTATCCACGCTTGAGTATGCCTTGTTGAACTTTTCAGAAATCAGCTGATTCAGCGCAGTCATATTTTCCATGTAATCTTCGGAGGTCGGGACATATTCATCAGATACCTTCAGATTGGACATGCAAGCCACAACCATTTCCGCAACACCTTCCACGGATACGTAGATACTCATCTTATCCTTTCCGCGAACGACACGGTTGTTCAAAACGCGAACGAAATTAAAAACATATTCAGCGACATCGCTGGTACCGTCACTGTATTCATCCATTTCGGTATCCATCACCAAAAAGTCGAACTGCTTAGCGACATCTACGGGGAACAAGGACGAAATCAAGGCCGCAGCAACAGTCTGCGGATTCTTTTCAACAAGGCTCAAGTCCACCTTCACACCGTCTTCATTATTAACGGCAGCAAGGATATTTTCAGTCTTGTCGAAAACATGGTATTTATTCTGCACGAGAGCCTTTTCCATTGCACTGAAATCCGTAGCCCCAACGGATACAGAAACGACGGGGGCACGGGAAGCATCCTTTTCTGAGCCCATCTTCATCAAGCCCTTCTGAGTGATATCTCTCGTACGGTAACCATCGACAGCCCTCCTTTCCTTCAGGAAAGTCTTGGAGTTGTCAGAAAAATTAACGGATGGAGCAGCCATTGCAGACAAAGCAAAGGAACAGACCAAAACAATTGATGTAATAATTTTATTCATGATAAGACCTCATTAGTATCTTGGATTACCGTAAACGGCTTTTTTTCTGCCCAATGCTAAAGCTGATGAAGAATTAACCCTCATCGAATACTGATAAATGCTATTGTAATACTCACCATAGCCTTTAAACTGATGATGTTTTCCATCGTCACCAATCGCCGTTCCCGATCTAAAAATTACGGCCGGTTCAATACCACTCGCATGGTCATTGTATATATGACTCCATACAGCGTACTTGTAGGCTTGCCAAATTCTCATCTTTTCGTTGTTGACCCATTGATCGGCAAATGTTTCATAAAAACTAAGATCAGCAGCCTTTTGGTTTTTCGTCAACAAAGCAGGCACGCGCGAAGAATACCCGAACATAGCATGAAGTCCATTCTTAAAGGCTTTTACAAATTTAGAATAGTTTATATACTGCGGTTTTGCCTCCTTGGAATCCTCCCAGCCGTCATTGTTTATTACATATTTTTCGTCGGTGATGGGTTCCTGTGACATAATCGTAAGCTCTTTACCATAAACTTTTGTTTTGTAATATCCATAAATTCCACGACCTTTATCATCCGTGTAAAAGCTAAGGAAATTACATGCATCGAAAAAAGCAAAATACGTCTCTTCGGAAAATTCCATATCCTCAACCGGAAGATTATCGTCATACATTATCGCTATATTATTCGTACGAATAACATGTCCATTATCATCTAAGCCAAACGAAGTATCTCCGTGACCAGAAAAAAACACAATATTATAGTCACCATTTTTAATTTTATTTTTAAAATTCGCTACCGTAACTTGTGACGACGTTGTGTTTGAATAGATATTTTTAAAAGTCGTTTTTGAATACTTCTTGGAAACATGTTTTTGCAATGATTTCCTAAAACCCGTTGCAAAATCAATATTATACGGAAGATTATTCTCGCCCATTTTTGAATAATCAGAAATACCAAACGTAGCAATATTTAGATTTTCCAACCGCCCTCTATATGGGGTGGATGAACGAGCAAAACAACAAGCCACCACTACTAATACAGCGATAAGCACTCTTTTCATTTATCATCCTTTTTTAATTCAGACAACATTATCTGAACGGGGTGCAAATATAATACAAACTACAATTAATTTCAACTAAAAAAATTAAATAAACTATTATTAATTACAACATTTATAAATTTAAGCAAAAAAAAAACATAAAAATAATACCTTATCAAAAACATATCGTACAATTTAAAATTGAGTTTCCCTATAGAAAAAAAAAACGCTGAAGGCGACTTTTGCATTATAAACAACAAATCCCGGCACCATACCGGGATGACAGTGAAAGAATGTGGCTAGGGGTTTTATAAGCAGTGGTTAGGGGGTTGTAGATAGAAAAAGCCCCACTGGAACAGCGGGGCAAAATTTCAATGGATCCTATCAGCTCGTTGAGCCTCCAGGATGACAGGGAAATGCTTAAGCGTTCGCTTTCTTGAAGTCTGCGACGTTTTGAGCAAATTCAGCGAGGTATTCCTTCGCGGCAGCCACGACGGCTTCCGGAGTGTAGCCAAATTCCTTTTCGAGCACGCCAGCCGGAGCAGAGGCGCCAAAGCGTTCGAGACCGGAGACCTTGCCGAAGCCGCCCACGATTTGGGCGAACAAGAGCGGAAGACCGCTGGACTTTGCAAACACCGGAGTCCACGGAGCAATGATGCTGTCGCGGTAGGCCTTGTCCTGAGCCATGAAGAGGGCCGGGCTAATCATCGAAACCACGCGAACCTTGAAGCCTTCGCCACGGAGAATTTCAGCAGCGTCGTGAGTCAAAAGCACGTCAGAACCGTTAGAGACAAACGTCAAATCCGGGAGGGCGGAACCGCAATTGTCGCTTACGATGTAGGCACCCTTGCGGCAATCCTTGGAAGCTTCGTAACGCACGACGCCAGGGAGCGACTTCACGTTCTGGCGGGTAAGGATAATCGCAGTCGGGCGGTCGTTGTTTTCAAAAGCCATTTCCCATGCGGTCACGGTTTCGAAAGCATCTGCCGGACGGAGCACGAGCATTTCGGACTTGCCGTCTTTACGCTTGAGGCCTTCGAGCAAACGAATCTGCGTTTCGTGTTCAATCGGCTGGTGTGTCGGGCCGTCTTCGCCCACGCGGAAACTGTCATGCGTGTACATGAACTTGACCGGAAGCCTCATGAGAGCTGCCATACGGAGAGCGGGTTTCATGAAGTCGCTGAATACGAAGAACGTAGCGCAGATCGGATAAAGACCGCCGTGCAATGCGATACCGCAGCAGATAGCGCCCATCGTAAGTTCTGCAACACCCACCTGTACGAAAGCACCCTTGAAATCGCCAGCGCGGAAAATGCCCGTCTTGTTGAGGAATGCCTGCGTGTTGTCGGAGTTGGAAAGGTCTGCGGAGCTGCAAATGCAGTTCTTGACGTTGTCTGCAAGGTAGCCGAGCACAGCACCAGAAGTCACGCGAGTCGCAACGCCTTCCTTGATTTCGAGCTTGGAGAGGTCGAGCTTCGGAGCCTTGCCGGAGAGCCATTCCTTGAGAGTTGCAGACTTTTCAGGATTTGCATTGTCCCAAGCGGCCTTCGCCTTTTTCCATTCAGCAACTTCCTTGCGGAGTTCGGCCTTGCGGGCTTCAAAACCAGCCTTCACGTCATCAAAAATCTTGAATGCATCGGCGGGATCGCCGCCGAGGTTTTTCACGGTTGCGTCGGTAGAAGCGCCGGCAGCATTGAGCGGCTGGCCGTGAGTCGAAACGGCACCTTCAAAAGACTTGCCGTCTTCAGCGATAGCACCCTTCGCCATGGTGGTGTGACCGATGATGATAGTCGGTTTTTCAGTTTCTGCCCAAGCTTCCTTGAATGCCTTGCGGAGTTCTGCAACATTGTGGCCGTCAGCCACGTCAATCACGCGGAAACCCCAAGATTCATACTGCTTCTTGAAATCGTGGCTCATCACGTCTTCGACTTTGCAAGAAAGCTGCACTTGGTTCGCGTCATAGAAGAATATGAGGTTCGAAAGCTTGAGGTGACCCGCAATGCGGCCTACGCCGTAAGCGATTTCTTCTTCGAGACCGCCATCAGAAACGAGGCAAACCACCTTGTGCTGCAAGATATCGCCAAAACGTTCGACCATGAAGCGTTCGGCAATCGCATTACCGAGGGCGACAGCGTGGCCGATTCCCAGCGGACCCGAAGAGTTTTCAATACCGAGATTGACATCGAGTTCAGGATGCCCTGGAGTACGGGAACCGAGCTGGCGGAAGTTCTTCAAGTCGTCCATGGAGAGGTTTCCCAGCATGGCCAATTCGCCATAAAGAAGGGCAGACATGTGACCTGGATCCATAAAGAAGCGGTCACGGGCTTCCCAGTTCGGGTTTTCAGGGTCAAAGCGGAGAAATTCCGAATACAGGAGAGTAATAGCATCTGCTGCACCCATGGCACCACCCGGATGGCCGGACTTAGCCTTCTGCACCATGGCAGCGGAAAGGATTCGAATGTTGTCAGCCGCTTTTGTAACGAGCCTATCTTCCACTTTGTTAACCTCTCTTTAAAATCTAGGGCGATGAGCCGCACCTAAAATTAGCGACCCAAATTTAACTTTTTTACAATTTTCTCTCAAGGTTTTAATGCATAAATCACGATAAAACAATCTTATTTCTTTCTTTTTATGCCCGTTTTGACCAAACGGAACTCAGAATGGCCGTCCTTGAACTTGAAATTGATGTGCCAGAAATAAACTCCGGTCCCCACCTTACGGCCTCCATCGGAACGGTTATTCCAATCCAAAAAGCCCGTTTTTGCACGATGGCCCTCATTTTCACGGATTTTTTCGCTCATTTCGCCCTTGTCGCCAAACGCTCTCGTGAACGAAGTCACCACATTCGAGTACCCGTCAATGATAGTCACATTCGCCTTGTAAGGCATGATACTTGCAACTTTAATGACAGAAAGCGTATCCGGCACACGGCTCCAGTCATGCTCGTCAGGAGCAATCCATTTCGCCTTCGAATGCACGCCACTCACTGCAGGCGTAGGAGTCACCTCGTACAGATACTGATTTCCGTTATCACCTTCGACTTCAATCCCGCCACGTCCCATAGAGTTCTTGCGCCCATCAACGTAAGACGACTTGGGGCTAGTCCTAATGCAACTTTCCGTCATGATGCTGTAGTCGCCAAGAACGAACGCCCAAACAAGACCTGTCGAATCCCTTTCAATCCATTCCGAAATTTTAAACGAACGCTCCTCAGAATCCTTACAATCAGAAGAATAAGTAAACAGCTTTCTCCACGCAGCTTTTTTTCCATCACCTTCTCCACCCATATTCTGGACGGGTTCGGACAATGTGATTTCCAGCGTATCCGGCGGCACCTCATTCACGCAATCCAAATATTCTTCAATACCGATAACACCGGCTCGCTTGACCGCCTTCACGGGGACGGCACCAATCTTATCCTGAATTTTCACCTTCTGCGAGAATCCGCCCTTGGGCTTTGTCAACCTGAGATAAGGCGCATTAGCCCCGTCCGAAGACGTAACCCCATAATCAAACGGTTCCTCCAATCGAGCTTCAACCCAAGAACCGCCATCTACCACGCGGAACTTTTTCTTGGCCACGCTACGCCATGATCCACCCACTTTGTTCCAATACAAAGTGTCAACGCCTTCAATGCCATCCTTGTTGGGCACGGCAAAATGAATTCGGATGGAATCGGCACGACCATCTTTATCAGCATCGTAAATTTCAGCCTTATCTGCCGCGATATAGTTCGAGAACACCACTAAAGAATCGCGTTTGTTCCCCAAATTATCGTTATTGACTTTAGCCGTAATAATAACGCGATTATGGGCAGACTCCATATCAAACAAAGCATCAAGTTTTGAATTTTTAAGATCGTTCTTGTCATAGACAAAATTGAACGTTCCGCTATATTCAAAGGTAGAAGAGTACTTGTCCGTTTCGATAGCCTTTATCCGCAGTGAATCGCCCTTGTCCGTCAGCAACAGCACATCCAAAGTATCAATTTCATGGATAGACTCGCTGAATGCGGTCAAGCTGATTCGGAAGTTTGCGGACTCCCCTGTTTCCACAGAATCGAGGTCATTTTTGCCAGATTCGTCGAGGAACTTATAGCTAAATTCCACAGGATCGTTCAAATCCACTGTATCGCGTGCAATAGTGCCGTAAAGCGG
The DNA here is from genome assembly GCF_017545445.1 of Fibrobacter sp. Lineage (GTDB taxonomy): Bacteria > Fibrobacterota > Fibrobacteria > Fibrobacterales > Fibrobacteraceae > Fibrobacter. The sequence goes on from NZ_JAFWOM010000170.1 coordinate 9,366, forward strand.
GTCCTTGTATTCCGCAATAAGAATATCAAGTCCACTACACGAAATCGCTCCATCGCCGCTCTTTGGAGTACGTTCGTTCTTCGGAATGTCATTGCGTTCATAATAGCCGGGGCTTACTTCATAGAGTTCGATTTTTTCTTCATCACCTGAAAGCATGCAAGAAAGGTTGACCTTTACCGTATCCGTCACGTTCGAGAAATCTTCCGTCACCAAAGTCAACTTGATTTTATTCGTTTCTCGTGAAATCGAATCCTGCGTAGAATCCGCATTCACGATTCTAATGGTATCCGGAACATCCGGGGCGCGGTATTTGCGACCGCATACAGCCATAAAGGAATTTTGCGCTCTCGGCCAGCGGGCCGATGCTCCGACACCATCAACGGCTCGGACATAAAATTCAATGATGCCGTTTTCAAACGAACTCGACGGAACTGAAGCCTCCCAATAGCCGTTCACCTCCTTCATCAAAGTTTCGTCAAAGAGAACCACCATGGAATCCTTGTAATAAAACGTTGCATGGTCAATTTTGTCGTCATCATGGATTAAAAAACGCAAGGTCGCCTTGCCCCCCACTGTATCCACGCAAGTGAGCAAGTTCATACTGATAAAGGGCGCATCGTTCTTGACCGGAATCGTGTAAGGTTCCTTTGACGGATTAGCAACCGTAGGAGTCTTGCCGGTCAGGCCGTTTGAATCGGTCGCCACGACGTAAAAATCAATTCCCGGATACCGCACCATGCTATCAGGAACAACATATTGCCATAGGCTATCGTTTTTACGGGTCATCGCATACGGATTAAACGAACCGTTAGACAAGTTTACATCTCGCATATAAAGGCGAACGTCCGTAACCCCCGTCTTGGAACGTACATAAACATCAATCGTAAGACTCTTGTTTTGCTGCTGTTCTTTTCCCACCAAATCCCAAGTGTCCGGAGTCAATTCGACAACTGGCGGCGGAGCGTCTTCGTTCCAGTAAGCCGTATCGGCAGCATTCTTGTTCATGAATTTTGTCTTGACTTCGACCATGTGCGAATCCCCGTCCCAAATTGCATCCGGACTCTGGTAACAAAGGACATAGCGAGATTGCACGGAGCCGCGAATGGTCGTGTAAATTTCAGACAACTGCGATGCACTCGGGGCATCTGTATAAGTACCGCCCGTTTGATCGGCCAAATTTTTCAAAACCGTATTGGAGCCCGTAGTTTCCACACCGATGGAGTAGATGCTCGTATTGAGGCTATTGGCAAGATCGGCAACCTGACTTGTTGTCACGCTCTCGGAGCCATTCTCGCCATCCGAGAAAATAATCACCGTCGTCGGGTTCGTTTCGCCGATAATCTGTTGAACGCCCAACTTGGCACCTGTATTGATGTTGGTGTTGCCGGAATCCTTCAAAGCTTCTACCGCCTTGAAAAGAAGCGCCTTGTCCGAAGTCATGGTCTGGTGCACTTTTGCACTGGCACCACCGTTAAAGCCGACAATAGCCGTCCTGTCATAAGGTCCCATTTCGTTGATGAACTGACGAATGGCATCTCTAGCCGCATCCATTCGGCCATTGGTCCTCATGGAGCCGCTTTCATCGACAACGAGCGCGACGGACACGCCGGTAAAGTTTTGAATCGTCGTCGTTTGCGTCGGTAGCGTCACATTGTCTTGAGAGAGAATAAAATCCGTAGAGTCAAGCCCAACAATCGGCTTTCCGTTATTCTTATCGACGACAGACACTTGCGCGCAAATGCCGGGGTGGTTGCTCAAGTCAAGGTTCGTAATCGTCACTTCGGGAACCGTCGTGGAATCCAGCACATAATTCGCTCTTATATGGCAATAACCTGATTGCGTCTTAACGGAGACTCTTGAACTGGACGGATTGTCAATCGTTACATTTCCCGTCACTTTAGACCAAGAATCAAATACGTAACCGCCAAACGGAAGCACATACAAAGATGTATCTTTTCCCGGAGCGACATAGACATTGCCCGACGGGACGGCTCGTCCACGAGTCGATTCCACGTACAGCAAGTTCGGTACAATAATCTGCGCCGTGAAATTCTTGTCGCGAGACACCGTTTTCACGGAATCCGTCACAGAAAGATAGTAGGTCTTGCCCGGCGTCCCATGGATGGGCACATAAGTTTCTCCATTGAGAATATAAATTTCTGATTCTGTCATAAAAAGCGGATCCGTTCCATAGAACACGCTCTGTCCCTTAACAGAATCCAATTTCAGCAAATAGTAATTCGTATCTGAGGGAGTCCAGCTAAACCGAACAGTTCCCGGAACGCTGTCGGAATAATGATGACGCTGGAAATTGAACGTTTTTTCTGTACTCGTCAATGGATAAATCTCGCCATGCTTAAACGTGGCCTTTATCGTCACCGATTCCGTTGCATAAGCGACCGTCTTTAAATTATACGGATCGTCAACAGATCCATTTCCCGTTACAAACACCCACTTGTCAAAACGGTAACCACTATTTGCTGTTGCCGTAATGGGGTAAGCGGCCCCTCTCCAAGCCGTCGGATACCCAGTATCCGGCACAACCTTGCCATTGCCATCTGTAATGAGCTCGATACCGATTTTAGATTGCGAATAATTCACCCAGAACGATTTTAACGTATCTGCAGTATTGTAATTTTTCACGATGTAAAACACGGAATCCCCGGCAGAAAGGGTCAGCGGATCAAATCTGGACGTTACCCCTGTAGTTCTCGTCGTGTAAGAATTAAACTGGCCGGTCGTATAACGTTCGATAATCAAAGGCATGTCCAAACTGCGGAAAACGAATGTATAGGAACCTGCCGCAGGGGCGACAAATGAAAACCTTACGCCATAGCTAGGCAATCTAGAGTAATAGTTGTCTTTGAGCGTATATTTAGTGGCGACATCCGTTATTTCATAAACTGTACCCTGGATAAATTCAGCCTTGACCGTGCAATCCCCGTCAGGGATAATAGAAGTGTACATCTTGGTCGGGTCAAGAATCTTGCAGGATCCCGAAGACACGCTCCACTTGTTAAACTTAAAATTCACGGAGCTCGTCGTAGCCCTTATAGGAACCGTATCTCCAACTACGTAAGTTGAATCATAAGTGTAGGAGTTCGCACCGACATATGCATACCCCACGCCCGAAGTATCCGTCCGCAATTTGACGGTCTTTAACGCTCGAACCCAAACGCTATCGCCCAGAAAATCTTGCGTATTTGAAATAAACTGGAAATACCTCTTTTGACCAGCATTTACGCTAATTCTTGTTCTGCATTTTCCATTAGAGCAATACGTACTGCTATAAGAATAGAACGTGGAATCCGCTGTAAAATTGTATATGTAGGATGCATGGGAGGTTTTCATCTGTATGACATAAAGTCCATCCGTCGTAGGTTCAAGATAAGCACGGATTCCGTAAGTATTTCTTCGACTGAGGGTACTGTTGTTCACAAAAGTGTAACCCTTAAAATCTTCGGTCAGCTTATATAAAGGCAACCTGGTCGTATCAGGCTTAATCACTGCCGACTCTTCAAGAATGAACCGGGTAGAACGCAACGTACTGTCAACAAACTTTCCTTTGCCGGACAACACAGTCCATTTATTAAAATGCGCCCCCGTATCCAAAGTCACTGATACAGACAAGGAATCACCAAAGGCAAGCGTATCGACTCTCGTCTGACCGTCAATTTTTACGGTCCCAGCCCGGAGCGCCACCACAGAAACAGAATCGTCCCAATACGAAGTTGCATTCGGGACAACGCTTGCATAGAATTTTTCGCCAACAGACGAGGCCACAACATTAAAAGAGGTTTTTGCCGATGTAGTGACAGACCTTTTCGTCATCGAGAACGAAGAATCCGAGCCGTAAAAACGGTATGCACCATAAAGACCGTACGGTTGGAAACGCAATGCATATAAGCCTGATGTCGGGGCTTCGTAGCGGAACCTCATGCCGCCACTTGGCGATTTTTCATAAAAGTCATTATAGCCAACGTAAGTCTTGGGCTTGTCGGTCACATCAATTATCTTTGCGGCTCTGCAAAACAATTTGATTTTCGTATCCGCATCAACCGTATCCCGAATAGAATAAGCTGTAGAATCTCTAAACCTGTGCGAACCACTCACAAAAGCCCACCCGTCAGGGCGATACCCCACTTTAGCGGTAGCTTCAAGATAAACGACATTCCCTTTCAAAACATTCCGCGTCGAAACACCCGTAGAGCATTCCGGGGACGTACCTTCGACCGTAACTTTTAATGTCGGCACAGATGCGTAACTCATGCGAAAAGACATCAAGGAATCACGTTCATAGACGCTCACCACCTCGTAAAAAACGGAATCACCGGCAGCAAGCAGAAGCGTGTCCGTAGAAGACGTGGTGACTGTTTTTGAAAAGCTGTAACTTGAAAATGCACTCGTCGTATAGCGCGTAAAAAGGCTAGACTCGGTACTGTCCTTTTTATAAGTAACGACATATCCGCCATCTGCAGGTGCGACGAAAGAAAATCGAACGCCCCCCGTCGAAGTCCCTAAATACGAATTTTCAAACGGTGTATATGTTTGAGGAGTATCCGTTATCGGAAATACAGTGCCATGCTCTTCTGCGGCATGTGCAAAAAACGCCAAAAAAACAACGAACAACGTTGTCCATCGATTCATATTACCTCTTCCAAGTATTTTTTTTAATCCTTAATATAACAAAAAAAACATTTTTACACAAATCATTTCAAAAAAATTTTATAATTTATCATTCAATACAAAAGAGTACGCCAAATGACATCCCTATTCAAAAAAAAATATCTGGCAGCAGCAACGCTTGCCCTTGGAATCTGCACATCGGTAAACGCCATGGAAATCCGCCCCTTGGCTCAATTTGATTTCTTTGCCGATGTCACAGCCCACAAAAGAATCGAAAACGTCAAAGAAGAAAAGACTTGGAATAGCAATTCCTTGTTCATAGTCGGCACGGAACTGCTTTTTTCGGCAGAATTCGCACCATTGCGTTACGGAATCGGACTAGGATACAAGAGCAGCCAAAAAAAAGGCAGCAAAACATTAACGCCTGCGTTCCTACCCATTTGGGGAAATTTTTCTTTCGGTTTTTACGGTAAGGACTGGCTCGCCGTTCCATACGCAGTCGTAAGAGCAGGAACCATGGGTGCACTGACTGGAGAAGGATGCTGGTGGGAACGCCCCTTCAATTTCTTCGTAGTAGCAGGCATTGGAGCTATATTCCCCTACAATATCGGCTTCGAAGTCAACTTCGATTATTCCTCAGTCCACAAGTCATTTGAACACCGCGATACCAAGTTCCGAATTTCTTCGGGACGCATCGGACTCCAGCTCTCTATCGGTTTCGAACTGACTCACGAAAGGATTTACACCTCTGACTAATTTGCTTTATTTATATTTAATCCATGAAAAATTACATTCTTAACCTGCTTAAAAATTTACTTCATCCTGCCGGTATTGCAGGAACCGTCATCGCTCTAGCAATTCCATTCTTTATTTACCTCGCACCAAACATCAAGCACCGCGAAACTATCCGGCAGCTTGACTTGTACCTTCCTCTCCCGCTTTTTTGGGTACAGCTCGTTGCAGGCATCGTCCTCTTTTGCCTTTTAAGCAAAGATTTTCGGGAATGGGTCAAAGGAATCCTCCCCGAAAAGCCTGTAAGCCTTATGGTAATCGTCTTTACGGCTGTAGTAACCATTTTTGCTGGCATGCAAATCGAAGCACGTCACCGCGTCCAGAGTGACGAAAGCGTATTCATGTCCGTCGCCCAGAACATGTACTACAACCACGAATCCGCTACCTGCAACCAAGGCGTATTCGAAAACGGCGGCCTTACTTGCAAATCGACGTCGAACAGTTTCAAGACAAAAGGGCTTTCGTTCCTGTACTACCTCGGCATGCCGCTTTTCGGCAACGATCTCCGCTGGATTTTCAATGCGGAATTCGTGATGCTCCCGCTTTCGTTCTTACTCATGTTCCTCGCAGTTGTCGCATGGACGAGGCAACCGCTCCTTGCGTTCTTGGCATCGCTCCTCATGGCACTGCAACCGACGGTGCTGTTCCAGTTCCGCTCGATGTCCGTCGAACCGCTCTACATATTCCTCTCCGCGCTCTCGCTTCTCGTTTTCAAGTGGGCTTACGATAGGAACACTGTAAAGCACTGGGCTCTTTTGGCGCTCGTCCTCGGATTTTTTGCGCAGACACGCCAAGAAACAATATTCTGCCTCTTTGCGTTTATCCTCTTTGCATTCCCGAAACTTTTGGACAAGCAAGATGCAAAAGCTCCCGTTTTCTTTGTCGTGCTATCGCTGTTCTCTGTGCCTGCGCTCCTCACCATCAGCTATTTCCAAGGGTTCGGTTTCCAAGGGGGCGAATTCGAAGCCCACGGTCACTTCTTTGAGGACCTCGCCAAGAACTGGGAAGTGATGACCACAAAGCTCGGCAATAACGGAGAACTCACGAACCCGTTCCTCAGCTACTTCAACTACTTGTTCGCGATCGGAGCCATTTATTTGGCCTACCGTGCGATTAACGATGCAAGGAAGAGCAACTTCTATTATCTTAAGATTCTCGGATTCTTGCTCCTCTACCACCTGCAGACTTATGTGATTCTCGAAAACGTTTCAGGCGACTTCAGCATCGAAATCAACCAGCGCTACAGTCTCGTGATGCTTCCCTCGATGGCTTTTGTCGCAGCCCTCCCGGTAACACACATGGTCCAGTATTTCGCAACCACAAAGGATAAGGAGCAAAGTTCCACCAACGTTTTAGTCGGCATTCTAATAGCCGCTGTCGCATTCACCGGTTGGACATTCCATTACAAGAAAGATTTCAACAACAATATCATGTATAACAGGAACCATCTGACCATTGAAGAACATGAAATTCTCGGATGGCTCAAGACACTGCCCCCAGCAGACCGATTCTTCATTTATGGTCGTCCATGGCACTTCGTCGGTTACGGAATTTCGTCCATCCATTACGACAACGCCCGCCAGATGAAAGACAGCGAAATGAAGGACCTCATCGAAAAGTACAAGGGCGAAGTCTATTACATCCGCGGGCTAGACTGCTGGAACAGCCAAACCTACCACAAAAAAGCCGTGGAACACCGCATCGCGACGACTTGTGACGTCTTTGAACGCGAAATGGATATGACAGGAGTCAAGAACATCTTGGTGACGAACAACTACTGGGTGCAGATCGCGAAGTTCAACGGACGCAAGAACTACAACCCGGAAAAAATCATCAAGACCGGCGATATTGAAGCTGTTCCCGCCGACTCCGCTTCGAAATCAACCTCACTCAAAATTCACTACGATCTCAAAGAACAAGGCAAAGCCGCCGCTAACTGGGTTTTCATGCTCTTTGTCAACAATTCCACAGTAAAAAAAGGCACCTACAACTTCGGCTCGTACGATCAAGAAATCGGGGCAGAACTGTTACAGCCGGGCTTTAACCAAGTGCGTTTTGTCGTGCAAGACAACGCGACCCACAGCAAGCTTGCCGATATTTCGAAATTCTACTTTGAAAAGGCAAACGGAGCAGTAGCCCTCGTCGATTGGCCCATCGAAAGCCACCAGCAGGGATGGGGCAGCATGCACAAGAACGAAAGCATCGAAGGAAACCGTTTCAACATCAACGGGCTGCGCTTTGACAACGGGCTTGGAATCCACGCCGCATCGACCACAGTCTTTGACATTGACAAGAAGTACTCGACACTCAAGTTCTCTACAGGGCTTGACGACGAATCGCTTTGCGGCAACGGAGTTGCTGTGGAAGTCCTCGGCGACGGGAAATCGCTTGCAAAGACCGATTTCTTCCAGAACGGCACTCTGCAAGACGTTGTGGCCAATGTTACTGGAGTGACGAAGTTGACCATCAAGACCATCCCCAAGGAAGGTATCGACTGCACGCACGTAGATATCATCAACCCGGTATTGGTGCCGTGATTAGACGAGAGACGAGAGAGGATAGACGAGAGACGACAACCAATAAAGGCGAGAGACGCGACCAACAAAGTTGGGCATGACCGAGCCGATTGGTTGGGACTTGAGTGAAGCGAAAGTCCAAAGACGAAAGAGAATATGGATCCTATCGGCCTTCGGCTCCAGGATGACAGATTCTAGGATAACTGATCCCGGAACAAAGTCCGGGATGACAACGCAGCAACTAATGACTATTGACTAAAGACTAATGACCAACCCCTAAGAACTAACATGCTTTTATCTGTAATTATTCCTGTTTTTAACGAAGAAGAAATTGTGGCCGAGACGTTCCGCGTCTTGGAGGAAGAACTCAAGGACATCGAGCACGAACTCATTTTCGTGAACGACGGTTCCAAGGACCGCACTCGCGAAATCCTAGAAGAACTGCTCCCGACAACGCCAAGCAACAAGATTATCAACTTCAGCCGTAACTTCGGGCACCAAGCCGCATTCAGTGCAGGCCTCGACCATGCACAAGGCAATGCAGTCGTCATTATTGACGGAGACCTTCAAGACCCGCCAAGCCTTATCCCGGTGATGATGGAAAAGTGGCGCGAAGGCTATCAAGTTGTCTATGCGCAGCGCAACAAGCGTGCCGGAGAAACGCTTTTCAAGCGCTTTACGGCTTTCTGTTTCTACCGCCTCATCGGCAAGCTCACGAGCATCGACATTCCGCCAGACACCGGCGACTTCAGACTCATGGACCGCTGCGTCGTCGATCAGCTCAAAAACCTCCCCGAACGCAGCCGCTTCTTGCGTGGGCTCGTGTGCTGGGTTGGCTTCAAGAAGATTGGCGTCAAATACGACCGAGCAGAACGCACGGCAGGTACATCGAAGTATCCGCTCAAGAAGATGTTGCGTCTCGCGTTCGACGGCATCACAGGTTTCAGTTCCGCACCGCTCAAAATCAGCTTTTACATGGGGCTTGTCGCGACGGTTGTCGGATTCGCTTTGCTCGTCTGGTCGATTCTCGAAAAGTTCCTCTCCCCTGCCACCACCGTTCCCGGCTGGGCTTCGCTCATGACAGCCATCGTGTTCTTCGCAGGCGTGCAGCTTTTGACGATTGGCATTCTCGGCGAATACATCGGACGCATCTACGACGAAGTCAAGCAGCGCCCGCTGTACATTGAGGATAAGAAATAGACGAGAGGAGAATCCTGGATGACTGGATGAAAAAAAGCCGCCCTGCGGGGGCGGTTTTTCAGTTCTTTAAACGCATTAGTTTAATTGGATTTATTAATCGCATATGCAGAAAAGCTATTTGCAGCCTGGACTTCGTATTAAGCGAATTGGATGATATTCAACTATAGGGAGTTTAACTATAGATCCAGTGAGATCTTTTTTAATACAATATGCATCCGCCACGTTATCTGGAGCATTAGCTGTAAACAACCAGAAACACGACGCATATTCAGAATCTTCCGCAGTTTTGAAAGACCCAGAATTCACAAAATGGCCCGATGGAACAAAATCAAATTCAGAGACATTCGTCCCTCCCATTCCAACAGATGCAAGTTTATCTGCACCACCAACCGTTTCCAATAATTTATTAATATCAGCTTCTAACGGAAGAACCCAGTTACTTTGGTATTTGCCGCACGCATTATTAACATCTCCTACAGAACTATTCCAAGTAAAATAGTTGCCGTATTCCCTACAAAGAGCATCATTTCCATTATAACATTTTGCTTTACCGCCAAAGTTGTAATAATAGAGCAGGTTCTCCGCCATCCAAGTCTGGTCGCCTATTGTTACAGTCACGTAAGTACTGTCATAGAAGGTTTCCTTTGAAAGCTTAATCGACAGAGAAGAACTTCTCGGATTATTAAACACATTACCAGGTTGCACACAACGAATTGGTAACTTAATCGAATCCTTTGCAAAGCTTATATTTACACTGACAATTTTACCAGCCCCACCATTTTTCTTGAGCGAAAAGACTTTGGCATAACCACCTGTAGTGTCGCTGGTCCAATACATGCCCTCTTCGCCTACTTTGTGCCATTTAGTATAAAGGAAATAACCCGGCAAAGCATCACTATCACCAAAAGACGTACTATCTTCTAAAAAACGTGACTTGTTAATTTCATCTGCACGCGGCAAGCGCCACCCATTCGGGCAAGCTTTCCGGGCATTTTCCCATGTAAAATATTTGCGTCCTTGACCATAGAAATCGGTGCCAGAACCACCAAAATAACCACCCAAAAGATTGTTTTCCAAATCCTGGTTCATCCAAATAAGACCGTTGTGCCTCACATAACTTGAAGTGTATGTTTTATTATTGATCACATAAGTGAAGCTACCGCTCGACCCGAAACTGGACGACGAAGATGAAGCCGCAGAACTGCTCGATTTTACAGAACTGCTGCTTGCTGGTTTTGCACCCTTTATGCAGCGGACGGATCTACGATCATTTATATTGCCTTCTATAAATTCCGGATTTTTGTCTTTCCCATATACACTCACAGAACGCGCTTCAGAGTCACCTATTTTTTCATTTGTCCAAAAAACGGCGCCATTCGTCAAACTAGAATAGTACACGACACCACCTGATATTGAACCTCCCCCAGCAGGAAGCACAGAAAAGCCAGACGCATCGTCTCCATTGCCGGCCGTATTAGAATCCCAGCCCGACGTTGCCTTGAGGTGTGTCGCAACATCCGTTCCCACCGACTTAAACAGTACAGCCCATTCCGTCGAATCCGGCAAGTGCCAGCCTTCGGGGCAAGCGGTCGTAGCAGCATTCCACAAATAAAGACGACCGTACTTATCACAATTTTTGGCAGAATTCATATAACAGGAACTACCATCAACTGCATAATTCAGGTTTTCCGCCATCCACTCCTGATCACCGATTTTGACGGTCCTATACTTTTGTCCATTGTATTCAATTTCGCCGTAATTCTTCCCTGAAGGCGGAGTGTAGCTAGACATCGGAGCTGTTGAAGAAGACGAAGACTTGGCCGAACTGCTAGACAAGCGCTCGCCTTCCACGCAGCGGACGGAAACCGAGTGATTTTTATCGAAATCTGTTCTAAAAGTAGCGTCCTTAGCACTATAGAGAAGATTGACAACATACACAGTATCTCCAGCCTCTGTAGAACTCATAAAGAAAGCATTCTGGTCTTTATATCTAAAACTTGACCCCTGGGATTTTATGCCACCAGGGAGAGCCGAAAAGCTAAAGTCGTCAACACCAAGATCAGCAGAACTTTCATCCCAGCCGGTTGTCGATTTGAGATGAGTTCCCGCTACGTTTCTTCCACCCACAGACTTGAATAGGACTTCCCATTCCGTTGAATCCGGCACATGCCAGCCTGCAGGGCAAAGATCTGATGCATTATAACCATTCTTTATCGTATAAAGACGACCGTACTTTTTGCAATTTTCATCAGAATTTTCATAACAATAGCTGTAGTCTGCTTTATACTTCAGGTTTTCCGCCATCCACACCTGATTGCCAATCTTGACCTTCTTGTAAGTCTGGCCATCGCGACTATCCTTAAAGCAATCAATGTTACCCGTTTTACATTGAGTGTCTAAAATTTCTGTGCTGGAGGTGCCTTCGGAACGGCTCGACGACAAGGCCTTACCTGATGAAGAACTGACCTTGACACTAGAACTTGTTGCTGATACAGGACGAGCAGAAGACGAACTCACCTTCGCGCCAGAATTAGTTGTCGAACTAGAAACGGAGACTGAAGTGCCGGCAGAAGACGAGGAGTCGTCTGTTTCTTTTGTATAATCCAAAGCCCCGAACGCATCGTCAAATTCTGACTGGTAATCGGTACAAGCGGAGAAATACATTACAGCAGAAAACGCAGCAAGTACACTTATTAGACGCATGGATCCTATCGTTCGCCAAAGGCTCACTCCAGGATGACAATTCATTCTTTCGTCTCTCGTCTTTCGTCTTTCGTCTAACATATTCCCTCCTAAAATGCGATACTCAAGCCAAGACCAAGGCCGCCTAAAATGGCAATGCCGATGCCGGTCATGCGAAGTGTCTGGTAGCTGCCGATGTCATCGTAACGGCTATCAAATTCACACTTCGAAGTTGGCTTTTTCTTGCTTTCGTCCTTCGCTTTACTGTTATTGACAATCGCAAGCGTCGTACCGGCAATAAGCGTTGCTGCCGAAACGCCGACGAGCACCCACCGCATTTTTCCTAGCTTGCTCTGCTTTGGCAAGCCGTTATCCACTTTGTCGCCCGGCAGTACTGCTGAATTGCCAGATTGCACGGAATTGCCAGAGTTGGCCTTGGAATCGCCTGTCTGCACGGTGCTTGCATTTTTCGTCCCGACGTCTTCAGAAGAAACGTTTTTCGTATTCATCTTCGGCATCGAATTGATGGCAGAAGAATCTCGGCTCCAGATCCAGCGGCCAACGAGGTCGTCGCTAGCCTTTTCAAATTCCACGCGGCCTTTGTAAGCCGCCATTTCTCCATTGCGCCCTTTCGGGAAAATGACAGCTTTTTTCTTCATGTTCACTAGCATGTGGGCGTTTTGTCGTCCTGAAGGAATCTGAGTCACGTTAAAAAGCTCAGCCCCGCTCAAATAATACGCGCCAGCCACCGGCCTGTTCAAGTCCAAATAAAGCGAAAGGTCCGTCGAATCGAGCACGACCTTCAAGTTCGTCTTTGTATGCACAAGCGAATCGTTCATGTGTTCGAGAGCCTGCACGAACAGCGGAGCAAACTCGTCGCCAGACTTGCGAAGCACGATGTCGCCACACTTGGATAGCCAGAGTTCCGCAAAATGCTTTTGCTGGTCCATGCGGCGTTCATCATAACGCAGCTTGAAATTGTACGAAGCATCGAACGCCCCCGAATGCGAAAGCGGCTCCAAATCCACGCTGCCTTCGATTTTCAAAAGATTCTCTTTAGAAGCGACAATTCGCGAAAAAGCATCAGTACAGGCATCAATCTGCTGTGTTCGCTGTTCCAAATTATCAGCCATGGTCATCACGCCCAAACGCAGCTCGCCGGTGACTTCCATGTAACGGGACTCGAATTCCGGGAGTTCAACCGCATAAAAGTGGCCGCACTCTTCGTCCAGTATATCGTTGATGGAAATCATGCTGCATCGGTCATTCATCTTCGCGATGCGGTTTGCGCGATTAATCAAGGAATCCACTTCGGGGTTGTTGCTACCGATGCCCGCTTTCAACTGTCGCAAGTCATTCTGAATCGCCTGAAACTCGGACGCATCTTTTACGAAAATGGAAACTGTAGGGTCGGCAAATGCTATCCCCACAAAGCACATCAAAGTTATAAGAGAAATATAAGATTTCATGTAGTAAATATAAAAGTTTGCTCAGCAGACAAGGCAAGGGCGGTCGCGAAAAACGAGCACTTTGGCAATTTTTCAACCATTTAGTATATTTGAATCATGAAGAACAAGCTTTTCGTTATGAGTGCCGCGAGCGGCGCAGGGAAGACCACCCTCAAGGACCTGGTCATCAAGGATTTCCCGGATATCAAGTATTCCATCTCCGCAACGACACGCAAGCCACGCGAAGGCGAAATCGACGGAGTCCACTATTTCTTCAAGACTAAAGAAGAATTCGAGCAGATGATCAAGGACAACGGTTTAATCGAATGGAACGAAGTCCACGGCAACTACTACGGAACACCTAAGAGTTTCGTCGAAAAAACTCTCGCCGAAGGGAACCGCGTGCTGTTCGATCTCGACGTTTTCGGCAAGGTGAACTTCGACAAGGTCTATCCTGACGCAACGGGCATTTTCATCATGCCGCCGAGCGACGAAGAACTGGAACGCCGCCTCCGTGGTCGTGGTACCGACAGCGAAGAAGTCATCCAGCTCCGCCTCGCAAACGCCAAAAAAGAAATCGAATTTGCAAAGACCAAGGGCAAGTACGAATACACGATTATCAATGACGACCTGCAAAAAGCCGCAGACGAACTCCGTGCTATTTTAAGCCAGAAGTAAATTGGTTGATGGACCGATGAAATTCCCGCCCCTCACTCAAAAAACGAGACTTGAGGCGGGAATTTTGGATGAGGTGTAAATTTCGCCAAAGCAACTGCGACTCAGCTTTTACACGAGTCCGCAATTAAAATTTTATCCGCAATACAATCGCATTTTCGAAGTAATCGGGATTTGCCCCCAAACGCCACAGTTTGGAATCATAAGCAAATAAATTCGGACGAGCCTTACGCAAAATTGCAGCAGCCGTCGCACGCAGATACCCCGCCTTGCTCTTGGTTTGCATCCCCTTGAGAACCGCACCCAAGTCATCAATGCTCACGCTAATGGCGTTATGATCATGAGGATTATACGGTTCCGCTTGCACTCTTGTCGTGAGCGAATCGTAAACCGCTTGACTTTTAGCCCCAACCCTAGCCGAATCGTCAAAGAAGTGAAATGTCACCGCAGCTTTTGCTGCTGATTCGAATTTTTCAATGCTAGCAACCCACGGATGGTTCGTCGCACCGACAATGCCAATTGTAAAATCTGCACTTTCACAATCCTTGAAATAGCGGACAAACATTTCTTCAGGTGATTCTTTGCTTGGATCCGGTTTGAGAACATCGCGAGCTGCCGCCAAGAGAATAGCAGAAACATCCGTTTCTCCAGTTGCAATCGGAGCATTCGCCTTGTAAACTTGTTCAAATCCGCTGTCGCCACGGAAACCGCCATAGACATTCGCAAACAGAGCTTCAGCCGCCACAGGCTTTACGAGATGCAGCACGAGCGGCAAGAAGTTTGCAAACACCGTCGGACGGCGACGCAAAAGTTCCGCCACAAGCAAGCCATCGCGTTCTTGAACCGCAAGCAACAACGCCCCCACATGCAACAAGAACGAATACTGGGAGGCATCCAGATTCTTGATGTCGTGCGGCAAATAGACATTGACTGTCGCCTGCAATTCCTTGGGCAAATAGGTGTACCACGAAGGCGTAAAATAGGCACTGCCTTCAACGCACTGCATGTGCGAAAAATCATATTCTACAGCAGGAGCCGATCTCGCATAATCGAGAATCCCCGTTACGCTGCGTGTGAACGCATAAACCATCGCATTTTTGGACGATTCAACTTTGACATAAAACATTTCGTTTGCCATTGCAGGCCTCCTTTCTGAGGGTTACAAAGTAAACTTAGATTTTAGCAATGTCATATTATGACAATTTCAAAATTTCTAAAAAAATTTCCTAATTCAAATATCTTTCTCGACATAACAAGTTCTAGAAACATCTAAAATTAAGGTATATTTAAAGCATGTTCGTTATACTATTGTTTTCGCTCTTATTTCTAACCGGATGCATTTTTGAGGCACCATGCGCATTTTGCAGTGTAGGATTTCGCGGAACAATTGACAACCTTGATTCTAATCAAGATTTACAAATGAGATTGGCGAGTCCTGATTCTACAGAATCAGAAAGATTTGTTTTCGAAAAAACAAAAGACCCCCAAAATGAAGATCATTTAAACAACCAAATATATCAAAACGGGAACCATTTTTCATCCAATTTTTTCATCCACACAAGTTGCACCTTGGAACCCTGTATAATCGAATGGCTTGTTGACGGGAAAGTAATCAAACGAGCACAAATTCAAGAAATCCGTGATAGAGGGATCTTCTTTGACGACATCTATTTAGAAGTCACGACTCTGGAAGACAATAAAAAATACAAAATCGGAACTCCAAGCGACTCTAAGCAGTGCCCTCATTCATGGTGCGTTGATTTTGACCACTTGCCGAACAATCCCTAATGCCATACGACAGATACTGAAATGAAGATTTTCTACCACCTTCCCGGACTATTTGAATTTTACGAACTTTACAAGGCGTTCTTGCCGCTATTCCGCGAGCACCGGGAATATTTTTACGATTGGTGCGAAATCGGTTCAATATACGGCGCGCCCAACGACTGCTTATGGGGTGGCGGGCGCGTCGGCTTTGGCGATGCGCAACCGGACTCTGTTGCAGCCCTCATGAAAGAATACGGAATTTCCGCACGGCTCACTTTCAGCAATTCATTGATTCGCGAAGAACACCTCGCCGATAGAAAGTGCAATAAGTTGTGCGAAATATTTGAAAGCGGCGCAGATACCAATGCAGACAAGAGTCGCGAGAATCCCAACGTAAACGAAATTCGTACGAATCAAAACAGCATCATCGTTCATTCCGACCTGTTGCTAAATTACATCAAATCAAAGTACCCCAATTATTACTTTGTCTCTTCAACCACAAAAGTCATTACGGATTTCGAGCAGTTCAAAACAGAGCTAAGCCGCGAAGAATTCCGCTATGTCGTTCCCGATTTCAGACTCAACAAGCAATTCGACAAATTGAACGTACTCACAAACGAACAAAAGCAAAAGGTCGAATTTCTGTGCAATGAATGTTGTTGGTTCGGCTGCTATGACCGCAAAAAATGCTACGAGAACGTGAGCAGGAAAAGCCTTGGCGAAAACTGCGAAGACCACATTTGCGTCTCGCCCACAGCCCAAAGGGGCTACCGCTTCTCCGATGCAATGAAAAATCCCGGTTTTATTGGAATCGAGGACATTCAAAACATCTACGCACCTGCGGGATTCCGCCACTTCAAAATCGAAGGTCGCAGCCTCGGCAGTGCCCTCATTTTAGAATTTCTACTTTATTACATGACAAAGCCCGAGCACCAGCTCAAAGTTCGTGAAGAAATTTATCTGGACAGTACGTTAGATTTATTTTAAACGGAGATCAAATGAGTTCTACTATAACGGCAGCAATCATAATAATTACGTTATCTTCGTTTATCATAGCAAAGATTCTTAAAAAATTTGCAAAGAAGGCGTCTCCCTATTTGCTATTTGCCATCGCAGATATCATCATAGGCCTTTTGATATTAGGCTTTGCCATCTACGATTTCAATACCGCCGAAGGAGAATTCGCAGGAATCTTAGGCGAATTGGCTTTGCTGATTGGAGAGCCGATTGTCGTAGTACTTTTAATTATAGATGCCATTGCATGGTACATGTCGCGCAGAAAGATTAAGAAGGATTGAAATTATGGAACCGACAGAAACATTATTCATGACTATTTTAAAGATTGTACTTATTATCATTTTTTCGATAATTCCATTTTTATTAGGCGTTTTCGCGAACATTTCTACCAAGCATCACAGGGCATTTCTCATTACGGGGAGAATCGTATCGATTCTACTAGCCATATTCATTGCCGTCATTCTTTCGTTTTTCATTACATTTGCGATCGATGAGTCGCATTCCACACAGCAAACATATATTTTAGCTTGCTACGCTTGCGGACTTACCGTTGCATTTCTTCCTTTATCTACGTTTTACTTTACTACATGCAAAAAAACAAAAAAGCAAAGAGTCCGTTATCTCATCATTTCTTTTGTTACATTTTTCTTAATCCTTTCAGGATTTGAATTTCTACACAACCGAGCTTTTGGATACGTTTTTCAAACGGAACGTTATGAACTATCCATAAATGAATTTTATACAGACCACCCTAAAGCCGATAAGAACAGTGATATCAATATATTCGCATCTATGCAAAACGGAGTAAGTGTGTTCACAGCGAATATCTCCGTATATAAAGATTCCATCATACTAAAGACAATAGAAAGCAATTATATTGGCGACGGCAAATCGGAAATTGATTCATGTTATCGCAACAATTTGCCTCCAGACTTGATCCAAGACATCATTGAAGAAATCACCTACTATCAACAAGAGATTGAATATAGCCTTTTTGCAGATATGTGCCTTCATCCATCAGCAACTATTGACCTTGTCAACAATAAAAACGCAACAACAATAAAATTGCACCTTCCAGACATTGATGAATTTCATCCCAACGCCCGACGTTTAGTAAAAAAAATCAACAGTCTTGTAAATGATTCTAAAATTGACCCTACAAAAGGTTGTTCCAATTAATTTCAAACATTCAAAAAAAATCATGCAAAAAATGAAACCCGCAAAGAGATTTTTCATGACTATCCTGATTATCATCGCTGCCATTATTTTGCTTTTAGCAATTTGGTTCAATATTCCCTATTCACCCGTCAAGACGCTGTTTCAGAACGATGTCGAGGCTAGGTTGCAAAGTGCCGCGACTCTTACAAACGCAAACGCCGACAGTTCCGCGACAATCTCCAGAACGCTAGACTCTGCGGCCATCGCAAGCCTCCCACCCCTCATTCAAAAATATCTGAAAACGAACGGTTACATCGGCAGCAAAAGGCGTACGCACTTAACCATGGAATACAAAGATGTCGATTTTGGCATGGGCGTAAACAAGCCGCGACTCAAAATCGATTACACGCATGTGGACTTTGCCGATTCGCCAGACAGACTCGCTTTCATCGACAGCAAGATGTTCGGAATCCCGTTCCAAGGCTACGATTACTACATGAACGGCAAAGGCGGCATGAAGGGAGTTCTCGCGAAACTCTTTACGCTATTCGACCAAACAGGCCCGGCAATGGACAAAGCTTGCCTCATCACTTATCTTGCCGAAGCATTCTTTTTGCCAGAAGCTCTCCTGAAAGATTTCATCACGTTCAAGCAAGTTGACGACCACACCGTCGAAGCGACAATCACAAACAAAGGCGTAACTGCAACCGGAATTTTCCATTTCAATGACGCTTACGAAATGACCTCGTTTACAACAAATAATCGCGGTCAAATTTCACCCGACGGGACCATAGAATACACCCCATGGGAAGCGCAATGCGAAAACTACAAAACCTATTCCGATGGCATCAAGCGTCCCACCGTTTTCCGCGCCGTGTGGAAAAACAAAGACAGCGACTTCGTCTATTTTGACGGAGAAATCAGTAAAGTGAACGGAGCAAGGCTAAAGTAGCAGCCTGACAGAAACGGGCAAAAAAGCAGTCTGCCCAAAAAAATTCAGGACATTAGCGCTGAGTTCGACGCTTCCGTATTTCTTCCTGCGGAATTCCTGAAATGACCGCGATTTTCTCGATAGGAATATCATTAGCAAGCATCGCATCGACCATTTCATAGCGAGTTTCAATTTTAGCACCAGCCAAACGGCATTCAATCTCTTCTTTTGCAATCATTTCTCGCTCCAGTTCGGTCAAGGTGGTTTTGTCCAAGTTCTCGATTTTGATGCGTTTCAAGGCTTCGTTGACGATTCCGTTCCCAAAGTTTTATTAAATTTCGGCAGTTTTACTCTTTTTAGAGAGTAAATCTTCTTTACGTATTTTGAAGAGTTCTGCCGCTTTTTCAGCAGTCAAAATGCCTGCATCGACCATAAGCTGTGCAGATTCAAGAATTCCATCGCCTTTTCCTTGTAAATAAGATCCTTGTTTTTCGTAAAGCAAATTTGTCATTCCGTCAACCTCATTCAAAAGCGTTTCGTCCGTGTACCCTGTCAAAGATACATCCTTGATGAAGTCCTTGTCAAGAAGGTTCTTCAGTTTTTCAATAGGGATTTCCTTTTCTTCGAGTACGGCACGGAAAATTCGAAGCATTTCGGCCCTATTTGTTATTTCCCGCTTTTCGGGTTTCGTGCGATCATCGATTGTGAAAAATTTTTCTACTTCCACAAGGTAAATGTCCAATTTTTCGTAAAAGAAATGCCGATTGCGAGCGAGCTGGGAATGGTGCAAGTAAGTGTTTCTTTCCAAAGGAAACTGGTTTTCTGTCAGAATCGAAAGTACATAGATATGTGGCAAGTTATAATCTTGCGATTTTTTGACCGTTCGAGAAATCACTCGAGATGTGTAGTAAATAAGCCTATCAACGAACAGGGTATTAAAATTCTGCTGGACTTCGATGAGAACAGGGTTGCCAGCTTCTGTTGTTCCATAAATGTCGAAAATCGCGGTTTTATCATTGAGAACCCCCGGACTCTCGGGAACACCTAAGGTAAAGGTTTTGATGGCATTTTTTCCATTCAAATCAAGCATTGCGTTCAGAAACTTCACCGTACGTTCAGGTTTAGCCTCATTCGCCATAAGCATTTTAAAAATGCCGTCGCTGAAAGGGTAAACGTTAGTGTAGTTTTTTCGATACTCGGGTAAACGTTCAGGATGTTTATGAAGATCTTTAACCATAGCGAAAAATTCGTCTCGTGTCACAATTATACCTCCGTTAAGTTTAGAGGCTCTAATCTACAACGAAAAAAATCGAAAAGCAAAACTTTGCAAATTTTGCAATCAGTTGTTTGCAAATACGTTTATTTTGCCAACTATAGAATTACTTTGACGAGAAAGTTTTTATCTCATGGTTAAAATGTCAGAATTAGACATTACAAGATTATATATTTGATCAAAAGGATAATACAAAATGCAAAAAGAATATTCAGAAAACGATTTTCCGCAATCATTGCGATGGCAAAACATTGATAAGTTCTTGAAGAAATTCCTGCACCGACTTGTCAACGAAACAACACCCTGCGAAACAATCATAGATGAAAACGGTCATGAAATCAAAAAAGTTTTCCGCCGCAAAAGATTTATCTGCTGGTACTCTCGCGTATTCGAAATCAACGAATTTTACCATACATACGGGACACCCGGCATCTGCTTTCACGGATACTTGCCCCAAAACGATTTTGGCGAACCTGAATTTGATAGCGTCGAACCCGGCTACGGCTACTATGATTTTAGAATCAAGAGTTTAGAGCACTTTAAGCAGATTCTCGAAGCCGTGATCAAGGCAGATGAGTATTTTGCCACAGTGGAATAATTCAACAAAAAGGTCTCATTGAATCCCATTTTGAGCAGGGTTAAACAAGAAAAGTATTGACGGTTATTAAATAATAACCTATATTAAAGTATTGGCAAGGTATTCGAAAAAAACGGTTTTTCTTTCTTCTTCTACATGAACGAACATGTGCCAGTGCACGTCCACGTAATGCGTCAAGGGAAGAAAGCAAAAATAGAGATCATTGATGGCAAGGCGGTTGTGAAGCTTCCTGGCAGGCTTTCCGCTGCGGACTTGAAAAAGGCAACAGCACTCGCAGAAGAAAACCGCGAACTTATCGAAACCAAGTGGCATGAAACATTCGACAAGTGAGGTCAAGATGGAAATTACTGAAAAAGATGTAAAAAGAATCTGGGTAGATGATGATGCTGTCTGTGTCGAACTGAACGATGGCCGTGTCGGTCGAGAACTCATCCGCGATTATGAACCGCTCAGAAACGCGACAAGAGCACAGTTGGAGAACTGCCGCGTGGATCTCGACGGAGTGTGGTTTGACGATCTTGACGAAGGTCTTGAGCTTTCTGGATTTTTCGCCCCCAAAAAGATGAACCCTGTGGGAAGAGTCTTTTGGATGTTCCCGGAGCTGAATGCCGCAGCTTTTGCTCGGAGGCTTGGCATTCCACAACCACTTTTTGCAGCCTATATAAACGGTTCTAAAAAGCCATCTGTCGCCCGAAGAAAGAAGATCAGCGATGAATTGCACCGCATTGGACGAGAGCTGGAGTCAGTCTGATTCAGGCATAGGTATTTTTGCTACTGGAAGCAAAGGAAAACTATAATGGGAGCTTATATAAATCATACAAACTTGGTTCATGTAACGAACGAGACACGGACTGACGGTTGTTTCGAGTTGCTCGGGTATAAGGACATTGATGACCAGGTAATCCGTGCAATCGTTGACAACAAGAAAATTGAACGTATTCAGATTTCATATTTATTGCCAGACAAAGCATACCAGATAATAGACGATATTCTTTCTTTACGACCAGACATCACTTTCAGGCTTTTTGGTTTTTATGATGAAGATAAAGTAGATATTTCGTTCCTTTTGAAAATGCCTCATCTGAAAAACCTTTGTATCGACCGTATAGATTTCAGAAATGATCAACAAAAGATTAATTTTGATGTGCTGGTCCGATTACGATTAAAACAATTTTATATCGATTGTTTTGATTTGAGAAACTACGAATTCATCAAATATCTTTCAGACGATTTGGAAGAATTGATTATTATCGCTGATACGATGGGGCCGGGAGTCGTATTTGACTGTGCATGGCTTTTGAAATATGTAAATCTGAAGAGTTTATGGCTAGGCAAGAAAGCGAAAAAGAATATTGAACTGTTGAGTCAACTTCCTAAGCTCAAGGACTTGACTTTAAGGGGAATTAAGATTGCGGACTTTTCGTTCCTTCATAAGATGAATCTGGAAAAACTGGCACTTTTTTGGAATTCAAATAACGACTTGCATGAATTGGGAAAGCTTAAGAATCTTCGTGAGATTGAACTTTGGCGAATAAATAAGCTGGACGATATTTCATTCATTGAAGATATGACAAACCTTGAGATCATAAGACTAGAGGATCTTAAACACGTTACCAGTCTTCCAGATTTAAGCAAGCTCACGAAGCTCAAAAAAATAGTCCTCAACGGAACCGGCATCGATATGAAATCATTACCTGACAGTATTAAGCCCTATTGCGCCTCTTTTTGAGCGGTGTTAAAACGAAAAAGTGGTATATTATGGGGAGAGGTTGAATATGAAAAGCATCGAAAACATGGATTATGAAGAACTTTTTGAGTTGTGCTATGATTGGTCAAATCATGATGCAGAATGTTTTTTGGACTGTTCGCTCAAAGACAACACTCCTGAACATGTAAGAAAAGCTTTTGCTGAAATGAAAAAAATGCAAAAGGAATTTGAAAAACAAGGACTCACCGTTTAGCTTCTCCTTTCAATCGAAGGTTTTTGTCTTATAGGAACTCTTTAGAGCTCAGTTAAAACAATAGAGGTTAATCATGATTACGGTCGACAAAGAAACAAGAAAGTTTGAGTTCTACAAGGAAAACGAAGGTGATAAAATCTGGTGGGTCGATTATGTCGATTATCGCGGTTTCTTTGCTGTATCGTTTGATAAGAAAAAGATCTTGTTTATTTTTGGTGATTATCCTCAGAACTTCACCAAAGAAGAAAAAGCTCTGTTTGACAAAGAAAATCCTTATTGGGCAGATTTTTTCGATAAAAAGAAATAGTCTTTGTAATTATTTCATACTCCTTGTGTGTTCAAAAATCCAAGTAGCTCCCTAAATTTTGGGGAGTCTTTTAATTTTTCAATGTCAATCAAATAGTCGTGCAATTTAAGTCTTATAGGGGCTCTTTTTGAGCGGTGATAAAATCGAAAAAAGCTAGCAGTTAGCCCTCTTGCTCCGCAATAAGGCGGCAATATATATTTGTGGAAAAACACAAACAGGCAACAACATCCATGAATCGCTACTTAAGCACCCTACTCAAGTTTACTTCAAAAGACGCTCATTACCCGCACCTTTGCGGAGTTCACTTTAACATTTCTAACGGGATCGCTTGTGCAACAGACGGTCGATCCGCACTTATGCTTTCAGCAACGTCAGATACAATCCGCAGTTTCTGCAACGAATTGGCTACAGAAAAAGGATTAAAAACATCCCAAGACGAAGTGACTATCATAAAACTGAAAAAAACTTGGTCCATAAATAACAATCCATACCCAAACTTATTCCAAATAATCCCCATAGGCCACTACGAAGAGTGGAATGGTTTTGCGTTTTACAACAACATAGAGTTTTCCAAGAGGATAAAGAGCATCGCAAACCTATGTGGTTCATATCCAGATTTTTCAACAAGCCAAAAATCTCCTTACAAAGCCTTACAAAACTACTCTACAAAGAAAAAGGGAAACGAAACGATACACATACTCACCAGCATCATGCCATCCAACATTGAAGAGCACTTTGAGGAAGAAAATTTCGAAATAAAATACAGCAAAGTTTTGGGTTCAAATAAGCCGAATATGGAAGAAGTCGAGTACTGGAAAGAACTTCAAGCAAAATTCAAATAAAGGTAACTTTTGACACTTTGTGCCATTTATATTTATTATATTCGATAGTATGATTAACACGCAGAAAAAGATGACTGAGAAAGAAAAGAAAGCAGCCGCCAAGGCATTTGTAGAACGTTGGTCCAGCAAGGGCTATGAGAAAGGTGAATGTCAAAAATTTTGGCTTGACTTGCTATGCAATGTGTTTAACGTGCAGGATTTCGCAGAATTCATCTTTTTCGAAGAGCAAGTCAAAGAACGTCTCCAAGATAAAACCATCACTAATTTTATAGACGCCTACATTCCTTCGACGCGCGTGATGATCGAACAAAAATCCAGCGACAAGGACTTGCGTAAGCCGATAAAGCAAAGTGACGGCCGATATTTGACGCCTTATCAGCAAGCAAAGAAGTATGTGGCAGATTTGCCGCTGAGCCAGCACCCCAAATGGATTGTCTCATGCAATTTTACGGAATTTCTGATATACGACATGGAGCATCCAAGCGGAGAACCCGAACAGATTTTATTGAAAAATTTGGGTAAAGAATACCACCGCTTGAATTTCTTGGTGGATGCTCGCAGCGAAAACATTAAACGCGAAGTCGAAATTTCCATCAAAGCCGGTGAAATCGTTGGAAAAATTTATGATGCCCTATTACCCGAATTTGGCAAAAATCCAACAGCAGCAGACCTTCACGCACTGAACGTCTTGTGCGTACGTCTCGTTTTTTGCCTTTATGCCGAAGATGCGGGAATTTTCAAAAAAGAGCAATTCTATAGCTATCTTAAGAGTTTCCGCGCCGAAAACATGCGCGTTGCCCTCCGTGAACTTTTCCGTGTTCTTGATACAAAGCACGAAAATCGCGACAGATTCATGGAAGAAAAGCTTGCAGATTTTCCATACGTAAACGGTTCGCTATTCCACGAAAAAGAAGGCGAAACGATCCCGCCTATTTCAGAAAAGACCGCCGAAATTATTTTGACTCACGGAAGCTTAGACTTTGACTGGTCTGAAATCAGCCCCACGATTTTCGGAGCAGTTTTCGAAAGCACATTGAACCCCGCTACTCGCAGAAGCGGAGGAATGCACTATACTAGCATTGAAAACATCCATAAAGTCATCGATCCGTTATTTTTGAACGATTTAAACGCAGAATTTTCAACAATTTGCGAAACAAAGACCGCCAAAATTCGCAATGAAAAATTGGAGAATTTTCAAAAGAAGCTCGGTTCACTCAAATTTTTGGACCCAGCCTGTGGTTCCGGTAATTTTCTTACAGAAACCTACGCCAGCCTTCGTAAGCTAGAAAACAAATGCGTTCAACTTCGTCTCGGTTCAGACCCCGCATTTGACGTGTATGGAGACGAATTCAAGCCTCAAGTGAACATCAACCAGTTCTACGGCATTGAAATCAACGACT
Source organism: Fibrobacter sp. (assembly GCF_017545445.1). Lineage (GTDB taxonomy): Bacteria > Fibrobacterota > Fibrobacteria > Fibrobacterales > Fibrobacteraceae > Fibrobacter. The sequence goes on from NZ_JAFWOM010000170.1 coordinate 34,559, forward strand.
TTGCAGTAAATGTGGCTAAGGCGGCACTTTGGATTGCCGAGAACCAAATGATGGAAGAAACCTCACAAATTCTCCACCGCAATTTGGAATTTTTGCCTCTAAAAACCAATGCAACCATCGTCGAAGGCAATGCCCTAAAGATGAATTGGGAATATTTGCAAGAGAGCGATCCCGAACCCACTCTGTGGGCAGATAAAGTCAATGTTGTTTCTCCCAAGGACATCGATCCAAAGAAAATGATTCTTGCCGAACCAGGAAAGCACTACGATGCAGTAACCGTTATAACAGAAGACTTGCACATAGGAAAAGCAGCAGAACAACCTCGCAAGAGAAATCATTACGATTACTTAATCAGCAATCCCCCATTTGTGGGATACGGTTTACAAACCAAAGAACAAAAACAAGAAACGCTAGACATTTTCGTTGACAAAAACGGCAAGTCCTACAGTTCAGCAGGCAAAATAGACTATGTTGCCAACTGGTATTTCAAAGCAGCCAAGCTGATTCAAGGAACAAATACAAAATGCGCCTTCGTTTCCACAAACAGCATCACACAAGGTGAACAAGTTGCAGGCATTTGGAAACCTCTTTTTGACAGGTTTAAGTTACAAATTGATTTTGCTTACCGAACATTCCGTTGGGACAGCGAATCCGAGCAAAAAGCACACGTTCATTGCGTAATTATAGGCTTTTCGGCAAACGATACTCCGCAACACCCCAAACGAATTTACCTTGCCAACGGGAAAACCTGCGAAGCAAAGTCTATCAACCCTTATTTGATGGACGCACCGAACATTTTTGTAGAAAGTCGAAAAAATCCGCTGTGTAACGTTCCTTTAATGACAACAGGCAACCGTCCTGCCGATGGTGGACATCTCATTATCGAAGCGAATGAATACGAAGATTTCATCAGCAAAGAACCCGATGCAAAACAATTCATCAAACGTCTTATCGGTTCTGAAGAGTTCATCAATAACAAACCACGTTACTGTTTATGGCTCGTAGATGCGACTCCGGCACAAATCAAAGGAATGCGTGAAGTTTACAAACGTGTTCAGGCTTGCAAACTTGACAGAGAAAAATCACCCGATGCAGGGCGACAAAAGCTTGCGTTAAGACCGGCTCTTTTCCGAGAAACAAACAATCCCGAAAACTATATTGTCGTGCCTGCTGTTTCATCAGAAAAACGTCGTTACATTCCGATAGGAATGCTAGATAAAAATACAATTCCGACAAATCTTGTCACAATCATCCCCGATGCAACACTTTATCACTTCGGTGTACTCATCTCAAGTGTTCACATGGCATGGATGCGTACCGTTAGTGGTAAACTAAAAAGCGATTACAGATACAGCAAAGACATTGTTTATAACAACTTTCCTTGGTGCAATCCAACGGAAGCACAAAAAGCAACTATTGAAAAAACGGCACAAACAATTCTTGATGTACGTGCGAAATATCACGACAGCAGTCTTGCCGATCTTTACGACGAGCTGACAATGCCCACAGACCTTCGCAAAGCCCACATCGACAATGACAAGGCCAATATGGAAGCCTACGGATTCAATACTAAAATGACTGAAGCAGAAATCATAATAGAATTGCTCAAAAAATATCAAGCACTTGTAGATAAAAAGTAGTCAAAGAGGGTTCACACATGTTCACCATCGAAGGCAAATACGGCAAGGCTTCAATTTATTTGAGCGACAAATCCGAACTGGAAGAGGCTTCCGTCCAACAGTTGAATGATTTGCTGAACATTCCGTATGCCGAAGGGGCGAATATCGCCATCATGCCCGACGTACATGCCGGAGTCGGTTGCGTCATCGGCTACACGCAATCCATCGAAGGCAAGGTCATCCCGAATCTAGTCGGTGTCGATTTGAATTGCGGCATGTTGGTGCGTAAAATTGCGAAGAGTTTTGCATTCGACTTCAAGACGCTCGACAAGCTGATTCGTCACGAAATTCCGCATGGCTGTTCGCACAGGCGTGAGCCGCACCCCTATGCGGACAATGTGGATTTCACGGGAATTTTCACGCCCGCGAACGAAGAATATTTAAAGTTGTCCGTCGGCACGCTTGGCGGCGGCAACCATTTTATCGAAGTTGATGTCGATGAAAAAGGCGACCATTACATCGTCATTCACTCTGGCTCTCGACACTTGGGCGTTGAAATTTGCAAATACCACCAAAAGCAAGCATGTTTCCAACGAGATGAACGTGCAAAAGACGAACGCGAAAATACATCAAGTTCGCACAAGAAAACCACACAGCCCCAAACGAACAGCCGCTTAAAATTCCAGATCATTTGGCATGGCTCGAAGGCGAAGCTCTTGACCATTACATTCACGATGTCCAAATCGCGGAACAGTTCGCCCATTGGAATCGCCGTGCCATGATGGATACAATCTGCAATGCTCTCGGCATCAAACGCAAGCACATTCTTGACGAATTCGAGACGCTCCACAATTACGTCGATACCGTTGACCGCGTCATCCGAAAAGGTTCAATCCGCTTGCACGACGGAGAGCGTGCCATCATCCCGATGAACATGCGAGATGGTTCGCTTATCGTTTGCGGCAAAGGCAACACTGCCGCGAACAAGTCGGGGCCACACGGAGCAGGCCGCCTCATGAGCCGCACGCAAGCCCGCGAAAGCCTTAAAATGGAAGATTTCAAAACGTCCATGAAGGGCATTTACACGACAAGCGTCTCGACCGAAACCATCGACGAAGCGCCAATGGCATACAAGCCAATGGACAAGATTCTTGAAAACCTCACCGACCTCTGCACCGTCGAAACCGTCATCAAACCCGTGTATAATTTCAAGGCATCGTGATGCCTTCGACAAAATTACGTCAAAAATAATTTCGCAGGACATATTTTCATCCTGCGAAATTTTATATAATAAGACATATAACAAAAATTGAGAATCATGAAAACATCTTCATTTTTATACTTCGCCAAATTTTGGCTAAAAACAGTTCTTTTCAAGAAAAAAGATCCCATTCTCGGTACAGTCATCGTCTCGGATCGCTGCAATCTGAAATGCAAGCATTGTTCCGTAAACAATATTACGGCAATCATGCATCCTTTTGCCCAAATCAAAAAAGAAATGCAGACTTTATACGATATGGGAGTCCGAATCCTGTTTTTCTGCGGCGGCGAGACGTTCTTATGGCGAGACGGCGATTTAACCGTCCGCGATTTGGTGATTGAAGCGAAGAAAATGGGGTTCATGATTGTAAACGTCGTCACGAATGGAACATTCCCGATCGACTTGCCAGAAGCGGATTTAATTTTATTGAGTCTTGACGGCGACAGAGAACGCCACAACGCCATCAGAGGCAACACGTTCGACACCATCATGGAAAATGTCAAAAATGCGACATCAGACAACATCTGCTTTTACATGGCCATCAACCAAATCAACAAAGACGCTGTGCGAGACGTTTGCAGGATTGCAAAAGAAACGAAACATGTCAGGGCAGTTTCGTTCAATTTCCATACGCCGTACCCCGACACACGAAACCTATTCTTATCCCGTGAAGAAAAGGAATCCATAAGCAAAACCATCTTGCAGATGATGGATGAAGGAGCACCGATATTTAACCTGAAAGCATCCCTTCCTTATCTTGTCAACAATACATTCCCGACTCCTTGCCATCAATGTCTAGTCATCGAGAACGGCAAAATTTCTGTATGCGGAAGATGCATCGACGTGCCGGGACTTTGCGAAGAATGCGGATATTTCTTTGTCGCGGAATACACACTTCTCTTCAAAGGGAACCTCAAAATCGCATTCGAAGCGTTAAGAACTTATCTAAAATACGTATAGCATCAAGTAAGATTTCATGAGTTTAATAACCACTTTTACAAGATCGTGGCTGACCCGTTCTCTCAAGCCGTTTCTGTTCCAGAACGAATACGACAACATTCTCCCTTTTGAAGAATGCGAAAACCTCGGCCTGTACGTCCACATTCCTTTTTGCAAAAGCATCTGCAACTTTTGTCCATACTGCAAAATAATTTACAACAAAGCGTTATGCGATAAATACATCGATTCACTCATCAAAGAAATCCATAAAGTCGGCAGTCAATACAAAGGCAAAAAGGAAACGACTAGCTTGTATTTTGGCGGCGGCACACCCGCTTTAATCGCAGATAGAATTGGCGAAATCATCGAAACAATTCAAGAGCATTTCATCATCACAGAAGGAATTGGCGTTGAGTTGCACCCGGACAATGTCAATGTAGAAACGCTAGAAATGCTTAAGGCTGCGGGCATCACAAAAATCAGCATTGGCATCCAATCTTTTCAAGAAAAATACCAAACTGTACTCGGGCGAAAAAATGTTGACGCAAACAAATTAAAACCAGCGCTACAAGCAGTCGAATTCGAGACGGTCTCCATGGATTTTATATTTGCGCTCCCGGACCAAACATACGAAGACATCAAAGCGGACATAGATACGGCATTTGCAAGCGGTGCAAACCATGTGGCGATTTATCCGTTCATCGATTTCTCTTTCACGAAAAGCAAAGTGAAAGCAATGAACAAAAAACAAAAAAGAGACTTGCTAGACCAAGTAACGGCGTACTTTAATCAAAAAGGCTACCATCGCAGTTCCATTTGGACATTTTCAAGCAAAGCAGACGCCAAATATTCCTCTATGACTCGCGATAATTTTCTTGGCTTCGGATGTTCCGCCACGTCATTATTCAAAAAGCAATTCAAGATCAACACGTTCTCTGTCGAAGAATATTGCAAGCGGATTGACAACGACGAACTGCCGACCTCCTTGACCATCCGCTTTACACCACGGCAACGGATGGTGTATTACCTCTTTTGGACGCTTTACAGCATGCATCTGGACGAAAAGAAATTCGAGAATTTCTTTGGCGTGTCGTTGAAAAAAATGTACGGCTTTGAATTTTTGTTAGCGCAAAAAATGGGATTTTTGACAAAAGAAAATGGCATTTACACAGTCACAACGAAAGGTGCATTTTACTACCATTACTACGAACAGTTCTATACGCTTTCGTACATCGACAAGATGTGGGGAATCATGCGAAAAGAAGCGTTCCCCAAGCGTATTGAATTTTGACCGCAAAAAAAGATATATTATAGATACTGAATAGCAAGTACAAATCTAGGGGGAGATTTTGAAACGACTTTTATTCCTTATCATCGTAGCATTGTTGACGTTCGCAAGTGCAAACATGGTCGATGAGCTTGTATTCGACAACCAAGAAAGTAATGTACGAATCATTCTTTTCCGTTGCAATAAAGCATTTATCGCCTACAAAGAAAACGAAAAGAAATGGATTGGTTTATATACGAAGCCTAAAGATATCCATCTGGAAGACGGCGAATTTGCAGACATCACAGCAGATGTCGAAAAAGTTTACGGAGGCATCGTCGGATTTACAGGTGAATTATATCTAACCAAAATCAAGAGTTCACAAACCGTAGCCTTTGAAGAACTTGTCAACAGGGGCGATATTGCAGATTACGATCCTATGCAATACCGGTTTGGCGGAGCGCGTATGATAAGAACGAAAAAAGGTTTGTATTGCGTCGGAAGCGTTTATGGGAAATACCAGCTATATAAAGACGGGAAAATTTTGGGAACGTACAATACAGCCTTGGAAGTCGAGAACGCAACAGGATTACATGTTTTAAAAGACCCAAGCGTAAAACAAGAACAAGTTTATAAAGCCAACGAAGTGTTGAACGAGAAATAACAAAACAACTAGGCAAACAATACTGAGTTTTATTCAAATTCTGTTTTGATTTCTACGCCGGGAACCCACGGTTTTGCGGCATTGAGAATAGGTGCAAGCACCTTACGCACAGCCGAAAGATTTTGCGTTTTAATATAAAGCTTGACCCAAAACACGTTTTGCACTTTGGGGACAAACGCATCAACAGGTCCAAGCACTGTCATCGACGATTCTTTGCGCAAAATTTCTTCCAGACGTTTTACCGTATCGCGGAGCAAATCTTCATCACGCGCACCGCAACTGATTTCGACCAACTTGCAGAACGGCGGATAAAAAGCCATCTCACGGTTTGAGGATTCAAGATCAGCAAAACCCTCAAAGTCATGGCGTATGGCATATTGCATCACGGGTTCTGTCGGGTTTAGCGTTTGGATGAACACGCGACCGCCTCCCCCTGCACGCCCCGCACGGCCTGCAGTTTGGCTCAACAGCTGATACAATCTTTCGGAAGAGCGAAAATCGGGAATGCCAAGCCCGGAATCCGCGCCGACAACCCCGACTAGCTTTACGCCCGGAAAATCGTGACCTTTCGCGACCATCTGCGTTCCAAGCAAAATGTTGTACTCACGATTCCTGAACGATGTCAGGATTTTTTCAACAGAACCCACATTCTGCGTCGTATCGCGGTCCATGCGAATTACCTTGGCATCGGCAACCCATTCATGAATTTCTTCTTCAAGCTTTTCAATCGCGCCACCGACAAATTCATACGTTTCAGCGCCACATGATGGACACGGCATATCTAAAGGATACAAAGCCGCACAGTAATGGCACATCAACGCATGGTACTGTTTATGATACACAAGCGGAATATGGCAATGCCTACAATAAAGCGTTTCGCCGCATTTAGTACAAACTCTAATTTTTGAATAACCGCGGCGGTTCATGAGGATAATCGCCTGGTCGCCGCCCGCAATACAATCCGAAAGCGCTTCACGCAAAGCAGGAGACATGAGTACGCCTTTTTGCTGGCGCACCTTCCCCATATCGACAACCGTCACATCCGGGAGCGGTGCCGCCGTCGCTCGATTCTTGAGCGTCAAAAGCTTGAGGTTTCCCGCCTTCGCATTGCGGTACGTTTCAAGGCAAGGTGTTGCGGAGCCAAGCACGACGAGCGCCCCATGTTTTTGCGCCAAGTGGAACGCCAAGTCGCGTGTGTGGTAACGTGGAGCCGGATCCTGTTGTTTAAACGATGAATCGTGTTCTTCGTCCAAAATAACAACATCAAATTCAAACGGCGAAAGAATAGCACTGCGAGTTCCCAAAACCACATTTGCAGAACCATCCAGCACAGACAAATAACCTTCACGTTTTTTCGGAGCCGACAAAGCCGAATGCAGCACGACCACGGGAATATTCAAATAATCCGCAAACCGAGCCGCCGTCTGAGGAGTAAGTCCTATTTCGGGCACCAAGATCAGCACGCGTTTTTTCCGAGCCAATGCCTCGCGCACCAATTCCTGATAAACTCTCGTCTTGCCACTACCGGTTACACCATGCAAGAGCGTTCCGCGAAAACCTGTCCGGTCCAAATCCTCTACAAGACTGGCAAGCGCCGTCTTCTGTTCGTCTGTCAAGGGGGGCAAGTCCGAACAAACCGCCATTTCAGGTCCATTAGAGAGAGCCTCGCCCCGTGGTTCAGCTTTTTTTTCAGCAAACAACGCATCGAGGTACTTGTCGAAATCAGCTGGCCAAAACACGTTCAAAGCACGCATAGGCGTACTTACATAATACTTAGCGACCCACTCCAGCGATTCCATATAACGTTCGGAAAAGACATACCCGGATTCGTGCGGGCACGCATAACGCACATCAAACGCCGGCTTTTCACTATGCACACGGCTCACCAAAGCAAGCATCGGTTTACGGCGGGCAAGTTGCACCCATACGACACTTCCACGAGTAATGTTTGCATTTTCGGGCACCCCATAAGTAAAGACCGATGGCGCAAGCGGAATATAGACCTCGCAAAAAAGCGAAACAAGCGCCGAATTACAGCGTTCCTTGACCATTTCTGGAGCAGAAGTCTTGGGGATTCTCTTTGCCACGGGGGCAAAGATAGTTATTGTATGCAAATAGGCGTAAAAATGCACAAAATTTTCTTACCATAACATTTTTTTAGTTAGATTATGCTATACGGAGCTGAAAAGCCCCGCCTACCCTTTGGAGATATTATGAGCATTTTTGACGCATTTAAACCGAAATGGCAACATTCCAACCCTGCAAAGCGCATCGAAGCGATTGCCGACTTGGATGAACTCAATAGTCAAGATATTGTCGAACGAGTCGCCCTTTCCGATGATAATGTTGAAGTGAGAATGGCAGCAATCAAAAAACTTGCAATTATCAAAACACTTCAGGAAATTTCTAAGAACGACAGTGATTCTGGTGTACGCCGTTTGGCCGAAACAAAAGCATTCGAAGAAATCGTCAAAAAGCTAAAAGCATTTAACGAAGCTAGCTTGGATGATGAAGTTCGCGAGTATATAAATGCAGTCAAGGACACCCGTTATGCCGAAGACGTACTCAAGGCTACGGATAACTTAACACTCAAGCATGAATTGGTCAATCTGTGCAACAAGCAGTCTCTCCTTGCACAAATCGCCACCCGTGACGTGAGCGAAGAAATCGCACTGGCAGCGGCAGACCGCGTTGTCTCTGAATCCTTGCAAGCAGACCTCATCAAGAATTCCAAGCACAGTTCCGTCCGCAAGAAGATTTCGGATAAAGTTCGTGCAAAACGTGAAGCCGAAGACAACGGCAAAAAAGCCGCAGAACTTTTGCAAAGCAAGCGCGAAGCTTTGATTAAGCAAGCCCACTTCCTTGCGGCTCAGAAAGATGCCATTGCAACAAAGCCGCAATTTGAAGACTTGATGAAAGAAGCTCAAGCACTTGGCATGGGCGAGAGCGCCGACAAGCTCAACGAAATTTATGCAAGCTTCAACAAGTTCTACGACGAAGCGAACGCCGAAAAGATTGCCGCCGAAAATGCAGCAGCAGAAAAGCAGGCCAAAATACAGCACTTGACGGAAACGCTTGCCGAACTTGAATCCATGCTCGAAGCGAACACGACCGAAGAAAACGCCGAACGCGTGAATGCGATCATCGAGGAATGGACCGCAAACAAGTCCATCATGGACGCAGCCTCGACCAAGCGTTTCAACAACGCCTATTTCAAGACGCAAGAAGCAAAGAAGATTGAAATTCCAACACCGGAATCCGAAAATGCGAACGAAGAAGAACTCACAATCCGCAAGAGCCTTCTCGAACGTTTGCAAGCACTCTCCGACACGGAAATCGACGAAAATACAGGCAAGCATTTGCATGCAATCGTCCGCGAATGGGAAAAGATGCCGCTTCTCGAAGGCGACGACCCGGTTCTTCAGTCCTACAACGCACTGCGCACTAAGTTGAACGAACTCATCTCTGCGTTTAACGAAAAGACTCAGCAAATTGTCGAAGAAAATTCGAAGAAGCTTCGCGTCCTCATTGAACGCATCCAGAACATCGACGAGAATCAGGAATTCCGTGAAATTCACAAAATTCTCCGCGACACTTATCAGGAATGGAAGGAAATCGTCGGCGAACAGAAGTTCAAATACCACGATCTCTGGCAAGAATACAAGATTGCCACCTCCCGTTTCCAAGAAATGCAGCAGTGGGAAAACTGGCACAACGAGAAGGATCGCGACACTATCATCGAAGAAATGGACGCGCTCACCAAGGAAACTCCGAGCCAGGATGTTTTGACCAAGTTCCGCGAACTCTGCGGCAAATGGCGTGAAATTGGCCCGATTTCGGCAGCCAAGTTCCAGGATTACAAGGATCGTTTCCAAGCTCTCGTTGACAAGGTCAAGGAAAACTGCGCTCCGTTCATCGAAGAACAGAATGCAGAACGTCAAAAGAACTTGACTGAAAAGGAAGGACTTTGCCAAAAAGTCGAAGATCTCGTCGCGAACGCAGAAATTTTCTGGAAGGACAAGTTCAAGGCCGTTCAGGAAATCCAGGAAAACTGGAAGAACATCGGCATGGTGCCGAAGGAAGCTTTTGCCACATTGAACAAGCGCTTCAAGGACGCCGTGAACGCCTTCTACGCACAGCATAAAGAAAATGTGAAGCACGAAGACGAAAGTCGCGAAGCCAACTACGAAAAGAAGGTCGCTCTCTGCATCGAAGCCGAAGCGATCAAGGATTCGACCGACTGGAACGCCACTTCGACCAAGCTCAAGCAGTTGCAAGAAGCATGGAAATCTACAGGTCCTGTACCGAAGAGCAAATCCGACGAAATCTGGACACGTTTCCGTACCGCTTGCGATTCCTTCTTCGAAAAGAAGCGCAACCACTTTGAAGAAATGGATGCAGCCAAGCAGAAGAATTTGGAACAGAAACAGGCCATCTGCGAAAAGCTTGAAGCATTTGACTTGGACAACATCACTCCAGAAATCATCGATGCATACAAGGCTATCGACGAAGAATGGAAGAATGTAGGCATGGTTCCGAAAGAAGCCGTCGAAGGAATCAACGACCGCTACAACGCGATCGTGAACAAGATTGTCGCCAAGATGGCAGAATCCGATCCGGAACTCCAAGCTAAGATAGCAGAAATCAAGAAGAAGAAGCAAGACTCCATCGAAAAAGTCCGTCAGTTCGCCGAAAGCGCAGGCTCCAACCAGCTTGCCGATGCGGTCCGCGAAATCCAGAAGGAATGGGGCACGCTCGGTTCTTGCGGTAATGACGACGCCGAATTGCAGAAGGCATTCCGCGATGCTTGCGACGATTTCTTCACACGCCGCCGCGACCAACTCGACATTCAGGAACAGGCTCGCCAGAATAACTTGCAGAAGAAGATTCTCCTCTGCGAACAGGCAGAAGACCTGCTCACCGACTTGAATGACCAAACGGTAGTCGCCTCGATGAACAAGGTCAAGCATTTCCGCCGCTTGTGGAAGGAAGTCGGGGCCGTTCCTCGCGAACATTCCGAAAAGATCTGGAAGCGCTTCAACACGGCTTGCGACCAGGTATTTGCTTTCGGACGCAAGGACGAACCAAAAAACGTTGAGGCAGCTCCGGCTCCGGCAGCAGCTCCAGCAGCCGCCACTGAAGCATAATAGAAGTAATCAGTAAACATTGGTTAGTAGTTAGGATTTTACTCTTGACTAACGCCACGTTTACTCCATCATCCCGACTAAACAATTGTCACCCCGGCCATAGTGCCGGGGTCTTCTTTTTTCTATCTTTGGTGCCGTAGGTAGCACAAAATGAAATTTCCACCTTGGACAAGTGTAAGCGAAGCCGCCCGCCTCCTTAAAGACGGAGAGGTAGTCGCCATCCCGACAGAAACGGTTTATGGACTCGCCGGCAACGCATTTGAACCCAAAGCGCTCGCCAAAATTTTTGCGGCCAAAGAACGGCCCACGTTCGACCCGCTAATCGTCCACATCGCAGACATTGCACAGCTTACCGACATCGCAAAAGACATTCCCGATAGCGCCTACAAGCTCGCCGAAGCCTATTGGCCGGGGCCGATGACCATCATCCTCCCCAAAAAAGATTGCATCCCGGACCTTTGTACAAGCGCACTCCCCTCTGTGGCGGTGCGCTTCCCGAGCCACCCGATAGCTCAAGCGATCATCAAAAAATCGGGACTCCCGCTTGCCGCTCCGAGCGCAAACCTCTTTAAGCATGTGAGCCCGACAACCGCCGAGCACGTTGCCGCCCAGCTCGCCGACCGCATCGCGGGCATTGTCGATGGCGGCCCTTGTTCCGTCGGTGTAGAGAGTTCCATCATCTCGCTTGCAGGCGAAAAGCCGACAGTCCTCCGCCCAGGCGCAATTACGCCCGAAATGTTCGCGAAAGTTCTCGGCGATGTCACTATCAAGGAATCGACCTCCAAACCAGGCCAACCGATGCTAGCCCCCGGCCAGTGCGACACACATTACCGCCCACAAGTACCGCTTTACTACGGCAAAATTCCCGCAAGTTTCACGCTGCCCGAACATACAGTCCGCATTGCATTCGGAACGCAAGCAGGCCCCATCCCCGCTACAGTAAACTTGTCTGCTACAGGCGACATGGTCGAAGCGACTTCAAAGCTTTACGCCTTCATGCACGACCTTGACGACCCCAAGTACGACTTAATTCTCGTCGATCCGATTCCGAACACCGGTGTCGGCATGGCGCTCAATGACCGCCTGAAACGCGCAAGCATCAAATTAGGATGAAAAAGAGACTTTGCGCCCAGCTTCAACAGCATCGGCAACAGTCATACCCACATAATCCTGAGCACTGAACCAGCGGCCACTCTTTTTATCGTCAAGGAGCACGCTCACAAGAGCACCAGGCACAACAGTTTCCGGAGCATTCGGTGCATTCGGGCCGCCAAGGTCCGTGCGGAGCCAGCCCGGATCCATCACATTCATCATCACGTCCGTGCCGTTCAACTTGCAGGCAAAATCCTTCACGAACTTCGTGAGAGCGGCCTTGGCACAGGCATAAGCGGCAAGTTCCGGCTCATTGGCAATGCCGCTCGTGGTAAGCTGCATACGTCCAAAACCGCGCTTGATCATGTCCGGCAAAAAGTAGTAGGCAATCTTCATCGGAGCAAAGAAGTTCACCGCCATCGCTTGGCGGAAATCGTCCATCGTATTGGCGAGGTAATCGCTAAAATAATGGCTCATGAGACCAGCGTTGTTGAACACGAGATCGACCTGCACGCCGAAAGCATCAATCTCGGCTAACGCAGCATCAATTTCCATTTCATTTTCGAGGTTGCAGCCCACAGCCTTCACCTGCACGCCATACGGGGTAAGCTCCGCAATCACCTTTTCTGCATGGCTCTTGTCGCGCCCTTGCAAAATAAGATTCGCACCGAGTTTCGCCATTTCTATAGCAATGAGGCGCCCGACACCACGGCATCCACCCGTCACAAGGCACCATTTTCCTTTTACATCAATCATTACAGCTCCCTATTTAAAGCAATGAAACAATCTTTATTATAAAAATAATCACGAAAAGTTCCTTGATAATTATCACACCAAAACGATTTCGTTTACAACGGTAAATATTTTTGTATATAAAAATTTAATGTCAAATTATGTCTTAAACAATTATGAAATCAAAATAATTCGTTAGAATAACAAAGAATTAACATTTTTTGCAAACTATCGCATGCACCAAATTATCATGTATTTTCTTAAAATTTCATTACAATGAATTACGAGACTATCTTACTACATGAAGCCATCAGGCTACTCCTCATTTCGGTCAGACAGCAGCAACGTTACACACAACGTTCTCTATCCATCGAATCAGGAATTTCGAGACAGTTCATATCGCAGATGGAATGCGGGAAACGAATTCCATCCATCGATACGCTCTCCCAGCTCGCAATAACACTCAAAACTAGCATCAGTTCGCTCATGGTGGAACTAGACAGAATCTATCAGCACCTTCTGTGGCAAAGGCATGCGAAACAAGGCTTGAGTATTACGGATTTAACCACCGGATGCACAGCCGAAAACAACAGCCCAAGCATGGAATACGTTCGCAAAGCGAGAGGGGTACATAAGCCTTAGCCCTTAACAAGAAGCTTAAAATTTTCTATCTTTACAGGATATGGAATGGCAGCGCAATATAAAAACTTTGACAACCGACGAGCTCAAAGCTTGGCTTCGGGACGTTGACGAAAAGCCCTACCGCGCTGACCAGATTCAAAAATGGCTTTTTTGCCAGCAGGTGCGTTCTTACGACGATATGGTGAACGTACCCCCTGTACTTCGTGAAAAACTGGCTAAACAGTTTACGCTTTGCGGTCTCAAGGAAAATCAGCGCTCTGTTTCTGTCGATGGGACAGTCAAGTGGCTTTTCGAGACCGAAGATGGTCACCACATCGAAACCGTGATGATTCCGGCCAACGGTCGCTATTCTGTTTGCGTTTCGACCCAGGTCGGCTGTGCCATGAACTGCGCATTCTGCCGCACCGCCAAGATGGGGTTCACGCGTAACCTCGAAGCAGGCGAAATCCTCGAAGAAATCATCAACGTCAACTGGTACTTGAAGGACAACGGATTCAAGAACGAAGAAGGCGGCACGGCCCAAGTCACGAACATCATCTTCATGGGTATGGGCGAACCGCTCAACAACCTTGAAAACGTCCACCGCGTCTGTTGCACGCTGCATAACCAGAAACTTTTCAACATGGGTGCGAAGCGCATGACCGTGAGCACTTCGGGTGTTGTCCCGAAAATCAAGGAGCTCGTCGATCGCAATACGCCCTGCTGCCTCGCCGTAAGTCTCAACAGCACGAACAACGAATACCGCTCGTCCGTGATGCCAGTGAATAAAACTTGGCCCATCGAAAAACTTTTAGAAGCCATTGACGATTACATCCGTCGAACCGATAATTATGTGACGTTCGAGTTTGTGCTCATCCAGAACATCACCTGCACACCCAAGGCCGCCAAAGAGCTCATCCGCATTTGCGCGCCGCGCCGCGTGAAGGTGAACGCCATCGTGCTTAACGACGGCGACGACCCGACGCTTCACGCCCCCACCCCCGAAGAGGTGGAAGATTTTCTCGCCATCGTGCGAGCTGCTGAAATTCAAATAACGATCCGCAATCCACGCGGTAGGGATATCCTTGCTGCGTGTGGACAATTAGCGTACAAAAAGGAAGGTAAGAAATGTTAACGCAAAACCTCCCGGAATTCTGGGACAATCTTTATGCCGAAGGCAAGGACTACTGGAATTTCAAGAAGGCGACTCCGGCCCTGCTTGAATTTTTCAAGCACCCCTCCTGCCCCGCAACCGGCTCTGTGCTGATTCCCGGCGCCGGGTTCGGCTACGATGCCGAGGCATGGGCTTTGCGTGGACACGAAGTTTTGGCAGTCGACTTTGCTCCGACCGCAGTCGATGAACTGGACCACTTGAGCCGC
>NZ_JAFWOM010000171.1 GCF_017545445.1 Fibrobacter sp.
ACGCTTTGCCATATTTTTAGCTATTATAAGATTGTGATATCCTTATTGGATGGTGCTCTCACCCATTTTTTCTACTGCTTGCGGGTCCTGTTGGCGGCGAGCTTTTTTGCGGTGGTTTGTTATGAAAAATTTGTATAAGCTTATTCTGTGTCTTGCATTCCCGGCGTTCGCGACGCATGTGGCGGTGCTAGAGACGACTGCACCCAAAGAGGTGCTCTCGCTCGAAGAAAAGCAGTACCTCACCGACGTGCTCAGGTCCGAAGCGGTGAAGGCGCTCCCTGCCGAGCAGAACTACACGATCATGACGCGAGAGAACATCAGCGTCATGCTCCCGCCGGGCAAGGCTATCGAGGATTGCGAAGGCAGTTGCCTCGTGGAGACGGGCAAGAACATCGCCGCCGACTACGTTGCGCAAGGACACGTGGGGCGTTTCGCAAACAACCTCACCATTACCGTGGAACTCTACGAGACTGCGGGAAACAAGCTCATGGGCAGTTTCAGCACCAAGGCATCCAACATTGAATTGCTAGAAGCTGAAATCCGGCAGAAGTCGAACGAATTATTTTCGCGAATTGTCGCAAGTTCGCTCGGCAAGGTAAATTTGCAGCCGGTTCTGGTCGATAAGCTGGGAAACGAATCGGAACTCGTCATCAAGATTGACGGCGAAAGCAAAAAGGACGGTCGAAAATATGCACGTGGCGTTTGGGAACTGAATCCCGGCAGCCATGAAATTGAATTTGTCCATCGTTGCTATGAACCGCAAAAGTTCAAGGTGAACGTGCAGAGCGGAAGGACCGTAGATGTGAACAACGTTCTTGATGTCGCCATGGGGAATTTATCTTTGAAAGCGGAATTCAAGGACTCGTTCCGCGAAGTCCCTGTTTTCGTAAACGATTCGCTGGCCGGGCAAACGCCTTTTGCTGGCCGCGTGCCGCTCTGTGCCAAGGTCGAAGTGGGCGATGAAGGGTTCCGCGAGACGGTCATGACGCAGTGGGCGGGCAAGGACAGACTTGAAATCAAGTACGGCCTCAAGAAAGCGAAACCCACCGCCGAAGAACTCCGTGCCGATTCGATCGCGACCGCGGAACAGATGGCCGCTGACAATGCCGCTCGTGACGCCGCATCAAAAGAAAGCCGTTCGGCAATCATGAAGCCCGTTTCCATCGCGATGATGGCTCTTGGCGTTGCCGGTGTCGTTGTCGGCATTTACGAGAATTCCGTCGGAAACGACGAACGCAAAAAGTACGACAAGGCGACGTTTGACAACAAACGCGATTTCGACAAGCAATGGGACAAGGTGGAATCCGCAAAGACGAAGCGCAATGTGTTTTACGGAATTGGTTTCGGGATGCTCGGTGCCGGTGCCGTGACGTTCTTTGTGTTCTGAGAATAGTAAACGGTAGGAAGGTTGTAATTATGAAGTTCAGAAATCGAAACTTGGAATTGGGAATGGATTCTCGCGAGTCATTGCAAAGACCGGATTCTCGCTTGTCATTGCGAGGAACAGATTCTCGCTTGTCATTGCGAGGACCGCAAGGGACGAAGCAATCTCTAGCAGCATTCTTATCTCTCGTCTGCACTCTCTCGTCTTTCGTCTTATTCACCGCCTGTAGCGATTTCGGCGAACGCGACAACCCGCTGGACCCCGGCGCGTACAATTACGTTGCACCGAATGACGATGCAAAATCCTCAAGCAGTTCCATCAAGAAAACGGAATCATCAAGTTCTTCGGTGAAGTCGGATAAATCCTCTTCAAGCGTAGAAAAGTCCAAGTCCTCTTCGTCTGTCAAGTCGGACTCCGCTGCATCATCCAGTTCAAGCAGTGTAAAAACACAGCCATCCTCCAGCAGCAAAAACAAAGAACAATCCTCCAGTAGCAAGGTCCCTGAGCCTGCCGAAGGGTCCTCCTCGTCTGTCAAGCCGAACTCCGTTGCTGCTTCTAGTTCAAGCAGTGTAAAAACGCAACCATCCTCCAGCAGTAAGGTCCCTGAGCCTGCCGAAGGGTCCTCTTCGTCTATCAAGCCGAACTCCGTTGCTGCTTCCAGTTCAAGCAGCGTAAAAACGCAGCCATCTAGTTCAAGCAAAAAAGCATCTTCCAGCAGCGAAGCTGTCATCCCCGCCTCGAGCGGGGACCTCCGTTCATCTTCCAGCAGCAAAAAACAAGATCAATCGTCCAGCAGCAAGGTCCCTGAGCCTGCCGAAGGGTCCTCCTCGTCTGTCGAGCCGAACTCTGTTGCTGCATCCAGTTCAAGCATTGTAACACAACCACCATCATCAAGCAGCGTGCAACCGCCGCAATCATCGAGTGAAGAATCTTCTTGGACATGCGGCGTTTCGACGATAACTCGTGGCGACTACGAATACAAAACTGTTGTCATCAAGGAACAATGTTGGACAAAGGAAAACCTGCGTTACGTTCCTAGCGTTGGAACAACAATGTGTTATGGCAACAAGGCTGAAAATTGCGAAACTTACGGTCTTTTGTACGATTTCGAAGCGGCAAATCTCGCATGCCCCACAGGCTGGCGGCTCCCGACAAGCGCCGAATACGAAGCCCTGGCAGAATACTCCATGGAAGGTGCTCCCTTGTACGATGCCGGTGCCCATTTCAAGGCTACGAGCGGATGGACACCTGAAAATGGGGACGACTTCCTTGAATTTACGGCCCTCCCCGGCGGCAAGTGCAACGAGGACCAAACTTGCC
>NZ_JAFWOM010000172.1 GCF_017545445.1 Fibrobacter sp.
CACACTTGTTCACTACAAATATAAATTCATGGATGACGATTGTCAAGGGGAATAACAATTAAAGGTGAAAATTTTGCACCTTAGAAACTTGAAGCCGGAATTTCCGACTTCAAGATTTTTCTTGCAACTGAATCGTTATCGGAAACGGGATTTCTTTCACGAAGTTTTCCGTTTGTTCCAGGATGCCTTGCAAAGCCGGGATTCGTTCTAGGTAATTTTGAGTGTTGAAATTCATTTCGACGGAGTATTCGTCGTTGATTGAGACTTCTAGCGAAAAAGTGTTTTCGAATCCGTACAAATTCCAGGAATACTTCGTAGATTCCATAATGTGCGAAACCGTCGCACGGATCGTATCACGTGCGATTTCTTCCAGTTTCTGCTCTTTTTCAATTTCGATTATGATTCTTGATGACTGTTCGCAATAAATTGGAAATTTCTCAATGAAATTTGCGAGATTATCGAGAGTGGCGCCGAGGTCACATTGACTGCGCCGAAAAGGAACGTTGAACGCCTCTATATCCGTATACTCAAAATGGATGCTCAAAAACTCGGCCTCGCAATTCACGATAAGGCTGATAGAACCCCGCCCCTCAAAAGTTTTAGAAATGCAAATGGCCTGCATCTTATCGCGTTCGCGATAGCCCCTGGATTCCTGTTTATAAGAAATCTCAAAGCCGACATTTGGCCGCGCCTTTTGTAAGCGAGCAAACGCCGCAAAAGCACCATCCTTATCCGGGAAGATTCCGTCCATATTGCAGGCGTAAATCTTCTTGACAAGCGGTTGCCAGAAATTATGGCAAGCGTCGGATTTGAATTTTTTTGAACAATCGTGCATAGCGTGGAATTGGAGAATTTTCTATTCTTTTTCATTTTCAGTCTTTTTGTTGGGCAACGCAAATTTGCAATTTATTAATGCGGATAGTATTAATTCCTTATCGTCTTCCAAATCAGAATTTTCTTTTTTTTTCATAATTTGTTTAACAATCCAAGGCTTTGAATCCTTACATTGCCCCGAAAACCGAATACAATCAACAACGTTATCCTCAAACTCTTGTATTGCGATTTCGTCATTCCATATGTCGGGAACAGATTCTTGATTATATGAACGATACAATCGTTCAAGAAATTTTTCAGACAACCTCTTTATCTCTTCTATTTCTTTAGGTGATTTATTTTTCTCATCTAGAACACCAATTTTTTTCTTTAATCTATCAAACCATTCATTCCAACGAGATTTCATACTAATAATGGCGTTAGAATCTTTTCGGTCCATTTTTTTTACTTTGCCACATTCATACGTCAACGCATTATAGAATTCATTAAAATTCGTTACGATATCTTCTTCACTTTCTTTTATATCCCTGCAAAAAACTTTCAGTTTTTTTTCCGTTTTTTTTGATTGTCTTGATATAGATTTTTCAACTAATTCTACATATTCTCGTGGAACCCAAAAACCATATGGCGTTTCTAAAGAAAGATATTTCCATTTAACTTTTTCTTCTTGCTTGTCCTTTGATTTTTCTTCAAAATTATTTTTAAACAATTTGCTAACGGGCAAGGTGCTAGGATACACTCTATTCCAATACTTTTCTAAAGGCGAGTTTTCATTAGAATTAAAAAACTTAGAAATTTTATTCAATAGCGATGTAGACAAACCTAGATTGAAGGAAAAAGGTTTATAATCGCTATTTTTCCAATATAATACGCCATCCATCATTCTAGACCGTAGCGAATTATGTTCTTCGGATTCATTTATTTCAGATACATTTTTTGCAATAGCATTCAATTTTTCTATATAATATTCGATTTGATATGTATAATGTGGGTATTTGTCAGGGTCGTTGAAATCATCAACAAGAGCTATTTCTTCATTTTTTTCAAAAGCTTTTTGTGTAAAATTAACAGACCCGACAATGACTTTACACAATTTCTCGGTTTCCGTTATAATAATTTTTGAATGAAAAAGCTGAAATTTCTTTATTAAGAAAATCCCCCCATTAGGATCTAACTTTTTTATTCTACTATTAATTTCAATTAACCTTTCCTTAATCTCCTTCAAAATCGAAAATTTACTTGCGAAATAATCCAAATAAAGTCGAATTTCAATACTTTTCTTATTTCTATTTTCTTCAACATAATCAACCATTCCGTCAATCCATTCACAATCGGTATACGCAGAAACGACAATGCATCTAGTTATTTTCTTATTTTTTTCAGGCCATATAGAGTCTTTAGAAAACAGATTTATCGGGTAATCATCATAATCACAACCATTCGTTTTTTCAGCATCGCTAGATAACTTTGTTGACGAAAATCTAATCATAAGACTCTCCTTTTTTTAATTCCTTTTCCCTAAATTTACACTCATTTTCCTTCAAAAATTCAATAAATATACTCCAACTTGGAATATTTTGTTTGCTAGTCCACTTATCGTCTTACATGCTTTGCGTCAGGCCTCCAGCCACTTAACAACCTGTAGCCTTAGCGGCTCTGCGTTAGGGACAGTTACCCGAAGGGACGAGACTTGCGTTAGCAAGGCTCGGTGAGCGCGCCGCGAGCGACGCGGGAGTATGGCCCGACCCGCTAGGGGAACGCCCATAAGGAAAGTTTTCACTACGGTTCAAGCTTGTTGTAATTAGGGATGGGCAAATCGTAGGGCAGAATGCGGCTATCATCGTCACCTTGGACTTCGTTGTTGAACGCTCCTATGACGCTCATCCAATTGTTCGTGCATTTGTCGCTAAATATGCTCCTGCATTTTGTTCTCAGGAACTTCATGAGCATCTTTTTCTCGTCGTCGTCCAGGAACCAGACGGATTTGTTGTACGAGGAGCCCAGTTCGTATTTGGGTTCCAGAAAGGAGATGCGTGCGCACTTGGTCGCGAGTCCTCGTTTCCAATGGTTGTACAGCGTAAAATACGGTTTTTTACCGGGGCCGATGTCGATGACGGCGCGAAGGTCTATATTCAGGCTCTTGCTCCACGCCCCGTTACAGGACATCATGTTGAATTCCGAGAGTTGCAATTTGCCATCGGGCGAATAGACGTTGATTTGCCTATCGGATTCATAATCCAGATCGTTGTCGACGGGCAGGTACATGATGGAAAAACTATAGGTCGGGCAATAGAAATCTCCTCCCTTGACGAAATCCCGTAGCACTTTTTTGGCGGTGCGTAGCGACGTGAAAATTCCCAGGTCATGGTCAACGGTATCATAGCCCCGTCCATTCGGCAGTATCGTTGCCGCCAGCTGATAAATGTATCGTCTTCTCATAGTACCTCGCTTTTGTTTAAAATCTCAATGTGTAGCTCACTTCGAATTGTTCCGGGCGCATGTGGACAATGTCGTGGAAGGAGTAGAGGCTTGATTCGCTGTCATAGAGGAGCGAGTCGAGTTCCCAGGAGACGCCGTCTTTGACGAACTTGTCGATGAGCAGCATCTGTTTCCAAGCGGGAACGAGGTAGACCTTGTGGCGTTCGGAATAGTGTTCGTTCGTGTTGGAGCAGCTATTGATGGAGCCCCAATTTGCGTACCAGAAAAGCAGATCGCTGATGTATTCGTGTTCGCCGGGAATGTCCCAGTCGTTTGCAGGGCAGATTTCCGATTCGAGTTCGTATTCCCTGTACCACTTGTGATTTTGCACGGTGAGTGCGGCAATGTCCCTTTTGGTCGCCTCGAAGGTGCGGGCAATACTTCGATGTAATTCCCTGAAACGCTGGTCGAGCGTGATGAGTTTTTTCATGTTCGCATAGGTCCAGCGGAATTCCTTGTTCAGTTTTTCGTGGCGGTCCTTCAGGAATTCGGTATGGATTCTGATTTCAAAGTGATCCCGTTCGAGTCCGCATTTGGGCATTTCTTTTTTCCACTTCTCGACACAGCCGCGTTTGCGGCCGTTATCGAAGTCGCGGTAGAAATTCCGGAGAATGTCCCACCGCAGTGCACGTGAAAGGTCTGTTGGCATTATGGCTCCCTATTTTTTACCAAAAGCATTAGATTTAGTGAAACTCGTTATTCACTAAAAATACATAATGACTGCGACAAATAGTGTCGTAAATAACATATCCTAGAAAAACACGAAAAAGGTGGCATTACACCACCTTTTAACGGGATTTTGTGGAATTTTAGGGCTAATTCTGCTTCAACGGGGTCATGCTCTTGGCGCAAATCGCCATAGTCGAGAGGTTGTGCAGCAGGGCCGAGGTCGAGGGGGCAAGTATCCCGAAGAAACCTGCGGCCAGAAGCGACGTGTTGAAGGCGACGATAAAGCGGTAATTCGCCTGGATGCGGTCCATGAGCTGCGTACTCAACGTGCGGAGTTCGGCGAGGTCGCGCAGGTCTTCGCTGCGGAGGGTCACGTCGGCGGTTTCGCGGGCAATGTCGCTGGCATCGCTCATGGCGACCGACACGTTCGCGGCGGCCAATGCGGGCGCATCGTTGATTCCATCGCCCACCATAATCACGCGGCGGCCTTCGGCCTTCATTTTTTCCACATAGTGGTGCTTGTCTTCGGGCAATACTTGTGCAAAGAATGTATCGATACCCAAAAGTTGAGCGGTACGTTCAGCGGCCTTTTGGCTATCGCCGGTAATCATGGCCACATGCTTGATTCCGCGTTCACGGAGCATGCGAATCGCTTCTGCTGCTTCGTCTCGCGGAGGATCGCTAATGCAAAGCACGCCCGCAAGGTTCCCGCCAATGGCAAGGTAAATCACGGAAGCGGCTCCGGCGAGTTCGTCAATCTTTTTCTGTTCCGCCTCGCCCACCGCAATTTTTTCGTCTTCGACGACGAAATGCTTGCTGCCGATAACGGCTCGTTCGCCGTCGAGAGTCGTCGCGATTCCGTGCGCCACAATGTACTTGACATCGGCGTGTTCCTCTTCGTGGTCGATTCCCCGTTCGGCGGCCCCGCGCACAATGGCGCGCGCCATGCTGTGCGGGAAGTGCTCTTCGATGCAGGCCGCAATGCGCAGGATTTCTTCTTCGCTGCGGTTACCGAACGGAATCACGCGTTCGAGTTTCGGTTCCGCCTTGGTGAGCGTTCCCGTCTTGTCGAAAACGATGGTGTCTGCAAGCGCAAATTCCTCCAGGTACTTGCCGCCCTTCACGGTCATGTTGCGGTCGGCCGCTTCGCGGAGTGCCGAAATCACCGAAATCGGGGTGGAAAGCTTGATGGCGCAAGAATAATCCACCATCAGAATCGAGACGGCCTTGGTGATGTTGCGCGTAAACAGGAGCGTGAGCCCGAATCCGATAAAGCTGAACGGCACGATACCATCAGCAAGGCGTTCGGCGCGGCTCTGGATAGAAGCCTTCAGGTCTTCGGAGCGGTCGATGAGTTCGATAATTTTCTGAATCTTGGTGTTGCCGCTTACAGCCCGCACCGACACCACAATGGAACCTTCGTCTACGACGGTGCCCGCAAAAACGGACTTTCCGACAGTCTTGTGCACTGCCAGCGATTCGCCCGTCATGGTCGCTTCGTTTACGAACGCATCGCCTTCGGCAACGGTTCCGTCCACCGGAATCATGCTGCCGGAACGCACGCGCACGAGGTCGCCCACTTGGACATCCTGCATGCGCACCTGAACATCGACGCCGTCCTTGACGACCCACACGCGGTCCACCTTAACGGCAAGGCTTGCGGTAAGGGCGGTTCGCGTACGCGCCTTGGTGTAATCTTCCAGAAGGCTGCTCACGTTCAGCAGGAACATAATGGTCCCTGCCGATTCGTAATTGCGCTGCAAGATGCTCGCCC
>NZ_JAFWOM010000173.1 GCF_017545445.1 Fibrobacter sp.
CTCTCCATGCGCCGTCCACCTGCGGATCCACCGTGCCAGAGACAACTCCATTGCCGTCATCGTAACTGTAAGAGAGACTGTAAGCGTCCGTTGCAATATCGTAGCCATTTTCGACTGTAGTGCGAGCGTTATCCACATAGAAGTCGAACGCGTCGCCCACGAGCGAAATTCCGGCAGAAGGCACCACATGGTGCAACGTATCGTTGCCGAACAGCTGATACAACGCAAAGTTCGTCGTATGAGCCGTGCCGTTTTCAAGCTTGATATTCGGCGTTTCCGAACCGCCCACCATTGTAGCACAGCCTTTCCAAATAGCGTAGAGAGTCTTAGCAGAACTTTCGTCCGTGTTGCCAGCAAAGAACTGGTAGTTATTGGCACTGAGCACCTTGTAGAGCGAATCGCTCGACGCAGAGAAATTAGCAGCCGCGACTTCGGACCAACCGGCAAAGCACTTGTCGCTATTGGCTTTATTGTAGTACGGTTTCCAAAGAACCACGGAATCCTTGTCCGTATCCATCTTGAGCGTAGCCGTCGAAGCTGCACCCACCGGCAGATACACATTTGCGGAATCAGCGGCAGAAGTAAGCGACAAGTCATACTTCACATAGACGGTGTTCAGCGGATTGAATTGGACATGCACTTCCGCAGCAGTCTTGTAGTCAAATTCACCGCCATTTTCCAACGCTGTAGAAACCGGTTGAGAAGATCCATCGTCATATTCATAAGACAGATGATCCAAGATATAACCGTCGTCAGCGACAGCGTTCACCTTCAACTTGACCCCAGCCCTATTCTCGCCGTAAGGAATCTTCAACGAACCGTCATCGGCAAGCGAATACTTCAATACGATAGAATCCGGATCGCTCGGCACTTGCTTTGTATAAGCTAACGTGCGAGTGAAATAGACCTCGCCAAAGCCGCTAGAATTATTGTCAAATTTCACGATTGTATAAGTCGATGCAACCGTACCGCTCGGGCATACCGCCGTATCCAAATCAGGAACGAGCACGTTGACGTAATCGCTGACATCTTCTGTAGAGGTCAAGAACTGCAATTCTTCCTTGATATCGCGGGCCTTGTGCGTTAAACCGGCAAGACCTTCAGGCTTCCAGTTGATGCGGCAACCGTCCGCATTGTACAGAGTCGGGACCTTGACCGTACTTGCGGTTACGTTGTCTTGCTTCGTGAACCAGTCAGTTTCATATTCTTCTGTAGGCGTGCCCACTTTTTCTTTGTTGCCGACATAGATTTGCCCATTGCGCATCGATTCCGGGATTGTAAATTCCAAATTGTAATGATACGGGATGTACGTCACTTTAAATTGCGGCCAAGAGTCGTAATTTAACATATCATCGGTTGAAATTTTCAGCTTATGAGTTGTAGCGTCATAGCCCCATCCTTCATTGGCGGGGGCAGCATCCCAACTATGCTCAAATCCCTGAATGACCATCTCATAGCCTAAATCCGGCTTTGTAGTTACATCGAAAATCAAAGTATCATATATGGAACTCGGATATAATAATTTGAGAGAATTCGGTTCAGGTTCTCCCTGCGAATTTTCAAAATAATGTCCATCAAAATCACCATTTTCAACCCAACGGGATTCTTGCTTGAATTCCATTGAACCGGCTTTCTGTGAAAGGACTATGCTTCCATGATAATCGTCTCTATTTGTCAACAAATTGCCATTGTCATCGTATGCATAGACGTTAATCAGGCCATGACTCGTTAAGTAAGAGGGTATTGAATAAAGCGTTATGTCCGTTATGTTGGCATCACCGTTTGTTGCCTGATACAAAACCGTAGAAGACAACCACATGTCACTATATTGTCTATCAGCACTCCACCACATACGGGAGAATGCACCATTTTCTTTAGAATAAGCATATAATTGAGGCAACCTATCTCCAGTGTGCATATTGAAGGTCGCCGTTGAAGACTCCCAAATATTAAGTGCACTCGAGGGGAATACAACCAACGAATCTTTATGGAACCAGTCATCAAAATCGAGCGTCACGCTATAAGCGTTTGATGTAATCGACGGTACGAACTTCAACTTGAAATCATTTAAAGATACAGAAGCACCAGTTTCCGCAAGTTTCGCAAGGCCCCTATAAATGGAATCCATGTAGGCCGTGTCGGTTGCGCTCAGATTTTCTACTTTCCAAATCTTGCTGGCATACCCAGATACAAACGCATCCGTACTTGCAAGAACATGTTTGTCGGTAGAGGTCACGACTTCGGGATTCGCGGTCGTTTCAAAGTTCGATTTTAAGCCGAATTCGAGCGACCACTTATCAAGTGTAAATCCGAAATTACCATTTTCCATAACAATGCCCTCGGCCATCGGCAACGGGTTATTGTTAGCGGAAGCATGAATGGTTCGCGTGACACTTATTTCTTTACCCCACGTACCATCGACATCATAACCGAATAAATGAATTATAACATAATCGTCGGTGCTATAACCGTTGTAACGCAAATCTTCATCCCCGGTATTTTCAACAGCAACCTTGTATTCTTTTTTCGATGTGTCAAAGGCGTAATACAGATGGAGCGTATCATTATACTTTGTCGAGAAATCCAAGGTTTTTATTGCATCTGGCAACTTATCGTAGCTAGTAAAATCGTTAAGAGTGCCGCGTAGAGGGCTTTCATTGGGGTCTTGGTTATTGATCTGGTA
Organism: Fibrobacter sp.; assembly: GCF_017545445.1. Lineage (GTDB taxonomy): Bacteria > Fibrobacterota > Fibrobacteria > Fibrobacterales > Fibrobacteraceae > Fibrobacter. The sequence continues at coordinate 2,684 of NZ_JAFWOM010000173.1, forward strand.
AGAACTCGGCCAAATCTCAAATACGTCTATAACAGCATTTAAAAGCGAATAGTATTCACCCACCATTAACGGAGGCACTATTGTCTTAGTACCGTCAAGCACGTATGTTGAAACCGGTATCTGCCTATATGCCAACTTATGCCCGTTGATTGTAGCATCTTGCACATCCTTTATAATTTGATCTGTGCTACTGTTGCAGTTATAGCCACCGATTTCTTCACAGAAGTGGTTTACAATGTGCAGTTCCTTGTGGAATTGAACTCTCCATGCTTGGGCGGCAGCAAACGCACCGTCTAGCGAGACATCGCTATTGGTAGTGGTATCGATAATCGAAACAGTACCACCGAGATTGCTGAACTTAGCCACGTCATCCTTGAAAGCGTCATTCAGTTTGCCGGTTTCGTCGGTGTAAGTAGTAATACCCTTCGAAACAGTATTAATACCGGAATCGGTGTTATAATACCAGTATTGAACATGGATTGCTTCGGGCTTGTGGGTCAAGCTGTTAAGCACGTCCGTAGAGAGCGGCAAATTCGTCGTTTCTAACGTGACCAAGTGGTTCGGCAGTCCGTTACCATTCGCAAATTTCGGGAGTTCCCCATCCTTTGCGACCCAAAGGGCAGGCTCCCCTCTGGATTCCAGATTATAGTTCAACAAGGCAGCAAATAGCCCCGATTTCATTTCGGCTGCACTAACAACGCCGTTTCCAAAATGTTTAGATGTCGTGGGATCATCGCCGACATCAGCAAAGAAATCCGCTAGATACTGGTGGATGTCTTGCGCCTGATCATAAAAATCTTTGAAATGGTGGCCCATCTTTCCGCCAACGGCCGGAACGCTTGTCGTCGCATTGCAGACGTTGCCAAAGACAGTCGGTTGACCCGAATACCAAGAATCTTGATTTGCATTGCCAGTGTAATCAATGCCGAATTTCGCATTGTCATTATCGCTTGTACTGAAATGGAAGTTGTTATATACAGAGTCGATGGAATTCGATTGAACGATGTAGGCCGCTAGAGAAGAACCTTGAATATTGCCTATGGTATAGGTGTTCTTGATTAATAAATTAGTGCCACTATACGCAATACCGCCGACATATACACCCGTAATGTCACCTTCAAAGCCAGCTTCAGATATAGCAGCATCACCGGAACCCATAATACCGCCAACATACGAGCCAGAAACATCGCCATTAAAGAAAACTTGGGTTATTTGTCCATATCCATATCCCATAATACCGCCTACGTATGTAGAACTATTAAGAGGAGCAGAAACCTTGCCCTTAACATTGACTTGGGAAACTTCAACAGAACCATTCGATTGACCTACAATACCGCCCACATAACCATAATTTGACGAGATATCCGCTTTTGCGATCTCCACATTTGAAATTTCTAAATAATCAGAACAGCCAACAAGGCCGCCAACACCGACTCCTTTTTGAGCATGATTAATGGAATCTCTCATCAACAAACTATCTACCGTTACATTGGAAATAAGCATATTGTTCGCATAAGAACTGATGCCAATAATACTGCCAAAACAGATTCCAGTGGTATTGGTAGAGTTCGAATTTCCCGATAACGATTGAATGGAAATATTTTTCAACTGGATGTTATCAACAACGTCACTCCCTGCATAAGATGCTGCAGCTATAACGCCAGCAAGACCCGTGCTATACAACTCGACATTTTCTGCAGATATATTTGTAATTTTTGTTATTGAATTAAAACCTTGATCGAGCCTTATCGATAAAACACCTACATCACGGCCTTCGATATGAACGTCCTTGAACTTTATATTTTGGACAAACACAGTATCACCATATTCACCACTGAGGTAATCAAACAGCGCAAAAGAAGAATCTAATCCAGAATCTCTGGAAACGGGCAAATGGCATAAGCCCTTGATGGTATGATTGTTACCTTCAACGCCTTTACTTATCGTATTAATCCATTTGCTCACCGTCAGCCTACAACTACGGCTATCCTTGTCATACCCACCGAAATCGATATCGCTATCCAAGATTAATTTTGGATATTTTGAATTAACACCTTGATTATAACTATCATATTTATAAACCAAGTCATCCCATTTTTTGAAATCGACATCAGCTTGCGGAGCCGTAACTTCTATTTGCGACAGATGGCATTCGCCGTTTTCGCCTTCATTAGAACATTCTAAATGGAAATACTCGTCACCGCCAAGGCTTACTTCATACGAAAAACCAGGCCAATTACTATAGCTATAAACTGTGGAAAAATCTTGAGCAGAACTCAATACATAATTTTGATTTCCATACCAAGAACCATTGGGGCCAGTTATAGACTCCACAAAATCGATTTCGTCTTGAGGTAGCTTGCCTTCGTTATTTGTAAAAAGCACCATTTCATAATATTTCTGATTATCCCCATTTTCAAAAGCAACTTCTACTTGACGATTTTCGGTCGTTTTAGCATTTTCCAAATTCGCCATAGAGGTCGCATCGGCAAAGGCATAGAAAGAATTCATGTGCAGAACAACTCTAAGAATTGGCTTGTTGTTGCCCTCCACAAACATCGGCAAGTTATCATTTTCGCCATCCACAAAAGTCCAAGCAGATCGCCCCCCTCCTTCCATAACTCTATCGGTGAGAGATCCTGCAAACCGACGCGATTTCATCATATCTTCAGAAATAATACCGTTACTATACTTCTTATTAGAATTGCTCCCAGTTCCTTGGATATAGCCATAGCAGTATCTAAAATCGCCATCGGCATCGAGAGTCGTTGCTCCTGTGGTTATAGCATTGCGGTAGTTGTCCGCAACACTGCTGCCGTCAACGCCTATAAGTGTGGTAGGTTCACGCCAGTCTGCAGCCGTCAAAACGTCCGAACCTCTTTGTCCGATACCCGAAACAACCAGAGCGTCGCTAGAACCATAATGGTAGTTCATATTTATGGTGAATTTGGTCGTTGCATTCGCCGTAGCGGTATTGTTCTTGCTAATCAAGCCAATCAAGTAACCACGAGAATCCGCTTCACTTGAAATATTGCCAATCACATAGTTATGGTAAATATCAATAACAGTCTGCCCATCATCAGCTTCCGTGAACGAACCGACAAGGCCGCCAACATCTTTATTGCCTCTGTCGGCAGTAATGGTCGCCAGCACCTTCGATTTATGAATCTTGAACGAAGAGCCTCCCGTTGCATTGCTCGACAAGACACTTCCCACAATGCCACCGGCATCACTGCCCCTAATGGAGCCGCTGACAGCGACATTTTCAAAAGCCACCTCTGGCGTGCCGTTTGTAATTTGTCCAAAGACGCCACCCGCAACACTATATTCATCTTCAAGATTTGCAGTAAGCCCACTTACCGATACACCAGAAACGCTTAAAGCATTGCTTTCAACAGAAGCTGAGCCTATGACACCACCGGCAGCATTAGCCAATACAGTGACATTTTCTACAGCAACATTGCTAACATTGTTCAAGCCATAAACAACACTGGCCACAGAACCGGCAACAGAACCCGACTTGAACACAGAATTTTTCACAGAAATATCTGTAATATCGCTCATTTCGGTTATAGGAGTCGTTGCAGCCCCCCTGTTATTATCAACGAGAATGATACCGACGTTGCGGCCATTTGTCCCTAAATCAAAATAGACACTGTCAAAGGAGACGTTCGTCAAATTCGCCGTCTTGTCCGTATAATAGACAAAACCCATGCTTTCTATTTGATCTGTGGTGTAGCAAAGTCCCTTTACCGTGTCACGTGTGCCAGCGACACTTTGGACAACGTCATTTTCGCCAAGCGTCAGGAACTTGCCCTTGAATGCATTCACGCCCGGGTTGCAGCTGTTGCTTTGGTCATCGAACCCGGCAAATACGATGTTCGAAGTCAAAGTAATTTTAGCTTGTTTGTTATCCAGCCAGTACTGGACGTAAGTGTAAGCGTCCGGGAAGACATCGTTTGCCGGGTCGTACTGAGCGTTTTGTCCGCTATGTTCGACACGTTCGTTGTACCAGTATTCGAAGCAAGTTTCGCCGTTTGCTACGGCAGTCGTCTTGTCCGAAGTTTGTTGCAAGTTCAAGTTATCGCCATCTTTTTCGAAGCAGAAGAACATGGACGGGACGCTAGATTCGTAGCGATATACCACGTTGTTGTTCGAAATCAGTTCGCTTGTGCTCAATGCCGGCGTGCCGGTCCAAGAGCCATTGGCATTGCCATCGCTACCCACCAAGAGGCTGTTGGCGAAATTGACATCGGAAGCATCGAGGAAGCCGTTGTCATTCGTATAAACAACGAATCCGTTATTGTTTTCGTCAATTTTTTCGATTTGGACGTTTCCGTTTTTCAACGCCAGTCTTTGAACAGCATCGGCCCTGTCGTTAAAGTCGTTAGTTTCAAACCTTACGGCGTAAAGCGGCTTGGCAGAACCTTCAACGAATACCGGCATGCCGTTATTGACGTTCGCATCGACGGTCCAGACGCCCTCGCCCAAGTTCAAGATGGCTGCCAGCTTTTTACCCATTTGGGCAGCAGGAATAACGCCGTTGTAATTATAAACGTCTTGTTTTTTCTGTGCATCATAAGTATAAACAGGCTTGTCGAAATTGACGAACAGCAAATCGCCGTCAGCAGGGAGATTTTCGTCCAAAGAAGCACTAGGCAAAGCGTTGCGGAAGTTACGGGCAACAACGCTGCCGGAGTTATCTTCATTTATATCGGCGTTAGACCAGTAAGCTTTAGACCAGTCAGATTTATAACCGACCCCATCAGTCCAAGTCGTCAAATCATCAGAACCCACGGACCCGATACCAGAGACAATATTATAATCGTTCGTTCCATAATGATAGTTGTCAGTGATGGTATATACGGTTTTCTCTGTTCCAGGATCACCAATATAACCGAACAGATAACCACGAGACTGGTTACTACTCGTTATATTGCCAATCACATAGTTCTGGCGAACATCAATTTTATTCTGTCCCGCTGTCGCAGTAGAGAAGCGCCCCACAAGGCCACCAATAATTTTATAGCTTCCATTCACAGTAATATCGGCCAAGACCTTCGTTTTCTGAATCTTGATAGAAGTTCCGGCCCCATTATTGTCGTGAGATTCAAATGTTCCCAAAAGGCCGCCGACCTCGTCATTACTGTTAATAATTCCGTTACTGATAGCAATGTTTTCGAACGTTAACGGCTTTGAGCAGCCCTTAATTCGACCAATCACGCCGCCAACTCTCGGATAAGTATCCCCTAGACCATCAACAGTCAGCCCATTTGCAGAGATGTTCTTCACCGACAATTCATCGGCACTGCAATTTGTACCAGAAACATCGTAGAAAGCCTGGACACCTCCGACTACGCCGCCAACGCCGTAATATGCACCAGAAAAATATCCAGTAATGTTACCATTTACAACAACGTTTTCAAGAACGATATTCTCTAATTTTTTCAGTGCAGGAACAAAACCCGCGATTGCGCCCACAGAGGCGTTCTTCGTTTTAAATATGGAATTGTTCACCGTTATATCGGTAATTTCGAATCCATGGTTGCTGCCATCGGCATCGCCAAAGAACATGAGACCGACATCATTCGGTATGTTGAAATACACACTGTCAAATGAGACATTGGTCAACTTCGCAGTAGCAGCATCAATTTTGACAAAGCCCTTGCCTTCTTGATTACTAATGTTGCAAAGGTCTTTTATTGTATAACGTTCGCCGTCCTTGCTCTTGAGAACATCATTTGCACCAAGCGTCAAGTACTGGCCCATGAATGCACTCGCGTTATTCACACAGGACGTATCTGTCGGATTACCGATATTGTCAAGGTTAATCTTATAGCCGGCAAATGCAATGTCCGACACCAAGGTTATCGTAGCTTCTTTATTATCCAGCCAGTACTGGACGTAAGAGTATGCGTCCGGGAACACGCCGTTTGCCGGGTCGTAATAGGTGTTGACCGGAGTCGCAGTGTGCATGGCGGCCGGGTCAAACCAGAATTCAAAGCAAGATTCATTAGCCGTTGCCGGGTCAGAGTCGGCATTAAGCTCTTGGCGGAATTCCAAATCATCGGTGCTACCGACTTGCTTGAAGCAGAAGTAGTTGGTAGCGGAGTTGTTCTTGTAGCGATAGACAACGTTGTCGCTGCTATATTGCTTGTTTTCACTCCACACCAATGAGCCTGCAACCCAAGAATCAGAACCGTCGTCTTTCAAAAGGCTTTTTACGAAAGAGACATCGGCAGCGTCGAGCTTGCCATCGCTATTCGTGAATACAATGAACCCGTTGCTGAACTCGTTCAATTTTTCGATCTGACGAGAACCGGCATTAACGGAATCTTGCAATACATTCTTTTGAAAGACATCGGCTTTTTCGTTGAAATAGTCTATAGCAAACTTTACAGGGTAAACAGGTTTATAAGTTGTTCCGTTTACAAACACAGGCATGCCGCTATTCTCGTTTGCATCGACCGTCCAAACCGGTTCGTCCATGTTCAGAACAGCAGCCAATTTCGCACTCGCCATCTGCTCTGCCGGAATAACACCGTTTTCGTACGTTTGATTCGAATTGTTGCCAGTCCCTTGGATAGAGTAATCCGCATTATACACCAAATTGCCATTTGATGCAAACTCGCTCGTTGCATTGCGGAAGTTACGAACGACATCGTAACCATAGCTGCTATGAGGGTTATCCCATGAGGAGAAGTTTCCAACGCCGCGCGATGAGTTGTCATCACCATCGCCATAATGGTAGTTGTCTTTCAAATGGAGGTTGCTAGTGCAGGGATAATTATAGTTTGAACGATAGTCTGTACAATACCCGACCAAATAACCATTACTGTTCAAATCCGGATTGCCTTGGTTATTTAGCGCTACGATACTGCCCTTCGTGTAGTTATGTTGAATGTTAATTTCAAGTTTATTTTCAAGAGAGGGATCAGAATTTTCATCCTTCTTGATCATACCCACAAGACCGCCAGCCGAAACAGAATAGCCACTGCTGAAACTAGCTTTAATATCGGATTCGACCATCGCATTTTTAATAGTAATTTTCGAGGACAAGCCCTCTGAGCTTATATTCCCCACAAGGCCGCCCAAACGGCCTCGTCCGCTAAAGCCGCTAGCGGATCCGCGGACAGAGATGTTCTGGAACGTAATATCACTATTGAAATCCTGATAATTAATCTCACCCATCACGCCGCCAGCATAATAGCTAGATCCAGACAGCGTAAGTTCGCTCACAGAAATATCGGACACCGTTAAATTTTTGCCTTTAGTTTTGTATGAACCAAAGAGGCCACCGGCAGATTGAGCAATTACAGAAACGCTATCTACAACTATATTTTTAACGTTTTCAACGCCTTTAGCGGATGCAGCAACAGCACCAGCTGTTCCCCATGCCGCTTTGAACGTCGAATTTTTAACGGTAATGTCCGCGATGTCGCTCATTTCGTAAGCTGTGTCCGAAACAATAATAATGCCAGCCTTGTAAGGAACATCAAAGTAAACGCTGTCAAAAGTGACGTTCGTCAAGTTCGCCGTATTAGGGTAATTACCAGCATAATAGGCAAAGCTCATGCTATCAAGAGAAGAAGATATAAAGCAAAGTCCCGTTATCGTATAACGTTCGCCAGCCATACTTTGGAAAATATCTTGGGAAAGCGCGAGGGATTTACCCTTGAACGCATTCGGAGCGTCAACGCAAGCCGTAGTTCCGTTATTATCGTACGTACCGGCAAATCGGATATCCGAAGTCAAGTGAACTTTAACGGAGTTGTCGTTTTGTTTATTCTGTATGAAAGAGTACGCATCCGGGAAAATGTCGTTATCCGGGTCGTACTCACTATTCGCCGGGTCTGTTACGGTATGCGTTTTGTTCTCGTCGTACCAGTATTCATAGCATTTTTCGCCGTTAGCCGAAGGGTTGGAGAAATCAACAACTTGACGCAATTCATATTCATGGCTATTAGCACCATCTTTAAAGCAGAAGTAGCTGGAAGCCCCCTGATACGTATAGACGTAACCGCCGTTATTATACACTGCGAGATTGTTGGCATCCAACGCAGGAGCATTCACTGGGCCAACCCAAGATGTGGTGACATTATCTGCAAGGCTGGTTACAAAACTGATATCGCTAGAATTGAGTTTGCCAGTGTTTTCAGTAAAGAGCACGATACCATTTTCTGTGGCACCTTCGACGTATTCCAAAGAACGCGTGCCAGCATTAATTGCCGTGTTCAAAGTGGCCTTTTGATCATCGCTGGCCATGCGATTGAAAGAATCCATGTTGAAGCGAACAGCGTAAATCGGCATGCGGTCGCCGGTAACAGCATTGACATCGGCAAAGAACGGCAAATCATTATTTACACCCGATGCATAAGTCCATTTGCTCCCTTCCCTGTTCAATACAGCAGCAAAGCGGACCGATTTCATGTCGTCGTCAGAAATCATGCCGTTGGCAAACTCATCCCCAGTCGAGATATTCACAATCGGTTTAGAAGCGTCATAACGCAACGAGCCATCAGGAATCACTACTGAATTTGAGCCGGTATTGCGGAAGTTGCGTGCGATTGTACCGGTATAATTAATAATAATTCCCGAACTAGGTTCTATAGAAGAAGGAACTGTTTTCCATTCGCTTTCAGTAAACAGAGCAAAACCAGAAACCACGGAAGCATCATTTGTTCCGAAATGGTAGTTATCAATAACATCGAATGCCAAAGAAGCTTTACCATAGAAGTATAAACCGTCAGCAATTAAATAGCCAAGAGAAGCAGTATTATCCTTCCCCTTTATATTTCCCTTCGTATATGTATTCTTAATGGACAGCAGCAAACGATGATTTACATTGGAGCCCCTAGAAGACACATTACCAACAAGGCCACCAGCGGCAACACTCCCCTCTAACGAGCCATCGACAGAAATATCACTGAGCGAAACCGGAATTTCTGTAGCTGAACCATCCCCCCAATCGAGCGAACCGACAACGCCGCCAACATTTTCGCCCTTTACAGTAACATTATTCAAGCGGAGTGCCGTAAGGTCGAGTGCACCATAATATTCGATAAATCCAACAACGCCGCCACCATAATTTGAATAACCATTAGGATTATCATAATTACAAATGATTTCGACATCACTTACGGTTACATTATGAACATCCGTCAATCCTTCCGCAGAGCCAACAACAGCACCCGCATAGGCATCACCATCTATACGCGTGTTTCGAACCGTCAAAGAATTAAGGCCGGAGCCATGTACAAATGTAACGTGGGCAAAAATGGCACCCGATGCACCATCTACACCGGTTTTGAAATACGAGTCATCCACGGTAATATTGCTGATTATTTTGCTAATATCACTACCGCTTAAAGCACTGGCTCGTGAGCCATCACCCTCCATCTTAAAGTAAACATTCTTGAAAGAGACTTGTTCAAAAGAAGCTTCGTTAAGCAACATGGCAAAATAAGCCTCTTCGGAAGGGGCACTAGACGTATAGCATAGCCCAGAAATCGTATCAACCTTGCCGGATTCGCTTGTGAACACGTCATTGTTGCCCAATTCCAGATATTTGCCCTTGAACGCGTTAAGAGCATCTAAGCAGACCGTATCAAGCGGATTGCTGTTATTGTCATAATTGATTTGCTTCCCGGCAAACTGGATATCCGATTTCAGAACAATCGTTTTCGTTGTAGTCGGATCCGCATTATTAGCATCCAACCAAGTCTGTACATAGGTACGGGCATCACAATCCGCAGGAGCGGTGCTGCGAGTCGTGCAATTGTCATTGAACCAGTAATCGAAGCACTTCATTGTACTGGTAGTGGGATTAGGACCGGCAACCGTCTGGCTAAAATTCAAGACATCATTCGTCGAGTTTGCTTCAAAGCAGAAGTAATTGACGGGGCCTCTGTACGTAAATAGCGCATTGCTTTTAATTTCTTGATCCAATCCATACGTTGCGTTATACCAGGAATTTTCAGAGCCTTCGAGGCCGTTTGCAACACCGAGGTCAACACTGGAAAGCTTGCCCGTGTTATCCGTAAATAGAACAATTCCGCTATGAGTATCGTCTATGGCTTCTATCGGATGGGAACTGACTGCCAAATTCCAATCATCCCTGAGAGAACTATTTGCATCAACTACAGCATCGAAAGAAGCGTAATCAAGGCCAACAGCGTAAATCGGCTTGCGGTCGCCGGTAGCGGCAGTTTCATCGGCAAAGAACGGCAACCCGTTGTTTTGGCTAGCATCCAAAGTCCATGCGCCCTCTTCCCTGTTCAAGACAGCCGCAAAACGGGGCGTTTTCATATCATCGTCAATAATCGAGCCGTTGGCATAAGTTACGTTCGAAGCGTCAATAATCGGTTTTGAAGCGTCATAACGCAAATCGCCAGTAGGAGCATACGGAGCCGAAACATCGTGGAAGTTGCGAGCGATGACACTGCCATTAATACCCCATACATTTTCATCAGTCGGATTCTTCCAGTCGGCATCTGGAATATCAGAAGCCGTTCCGGCATCTACGAAACTAGCAATTCCCAAACGCACGGGGTCAGAATCATCTGTTCTAAAATAATAGTTGTCTGTAATGTTGAGTTGATACGAATGATCACCATTTTTCAGCAAGCCGCCAATCAAGTAGCCAATTTCGGCACTAGTAAGAACATTAGGAGTAGCAATCCTTTTTATAGAGCCCATCGAATAAGTATTCTTAATATTAAGCTTAGCAACAACGCCATTTTGATCATGATCAACATAGCCCACAAGACCACCAGCATACAACAGGTTCACATTCTCCAACCTTAAGTCATTAGCCATAATATCAGCAAAAACAGAAACCTTCTGAATCGTAATTGAATAGTTTTCCGATTCCACAATCTTACCGATAATGCCACCAACATAAACACCTTTAATGGTGTTTTTAATGGTGTTGTTTACGGAGGCTTTTACAGAGATATTTTCAAATTTGACATGATTGTCATCCCAGCTTCGCACATAAGAACCAACAATAGCGCCTGCATTCTCGGCTTCAACTTCGACATCCTTCACGGTTACATTCGAAATACCAGCAATACCTACAGCAAGGCCAGCAATCGCGCCAGCGTAAGCATCTTTACCAATTCCAACGAATTTCGAGTTTTCAACAGTAATATTGCCATCCAATTTAGCGTTAGGACTTAATACAAAAAGTCCAACTTCGGTACCGCCACCAACTCCTCCCGACATCTTAAAGTAAACATCTGAGAAGGTAATATCAGTTACACTCGAGCCCTCCCCTACAGAGACAAACCAAAGTTGTGAACTACTTTCATCTCCAATAAAGCAAAGTCCAGATATGGTATGGCCATTACCATCAATTTTTTGGTTTCCCACCAATGAGATACCTAGAGCTCGACCGTGCAAAGCATTGGGAGCATCGACGCAAGCCGTATCAGAAGAATTACCATTATTAGAGATTTTCGTTCCGGCAAACACGATATCCGAAGTTAAAACGATTGTTACTTCACTATTACTCGTCTTTCTTTGAATATAGCTTCGTGCATCATAAATAGTCCCAGAGCTATGACTAGCCTTTAGATCGTACCAGTACTCAAAGCATGCTGTATAGCCGCTGTTAGGATCGGAAGCAGGATTAGAAGCAGCTTTCACCTGGCTAAAGTTCAATATACGATTCGCCATATTATCTTCAAAGCAGAAGTAGCGGGACGGAGCATACTTATAGAGGTAATCACCGTTGTCATACACCGTGGTGCTGCTGATGTCCTTTGTAGAGGCATTCGCCGAGCCGTCCCAATATGTGGGAGTTTCAACAAGGTCTTTTACAAAAGCGACATCGCTAGAACTGAGTTTGCCAGTGTTGTCCGTAAAGAGCACGAGACCATCATACGCAGCACCTTCGACATATTCCAACGAACGCGTACCACCTGAAATTGCCGTGTTCAAAGTGGTCTTTTGATCATCGCTGGCCGAACCATTGAATGCATCCATGTTGAAGCGGACTGCATAAATCGGCATGCGGTCGCCCGTAACGGCATTCACGTCGGCAAAAATCGGGAAACCGTCGTTTTGGCTTGCATCTAAAGTCCAAGCCCCCTCGTTCCGGTTCAAGATCGCTGCAAAAAGCGGCGTTTTCATGTCATTTTCATTAATCATGCCGTTGGCAAATCCGTCCGAACCATAAGCAATCGGTTTAGAGGAATCATAACGCAACGTGCCATCGGCAGCAGTATAAGGACTCACGACATTCATGAAGTTGTGTTTGATAGTCGCGTTAGTAAGTGTATAAGAAGGATCATTAAAAGGATCAGAAGGATTTTTCCAAATAGACGCATGCGAGCCTATACCTGTAATTGCTGTAGAACCGTTATCTGCAATATAATAGTTGCCGGTAATGTCATAGAGAGCATTGCTCCCTTGATTAACAATATCCAAACCGCCAATTAAATAACCGCTTTCACCCCCCGTCTCCGTAACAGAAATTTTACCATTCACATAGTTATAATTCATGTGAATAGGAGCGTCAAAATCATCAAAAAAACCAACAAGACCACCGCTGATATGGCCTCCAGCAAAGGTTCCTCTTATAGAATTGCGTCTAAAACGGCTATCACCTTCTCCATAAGCTTCAATATGCAGTTTTCCAAACAAACCGCCAACCGTATCGCCTGTTACTTTAGTTGTTCCATCGACTGTAACATTTGAAACATCAACATAACCACCATCAGGCGCACCATAATCAGTAAATTCCCTACCAATGACAGCGCCAGCGACATTAGAACCGTCAACAGTGACATTGTTGACCATAATATCTTGAATATAAAAGACTCTACCCGCATGCCCCATAACGCCACCAGCATGCATGCCTTTCACCGTCACGTTACTTACAGTTATATTTTTTAGGTTATCAATCCAGTTACTTTCATTCTCCATGTTGCCCACAACTGCACCGGCATATTTAGCTTCGAAATACGAATTCTCTACAGAAATACCCTCAAGGGAACTTATAGGTAGATCCCCCGTCGATACAACCCCCACATCAGTATTGTCGCTCTGGTTCAATTTAAAGTAAACATCCGAAAAATTCAGGTTCTTTACAAAAGTTTGATTGTTACTAGTATAACGCACAAAAGCAATTGAATTGTTTCCAGATTCATTCACATAGCAAAGGCCGGATATCGTATAATGTTTGCCATCTTCGTTCTTGAATACCTCTTGCTCATCCAGCTCCAAATATCCCCCCTTGAATGCATTGGGAGCATCGACGCAGCTCGTTTTTCCATTACCGTCCGTAAACTTTCCTGCAAACTGGATATCCGAAGTCACTACGATTGAATGAGATTGTGATAATTTGTCTTGAGCATAGGTTCGAGCGTCGTATCCACTCCCATCGTTCCAGTATTCAAAGCAAGTTTCGTCGTTCTCAGGTTGCGAAGTCTGGCGGAAATACAACGTGTCTTGAGCGGTATTTTCTTTAAAGCAGAATTTTTTGGAAGAACGGAACGTATAAGCGGCATTGCTCGAATACTCTGAATTGGCATCCAAAGCCGGAGTCCCGGATTGAGGATTCCAGAAGCCCCCTTCCTGAAGACCGCTCACAAACGACAGGTCTTCTGAGCTAAGCTTGCCGTCGGAGTCCGTAAAGAGCAACAAAGCCCTGTGAGTATCGTCTATTTTTTCTAGCTCACGGGTTTTGTTTGTAAGGGCCGTATTTAACTTGGTCTTGCCTTCGTCATCAGCATTATTGTAGAAAGACGCAGAATCAAAGCTCACCGCATAAACAGGCTTTGTATTTGCATCTATAAGAGTCGGCAAGCTGTTGGAACCTAGTACAGTCCAGTTCGCTTCGTCCCTGTTCAAAACGGCCGCGAATTTCGGGCTAGTCATCTGGGCAACCGGAATAACGCCGTTCAAATACGTTTTATTTGAATTATCCCCGGTACCCTGAATGCTGTAGCTATCATTAAACCTCAGGTTGCCGTTGGCATTAGAACCCGTCATTTCATTGCTGAAGTTTCGCTCGACAACGGAATTAGCAAGAGCACTACAATTGCTGGGATCAACATTGGCGATATTGAAATTTTCCCAACCACAAACGTTATCCCACTCACTACCAAAACCGGTGTATGCGAGGCTTCCGTCAGTGCCGTAATAATAGTTGTCATTTACGTGATATTCTGTATTTTTAGGGGCACCGGCCATCAAGTAACCGCAATACTCGCTTGGTGTAACATCATCGCGAGTCGCTCTTATTTTACCACTAATACTGTTATGTTGAATATAAAGCTTTACTGAAGCACTCGTAGAAAGACTACCGACAAGTCCACCTACCGAATAGTTACCGCGTTCTGACAAAATGTTTGCATTGACCTTCGTTTTCTTGATTGTAACCATATTGTCATTTTTCATTCTCCCCGCAAGGCCGCCCGCAATGCTACCATTTAAGGCGCCATTGACGTATATGTTTTCCAACACAAACGCACCAGACCCACCTCCAAGCTCACCAAACACACCGCCGACATAATTGTATGAGTTTTGACTTAGGTCAGCTGTAAGATTGCTGACCCTTATATCCGAAGCATTTAAAGCAAGAGAACCATTAGAAGCAACTATACCAATGACACCGCCTGTAGAATAAGCTTTTACAGTCACATTATCTACAACTATATTTTTCATGTTACCCACATGAGGAACATAACTTGCCACAGCACCCACAGCACTTCCTAAGCTTACATCCGCTTTAAACACCGAATTTTTCACGGAAATGTCAGTAATGTCGCTCATTTGGCTTACCATTTCATTGCCATTTCGAGCAAGAATAATGCCTACATCATTCCCGTAGCGTTCCAAATCAAAGTAAACGTTATCAAAAGAGACGTTCGTCAAATTTGCCCCTATACCACCATAATAGACAAAACCGATATATTGATCTCCACTTTGGTTGGACTTGAAGCAAAGCCCTTTAATAGTATCACGCGTACCAGCCTGGCTTTGAATGGTATCATTTTCGCCCAGCGTGAGGTATTTGCCCTTGAAAGCATTAAATTCAAGCTCCGCACAATCGCCGTTTTGGTCTTGCCCCGCAAACTCGATATTCGAGGTGAGGATAATCTTCTTCCTTTCGTGTGAGTTCAGCCAATTTTGGGCGTGGGAGTAAGCATCGTAAACGCCATCGTAATACCAATGTTCAAAACAGTCTTCACCACTAGGTTTAGTGATAGCCTGGTGGAACAATAAGTTTCCGTCCATATCATTGCTGAAACAGAAGTATTTGATGGGGGTATCAGCCCAAGTTGTGGATACGAACGAAAGGACCATTAAAATGGCCACGACAATCCCATAAAAATTTTGATTTTTGTTCATAAAAAATCTTCAAAAAAAGTGTTTTAGACCAAATATAATTAAAATGTTACACAAATAAAAGATATCGCCCAAACAAGGTCTATTTTGTGAGCTACCATACATAAAGTTCTTTTTACAATCAAGAAAAATTGCGAAAAACGGAAAAAAACACCAAAAATACGAAAGGAACGTGTATCACGGAGGTGAAAACGTGTACCGCAAAGGGACATGTGTTTCGTAGGGGAAAACGTGCATCGCTGACGTGTTCCGCAGGGGTGCCGTGTTCTGCCGAGAGAGCCGTGTTCCGCAGAGGGAAACGTGTACCGCAAAGGGACATGTGTTTCGTAGGAGGAAACGTGTTCTGCCGAAAGTGCCGTGTTCCGCAGAGGGAAACGTGTACCGCGGGAATGCGAAATGTTCTGCAACAGCTGTTGGAACAGCACTTGAAATTGTTCCATTTACATTTGATAGCTTTCGAATGCAGTTTTAAGGGCTTTTACATCGCATTTTTGCGATTTTATGCTACTAAATCGAGTTTTTGCAGATTTAGTAGCACAAAATGTACCGACAAACTTCTTTTTCCTCACAAAAATGTTTAATTTATTCACAACAATATGCTACTAAAACAGGATTTTTTGAATTTTAGTAGCACATTTTTGCAAAAAAAGGCCCAATCCAGTCAATTTCTGCTTTCGCATTTCAAGACTTAACTGGATCCTTCCTCCCTTTGGTCGTCAGGATGACGCATTTCTGCAGTATCGTTCTGGGTGACGCGTCCGATTGTGCTGTTCAGGACGAATCCAACAGTGACGTTGTGGACGCATTCGCGGTGCCGTTCTGGTCGCGTTCTGCAGTGCCGTTTAGGATGACGAAAGGCACGGGGGTTAGCCCCGTGCCTTGTTGATTATGAATTTCCAGCGTCTCTTAGCTTACTTCACGAGGATCCGCTGCGTCAGCTGGGCTGAGCCCACGCGGACGCGGAGGATATAGACGCCGTTCTTCGGAGCATCCATAGCGACCTTGTTCGTCCCGAACATGGACCTTGCAGAAGCTGTCGCGACTACGCCGCCCTTCGCGGTCAGGAGTTCTACCCTCGTGCTTTCATCGACGAGTTCGTCAGGAACTTCGAACGATACGTGCAGCTGGTTGCCAAGCTTCGCAGAGCGGA
>NZ_JAFWOM010000174.1 GCF_017545445.1 Fibrobacter sp.
TCGTCATCTTCGGGCAAAGCCTCATCGTCATCCTGGAGCGGAGCGATAGGATCCAGTAACAGTAAGCCCTCCTCCTCCAGTAAAAAGGTTGTTTCGTCATCTTCGGGCAAAACCTCATCGTCATCCTGGAGCGGAGCGATAGGATCTAGTAACAGCAAGCCTTCTTCCTCCAGTCAAAAATCTGATTCCGGAACCCCGGAACAGAGTCCGGGGCAGGCTGAGTCCGGGATGACAAGCAGCAGCCAAAAAGCCGTCGCGAGTAGCAGCAGCGAGTATGTCCCCTTTGATCACTCGAAGACACATGCCAATGCAAGTAAGGTAGGCAAGGATGCTTACAAACAGTTTACCGACCCTCGTAATGGGCGTAGTTACTACTATATCAAGATAATTGGTAAAGATTATCTTGGTGACAAAGACTCTGTAACCATTATGGCTGAGAATCTGAATATTGGTGAAATGGTTCTTGGAAAAAATGACCAGAACGACGATACCAAGATTGAACGCTACTGCTATAACAATGATACCACCAAGTGCGATGAATTTGGTGGATTGTACCAGTGGGCGGAGATGATGCAACTGCCCAGCCGTTGCAATACCGAAAGTTGTTCTGATTTGATACAAGAAAACCATCGAGGCATTTGCCCTGAAGGTTGGCGATTGATGACATACGCTGATTTTTACATCGCTTGGCATGCAGAAACAAATGAATATGGCATCAAAGGAACCCGTTCTGCTTATGGCTTTGGTGGAAATAACTACAGCGGCTTATCCCTTACCGGTGCTGGCTTGAGAAAGGCTGAAGGTGGATTTGCTGATTTGAAATTGGGTGCATATTGGTATTATTCCGAGGAATATGAAAAAGGGAAAGATTTGCGTGCATACGCAGGTTTTGTCTCTGCATTAGATGATTATGCTCCTGATCGTAATGCGAGCAATAAGAAAACCGACGGTTTCTCCGTCCGTTGCGTAAAAGTTGAACAGTAGTTTCGCTTATTTTGTCATGCCCGGCAATCATACGTTGTCCGGGCTTTTTTTGTAATCAACAAGTTGGCTTACCCTTCGACCATCTTCCATTCACCGAGAGTGCGTTTGTCTGAATCTATAATCGCTCCGATTTTGAAAAGCTTTTTTGGTGTCCCGTTGTCCATTTTTTTAACGGTATAGGGAATCAGGTAACCTTTGTCGTCAATCTGTTTTATAGCTTCTTCGACTGTCGCTGCCTTGTCTAAATTAAACTCGAATACATAAACAGCATCGTTCGTCTCGACTACGGCATCGGCACGCCCTGCGGCACTGCGGGCCTCTGTTTCGGTGACGAATGGCGAGCACATGCGAAACAGAAGATAGAAAATGGTTTTGTAATGGTCTTCGTCCTGTTGTTCAGCGTCGTAGGGGATTGAACTCAGGAACGCACGCAACATTTCCATTGCGTCATCCAATTTACCGTCGTAAATGGCATCTGTAAAGCGGATAATGAATGTGTCACTCTTGCTTTTTTCAATACCAGCATAGTGAGGTAGCAGATTTTTGAACATTCCTTCACGGACTTCTTCATTGGGAATTGCAAGTCTATAAACACTGCCGCGTGGGCGGAACCCTTTGATTGTCAAATAGCCGCTTTGGTAAAGTACAGGCATTGGGTTTGCGGAACTTTCAGCCGGGATGTTGAACATGTCCGCCGTTGCTTCGATGCCTTTGGCGATTTCTTCAGGATTTATATTGAATTTTTTGATTTGTTCTATAAGATGTATTGGCGTTCCCGTTTCGAACCAGTAGTTGGTGAGTTCCTTCTTTTGCAGCGAATTCATCAAGCTGAACGGATTGTAGATGTCGGGCGATTTTATCGAAAAATGGTAGCCGTCGTATTTACGTTTGAGTCCGTCACACACTTGTTCAAAAGTTTTTCCTGTTGCGGCCGCCATAGCCTCGATTTCGGGTTTCATTTGCGTGTGTAGTTCCTCTTCGGAAATACCGCAGAGGGTCGCGTACTCGTCAAGCATCGAAATATCGGACAAATGATTCAGTCCAGCCCATCCTGTGTCATACCCGACTTGATCGGGTATCCCAAAAAAAGGAGATTCCCGCTCGGAGGCGGGAATGACATGTAAGGATAACTTGGTGATGCCGGTAATGAAGATGAATCTCAAGTGAGCATCGAGGCTTTTCAATGGGCTGTAGAAATCGCGAAGCGTCTGCCGCATGGACTCAAAGGATGCTTTGTCAACAAGTGTGTCTAGCAACGGAGCGTCATATTCATCGGCTAGGAATACGACTTGTTGGCCGGTTTGCTGTTCTGCTGCAAGAATCAAGTTTTGCAAACGAGAACTGTTTTTTAGTTTTTCTTTGCACGATTGTGCAAGCTGTCCGTGAATTCCATAAAGTGATTCGAATTCCTTTAACTGAATGTCTAAAAGTTCGTCCAAATCGCCGGGCCTTTGGAATTTCATTCGGCTGAAATCGAACCTGAGCACCGGATGCTTTTTCCATTCGGTTTCGAGACTTTCAATAGCAAGCCCTGAAAACAGCTCCTTGCGGCCCGAGAAGTAGTCGTCGAGCGTGCTGATGAGGAGAGACTTCCCGAAACGTCGCGGACGTGCGAGGAAATAGACTTGCCCCTCGTTCGCTAATTTATAGACTAAAGCGGTCTTGTCAACGTAGATCGCGTTATCTTGCCGAATTTTTGAGAATGTCTGAATGCCTATGGGAAATTTACGAGCCATATTGACAATATATATTTTTTGCTGTGTGATGGATTGGGACCGCCCCGATTATGAAGGGCTTTTGGTCAAGCGTGCATGCCGTCTTTGAAATACCTTTCTGTTGAATGTTGTGCATTTTGATTGAGCTTTTTGTAAAGACTGCGTGAAAACTTTACATAACTAATTGCTATATTTTATAACAAAGTTTGTCTTGGAATGAGTTTATTTTGTAAGGTGCTTTGATGATTCTTGACCAGCAGCGAAAGATTTTTCATGAATCCTGGTACCGGCTTGCGGAGAGTAAAATTACTCTGCGTGCCAGCGTTCGTGTTCACCGTCAGGTGTACCGCGGTGTTTTGTGGTATGTGCTTTATGAACCGTTTACTAACCAGTATTACCGCCTGCCTCAAGGGGCTTACGAATTTATCTCCAAGTTGAGTTCCCGCAAGACCGTGGGCGAGGTTTGGAACGATTTGCTGAACAGCGGTATGGAAAACGTGCCTAGCCAAGGCGAAGTCATCGAGATGCTTTCGCAACTGTACCAGTCGAACATGCTCTTGTACGAGGGCGTCGATGATGGCATGATGTTGTTCGACCGCAACAAGAAGAAGGTGCAAAAGAAGGTGAAGGCCACGCTTTTGAACATTTTCTTTTTGAAAGTGCCTGTTTTCGACCCTGAGTTCTTGCTACGGCGTCTCAAGTGGCTCATCAACATTTTGCTGAGCGTTCCGTTTGCATTTGTCTGGCTTGCCGCCATTATCGTGGCTGCAAAGTATGGCATTGAAAATTTCGATACGCTCAAGGACCAAACGCATGGGTTCCTCTCTCCGTCGAATATCGGCTGGGTCTATGTCTGTACCGTGATTGTCAAATTGCTCCATGAATTTGGACATAGCGCGGTGGTGAAGAAGTATGGGGGCGAGGTCCATACGGTGGGCGTCATGTTCATGCTTTTGGCTCCGCTTCCGTATATGGATGCTTCGGCCAGTTGGTCATTTCGCAAAAAGTGGCATCGCGTGTTTGTTGGTGCCGGCGGTATGCTGTTTGAATTCTTTATCGCTGCGGTTGCCTTGATTTTGTGGGCAAATCTTGGAGGCGGAATCCTCAAGGCTCTTGCATACAATGTATTTATAATTTGTTCTGTCTCTACGGTGCTCTTCAATATCAACCCTTTGATGCGTTTTGACGGTTATTACATCTTGACGGACTTGCTGGATATGCCCAATTTGCAACAACGTTCCGTGAGCCACTTGAAGTATCTCTTGGAACGCTACGTGTTCCGCAAGTACGATGCCGAAAATGTAGCGGAATCGTGGAATGAACGATTTGTTTATACGTTCTACGGCATCGCAAGTGCCATTTACAGGTTCTTCTTGTTTGCGGGACTTGTCATCGCGATTTCGGAACATTACTTGATTCTCTCGTTCATCATGGGGACGTTGCTTTGCTTGACGATGCTTGTCATACCGTTTGGTAAGTTCTTGAAATACATATTTGCGGGTCCTGCTTTGGCACAAGTTCGTGGCCGTGCAGTGTTTACGACTTTATTTGTGCTAGCTTCACTTGTGGGTGTTTTGTTCTACTTGCCTGTCCCCGATACGTTTACGGCTCCGGGGGTTATCGAGGCGACTCGTTACGAAAATGGCATTGTCGGCGAAAGCGGCATGGTGACTGATGTAAAACATATTTCGAACGATTATTTGCATGTCGGTGATACTCTCATGGTTTTAAAAAATCCAGAACTGGATTACAAAATCGAAGAGAAACAGGGCGAAATTAGCGAGGCGAACCAGATGTATTACCGTGCATTGGAAAACGCCCCAGAAAACATGCTTCCGATAAAGATTCGCTTGAACGTGCTGAATCAAGGGCTGAACGATTTGCTTGAACGTCAAAAACGGTTGACTCTTGTCGCCGGGATGGATGGAGTCTTGAGTGCCGGAGACATTGAAAATTATGTGGGAAAATATATCAAGAAGGGGGATTCCGTCGGTCTCTTGCTAGATACGAACTCGTTTGATTTTGTCGCGGTGGTAAGCCAGGAGGATGTTTCGCGACTGTTTTCGGGCGTGACGCACAAGACGAGCATTCGCTTGAATGGCGACGCTTTTACGGAACTTTCGACCGACTCGATTCAAGTGATTCCAACGGCTCAGGACAAACTCCCGTCCAATGCGTTGGGATGGCATGGCGGAGGTGATATCGAAACGAAAACGAACGGCTATTCGGAACAAACTGCTGAACCCGTTTATCTTGTAAGGACAAGACTTTTGGATAAGGACGGTCGTGTGCTCAAGATGCATGGGCGTTCTGGAAAAATCCGTTTTGACTTGGGGACAAAACCGCTTGCATTGCAGGGAATCCGCAAGGTGCGTCAAGCATTGCAGAAGTACTATAGGCTGTGATGGGTCCATAAATGAACTTGACTGAAAATTACAGGCTGACCTCGCTGAAACGCATCAAGAAAATCCCGACCGGGGCTGACGCGATGGTTTATCGTTTTGTGGGAATGTTCAAGGAACGTTCCAGTGTCCGCCACAAAACGCTTAAGACTGCAAGGAAAATCGACGCTATCGGGAAGGAATTTTCCTCTTTGGAATCTTCTGAACTGAGAAAAAAAATCATTGTTATCCGCGAAAAGTTCAAGCGGCCTGTTCGTGATGACGTGCTGGCCGAAGCGTTTGCGATTGTGCAGGAATCGGTGGCTCGTGTTTTGGGGTATCGCCCTTATGTCGAACAAATTGCGGGTGCCCTTGCTTTGTATAACGGCTACATTGCGGAAATGTCCACAGGCGAAGGCAAGACGGTTACGGCTGCTATGTGCGGCGTTATTCGCGGCTGGAGCGGTCGCCCATGCCATGTGATTACGGCGAATGATTATCTGGCTTCGCGCGATGCGCAGATTATGAAACCGCTTTATAATTTTTGCGGAGTTTCTGTCGCCGCTGTGACGGGTGCCATGAAGCCTCCCGAGAGACGTGCGGGTTACGCTGCCGATGTGACGTATTCCACGGCGAAAGAAGTGCTTGCCGATTTTCTGCGAGACCGGATTGCCATGGGCAAAAGTCAAAAGTTCTCGAAGCGTATTCTGGATAGCTTTACGTTGCAGCAAAAGGCTGTTTCTGATAAACTTGTTCAGCGAGGGCTTTATACCGCTATTGTGGATGAAGCGGACAACGTACTGATTGATGAGGCCGTAACGCCTTTGATTATCTCGCGTGAAAAAGAGAACAAGGGGTTCAACAGGACTTGCGAAATCGCCTTTGAACTTTCGGGCAACTTGGTTCGCGATGTGGATTACAAGGTTGATATCAAGTTGCGTACGGTGCGTTTTTTGGTAGATATGGATGCACGCCTCGAAGAAATTCAAGATGAACTTGCCGAAAAGGGCGAGGGAAACGGCGGCTTTTGCAGGGCTTCCTTCTTGAAGGACTTGGTGCGTCAGGCTTTGATTGCGAAGGAGCTTTTTGTTCTTGGCCGTCAATATCTGATTGAAGAGGGGAAGGTTATCATTGTTGATGAATCGACGGGCCGCAAGATGCCGATGCGTTCCTGGAATGGCGGGCTGCACCAGATGATAGAACTGAAAGAGGGCTTGGAGTTGACGGGCCTCAAGGAGACCGAAGCGAGAATGAGCTTCCAGCGTTTCTTTAGGCTGTACAAGCATTTTTCGGGAATGACCGGGACGGGGAAGGAAGCGTCGAACGAGTTCTGGATGATTTACGGGACACCGGTGCTCTGCATCCCGAACCACCGTAAGAACAAACGAAAAATTTACCGCTTGAAAACTTACACGACTAAGGAAAAGAAGCGTAAGGCGATTGTGGCTGAAGTTGTCCGCATCCATAAATTGGGCCGCCCGGTGTTGATTGGTACAAAGGATATTGACGAAAGCGAAACGTTTGGCCGTATGCTTTCTGAACTGGGACTCCATTGCCGAATTATCAACGCAGTCCGCAGCGATGACGAGGCGAATGTCGTTGCTGAAGCCGGTAAGGCGGGGGCGATTACGGTTGCTACAAACATGGCGGGCCGCGGCACGGACATCAAGATTCCCGCAGGCGTGAAAAAGATTGGCGGGCTCCACGTGATTGCGACGGAATGCAACATGTCGTCGCGAATCGACCGCCAGCTGTTTGGACGTTCTGCACGTCAGGGCGATCCGGGCAGCGCAAGCCATTATGCGAGTTTCGAAGACGAGGTGCTCAGGCGGAATTTACCGTCGGCTTTGACGTCGCTATTTCGCCACGCGGGGCCCTTTGCTTCGCTTGCCGTCAAGTGGGCGCAATATCGGGCGGGCCGCAAGTCTTACCAGAGCCGCGTTGCCGTCCAGCGAACGGACACATGGCTAGAAGAATCGCTTGGGTTCAGCAACGGCGACGTGTGATTTTTCTACATTCGTAGATATGGATATTAATGATTGGCGTATTCGAATTGACGAACTGAATGATGAACTGATTGCTCTCCTCAACAAGAGGGCTTCTTTTGCTGTAGAAATAGGGAAAATAAAAAAGCAGAAGGGCCTGCCCGTGTTGGATGCTGGCCGCGAACAGGCCGTCTTGAATCTCGTTGCCGAAAAGGCCGCAAAGGCTGGTGGTCCGTTGTCCCCGGAATCGTTCAAGAATATTTTCCGGGTTATCATTGATGAAACTTGCAAGGTGGAAGAATAATGGCTGATGGCTTTAGCGGTCGTCTCTCGTTTAGACGCATTACGATGGTGGGCTTTGGCTTGCTTGCAAGTTCCGTTGCGGCAGCCATCAAGCAGGCGAAACTTCCGACAATCATCCGTGCGGTGAGTTCGCCTTCGACGCTTAAACGCGCTCAAGATCTTGAACTTGCCGATGAATTTTTCCAGTACGATGAGACCGAAGAATGGGCCAAAGATTCGGACTTGATTTTGCTCTGTGCGCCGATTGTCCATATTTTGAAGATGATTGATGCTTTGGGCCGTGTTTCGTGGGCGGGTTCTGAAGTAGCCGCGGACCGCGAAATTTTGGTGAGCGATATCGGCTCGACGAAGGTGGAAATTTGCAAGGCGGGCATGCGTTTGCCTGCTCCGTTCCGTTTTGTCGGTAGCCACCCGATGGCGGGTTCCGAAAAGCGTACTTGCGAATACAACGATCCTGCGATTTTTGAAAATGCGTATTGGTTCGTTTGCCCGCCGGAAGGGACGCCTGAATCGGCTTATGCTCCGCTTTTGGAGATGATTCGTTTTGTGGGGGCAAACCCTGTGGTGTTCCCGCCGGAACATCATGACCGTACGATGGCGTGGGTGAGCCACATGCCGCAGATGCTGAGCTCGACGCTGGCCGGGAATTTGCCGGAACGTTTGCTCAAACACAATTACCAGCACTTTGCAGGCCGCGCATTCCGCGACATGACGCGTATTGCGGCTTCAGGGTGGGGAATGTGGCACGACATCGCGGTGACGAATCGCGACGAGACGACGCGTGCGCTTTGCGAAGTCCGTGAAGGTCTCGACAGGACGATTGCAGCGATGGAGGGCCTCAACGTCGTGAAGGACGGCAAGCCCGCTTCTGGCAATTTTGAAAATGACGAACAGAGCGTCGTGGCGGATAATTCGCAGGCCCTTGCCGATATATTCAAGGCGGGGAACGATGGCCGTGCGAGTTTGTTTGCTCCGGGCCGGAATACGGCTTCGTTCTTTGAAATTACGGTGCAGCTGAAGGACAAGCCTGGTGCGCTTTTGAGCGTGATGCAGCCGCTTGCCGAAGAAGGCATCAACATTCGCGATATCGAACTCATGAAGGTTCGTGAAAACGTGGCGGGTACGTTGTTGCTTGCATTCAAGACCGAAGAAGAAGCGGCTCGTGCTGTAAAGACGCTCCAGTACCTGGAATACGAAGTTAAAGAAAGACGATAATTTGTTGAGAACTTTAAGGATTGTACGATGGAATTCTTGATGAATCCCGACCGTGAACGGATGAACTTGACATTGGTGATGGCTCTTTTGGTGAATGGCCGCACCGTGTTGGAAAATTTTGCGTGGGCAAGTGGTAGTGAAAAGTATGCCGAGGCGCTGAAAGATTTTGGTCTCACTTACGAATTGCAAGGACATCAGCTTGTCTTGAATGGCAAGGGATTCCAGTATTCTATTCCGACGATGCTTCCGTTCAAGTTCAACGAAGCGGATAACGTTTTGTTGTGGACGCTGGCGAGTAAGGATGATGAACAACTTTACACGTTCGCTGCCGAAGTTGACGATGCGGGAATTGCCCGCGTGAATAACGCCAAAGAGACTTTGCAGAAGTATTTCAAGATTAAAGTTCAGAAAGATGAACCTGCAAAGTTTGTCTTTAATTTTTTGCGAGACGAACTGAACGTCAAGAAGGATTCGCTGGGGAACGTCTCTTACGCGATGCGCAATAGGCTTTTGCTCCGCGCACTTATCCGTAATGATTATTTGAATTTTGAAGAAAAATCGACGGTGCATGACCAGTGGACGAAAATGCTCATTTACTTTGGTGCGGCAGTAAAGTACGAAGGCCGCGGCATGGAACAGCTGAGTGAATTCGAACGCCGCTTGATGATTGCTCAAGGCAAGAAGATTGAACGCACTCAGTTCACGGAACTTTCGGAGACGAAGGTGATTACGGCACGTGAATACTATGTGCCGGGCGATACGACCGAAGCGACGGCTTTTGCGGTACTTGCGACTGTGGGCAATATTCCCAAGGATAACGTCATCAGGCTTTTGAACGTCGATTTGAACAGCAGCCGTGCGGGGGCTTTGACGTGCCTCAAACGCATGGGGGCGAACATCGAAACGGTCAGCCGTCGCGAAAAGTATGGTGATGTGTTTGGCGATGTCGAAATCAAGCCGCTTGCGTCCGGCAAACGTTTGCAGGGCCGCCGCTTTAGCGAAGACGTGATTGCGACTGGCCTCGAAGAATATCCGCTTTTGGCGGTGGCGGCTTGCTACGCCGAAGGCGAAACGATTTTGCGTGTGCCGAAAGAAGTGCGTGTGGAAATGCGCCCGAAGAATGAATTTTTGGCGATTAATCTCCGCAAGACGGGTGCCGAAGTGGGCGTTTATGACGACGGTCTTGTGATTCGCGGTTTGGAAACGATTGTGAACGGCAGCGATTTTGACGGAGGCGAGTCGGCTCAGACAGGGCTTGCGTTGAGCGTTTTGTCGATTGCTTTGCAGAACGACGAACCGGTCGAGAATATGGACAAGGTAGAAGCAATGTTCCCAGGTGTTGTCGAAAAGCTGAAGAAAGTTCTTGTCGCAGAAAACACCGAGAAGAAGGAATAGAAAGCATGTTTGCTTGGATTCTATTGACATTTCATGTTTCCAGAATGACAGGATGCTGTTTGTCATCCAGCCTGTCATCCCGGATTGGCAATGTACTGTGCTTGTCATCCCAGACTTGCAATGCACTGTGCTTGTCATCCCGGACTTGCAATGCTCTGTGCTTGTCATCCCGGATTTGCAATGCTCTGTGCTTGTCATCCCGGATTTGCAATGCTCTGTGCTTGTCATCCCGGACTCCGTTCCGGGATCTCCTTCTTGGCTGGCAAAGAAAAACGTAGGGATAGGACCCATAAATTAGGCTATTGCATTGGAACAAACGCTTTGAGTGAACGCGAAACTTGAGGATGAAAATGAACAAGTCTTTTAGCAACATTGGAATTGTCGGATTCAAGGACAAAAGCACGGATTTGGCATGTGCCTTGAAGCAGATTACCGCTTGGGCGCTTGAGCATCCGCAAGTGAAGTTTTGTGCGTTGGATTCCTTGAAGGAACTGGTGAAAAAGCCCATCCGCGTCGTGAAGGAATCTGCATTGCAAAAGACGGATCTGCTGATGGCGATTGGCGGTGATGGTACTGTGCTTACGGCTGCTCACATTGCGCTTGGTCACGACATTCCGATTCTTGGCGTAAACGCGGGCCGCGTTGGCTTTTTGGCAGAAACACGTGTCGAAGGCTTGACTAAGACTCTTGACAGCTTGCTCGCGGGAGATTTTTCGACTCGCGAACGCATGATGATTGAAGCGGCTGTCTATCACGGAAAAAAGTGCATTGCGAAACAGACGGTATTGAATGAAGTCCACGTCCGTGCACATGCTCCAGAACGCATGGTGAACATTAATGTGACTTACAATGGTACTTGCCTGACGGAGTACTGGGCGGATTCGATTCTCGTTTCGACGCCGACGGGCTCGACTGCATACAACTTAGCAGCGGGCGGCCCGATTATCCATCCTTCGACGCCTGCGGTGGTGCTGACGCCCGTAGCTCCAAGCAGCCTTTCTGTGCGACCGCTTGTGCTTTCGCTGACGGACAAAAAATTGCGTGTCGCTTCGGCTGTGAACTGCTCGCTCGACCTTGTTTTTGACGGTCGCATAACGCTTGAAATGAAACCGGATGAATATGTGATGTTGTCCGAAAGTAAGCTCGTGACGACGTTTATCCGCATGCGTCATACGGGTTTTGTCGGTGCTCTCCGCGAAAAACTCGGCTGGACAGGAAAACCGAGATCTGCTTAATTTTTATAGGTCTCTTTAAAGGCTTTTTTCGAATGACGCAAGGAATGCTCGGCCCTGCTCCCATTCGCGTAAATCGGATGCGGAATTGATGTGCCCGAGCTTGCCTGCGTTGAACAGCTTTACGCCCCAAGCGGAAGCGAAAAATTGCGCACGTTCCATAGAGACAAAATTGTCGTTTTCACTGGCGACAACGCAAGCGGGGATGGGGAGCTTTTCAAGCGGCATCGGCGCGAAATGCTGGATGACTTCTATGTTATCTACATCGCTAGGAGAAACGAGGAAAGCACCTTTGATGTGCGAGGGAATGCGGCCCTTATTTTGCGTGAGGTACATGACGGTTGTCGCAACGCCAAGGCTGTGCGCTACGATGATGGTGTCTTCGTTCAAATTTTGAATAGTTTTGCCAAGCGTTGCAATCCATTCCTCTTTTTGCGGATGGTCCCAGTCGCATTGCGATACTCGGCTTGTGTTTTGCAAGCTCTTTTGCCAAAAAGTCTGCCAATGTTTTTCATCAGAATTATTTAAACCCGGAACAATCAAGTAATGCATAAAAAATCTCCGTTTATTTCCTAGTATAAATATAGTCTATTAATTGACTCGCTTTTTTGCTGTGAAAAAGGAGATGCCCCGTCGGAGCGGGGCATGTGCCTGCACAATGACGTCGAATTTTAAACACAAATTACAAACTGTTACTGGATCCTTCACGTCGTTTGCCGTTCAGGATGACAACCAACTTCCTACCGCCTACTTTCTACAGCTTGTTGCGGCTTTGCCACAACTCTCGTCTCTAGTTTCACTGGATCCCCTCCCTGACGGCCGAGGATGACAATTCCCTCTTCCAACATCCAACCGCCTACCGTCTACTGTCTACTTCCTACTTCCTACTTCCTACTAAATAATATAATACCACTCTTCGCTTTGCGTGAATTCTGTGGTTTTGTGCTTTTTGCTGTCGGTAGTGGTGTAGTCGAGTTCCAAATTCTTGATGCTTACGCGGGTGTTGGCTTCAATGGAACGCGTAATGAAAGCATTGCCGCCGATGACTGCATTTTCGCCCACGATGGTGTCACCGCCGAGAATGGATGCACCTGCGTAAATGGTGACGTTGTCCTGAATTGTCGGGTGGCGCTTTTTGCCGGAGAGCCTTTGGCCTCCACGTGTGGAAAGTGCTCCCAAAGTAACGCCTTGGTAAATCTTGACGTTCTTGCCGATGACTGCGGTTTCGCCAATCACAATGCCTGTACCGTGATCGATGAAAAAATATTTGCCAATCGTTGCGCCCGGGTGAATGTCGATGCCCGTTTTAGAGTGTGCGTATTCGGTCATGAGTCGTGGAAGAACCGGAACGTGCAATAGGTAAAGTTCGTGCGCAATGCGGTAAATTGTTGTCGCCATGAGGCCGGGGTAGGCGAGGATGATTTCGTCTAAGCAGCCGGCAGCGGGGTCGCCGTCATAAGCGGCGTGCAAATCAGTTTCCAAAAATTCACGGACTTGCGGAATCTTGGAGAAAAATTCCTTACAAATTCTATAGCTCTCGATTTTGCGTTCGTCCGAAGCCATTGTGCCACGAAGTTTACAGTAATCCAATGCGATGGCCACTTGTTTATGAAGGTGGTAGAAGGTATCTTCGATGAGGACTGCAAAACTGTTCTTGGGGTTGTATATCTTATGCGAACGATCCCTGAAGTGCCCTGGATAAACAACTCGGATTAAATTTTGCAAAATCGTTTGAATCTCGGCCTGGTCGGGTCGATTGTAAATATCGATGTTGTCGATATGCTTGCCGCGATTGTAATCGTCGAAAATAATTTGTACGGCTTTTGCTACTTCAGATTCTTGGATAAGTTCGTGCATAGATTTAGTTGGAAGTAGGAAGTTAGAAGTAGGATGTAGGAAGTTAGACAAGGAAAGTGTTGTTGCGGCTTGGCCGCCATTCTTTCCACTGTCTACTTCCTACTGTCTACTGACCACTAGTTACGCGAATGTCTTCAACGCTCTCACGAGGGCGTCGATGTCATCGGGCGAGTTGTAGAGTGCGAGAGTGGGTCGCACGGTACTTTCGTAGCCAAAATGGCGGAGAACCGGCTGAGCGCAGTGATGCCCGGTGCGAACGGCAACGCCGTATGCGTCGAGTCTCTTGCCTACTTCTTCGTCGGAATAACCGTCGAGTTTGAAGGCGAGCGCAGAAGCCTTGTTGAGTGCGGTTCCTACAAGGTGGAGACCCTTGACAGTCTTCAATTCCTTGAGACCGTACTGCAACAGTTCATGTTCCCAGCGGAATACGCACGGCATACCGATTTCGGAGAGGTACTGGAGAGCTGCACCAAGGCCAACAGCGTCGGCGATGCTACCCGTTCCTGCTTCGAACTTGTTCGGAATTCCGTTGTAAATCGTGCGTTCGAACGTCACGTCCGCAATCATGTTTCCGCCGCCATGGTAAGGTCTTGCTGCTTCGAGCAATTCCTTCTTGCCATAGACAACGCCGATACCGGTCGGAGCAAACACCTTATGTCCAGAGAACACGAAGAAGTCTGCATCGAGGGCTGCAACGTTTACCGGGATGTGAGCGATGGACTGAGCTCCGTCAATGAGGATTCTCACGCCGTGTCTATGAGCGATGGCGATGAGTTCTTCAATCGGGGTTACAGTGCCGAGCACGTTCGAAACATGCGTCACGGAAACGAACTTGGTACGCTTCGTGAACAATGCTTCGTAATCGTGGAGCTTGAGCTGACCGGTAGAATCGCACGGAATCACCTTGATAATCGCGCCCGTTTCTTCGGCAATGAGCTGCCAAGGAACGATGTTGGCGTGATGTTCCAAAATGGAAACGATGATTTCGTCGCCCGGCTGGAGTGTCGGCTTCACGTAGGCGTTTGCAACCAAGTTGATGGCTTCGGTCGTACCGCGAACGAAAACAACTTCTTGCGAAGACGGAGCACCGATAAAGTCACGAACGATGTTGCGTGCATTTTCGTATGCGTCTGTCGAGGCAGCCGCGAGCGTGTGTGCACCACGGTGAACGTTGGAGTTCTCGTTTTCGTAGTAGTACTTGAGACGGTCAATCACCACCTGCGGGCGCTGCGTCGTTGCTCCGTTATCGAGCCAAACGAGCGGATGACCGTTAATCTGCTTCGAGAGAATCGGGAAGTCAGAACGGATCTGGGCAAGCGTCTTGGAGCCGATGCGGATAGATTCGTTGCGGGAATTGGAGCCGCTGTTTGCAGAACCCGTCTTCACGGAGTCGCCACCGAGAGATGTCGGAGCGTCGATCTGGCGGCTTGCTTCGGCAGCCTGCGTCTTGGACACGACCTTCGGGGAGTAGCCCTGTGCAGGTGCGGGGGCCGCCGGAACATCGCCGAACTGCGATAGGAATTCCGCTTCGGGAACCGCAGGGGCTTCCACGGAGTTGAGCCATGTATCGCTAGAATTGCCGCCGTAGGCAAACGGTGCCGAAGAAGTCGGCTGGTCGCCATAGGTCGCAAACGGATGTTCCCAGTCGAAAGCTGGAGTCTGGCTAATGGCTGCGGCACCCTGAGCGGCACTGACACCCTGCGATGCAGAAGCATTCTGCACTTCGGGAGCGGCGGGGGTTGCTGCATAAGCGCTATCCGTCAAATCCGGAAAATACGCATTTGCCAATTGCTCCAGTTCAGCCGCATTGGGAACTCCGGCGAGTTCTTCCAGCGATCTGGTTTCTGGATTATTCGTAGTCATAGTATTCGCCAACCTCTACGTCTTCAAGGACTGCGATTGCATCGTCTGCAAGGATTGCGGCAGAGCAGTAGAGCGACAAGAGGTAAGAAGCGACACCCTTGTTGTCGATACCGCGGAAACGCACAGAAAGGCCGCGAGAGTGTTCGTTCTTGAGACCAGCCTGGAACAGGCCAATCACGCCGCGCTTTGCTTCGCCAGTGCGGACGAGAAGAATGTTGGTCTTGCCACCCTTGGACTTCGGTTCCTTCACGCCGTCAACAAGGAGCTTGTTGGTCGGGACGAGAGGAATGCCGCGCCAGGTGAGGAACTTGCCACCAGCGATGTCAACAACGACAGGCGGCACACCACGGCGGGTACATTCGCGTTCGAAAGCGGCGATAGCACGCGGGTGGGCGAGGAAGAAGGACGGTTCCTTCCAAACCTTCGTGATGAGTTCGTCGAGGTCGTCCGGAGTCGGGCGGCCATCGTCACGGATCGGCTGGATGCGCTGGGAGTCAGCGATGTTCTTCAAGAGACCGTAATCATCGTTGTTGATGAGCTGGCTTTCCTGACGTTCGCGGAGAGATTCGATAGCGAGACCGAGCTGTTCTTGAACCTGATCATACGGAGAGCTATAGACATCTTCGATAGCGGTGTTGACGTTGATGATCGTGGAGATGGAGTTGAGCTTGTATTCACGCGGTTCGGTTTCGTACTCAACGTAGCCTTCCGGGATGATGTCGGATTTCTTGGTCTGGCTGCAGAGCACGTCCAGCGGAGTTTCGCCTTCTACGACCTTGTTCACGCGGAACAGACCGGTTTCAAGGCCCTTGAATTCAAGGAACTTGGTGAGCCACTTGGGTGTGAGCGCGCCAAATTGCGGCTTGGTCTTGGTGACGTTCGCCAGGTTATAGGCAGCCTTTGCGCCAAGCGCATTGATGCCAGTGTTCTTTTCTGCTTCATTTGCCATAGTGGTTTACCTCTTATTGTTAGTTGTGTTTAAAACTATTTTCCTAGTATTTTGATGTGAATATTAGAAAATAATAAGCTTATTTTGTTGTTATGAGAATCTGCCTTTGTCGAAAAATTTTTTTGACATAGCTTTTCCCTATTCTACCCTTAGTGTTATAGCCAAGCACCTTCGTGCGAGAACATGATATCCTTCATCGCGTCGATACCGCCTTTCAGGTTGTATAGCGGACCCGTGTAACCCGCTTCGCGCAAGGTGTTGATGGCAAGAACGCTTCGTTTACCTTGTTTGCAAATAATAATGGTATCTTTGTTCGGGTCGAGTTCTTTTTGTCTGCGGGCGAGCTGTCCAATCGGAATCACAATCGCGTTCGGGAAGCGGAGGATGGCTCGTTCGTGCGGTTCACGGACATCGATGATGGTCATGTCGTCGCCGTTTTCGATGCGGTGGGCGAGTTCTTCGGGCGTGAAGCCTTCCACTGGAGTTTCGTTTTCGGTCTTCAAGCCGCAAAGGTCTTCGTAATCGATTTCTTCGACGCTTGTGATTGTCGGGTTGTTGCCGCAGATGGGGCAGTGGCAATTCCGTTCGACCTTGAGAATTCTCGATGTTAAGTACAAACTATCCACATGGAGAATTTTGCCGTTCAAATGTTCGCCGATGCCCAAGATGAGCTTGAGCGCTTCGTTTGCCTGGATGCTTCCGATGATTCCCGGGAGCGGGCTGATGGCACCGCCTTCGGCACAGGAAGGGATGAGTCCTGCTGGCGGAGGAGACGGGTATTGGCAACGCAAGCACGGGCCTCCGTCCAAATTGTAAATGCTGACTTGACCTTCGAACTGGTAGATGGCTCCGAATACGACGGGAATGCCGTGCAATGCGCATGCGTCGTTGATCAAGTAGCGGGCCTTGTAATTGTCCGTGCAATCGACGACTAAATCGTATCCTTCGATTTCTGCTTCGATGTTCGATGCATCAAGCTGTTCTTTGACCGCTTCAAAGACGATGCTCTTATTGATGTTGCGGACTTTGTCTCTAGCGGAAGCGACTTTCGGGCGTTTTAAATCGCGCGTGCCGTGCAATACTTGGCTCTGCAAGTTTTCGAGCGAGACTTCGTCGAAGTCGATGGCCTTGATTGTGCCCACGCCAGCGGCGGCGAGGTATTGGATTACGGGGGAGCCGAGAGCACCAGCACCCACGACAACCACTTTTGCGGCCTTGATGCGTTTTTGCCCTTTGACTCCGATATCGCGTAGCATCAAATGCTTGCCGAAACGTTCAATTTCGCTGTCGTCAAACGAAACTGCTTTGCGCCTTTCGTCCGAAATCAAGCTTTCGACAGAATCGTCGGTCGGTGCACCGCCTGCAATCGCGGGCAAGAGCAGAATTTCAGAATCGTCTTCAAGTGTGGCGTCCCAGAGTGTATCGACGTTCAAATTCTTGCCATTGAGGTATATTTTGATGAAACTTCTGAGCTTGTTGTTTTCATCAAAAAGGACTTTTTCTCCTTCTGGATAAGTACTAATTAAATTGGCGAGAGCCTTTCTAACCGTGTTTTCGGGGACGCTGACTTGCGCGTTTTTCCCGAAGAAATTCCTAAGGGTTGCTGATATATAAATTCTCACTTTTTTCTCCGTACATTAAAAAGTGGTTGTTCCGTACAAA
>NZ_JAFWOM010000175.1 GCF_017545445.1 Fibrobacter sp.
CTTGCAAACGCCGTGGCTTCTATCATCGACGCTGATCCGGATTGCAAGGGCAAGCTCAAGATGGTGTTCCTCGAGAACTACCGCGTGTCCTTCGCCGAAAAGATCATCCCGGCCGCAGACCTTTCCGAACAGATTTCTACCGCCGGTACCGAAGCTTCGGGTACGGGTAACATGAAGTTTGCTTTGAACGGCGCTCTCACGATTGGTACGCTCGACGGCGCTAACGTGGAAATGAAGGAAGAAATCGGTGACGACAACATCTTCATCTTCGGTCTCACCGTTGAAGAAGTGACGGACCTCCTCGCTAAGGGTTACCGTCCGCGCGACTTCTACGAAAAAGATGATGATCTCCGCCGCGTGATCGACCTCATCGCTTCTGGCTTCTTCAGCCCGGATCATCCGGAAACCTTCAAGCACATTGCAGAAAAGCTCTTGTCGCATGACCCGTACATGCTCTGCGCAGACTTCCGCAGCTATGTGGATATGCAGAAGAAGGTTGCCGATGCTTACCAGGACAAGAAGCACTGGGCAGAAATGGCAATCCTCAACGTCGCTCGCATGGGCAAGTTCAGTTCTGACCGTACCATCAAGCAGTACGCCGAAGAAATCTGGAACGCCAAGCCGTGCAGCATTGAGCTGTAAGCTTAGACGAAAGAACGGACCTGCGGTCCTACAGACGAAAGACGAAAGTAGCCGCAGGTTAAAACGTTATTACAGAAGAGTTCGCGATGAAAGTCGCGGACTTTTTTGCATTTTCACTTTTTTGCATTTTCAATTGGGGCTGCGGTGTTGCCGCCCTATAACGGACGCACGAAGTGCGTGATTCTAATCCTAAAACCTACAACCTATAACCTAACACCTTAAAAAGTCGCGAGTTTTACGGCATCGGCGGAGCTTTGTGCGGCACGGCGGCCCCATTCCGCACAGGCGTGGAGCATGAGCTTCAAAAAGAATTTGTGTTCGTTTTCAAGGGAGTCCGGGACATGCACGACATCGCCGTTTTCGTCATATTGGGCTAGGCTAACGGAGTAATCGTACGCAGGGCGATTTGCAGTACGGGCAAATTTTACAGACACTGTCCGAACGTCATTTTCGCTGTTTCGGTCAACAATAAAGTCCAGTACAGCTCCTGCAAAATCGCCTTTTGCAACATTTATCTGCATTTGAGCACGGTCGCCGTTTTTGTTCAGCAAGAACTTTGAAACCTTCAAATCCTCATAACGGAACATCGAAAGGCAAAGACTCAAATCGTGGACCATCAAATCCAAAGCGACATTCACATCGCGGCAACGCTCGGAATAACGGTGCTCCCGGCGAAATTCAAGCTGCACCGGGACTTTCGCAACTTCCTTAGCAAATTCCGCAGCGGTATAATTCTGAGCATCCGCGACGTTCCCGACAACGTTTGCATTTTCTGCAACTTTCGCAAATTCGCCCCGAGCCTTCATCGCATGGAGTTCCGCCATAAAATGCTTGCGGAAATTCAAGAACACTGGATTAAAACATTCCGACTGCGCGACAAACAAAACCACATCGTTGCGGATTGCCAAATCCACAAGCTCTTGAGCGTGTTCTCCCGTGACCGCCAGCGGCTTTTCAACGAATACCGAAATTTTGCGTTCCAGACAAAGTTTTGCGTACTGGTAATGCGTTGTCGCCGGAGAAGCGATTACCGCAAAGTCGATTTTTTCACTCGATAAAAATTCATTCACTAAAGATTCGCGAAGCGACCCGTCATTTTGCAAATCGCTCAAATCGAAAATCTTCAAAAAACACACGCCAGATTTTTCAAAAAAAACACGATGGCGTTCGCCCATAGTGCCATCGCCAAACAAGACAGCTTTATAAAATTTATTCAAAATCATCCATCATCCAAAGAATTGCAATCAACTATTGGGGTTCGCACGCTTTGTATCTTTATCCATATACATTCGTTTATCAGCAATTTCCATAGCATGCATAAAGCTGAGCGACGGAGACGTCACTTCACAAACGCCAAACGATACACTTACAGATTTACCTTTCAGAACTAACGAACGAGAAGCTTCATTTATACAATCAATATATTTTTTGCACTCGTCTTGCGTTGTATTTGGCAGAATGACAAGAAATTCGTCCCCGCCCATGCGGAACATCACAGCCTTTTCGGGCAGCTCAGTACGGAAAAGCGAAGCCGTAAGCCTTAAAAATTCATCACCAACAACATTTCCATAAGAAGCATTGATATTTTTCAAGCCGTCATAATCCGCAGAAATAACGCACAAAGGATACATATCCGACTTCATGGAATTTGCAATCCACTCATCCAAATAATCACGATTGTACAAGCCGGTCATCAAATCAATGTGCGCATACCTATCGAGCTTTTTTTCAAGCATCATTTTTTCAGAGACATCGTTGATGAGACCGACAATGCCAATAATATTCCCGTCATTACTTCGCACCGGATTCTTTATCAATTCCAGAAACTCGGTCACACCATCTTGATCGATTTCTATGACGTAGCTAGTACCTTTCCCGGTGCGCATGATTTCGCGGTCCTGTTCCATTGCAAGCATGGCATTGTCCTTGTCCTTGCGAATTTCCAGATCCGTTTTACCGGCAATATCCCATGACGGGTCTTCGGCTCCTTTAAGGTGGCGCCAATAATGAGTAGAAAAGACATACCGGCATTCCGCATCCTTGAAAAAGATATTCGACGGAATCTCTTTCAAGATTCTCTTAAACAAGTCGTAATCTATCTTCATCAGTTCCATGGAATGCCCTTCGTCACCTGAATACATCAATTCTAATTTAATTTAGCATTCATCACAACCAATTGCAACTCCACCCACAAAGATTTATATTTGAAATTGGAATAATCACGGGTAAGCCCCGCAAGAGGAATTTATGGATATCAAAAAAACAAACGCCGCCCGCATCTTGGACCGCCAAAAAATTTCATACGAACTTATCCCCTACAAGGTCGATGAAAATGATCTTGGGGCACAGCATGTAGCCGATAGTCTAGGCGAAGACATCAATCAGGTTTTCAAGACAATTCTCGTCCATGGCGACAAAATCGGCTACCTCATTTGCGTAGTGCCCGGCAACCTCGAAGTGGATTTGAAGGGAGCCGCAAAAGTAAGTGGCAACAAGAAAATCGAAACCGTCCCGCTCAAGGATTTGACCCCGCTCACTGGTTACATTCGCGGCGGTTGCAGCCCGCTCGGCCTCAAGAAAAACTTTCCCATTTTCATCCACGAAACGGCCATGCAGTTCCCGTACATCTACGTAAGCGCAGGCGAACGCGGACTCCAGCTGAAAGTGGCCCCGGCAGATTTGGTCAAGGCAACACGAGCGACGGTTGGCGTAATTGCTCGCATCCACCCCGAAGAACCGGACGCAAAGTAATTTAGAATAAAGGATGGTTTGGTCATGTTTTTTAAGTTCAAAAAAATTCGTGCAGTAACAAGAATCGCTACGGCAAGTTTCATCGCCTGCTTTGCCGCATGTTCCGACGATTCTTCGAACGCACTTGCTCCGGTGAGTACAGCGGAATCATCGTTCAGTTCGAATCATTCCGCTCCGGCCCCGGAATCCTCAAGTTCGAGTCATTCCACACCCGCCCCGGAATCTTCGAGCTTCCAGAATGACAATTCTTCTTCAAGCGTGTCTTCGTCATCCATGAACGTTCCCACGTCGTCATCCACGATTCTTTATACGATTTCGTCATCCTCGGAGCGAAGCGGAGGGGATCCATCCAGCAGCAGTAAGACAGATGGCGGCTCGGAGGCAGCCATGACGAGTAGCAGTAGCCGTCATTCCGCACCCGCCACGGAATCGTCTAGCAGTTCCCAAAGTAAAGAACCAGTCGAAACGTACCTCTGGAACGACGAATTCGACGGCGACGCAATCGATACAAGCAAATGGAGTTTCGAAATCGGCACGGGTGCAAGCGGCTGGGGAAACAACGAATGGGAATATTACACGGACCGCAAAGAAAACGCCTACATCAAGGACGGTGTTTTGCATATTCGTGCGCAAAAAGAAGATTACAAGGGTTCCAAGTACACCTCCGCACGCATGATTACCAAGGGCAAGTTTGCTTTCACGTACGGCACCGTAGAAGCCCGCATCGCACTTCCGACCGGCAAGGGAATCTGGCCTGCTTTCTGGATGCTCGGTCAAAACATCGATGAAGTCAGCTGGCCCGCATGCGGCGAAATCGACATCATCGAAGCCATCAACAGCGAAAACATCGTCTATGGCACACATCACTGGCAATACAACGGCAACCACGCCAGCTACGGAAACAACACCAAGGACTACTACGGCACAAGCAAGGAACTCGACATCACGCAGTTCCATACGTACAAGATGGTCTGGAACGAAAAGCTCATCGCCATGTACGTCGATGACTTCAAGTATCAGGAAATCGATATCGAGAATGCGAAAGACGGAATCGAAGCTTTCCACAAGCCGCAATTCTTTATACTAAACGTTGCCGTCGCAGGCAGCTGGCCCGGTTTTGAAGTCGATGATACGCAATTTCCGAACGAAATGCTCGTGGATTATATTAGAGTAGGAAGTAGACAGTAGACGGTAGGCAGTGGTTAGTAAGCAGCAGGTATGGGGTTTGGGCACGGGGCTCACGCCCCTTTGGGGTATGAGGTATGGGCGTTTGTAATAGGAAACGTTCAAAGTCTCGCAAAGCGAAGCGTGCTCATAGCCGACACCTAGCCCACATTAGCTTCTCTCATAATAAAATGTTTAAATCAACACACCTTATTTCTTGCGGTGCGTTTTTGCCGTTATTCTTCATGCAATACGCATGACGATAGCCGTCGTGCAAATCGATTTCACGGAATGTGTATTCTAGCCGCATTCCGCCATGATCCAGCGAAATATTTTCGTAATCATCGACATGCAAAGCGAATTTATCCGGCATGAGAGACATCCCGCGACCGGTCACTTTCATATAACATTCCTTGAGCGTCCACAACCTGTAAAAAGCCTCCGTCTGCATTTCGAGCGATTCAAAATGCTTAATCCATGCCGATTCTTCGGGCAAGAAAAAACGTTCGGCAAGACGTCCGCGGTTGCCTTTGATAATCTCGACATCGCACCCCACTTCAAAAGGCGAAATCACGCACATCACGCGTTCGCCTGAATGGGATAAATTAAAATGGATTCCGGGGCAATCCGCCAAGAACGGCTTTTCGTTTTCGCCATACGCGATGCGTTCGTCAGCGCCGGCCAAGCCCGCCTCTTCGCACGCTTTGCGGAGCAAAAGTCCAACGCCCAGCGACTGCATTTTTCCCTTGGGAAACTTGAACGACATCACTTTCCTTTGGCGGTATCCGGGAACCGCTTTCAGCAATTTTTCAAAAACAGAGGAATCCTTCAATACAGAAATATCGGCGATGTAAATTCGAGTCGTCTCTAGCATAAAAAAAATATAAAAACTGATTTTCTCATTTATAATTATATAGATTAAAAGCAACACCATTTAGCAAGGAGAAATACATGTCCAAATACAAATGCGAACCCTGCGGTTACATTTACGACCCTGCAGTCGGTGACCCTGACAACGGAATCGCACCCGGCACCGCCTTTGAAGATTTGCCGGAAGACTGGGTTTGCCCGGTTTGCGGAGTCGGCAAAGAAGAATTTGTCAAAGAAGCCTAACGTCATTCAATTTTTCGCCGGGGTCTATGACACCCGGTTTTTTTATAAATATCTCGAAAAAAGCATTTTAATCTTTGACAGAACCATAACGTTAACGTATCTTATACTGTCAAAAAAGGGATTATAATTTTTATGAAAAGGATTTTTGCAATACTTTGTGCAAGTTTTTTAGTGTACTGTTCTGACAACGGAACGTCATCGCAGTCTACACCGTATTTTTTTCTGCAAGAAGATTCAAAACATGCCGACATGATACTTGTATCCCCTAAAGATTCTACTGTAAAGCTAAATTCCAAGCTCACTGTTGAATTTACTTATAATTTTTCTATCGGCAAGCACGAAGTCACATGTGGGGAATACGCAAATTTTATAAAAAATACATCTTGCAAAGATCCCGAAATCCCTATAGCAGATATAACCTTCTATGACGCCATCCTTTTCGCCAACGAAAAAAGCAAAAGTGAAAATCTAGATACCGCATACACTTATACTAGCGCCGCCTTTGATTTCGAAGGGCACTGCACGGGCATGGTGGGTTACGAATTCCATGCCGACCGTGACGCATACAGACTCCCCACAGAAGCAGAATGGACGTTAGTCGCATTACAAAGCTGGGCACCACAAAACGCCTGGACTGTCGAAAAATCGGGCTATACAATGCATCTCTCTTGCACCGCAGACACGCTTAACGGATTCTGCGATTTTGCAGGGAACGCCATGGAATGGGTCAACGACTGGATGGGAGAATTTCAAGACACGGTCATTGCAAATTATGCAGGCGCGCCAGACGGAGGAAACATCGGCGAACGAGTCGTCAAAGGTGGAAGCATCCGCAACGAAGCCTCCAAAATATCCCTCGACAACCGCAGCGACGTTTACACAGTCACCTCTTCAACAAGAACATATTACATCGGATTTAGACTTGCCTTCGGCAAAATTCCTAATGCAGTATGGATGAACACAAAAGGCAGCTTAACAACGCAGCCCATCAATGTTCTATCGACATCCGCACAATTAAAAAAATCCACAAAGACACACCTCAACAAGCTTGTTTTCCGCAACGATGAAACCGGCAATATAGCCTTTATCAATTTCGCAAACGGGAAACCCATTGTCAAGGATATCGAAAATACGCCTAACGCTTACCACCCCACACTATCGCCGGACGGAAAATTTGTCGCATATTCAACAAAGTACGAAGGCATTCCCGGAACATCGGAAATTTACGTACAAAGCGTTGATTCCGTTCATGCAAAAAAAATAAAACTCAATGTCAAAAGCGCTGCAATTCCGCGTTGGCGGGTCGTCGATGCCGACACCCAAATCGTTTACGTCACAAGCGCAGACAACAACTCCGACGAAACCAATTGGAAAAAAGAATCCACATGGAGCGTCTCTTTTGCCAAAGGAAAATTCGGTACACCCAAAAAGATTTTTGAAGGCACATTCAATGGAGGCGTAAGTAAAGACGGCAAACACGCCGTTTCAGGAGCTCGCTTGCTCCGCGCAAACGTAAACGGCAAAAACAAAACGTGGTACAACAAAGAACAAGCTTGCAACGCTTCGCTCTCGGAAATTACAAAGCAAACGCTATTCCTTGATTTTGCAAGCAAAACCGGAAAGGATTTCGCCGGCAGCAAATATTCAGTGCACGAGCAACTATTAATTGCGGACAGCACCGGAAAACTTGTAAAAATGATTCCGGCCCCCAAGGGCTACACATTCGACCATACAGAATGGGTCCGCAACAGTTCTAACCTCGCCACAGCAACACTCCAAAACGCAGACGGCTACCACACCAAAATCGTACTCGTCAACACGAAGGATTCCAGCATCACGGAAATCGCAAGCGGAGCGGAACTGTGGCACCCGGAATTATGGACCGGCACACTGCAAAATTTCGAAACAACGCTGAACGTCGATAGCGCCGGCATGTACGAACTCAACTCCCCGTTCACAGGAGATTTAAGTCCCATGAAAACGCGCTACGATTTGGAAATGCTCTATAAATATCGCGATTCCATCAATGTTCTCGTATCCGGTTCTTCAAGATCATGGGCGGGAATAAGTCCACTTGTGTTAAACAAGAGAAAAGGAATTTTTTCCATCAACGCAGCAAATCCCGCTGTTGATTTATCAGTCGCAAAACGTCTTCTGCTAAATTACGGAGTCAATTTATTACCCAAATTAAAAGTCGTCGCCGTCTCACTTGACTTAGATATTATCTTCCAGCGGTATTACGACACGGCCAATTATTGGGATTACATTTGTCTAAAATCTACGGGATTTGTCTATGACGAAGCCCATGATTTTTGGAAAGACGGGTATCCCCAAGGCTTGTACGAACTGACTCACGATTCTTACGGTTCCGACGAGCAAAGCCGTCAAGACGAACAAGAAAGACTCGGCTACAAATACACGCCAGATGCAGGATGGCAAGGAAGCCCCGTAAATGTGGATTCCACGTACATGGACGGAATCTTGTCAAACCCAGAAGAAGCGCTAGTTAAAGAAATCGAGGATATCGTCAAGGAAGCCGAAAGCAAAAAAATTCACCTCATCGGAATCATCTTTCCGCAATCTCCGGACTATAAGGAAACAGGCGCTTTCGGACGCTACGGATTACGCCGTTCTGTAGCAGAGAAAATGATAAAGCGCATCAAAAAATACGAAGAAAAATACTCTCATTTTATACTGATGGACGAAAATAAAATGGGAAGCCATGACTACGATGACGAAAAAGCATTCAACAGCGACCATCTTTCGTACAAAGGTGCAGAAAAACTGACAAAGCGTCTGGATTCATTGATCCAAACACTAGAAATCAATTGGGATAAATAGAAGAAATGCCGGTCAAGAACCGGCGTTTTCCATAAAAATAATTATCGGTAATACCGTCTATCGTGTTGTGCCGACGAGTAAAAAGCTTTTTTATCGTCATACATTCTTTTGTCTATAATTTCAAGAATTTTGTCAAAGCTATTCTGTTTCAAGTCGAAAATTCCAATCCCAATCGATGCTGACAATTGATACTTTTTAGTACCTTTCTCGTTAAAATCCGTTAAATTCTTTTTGATGCGTTCTCGACAAGATTCCGCAACTTCTTCGCGGTCCGTATTCAACACAATTACAAATTCATCGCCCGCATAGCGAATCGCCGTTCCTAAAGACCCAACCGTCGATTGCAGTATTTCGGCCACAGTAAACAACGCGTCATCACCTTGGGAATGCCCCAGACTATCGTTGATTTCCTTAAATCCGTTCATGTCAAGCATCATAATCGCGATATTTTTTTTATGCCGCAATTCTCCAACAATTCTTTCCAAGTAATAACGATTGTAGAGCCTCGTTAATTTATCGACAAAAATATTTTCATTCTGCAAAGCAAGCGTTATATTTGTAAAACCGACTGCAATTCCTACCCACACTGTCGAGATGCCATAGAAAAAATTTTGCAAACAAACGCAAATAACTACAGGCCACACAAATTGCCAAACCGGGAAAAACTTGACACCGCCGCTTTTCGCCCTTCCAATCCAATAGATGAGGACACTATCTATCAAGAAAGCCAATTCCATCAAATTATTCACCATGAACAAAGGTCCACGCGAATAGACATTGTTTTCGTCAATTGCAAAGATGATGGGATAAAAGAAATTCAAAATCAGCAACAATAAAACAGAACCGGATATTCCAAGCACAAAAGCCCGTTGAAAACCGGAAAACTTTCCGTTGATATGGAAAGAAATCAATATAATCCAAAGCGGCCCAATCACCAAATTCGCAAAGAACAACACAAAGTTCGTTGCATAACTGAGAAACCTGTACATTTCGCCCGGTCGCCCATCTACAGCAAAAGACGAGGAATCCGCAAGGCAT
Organism: Fibrobacter sp.; assembly: GCF_017545445.1. GTDB lineage: Bacteria > Fibrobacterota > Fibrobacteria > Fibrobacterales > Fibrobacteraceae > Fibrobacter. The sequence goes on from NZ_JAFWOM010000175.1 coordinate 9,550, forward strand.
GCCGAAACAATGACAATCATGATTCCGAGCAGCAACTTGTCTTCTTGATTTTTCTTCTGCAGTTTCCAAGCACCACTTAATACAGCGCCGAGTACCAAAAAGATACCCAGCATATCGGCCATGTATATTTCAAGCAAGCTGTATTCAAGCATACGGTGTTTTATAATGTTTATATATAAGAAAATTATAATAATTTTTTCACGTTAGCTCTGTGAAGGGAATTTTTTTACAAAACAACGGTGGATTTGCTTGTCTCTGTATTTATCTTCGTAAAAATATAGCTCTTCTGGTGTGTAGCCGCTGCGAAGATTCGTCAAAGTAATTTTTTTCAGTGGTTCATCGTAACAGAAATCGATGCGGAACGTGCGATAGGCGAGTGTGCCTTCTTTGGCGTTTTCGTCTAGTGCAATGCGGCGTCGGGTGGTATCAAATGGTCCGCGTGCTAGCTGGATTTCAACAAAGCTCAATATGTCAAATGGTGTATTCTCTCGAAGCCATTGGATGCGGTCGTCAAATGTCGGAGTTGTTTCGATCTTCCACAAATCGCCCTCTTGTTCTTCGACCCAGCCTGCTTTTGCGTCAGGGAACGAGTCGGCCATCGGGATGTAGGGTTTGATGTCAAGAATTGGCGTTTCGTTCAAGAGGTCTGCTTCATCGATGTATAACGTAAGTCCATCAATTTTTAACAAGCGAACGCAAGAAAGACCAATCGGATTCGGTCGGTAAGGACTGCGGCTCGCGAAAGTCCCTACGCGGTCTTTGCCTTTCGGTGGCACTGGCGGGCGTGTTGTCGGTCGCCAACCCTTGTTTTCGTGAAACTGGAAAATTACCCAAAGGCGTTCAAAACCGTCGAGATCGCGGAGAGCTGTTTCGAAATTTTTCCCCGAATTTAGCACTATGCGACCGGGATGCCCGGCAAACAAGCGCCCCTGACGGGGAGCATCGTACTTGTAAACAGCATCGCCGAAAAATATACCGATGGGGGAGATTTCCATGCAAAAAAATATAGAAAAGCCGGCCCGAGAAGGACCGGCTCAGCAATTATTTCGAGAGGGGTTAGCCTTTAAATTTTTCCGTAACGGATATAGTCTATTTTACCGGTAAAGAAGCGGTTTTCGTACTGGTCTTGACGATGTGGATCGCAACCAATCCCCAAATCGTATTTCAATTCAGATGCCGTATTGTACAAAATCTCCGATACATATTTTTTCCCATCCAAAGTAATTTCAAGTTTGTAAGCTTCTACAGTTAAATTTTCGACTGATGTATAATTAAGCTTAACACGAAGAACGTGCCATTCGTTCATGGTAACCGTATCTACTGAAAAATCTTTCCAATCGCTGGAACCGCCACGAATATGGAACGTCACCGTAGAATCTTCCATACGAATCATCCAGCCGTTAACTCCACTGCCTGGAGGATCTGCCGAAAAGATATTGCCCAATTTTGCTGGTTTTGTCGGCATGAAACGGGTTTCAATAACAAAGTTTTTATTTTTAAAATCACCACTCAAGGGAATGCGCAAACCGGAGGTACCATCAAGAACTAAGCTACCGTTTTTCACGATTACTGTAGGCATGTTCTGGTCCAAAATGGCATTATTTTTTCCGAAGTAGTCGAGGCCGACATTTGACGGATCGTCAAATTCATAGGCAACACTGTATTCCGCCAAAACATCTTCTTTGGAAGGTTCCGTAGAAGAGGCTTCACTACAAGCCATCATTCCGCATGACCACAAAAGAGATATCCCTGCAATTACTTTACCAAATTTCATATAATTTTTTCCTTTTTAATTTTACCTAGATATAATAAAAAATTTAAGCCCTTTAATACAATTTTTTGTAATTTTTTTTCTATGGAAAACGAAATACCGGAAAATATAAATCAAGCACAAAATACTTCAAACGACCCGTCTATTGCAGAGCAATTTTTGGATTCAATTGCCGATAATGCTCTTTACAAAGCCTTTGATTCTGCTGTTGACAAGATTGTCAATGCTACAAAACCTGCTGTAGAAGCAATAACGGATGTTACAGGAACAACGGCGAATAAAGTCGTCGAAGGTGTAGGTGAAGCCGTCGATAAAATTGATGTTTCAGACGCAGCAGGGGAAGCCGCAGGCGGAATTCTCGATGGGGTTCTAGGAAGCATTCTCGATAATATTCTGTAATTGTCGTTCTTTCCAAACGCATTGAGTACGGCGCTACAAACGAAGCTAGAAATGCCCCGGCAAAACCGAGGCAATTCATTTAGTTTACGCAACCAGCTTCATCAAGTCAAAATACATCAGTCGCGTATGCGGGTCATCGTCTTCGGCGTTCATGAAGCGAAACCCATTCTTTTCGTAAAAAGGAATTGCGTCCAAATACGCATCGACTGTCAAAAAACGACACCCCGTTTTATTATCGAAAAAGAACATAGCCTTGATATAATTTAAAACGGTCGTTCCAATTTGGCAGCCCTTCGCACTTTCATCAACACCAAGCCGGCACAATTTAACCGCAGGATAACTTTTCAAACGTTTTTCATTCGGAAAGCCCTGTTTTTTACGGAAACGGTTGAATTCGGTTTTGTCCTTAAAATCACCCATGGCAACCTTATCATTTGCAAGGCTGCAATAGGCCAGCATTTTACCTGTATCAGCATCCGCACAAGCATAACTTACCGAAAGCAAGTGTTTCTGAAATACTGATGCCCGATTTCGAATGAAATCATCCAAATCAGGATCGCCGCAAGTAAAATCTTTGACAGAATAAGATGAACGAATCTTTATAAAACTAAGCTTTGATAGATTTATACCTTTTTGAACCACGGATCAATACCTCCATTAGCCTCTTCACGGGCACGCTGATCAGCCATACCACGTTCATAAGCCTTTTTCATGAGCTCGTAATCCCGCAAAATGCGAGCACGAACTTCAGGAGGTTCAGGTTGCACATTCTCCATCGCCTCTAAAAAACGACGGGCATCTTCACCAAAGAGAATCGGTGTTTCACGAATGGGTCTTGCCATAGTCATGTCCTTTATTTTTTCATATAAGTAACGATATAATAACTATGGAGCATCACTAAACAGGTGAAACTCGGCAACACACTACTAAGGTGGTTTCTATAATATAAAATGTTCATTTTTCAAAAACAAGGGGTCGCGCTGCACGCCATTCATTTTGCAAACAAAAGCTAGCCACAACGATTAATTGTTCTGCAAACAGTTGGTGACATCATTCCAAAAACGACAATATTATCATACCTTTTCCTTCCTACTTTTTCTAAATGGCGCTCTTTCAAAGCGCTTTTAGTTCGGCTCAGCAATGTCAAAACAACAAGTTGTTTTGACGTCTACGACGTCCGTAGCTTCAGCTAGAAAATACAAAAACAAGTTTTTGCGCTTTCTAGCTTTGCACACTTTTGCCGCTGCGCTCGCCTTTGGCACTCTTCGAGTGCCTTTTGCTAGGCTCGGAAGTGGGCCTGTAAACAGCCCCGTTTCACTCGCCTTACGCAAAAGTTGCTAAATTTGGGCACGATGAAAGAAAAGGCAAAAAAACTCATTGAAAAGTACGAAGAACTGGAATCGGAACTCGGCAATCCGGATGTTCTCGGCGACCAGGCTCGTTACAACAAGATTCACAAGCAGTACAAGGGTATTGAAAAGGCTGTCTTGAAGGCTAAAGAATACCTGCAAATGATGGACGATCTTGACGAATACAAGGCCGCGCTCGGCGATTCCGACCCAGAAATGGTCGCGATGGCAAAAGCGGAAATTTCGGAAATCGAAAAGAAGCTCCCCGAAGTGACCGACGAACTGCAAATTTTGATGGTTCCAAAGGACCCGTGGGACTTCCGCAATGCGACGCTTGAAATCCGTGGCGGCACGGGCGGTGACGAATCGGCTCTGTTTGCTGGCGACCTGTTCCGCATGTACCGTGGCTACTGCGACAAGATGGGCTGGAAGATGACCATCCAGGACTTGAGCGAAGGCACGGTGGGCGGCTACAAGGAAATCCGCGTGTTCATCGAAGGCGATAGCGTCTATGGAACGCTCAAGTTCGAAAGCGGCGTTCACCGCGTGCAGCGTGTGCCGGAAACGGAAACGCAGGGCCGTGTGCATACATCTGCTGCGACGGTGGCGATTCTCCCGGAAGCTGAAGAAGTTGACGTGGAAATCCGCGAAGCGGACATCCACATGGACACATACCGTTCTTCGGGTGCTGGCGGTCAGTACATCAACAAGACGGACTCTGCCGTGCGTTTGACGCATATCCCGACAGGTGTAGTGGTGAGTTGCCAGACCGAACGTAGCCAGCTGCAGAACAGACTCCACGCCATGGAAATGTTGCGCTCCAAGATCCTCGACGCGGTTATCGCCAAGAAGGAAAAGGAAGAAGCGGCAAACCGCAAGGCCCTCGTGGGTACCGGTGACCGTTCTGCCAAGATCCGCACTTACAACTATCCACAGAACCGCGTGACGGACCATCGCATTGGCCTCACCGTTTACAACCTGGACAAGGTCGTGACTGGCGAACTTGATGAAATCATCAATGGTCTCCAGATGGCGAACGCCCAGGAAAAGCTCGGAAAGTTCAACGCTTAATAGATTGCTTCGTCGCAGTACTCCTCGCAATGACGAACAACGAATAACGCCCCGTCCATAAGGAAAGTCCAATGCCTCAGCCGCAGATGACAGTGCTAGAAATTTTGAACCGCACCAAGGTCTTCTTCGAAAAGAAGGGCATTCCAGACGCACGTCTCGATGCCGAGTACATCATCAGCTACGGTCTCAAGATGAAAAACCGCATGGACTTGTACCTGAACTTCGAAAAGCCGCTCACGCCAGCGGAGCTGGACGTGCTTCGCACGATGGTTGCGCGCCGTGCAACGCGTGAGCCGCTGCAGCACATCATCGGCGACACGAGTTTCCGCGGGTTCATCATCAAGTGCGACCGCCGTGCGCTTATCCCGCGCCCGGAAACGGAATCGCTCGTAGATATGGCGGCAGAAAGCCTCAAGGGCGTCGAAAATCCGTTTATCGTTGAAGTTGGCACAGGCACGGGCGCCATTTCGATCGCTTGCGCCAAAGAAATCGCAGGCGTCAAGGTCTTGGCAACGGACATTTCCGAAGACGCACTTGCATTAGCACGAATAAACGCTGAAGCGAATGCAACTGGCGAAACTTTGCATTTTGTGCAGGGCGACTTGCTGAACGCAGTAACCTCGGAAGCAATCGCGAATGCCATCGGCGCTTCGGTGGATTCAGCGACTTTACCCAAAATAGATTGCCTTATCGCAAACCTTCCTTACATTCCCGATGGTGAAAAGGACAAGCTCCAGCCCGAAGTCGCTAAATACGACCCTGCACTAGCCTTGTTCGGCGGAGCGGACGGACTAGACCTTGTCCGCAAACTTTTACAGCAAACCGAAAGTAGCCTCAAGCCGGGTGCCGCAATCTTCCTTGAAATCGGTTCCGAACAAGGTGAAATGCTCAAGTCCGAAGCCGCAAATTATCCGTGGCTCGAATTTACGGGTATCCACAAAGATTTTTGCAACAACGTCCGTTTCGTAAGCTATAAAAAATTATAAATTAAAAGCGATTAAACCCTTTGTCTAGAATAGCAAAAGAGGGCTATATGAAAAAGATTTTTCTCGCTTTATTTATAGTAATGTTATGCGAAACATCGTTCGCACAAGATTCTCTTTCAACGGCAAACTTCGATTCTCCCAAGCCCAAAAGAAACAGTTTTTACCTCAACACGGGAATAGGCTTTGGTTATACAAGCATCTATTTCGATCATCGTTATGATTCTGACAAAATCAAATACGATGGAAGTGCGTTCGGTTTTGCTGGCGAACTAACCATGGGACTTCTTATCAAGGGATTTGTGGCCGTCCACGGCTCCTTTGAATTTCTCTCCCTCGACGGAAAATACGACTTGGACAAAGTCAAGAAAAATTATGCCAGTGACGAAATCGACGACTTTGCTTTCCTTGGTGGAGTCGGCGCTACGGTGTATCCCTTCTTGTCGTCTTCAAAAAGTTTTTTTCAAGAAGTATTCTTTAGTGCAAAATTCGATTTAGGCCTTATACTCATAAATGATCCGTTTTCTGACTATTCAGGTCGTTCACTTAAACATAGCGACTATTTCGTTTTCGGTGTCGATCTAGAAACAGGAAAAGACTGGCAAATTTCCGAAAGGTTTTTTATCGGAGTCGGGTTAAAATGGCAGCTATTGTCCATCATCTCCAGCAATGAAGTGGATGATGTAGATAGTAAAACTCCCGAGCACAAACATCTCGTAAATTCCATCCAGTTGATGCTACGCTTCAACCGAAAGTAGAGCCCACAAGCCGCAAAATCGAGGAAGACTTTGCAAGATCAATATCCGGCGCAGCCGAGGGCCGAAAGTACAAACGTTTCGCTTTCTCCCATACGGTAGAACGGAATCAGGTCATCGTCGTCAATAGCGGAGTCGTCATTGCCGTTCAGCTGCATCAGTTCGCCAATGCGGCGTTTGAAGATGGAAAAGCCGGAATCCCACGGAGACGGCTCCCACTGGGACTGTTCCGAAATTTCGACTACATGCTTATTTCTTTTTGTCATTTTGCAATTCATATTTTACCTTTAGGACTATTAGTGTCTTTACGAGCACTAATATAGAATCGTTGGATGTCAAAAGCTGACATTTTGAGGAAATGGCAAAAAAAATTGTGAAAGGTGATCCCGGAATAAATCTGGGATGACAATGCCACAGGAACCGTGTAAGGAGATCCCGGCATGGTGGCTGGGACGACTGTGTGACTGCATGTTGTCTATTCGATTACGGTCGCGGTGACCTGCGCGTGTCCGGCTTTTTCTAGCCCAAGGGCTTTGCCTGCGGCTTCGCTTAAATCGAGTACACGCTTTTTCGAATACGGTCCGCGATCATTGACTCGCACAACGACAGAAGCCCCCGTCTTTTGACGTACGACTTTTAATTTCGTTCCAAATGGAAGCGTCCTGTGAGCACAAGTGAAGTCATCGCGGTCAAAAATTTCGCCGCTGGCTGTTTTTCTGCCGTCATAACCTTTGCCGTAAAAACTGGCATCTCCTGAGAACGTGTAACCCACTTTGACGTTTTCGACACGTGGCTTTGTTGAGGTCACACGAACGTAGCCTTTACGGTGCGAACCCGAAGAACCGCACGCCGAACATGCAAACGACGCACACACAAGTAAAACAACAAATCTCCGGGGAAACATAAGCACCTACTCAAAATCGTACATGCTGTTGTATGTATTCTCAAGAATTTCGTCTTCCTTACTGATGATCTCGGATTTCTTCTCTTCGGGCGTTTCGTTCAGTTCGTTGTAATACTGCTTAGACTTTCTTTCAAGATTTTCGATGTTTTTGGCAGTACGAGTACGCAAACGAGCCAATTCATCATCCGTTATCGTCGCACGCGTATTCAGAAGATAAACCGCTCGCTTGCCCCACGGAGTCTGGCTGTAGTTGTCTCGAAGATTACGATAGACGGCGACAGCGCTGTCAACGCGTTCAGGATTCATCTGGAAATAGATGGCCTTCATGTAAAGAGCTTGAATGCCCGACTGCGTATGCGGATATTCTCTGTATAAACTATCGAATGCAGCGAAAGCGGTCGCGTATGCAGAATCCACCAAATCCATCTTGCTGACTGGCATTTCAGAGGCGACCGTCCACAAACTTTCTGCGACCATGTAACGGTCACGAGCAACGTCTTCATTCGTTTTCATCGTAACATGCATGCCTAGGTTCGTCTGTGCTTGCTTTGCGTAGTCCGTATTCGGATATTTCTCGATGATTTCCTTGTACAATTCTTCGGCTGTATCAGGATCGTGCAAGAATTCATCATAGATAAACGCTCTTGCGTATGCGGCTCGCATGACGCTTGCTGAATCGTCAGATTTTTCAATCACGTTTGTGAGCCTGGCAATAGCACTATCTGCTTCGGAAAGCTTGAGCAAGAATAGCTCCGCAATCATAAATTCCGTCTTGAAGAATGATTTCATGTTGGGAATGGAATCTTTATTCTTTTCCAAAATTTCTTCATTACGGTCTCGCATCGAAACAAGATTTCTTAACGCATTGCGGCGCTCACGGGATTTTATTCCATACTCACTGATAGACCTTGCGATATAGCTGCTATCGTAATAAGACATGGCTAGTTCATAATCCAATTTTTTTGTCTGCTCGAAATCGCCCATATTAAAGTAGCTACGGGCAGAAGATTCTGATTTCGGATATTCCGTATTGATTTTATTGAAAATTACAAAAGCGTCGGCATCTTTCCCGGCCAAAAGCGTACATTCCGCGATACGGACAAGATAGAAGGACCTTTGCTTTTCATAAGCTTCGACCTTGTAAAGAGCCTTGAATTCATCTGCCGCCTTGAGATATTCGGTCTTGTTCACAAGGCATTCTGCCGACTGCTCGCCAGCCGTCTGGCGTTCGCGATCGTTCAGATTTTCAATTTCCTTTGCATTGTAATGCTCGTGAGCCTTGTCCCAATTTTCCATTTTGAAATAAAGCCCGGCCAAACGGAAATGAGCCTTGCCTTTCATGTACGGGGTTCCGCTCTTGTCCGCAAGCAATGCTTCTAAAGCGGCTATCGCCTGTTCTGGCACTTCTGATTTTTCATTCAAAAGCGAAAGCAGATTCAATCCTTGGAAGTAGTAAGGATGGTCCTTGGATGCAACTACTGGTTCCAATGCAAACCGGCTGATATTGTATTCTTGGTTGCGATAGAGGCAATAGGCTCGCTGGTATTCGACGGCACGCATGGAATCGTTATCGGCGAAGTAGCGTTCGTACTCATCGTACTTGGTGATGGCCTTGGGCCAGTCCGCCTTGTGTCTGTAAGATTCCGCAATGAGGAATACGGCTTCGGCAGTGCGTTTCTTGTTATCTGGGAAACGTTCTAGCACGCGGGAACCTTTTTCAATAATCTTTTCGTATTTTTGAGATTCCTCGTTGCCTGGATAAGACTGCGTTTCGTCGGGAACGCTATCGAGGCGTGCGGTCCGCAGTTCGGTCGCTTCTTCATAGAGCCGTTCCGCATTGAACATGTGGTTCAGATAGGCACAGCAAGTGCACCCGTCCAATAATGCGACGAACAAGAACAAAACTATTAAACGACCAAAAAACATATAGTTACAAAATACAAATTTACAGTTTTAAAATTCCATGAGCATCGGCAGATAATCGCAAAGTTTCATGCCAGAAGGGGGCAACGTGCTGCGATCCAAGCGCACCATACGCACTTCAGCGGGTTTTCCGACGATGCGGGCCAAAATTTCGAAGTTGTCGCGAGTTTCCCAGACTACGGCATCCATGACCAAGTCGTCTCGGCAAACAGTTTCTCCTGTGCTATTGCCGATTCCGGAAATTCTAGAATTTTGCTTCATCAGGCGGGTGAAAATTTCGGGAGCGACGCCCAAATGATTCGAAGTCGAGGAAGAATCATAGACGGACACGTGAACTTCCCTAAAGCGGTTCAAAGAATCAAAGACGACCGTATAAGTGTGCATGTACGGAGATTCATAAAAAGATTCCTGCCAAACGAATCGCCTAACTTGTTTGAAATTTGTAATGGAATATTTTTTAAAGAACTCCTGCGAGGATGCTCCGTAACGGACAAGGTAATGACCTAATTTGGTTGAAAAATCATGTTTTTGTTCGGGGGCCATTGATTCACGGAGACTATCGACTGCACGGGTCAAGTTTGCTGTTAGCCCGTTATTGAATTCTTCGATGACAACCTGACGAGCCTGTTCCACTTCGTTCAATCGAGTCTTGATATCCGGGTATTCGGGGTCGTTTTTCACAATGTAGTTGAATTCTCGACGAGCCCTATCGAACATGTGGTTTTTCAGATAAGCAATTCCAAGAGCTTCGCGGAGCGGTAGATTTTCGGGGTAACGTTCTACTAACGGCGAGAGAATATCACATGCAACTTGTGCACGGTCTCTTGCAGAACCGGCGTAACTTTCCTTTCCGGGAGCCGATTTTTCACCGATGGTCGCCATTGCCCGGCGGGCTTTTTCATAATCGGGGTGGAACGCTATTATGCGTTGGTACGTTTTTTCAGCCACGTCAAACTTGCCGTTGTATTCAGCAAGGTAGCCCCGCAAAAGCAGCAATTCCGAAGAAAGCGGGAACTGCGTCAATGCGTAATCGACCACAATTGATGCACTATCCAGCACGCCGGCATCGTGATAAATTTTTGCTAAAAGTTCAAACGCCCGCTGCGAGTCGCCCGACGAAAGACTAATGGCCGCACGGCATTCGTTTGTTGCCTCTCTCATGTTCGAGTTTTTGTGCAGGAGTTCGGCGTACCACAGGCGGATCTCGTAAATGGACGGTGAACGAGAACTCGCCATTTTCGCAAGTTCTGTTGCTACGGTCAAGTTCCCGGCCAAAAGCGATTTGCGGCTGTCCAGATAGAAACTGATTCCCGTATTCGGGTAACGGTTCATGAGGCGGCCCATTAAAATTTCTGCACGGTCGCGCATGGTCTCTGTTACGGAATCCATGCCGAACAAAGTATTGACCTCACCCCAGACGGCTGCATCGACGTTTGGATAAAGAAGGACTAACGCATCGTAAATTTCATAAGCGGCCTTGGATGCTCCACTGCGAGAGAGTTCGCCTGCTCGACGAAGCTCTGCTTGTGCCTGCACCGGAAGTCGTTGCACGTCAGCCTTGAAATTCGGGGCGTCGCCGTTTGGAATCGACATTCCGGCATCAAGACCGAAAGGCACCTCTTCTACAACTGTTTTTGAGGGACCGTATTTATTGTAAAGTTTGTATCCACCATAAGCGGCTAACGCACCGAAAAAAACAATGAGGAAAAGGTAAGCCGCCGCACGAGACGCAGATGAAGAATTTGCCATCAGACTTCCACTTAGAGTTCCAAAAAGTCGGCCAGTTTTTCTTTATGTTCCTTGCTCTTCTGCAATCGACGCAAGGTCTTGTTCTTGATTTGGCGGACTCGCTCACGGCTGAGCTTGAGGTCTTCACCAATGTCTTTGAGCGTCGTATCTTCGACTGTATCGAGGCCGTAGAACATGCGGAGAATTTCTTCTTCGCGCTGCGGAAGGGACGATAGAGTCTCTTGAATGAGCTTGCGGCGTTCTTCGCGCTCCATATCCTCGTCTTGGTTGCCGTCGCTGCCAAGCACGTCCATAAGGGTACTCACGGAATCGGCACTCGAAACGCCGGCGTCGTCGCCAATGGGGGCGTCAAGCGAAATATCGACAATTTTTTCCATGACTTCGACGATGTCGCGTTCGTAAGCGGAAAATTCTTCCATCGAAATGGTCTTGTCGTAATCACCGCCGTTCTGCATCAACGCGCGCTTGAAGCGGTTCACCAGGGCAAGCTTGTTTGGCGGAATGCGGACCGCCCCCACTTGTTCAAACAAAGCCTTCTGGATGGACTGGCGGATCCACCACACGGCGTAGCTGATGAACTTCACGTCCTTGTCCATGTCAAAGCGTTTTGCCGCCTTGAAAAGGCCCAAGTTTCCTTCGTTTATCAAGTCCAAAAGCGAGAGACCACGTCCCTGATACTTGCGGGCGACACTCACCACAAATCGGAGGTTACCACGAATAAGGCGCTGCAAGGCAGACTTTCGAATTTCTTCGGTTTCACCGTTCTTGATAATTTTCAACAACGCCGATTCTTCCTGCGGAGTCAGCGTAGGATACCTATTCAAGTCACGAAAATAAAGAGCTTCGTTAAAATCACTCATAAATACAACACCTTCTGTCGTGAGCAAAACCGCTCCAGACTTTTAAAATATGGCTTTTTATGCTGATTTCGTCAATTCCTTGAGTTTATCGTATGGGTAAATTCCCGAACGATGACCATCGTTGAAGGAAAGTCCAACGGCATAGCGGCCAATCGACTGTACTTTTTCAAGTTTCACATCCAAGGGAACAGTGGAATCGTCTAAAATTTTTTCGCCGGAATGTTCATCGACGCAGAGTGCGCACGGACAAGCTAAACGGAGCGAGCGAACATCACATGCGCCGCGAGTGCCGTCGTTCCATTCAAAGCCGAGCTTGCCCTCTTTTGTTCTGAAAATTTTCTTGGGTTGGATCATACTTCCTCCACGGGCAGCTGTTCGAAATCGTAATTGAAGTTTTTGAGGATTCCATCACCCTCCGATTCAAATACCGCAAGCGTACGCACCATCTTTTCGGCTGCCTCCATAAAGACCTTCGCCGATTCGGAATTCGGGTAGCGGAGCACGGCGGGCGTGCCTTCATCACCGCAACCGGCAACAGCGGGTTCCAGCGGAACTTTACCGATAAGCGGCACACCCCACTTTTCGGCAATCTTCTGACCGCCACCGGCAGGGAATATGTTGTGGTGCTTGCCACATTCATCACAAATGAAATAGCTCATGTTTTCGATGACGCCGATGACCGGGACTCCCACGTTATCAAACATGGCGATACCCTTGCGGCAGTCGGCGAGAGCCACCTCTTGCGGAGTCGTCACGACGACCGCGCCAGCCATCGGGCAGTTCTGCGTGAGCGTGAGCTGGATGTCACCCGTTCCTGGAGGAAAATCGACAAGGAGGTAATCTAGCTTGCCCCAGCGCACATGGTGGATGAAGTGCTGGATCATCTGCGAAACCATCGGTCCACGCCAGATGGTCGCCTTGTCGGAATCCGCGAACATGCACATCGAGACGATGCTGATGCCGCCCTTCGCTTCGACCGGTGCAATCGTATTGTCTTCAAAAACTTCAGGAGCTTTATCTATGCCGAACATGAGACCCATACTCGGGCCGTAAATGTCCGCGTCGAGGATGCCCACGCGAGCGCCAGAGAGGCTGAGCGCCATGGCGAGGTTCGCCGTCACCGTCGATTTACCCACACCGCCCTTGCCACTTGCCACAGCGACTACATGTTTGACATCGCCGATGTAAGAATTTTGCGGAGCCTTTGCCGCGGAATTGTCATCGCCCACGCGGCCCTGCGAAGAAGTCAGCGTCACTTCGACTTCGGTTGCGCCAAGGCTTTTCACGATGGCGATGCACTGGTCCTTGAAACGGTCGCGAATCGGGCATGCCGGAGTCGTGAGGCGCAAATCAAAACTCACGGCGGTTCCTTCAATCTTTAAATTTTGAACAAAGTTCAGTTCTACGATATTCTTGTGCAAGTCCGGATCTTGGACCGCACGCAAGGCGCTTAAAATATTTTGTTCATTCAGTTGCATGTTTACAGCTCGGCTCAACGAGCCTTTGGGCTATGGGGTCGCTCGCAAGCTCGCTTTGAGGTATGGGTAAAGAATTTTGCATTAATTTAACAAATCGCAGGCGGTCAAGCTCATGAAATATCACCTCGGACACTGTTCCTGGGCCAGCATTTAAAGCAACGCTAGAATCCTTTTGGTGACTAGATTTTTTTCATCCTATTAAAGGGTCCTGAATGACGAAAAAAAGACAGATACCGAAGTATATGTCTTTTTGAAGATAGCTTTTTTTGCGTCTTGGAAACGCGAAAATTAAATCTTGATTTTTGCACCCATGAGCTTCACGAATTCGCGGACAATCGCTGTATCGCCAGGCCATGCCGGAGCAGTCACCAAGTTGCGATCTACGACGGCTTCATCAACGTTCACGGCCACATACGTACCGCCAGCAAGAGTAATGTCTGGACCAACAGCAGGGTATGCCGTTGCCTTGTAGCCTTTCAGCACGCCTGCAGCAGCAAGCACTTGCGGACCATGACAGATGGCTGCCACAGGCTTTTTAGCCTTGAAAAATTCTTTTACGATTTTGAGCACGCGTTCGTTCAAGCGAATGTATTCCGGAGCGCGGCCACCTGTAATGAACAAGCCTTCATAATTACTTACCTCTACCGCATCAAAGTCTGCCGTAAGGGCAAAGTTGTGACCACGGGATTCGGCGTAAGTTTGCTCGCCCAAGAAATCGTGAATTGCAGTAGCGACCGTTTCTCCCGCTTTCTTGTCGGGGCACACGGCATCTACCTGATAGCCCAACATGGACATGGACTGGAACGGAACCATGGTTTCATAATCTTCGGTGAAATCGCCACAGAGAAGCAAAACCTTTTTTGCTTTTTTTGCCATTATACACTCCTGATAGATATAACTTGTTTTCTTTTTTACAACTAACCTAAGTTAGACTGTAAATAAAATACATCAAACTTTATCGAAGAGTATGTACATTTACTTTTTTTAACAAAGTGATTGTCTATTAGTTTTTAGTCATTGGTCAATAGTCAAGACTCTTTACCGATTGTAACCCATGAGGTAAATTCCAGCGGCACAGGCTGCAACTCCAAGGACAAAACTAGCAAGCGCGTATGCCGCGAACATCCCGATTTTTCCGCTTTGCAGGAGTGCAAGGTTTTCGTTTGCAAATGTGCTGAACGTCGTAAAGCCGCCGCAAAAGCCTGTTACCAAGAACAACTTGAGGTTTGGCGATAGCGTCCCGCACTTGAGGAAAAGTCCTGAAAATATCCCGATGCAAAGGCAACCGAGAACATTTGCGACAAACGTAGGCCACGGGAATCCTGCGGCCTTCGGAATCACAAGCGAAAGGAAGTAGCGCAGCACGCTACCGAGAGCACCACCAAGAGCAACGAAGAGATAGGACATAAGGAGTGGTTAGTGGTTAGTGGTTAGTGGTTAGTGGTTAGTGGTTAGTGGTTAGTGATTAGACGAAAGACCGCTGCGCTGGTAGACAAAAGAGGCGAATGTTGCGAAAGCAAGTTTACTTGATTTCATAACTGAGCCGACTAGTCTTGGCTTGAAGAGCTAAGACGAGAGAGAAATTAACTCAAATCTTTCGTCTTTGGACAAGTCCCAAATGCTTGGCTCAGTTATAGGTCTGCGAGCAGCCCTGCAACATTCGCCTTTTGCATTTGTCGTCTATAGCCCGCCGCAGCGGGCGTTCTTTGTTCATTCACTACATTCAAGAACCAAATGCTAGGCTCAGAAATAGGCTTGCAAGCAATCCTGCTTCATTCGCCTTACGCATTTGTCGTCTATACTACAGCGAGAATTTCGGCATTCTCAGGAGGTGCGTCATGCAGGGTGGCCATTCCTCTTCGTAGTGGCTTACCAAGATGATTGTCGTCTCCGTCGAAAGCAGTTGCAACAAGTGAAACAACTTTTCGCGATACTCGCCTTTGAGACCTTGCGTCGGTTCGTCAAGCAACAACACCTTTGGCGGGCGGATTGCAGCTCGCGCCATCAGCACCAAGCGTTTGTCAATCGGCGAAATTTTGCGAATCGAAATTGAAGTATCTTCGAAGCCCAAATAGTTAAGCCATTCGCGAGCCTTTGCACGCTCTTCCCACGTGATGTTTTCGGCACGGCAGAGGTTCGGCGTAAATCCTGTACAAAGTACTTCTAATAAGCTTAAGTCTTCGCGGTACTGGAGTGCCATTTCTGGCGAGAAGAATCCGAGTTTTGCCTTGTGGTCCCAAATGTTGAGACCATGCCCCGGACGTTCGCCGAGGAGCGTAATGTCGTTGTTGTAAATCTGCGGATGGTCTGCTGTTAGCATTCCAAGAAGCGTGCTTTTGCCGGCTCCATTTTCACCCATTACTGCCCAATGTTCACCCTTGCGAACGGTCCAGTTCAAATCCTTAAGCACATCAGTATCACCAAAGCGAACGTTTACGTGTTTCAAATCGAAGAGGATTTCTGAATCAGACGAGAGACGAGAGACGAGAGACGAGAGATGAATGGAATCACAGTTCTCTCGTCTAAGATCAACGATCTCATAATCTTTCAACTCTGCTTTCTTGAACTTCGGAGTAGCGGCAGCCTTCGGAAGTTCGCCAGCATATTGTGTGAACGTCTTGTTCGCATAAACGAATGCTGGAATTTCCGGGAGCAGTTCGTCTTCACGAGCGAGGCGCACCACCACATTCAAATCCGGACGTTTTGCAAGATCTGCAACAGAGCGTGCTAAATGCGCACGGTACTCCGGATCAAGCCCGCCAAACAAGTCGTTGAAATAAACCCATTTGGGCTTTTCCATCCACATGCGGGCAAGTAACACGCGACGCAGTTCACCGTTTGAAAGGCTCAAAAGCGTGCGTTCCAGAACACCGGTAGGCAAGTCGGCTATTTTCAATGCTTCTTCTAATTTCGAAGAATCTGTTTCCGGCCATGCCATATCGTCTATGTAGCGGTCCGTTTGCAAAAAGAACTTTTTGTCCAAAAGCAAGTTGCGCACCAACGGGGCTTCTGCATCATGCAAACTGATGAAGCGCTGCTGGAAAAACGGGGCCAACGCCTGCTGGATTTTACGTTGTACTGCCTCCGACATCGTGGAGACATTTTCACGTTGATTCAAAAAATGAGTAATGACTCGGTCAAGATCATCGCCCTCGGTGCTGAAAATCTGCACCTGCGGAAACATCTCGATCAGAGCTTCAAAGCGCTTGAATTCCATGTGCCCAAAGATAGAAAAAGGGCAAAAAAATGGCTCTTCGATTTTTTAGACCTGTTTTATTGTCCTTGCTATGTTGCAAATTTTTGGGGAAATACAATTTCTAAGTATAAAGAATGTTGCTAAATTTTTTTTCTAGCGTTCGTTTTGTTAGGAGCCTCTACGATGGTCGATTTTCTGAATACCGTTGACAATATTCTTTATTATCCCATATTGATTGTGGTCCTTGCGGCTGCGGGAATTTATTTCAGTATCCGCACGCGGTTCGTTCAAGTTCGGCTTTTTGTGGAGGCGATTCGTACGCTCGCTGAAAAACCTCAGGAAATGGGCGGCGTATCTTCGCTGGAGGCGTTGTTCGTTTCGACGGCATCCCGCGTGGGAACGGGAAACATCATCGGCGTATCTACCGCGATTTGTCTGGGCGGGCCGGGGGCTGCGTTCTGGATGTGGGTGCTTGCGATTATCGGTGCGTCTTCTGCGTTTGTCGAGAGTACGCTTGCGCAGGTCTATAAGCGTCGTGACCGTCACACCGGCGAATGTTATGGCGGACCGGCGTACTATATCGAGACTGCGTTGCATAGCCGCTGGCTCGGTGTCGTTTTTGCGGTGTTCTTGATTTTGACATACGCATTCGGCTTTAATTTGCTTTGTTCGTACAATCTGCAATCGACGTTCGAGACCTACAGTTTCTACAATCCGTCGGTGACTCCTTGGATTATCGGCGTGATTCTTGCGTTGCTTGTGGGCTTTTGCTTGTTCGGTGGCGGCAAGCGTATTGTTAAATTGACTAGCGTGCTGGTGCCGTTCATGGGGCTTTTCTATGTATTCCTTGTGTATATTATTTTGGTTGTAAATTACGATATGATTCCTTCGGTTATTACGGCTATAATGCGTGACGCGTTTGACTTCGAAGCGATTGGCGGAGGTATAGCAGGTTCTTGCCTGATGTATGGCATCAAGCGCGGACTTTATTCGAACGAAGCTGGCGTGGGGTCTGCGCCGAACGCGGCTGCTGCGGCTCATGTCTCGCATCCGGTAAAGCAAGGGCTTGCGCAAGTGATTTCGGTGTATATCGATACGCTTTTCCTCTGCACGGCGACGGCCATGATGTGTCTTGTTTCTGGCGTGCCGGGAACTGCGGAAAATGCCGGGGCGATGTACGTGCAGCAGGCGGTCTCGAAGACGTTTGATGCGGCTGGACCTATCTTTATCACGGTGGCGATGGCATTGTTCGCTTTCACGACGCTGCTTGGCAACCTTTTCTATGTGCATAATGCAATCGCCTTCATCAATAACAAGAAAATGCCGAGCAAAAAAGTGATGACGGTGATTCATATTGCGTGCTGCTTGGTGGTGCTTTTCGGCGCGGTGACTCCGATGGATGCCTGCTGGGCTTTGGCTGATATTACGATGGGCGGCATGGCGTTGATTAACTTGCCTGCATGCGTCATTTTGGGCAACGTCGCTTTCATGGCTCTTCGCGATTATGAACGCCAACGCAGACGCGGGCGGAACCCGGCGTTTATCGCAAGGTATATCAAGCTGGACCCTCTAGGATTGGATTATTGGAGGCACAAGGAAAGAGACTCCAAAGTTTAGTTCGCTTTTTTGTGCGAAATTCTTTTTCACTTTCCCTTCTTTGCCTTGCAGTATGAAAAATAAAATGTATAATTGCAGGAGAAGGAAAAAGGAATGGAGCCGCTTTTCAATCTAGAAAGCATTTATGTTGCAAACGTAATCGGGATTGTTCTGATTGGCGTTTTGATAGTATGCAATTTGTGGCGTTTCCAAAGTAAGAGCCGTGCCAACAGGAACCTGTTGTTGATGATGTTCCTTGCTTTGACCAGTTGCATTGCCGACCCGATTTCTTATACCATGAAGGGTGTGCCGGGCTTGTTCCCCAAGATAGCGGTCTATGCGGCGAGTACGTGGCTTTTTGCGGCGAATATGCTTGCGGTCAATTTTTGGGTGCGGTTCCTCGCGTACCATTTAAATGGAGGAATGTCACGGCGTTCTAGGATTGCCCTGAATTCGGTCGTCGTTGTCAGTCTTTTTTTGCTTGTTGTCAATTTATTTGAGCCGATAGTGTTCACTATTGACGAAAACAACCTTTATTCAAGAACTTATCTGTATTTTTATTACGTGGTGGTTGACTATATGCTGGTGATCAACAGCCTTGTGACTTACTTTAAGAGCAAAGCCAAGGGCGGGTTCCTCAAGTTTTTCCCGATTTGGGTCTATATTGTGCCAATTCTCATCGGGGGGGTGTTGCAGTCGGTGTTTTACGGAATTTCTGTGATACCTACAAGTATCGCGATTTCGATTGCGGGCGTACTTGCTAGCCTTCAAAACGAGATGATTTATCAAGATCCTCTTACGGGTCTTTTCAACCGCTCTTATA
Organism: Fibrobacter sp.; assembly: GCF_017545445.1. Taxonomy (GTDB): domain Bacteria; phylum Fibrobacterota; class Fibrobacteria; order Fibrobacterales; family Fibrobacteraceae; genus Fibrobacter. The sequence goes on from NZ_JAFWOM010000175.1 coordinate 28,407, forward strand.
TGCATTACTTGCTAAAAAAGTACATCAAGATGCCGAAACTCAATATTACAGGAATCATGATTGACTTAAACGGGTTCAAGCATATAAACGATGAATTTGGCCATGCGGTGGGTGATGAGGCTCTGCTGATTGCATCGCGTATTTTAAAATTGGCCGTTGGCGATGCCGGTTGCGTTATCCGTTATGCAGGGGATGAATTTATTATTTTACTTAATACGCAAGATGATACAAAAGCGAAAAATTGTATTGCAAAAATTCGCCATCTTTTTGACAAATTTAATAATAACAAGTCGAAACCTTATATGTTGTCTGCGTCTATCGGGGCACATAAACTCGATATGAAAACCGAAAGTATCGATACTTTTATTAATATCATTGACGCACGCATGTACGAAGACAAGAAATTTTTTTACGCAACTCATGCTGGGATGGATCGCAGGAAGGGGTAGTTTGTCGGAAAAATACACGGCGCGAATACAACATAAATATTATATTGTGTATTCACTAAAGCACCCTTCAGGCAGGAGATTCCTATGCTCAGAAAATTTGGTTTCGGGTTGGCCCTTGTGGTTGCCTTCGGCCTAGTGGCTTGCGGCGATGACGACAGCGATTTCGCACAAAGGTCCCAGAACGACGAAGAGGAATCCTCTTCTAGCATGGAAAAATTCAGAAGTTCCTCCAGCAAAGGCAAAGTGTCTGCCAAGAGTTCTTCGAGTTCCCGTAAAGGTGTATCGAGCAGTTCCGCCAAATCAAGTAGCTCCGCTAAATCGAGCAGTTCCGCTAAATCAAGCAGCAGCGGGCGGTGTCCCGATATTCCCGCAGGCATTGGCCGTTCCGCCCCGAGAGATACGAATTGGGTTCCGGAAAACGTGGACGCGGGCTCTGTTTACGACTCCGTGGCACACACCCTGACGGACCTTCGCGATGGACAAGTTTATAGGACTGTAACTATGGGACGTCAGGTGTGGATGGCCGAAAACCTCAACTATGCCTACCTAAGGCCCACCGCCGATTTGGATTCGACAAGTATCTGCCCGTGTAACATCTCCGATTCTTGTGCTAGATACGGGCGTTACTATACGAAATGGGCAACCAATGACCAATATTCCGTATTTGGCAAAACGAAATCCGGTTATGATTACATTGATTACGATACCGAATTTCCTGCAGGGTTTGTGCGCGGCGTATGCCCCAAGGGGTGGCATGTTCCCTCGGTCAGAGAGATGAATCGTCTATTCGATTTTGTTGAGGATGAAGCGGGAAGACTTTTGTCTAAGGAAACTCCAAATGCGACCGATGATTACGGATTTACGTTGCATACCTCGGGGGCAATCGATTCTCCCGTTAAACCCGTCGTGGAGCATGGCTCTTTCGTTTTTTTCTGGATTGCACATGAAAGCTATTCTGATGTAATGTATATTGAAGATGAGGATGTTGGCAAGGAGTACATCGACAGGGGCGTGAGTTCGCTTTATAGTAGAAGTATAGATATTTCCTTTACGCTCCGGTGTCTGATGGACCCCGTTGTTGCGGATACGGCTAAATTCGTAGATGCATCGGCTGTTGTGAAGGATTCCATGACGGACTTGCGAGACGGGCAGGTGTACCCTACCGTAAAAATCGGGACGCAGAAATGGATGGCAAAGAACTTGAACTACGCTTATGGAGATGATGCCGATAGCCTGAGTCTTTGTTATGAGAATGATGTGGAATTTTGTACAAAGTATGGGCGCTTATATACGTGGGCTGCCGCAATGGATTCCGTTGCATTGTTTAGCGACGATGGCAAGGGTTGTGGCTATGGGGTCACGTGCAAGGCTGATGGAGTCAAGAGGGTGCGGGGTGTTTGTCCTGACGGGTGGCACTTGCCTTCCTTGGAAGAATGGCGTACCTTTGGTTTCGCCTTAGGGCATGCCCCTGCTGCAGCAAAAGACACAGCATGGAAAGCTACAAGTATCAACGCCCGCACTGGCACAAATACCTATGGGTTTTCTGCACTCCCCGGTGGAGATAAGTACGAAGAGCATTTCTATGGGGAGGGGGAGCACTCTTTGTGGTGGGCTGCAGAAGAAGACGGGCCATATTCTGCCAACAATTGGTATATCGGAACCATTGAGATGATGGTGAAGTCGAAACTCAAGTACAATATGGCAAGTTACGTGCGCTGCGTTGAAGATTGATAGGAAAAATGCCGTTATTAGCTTGAAATTGCAGATTTTTATAATGGTTGCTTTTTAGTATGAAAAATACTACGAAAAATCTTGTATTTTAAAATAGAATTGTTTATATTTAGGGCATGGACTTGGAAAATGTGTCGAAGAATGCCCTTGGAGTGCCGAATTCGTATACGGTATTGCTGCGCGATGTTGCTTGGCTTTCGGTTGGCTACCCTTTTCGTAATACATGTATTCCCGGCGATTCGGGAATGTTGTCGTGTTTCTTGCGTGATGTTGACAACTCGGGCGAATTGCAATTGCAAAACTTAAAACGAGTAGAAGATGCGTCTCCTAACGATTCGCATTTAGCCACTCAGGGCGATGTCGTATTCCGCTCTCGTGGAACGCCGTTTATGGCGGCGGTTGTTCCCGAAATTACTGAAAAGCTGTTGGTTGTCGCTCCGATGATCCGTATCCGTGTGAATCGCGAATTGGTTTCGCCCGATTACTTGGCGTGGTATATAAACGGGGCGTATGGTGCGGTCTATTTTAAGGAGTTTGCGACGGGCTCCGGCATTCCGCTGGTGAGCAAGGGTGTTTTGGAGCAGATGCCTGTCAAGTTGCCCAGTTTAAAGGCGCAGCAGGCTATTGCCGACCTTGTAAAACTTGGCCGAAAAGAACAAGAAATCTTGACACAAATTGTCAAGCAAAAGAATTTAATTTTAGAAACGGAAATTTCAAAATATTTGGAGTCGCTATGAGTGAAGTAAAAAGCGAAAAAATCGAGCAAGATGCCATCAATGCTGCCGCTTGGGCCGCATGTGATACTTTCCGCGGGGCGGTTGATCCGGCGCAGTACAAGGACTACATTCTGGTGATGCTGTTCCTGAAGTATATGTCGGATGTGTGGCACGACCATTACGACGCTTATGGCAAACAGTATGGCGGCGACGAGGCGCGAATCCTCCGCAAGCTGGAACGCGAACGTTTTGTGCTTCCGAAGGTAGAAATCAAGAATGACAAGGGCAAGGTCATCGACTCTTTTGTTGCAGACTATTACAGCCTTTACGAACGCCGCACGGCTGATAACATCGGCGACTTGATCAACATCGTTCTTGATAAGATTGAAACGCAGAACAGGCTCAAGCTCGAAGGCGTTTTCCGCAATATTGACTTCAATTCCGAACCGAATTTGGGCAAGACGAAGGACCGCAACCGTCGCCTGCGTACGCTGCTCGAAGACTTCCACAAAGAAGAACTGGACATGTCGCCGAGCCGCGTTTCTGAAGATATCATCGGCAATACTTATATGTATCTGTTGGAACGTTTCGGTGCCGAAGCGGGCAAGAAGGCGGGTGAATTCTTTACGCCGTTCGATGTGACGGAACTCGTGGCGAAACTTGCCGCTCCGAAAGATGGCGATAAAATTTGTGACCCGACATGCGGTGCGGGCGGCTTGTTGATTCAGGGCGCAAAGCAGGTGCCGAGCGGAAATTACGCTCTGTTTGGTCAGGAATCTAACGGCAGTACGTGGGCTCTTTGCCGTATGAACATGTTCTTGCACAGCACCGATAGCGCTCGCATTGAATGGGGCGATACGCTCAACAGCCCGATGCTTGTTGAAAAGGATAAGCTGATGAAATTCAATGTTGTCGTCGCTAATCCACCGTTTAGCCTTGACAAATGGGGTGCCGAAAATGCTGCAAGCGACCCTTACAAGAGATTCTTCCGTGGCGTTCCGCCCAAGAGCAAGGGCGACTGGGCCTTCATCACGCACATGGTCGAGACGAGCCTCGCTGGCGAAGGTCGCATCGTTGTCGTGGTGCCGCACGGTGTGCTGTTCCGCAGTTCGACTGAAGGCAAAATTCGCGAGGCGATGATTCGCGAAAACCTGTTGGATGCGGTGATTGGACTCCCGGAAAATCTTTTCCCGACCACGAGCATTCCCGTGGCGATTCTGGTATTCGACCGCAGTCGTGAAATCGGCGGCAAGAATGCAAAACGCAAGGACGTACTGTTCATTGACGCAAGCCGTGAATTCGTGCAGGGCAAAAAGCAGAATTCGCTCTCCGAAGAGAATATCTCGAAGATCGTGAATACCTACAAGAAGCGTAAGAATGTGGACAAGTACGCCCATATTGCCACCTTCGACGAAATTGAAGGTAACGAATTCAATCTGAACATCCCGCGCTACGTGGATACCTTCGAAGAAGAGGCTCCTATTGATGTGGATGCGGTGCAGAAGGATATCGACCGCCTTGAAAAGGAACTAGCCGAAGTCCGCAAGCAGATGGCGCAAAAGCTGAAGGAGATTAAGCGGGGGTAAAGAACCATGTCGCTCGCATGGGCGAGATGGTCGAATAAAGGATGATTTGATGACACAGGAAGAACTCAAAAAACTGATTTCCAAAGACGAGACGAAGAATGTCGAGTTAAAGAAATCTACCGGAGAACTTCGCGAAGGCATGCATACGGCATGTGCCTTTTTGAATTCCGATGGCGGAGTTCTCGTTTTCGGTGTCACACCCTCTTTGAACATTGTCGGTCAGATTGTTTCGGAATCCACCCGACGCGATATCGCGCAGGCCCTAGCGGGGATTGAGCCCGCAGTTTCGCCCGTCATTGAATATGTAGATATTCCCGGCAAGCCGAACCTCCAGGTAATTGTGTTGAGGTTTAACCCGTGGGTCTATGGACAAAAGCCATATACATTCCACGGGAAACCGTATTATAGGTTGGAAAGCGTCACCAAGGTGATGCCTAGGGATATGTACGACGAAAGACTGCGGCAGAATTTCCCACACCAATTTTCGTGGGAAATGCGTGTAGCAGATAAGATCACTATAGGCGATTTGGATGAAAAGAAAATTCGCGGCTTGGTTCGCCTCGGAGTCGAAGAGCGGAGAATCTCAGAGGAATCACTTTCCGAACCAATTGAAGTCGTTTTGGAAAAATGGGGCTCGGGTGTCAAGCGGATTATTGATGTTTGTAAGGAAGAAGGATCTCCAGAACCTTTTTGGACTGAAGAGGCCGGCTATACTGTGGTAACGTTCCCGCTGGCTAGATTAAATGGCAGGAATGTCACTCAAAATGTCACCCAAAATGTCGCTCAAAAAGATGATGACGTACCTAGAAGGCAGAAGGTGGAACAGGTCATTTCTGCAAACTCCATAATATCGACAGATGCTTTAGCAACAATGTTTGGAGTAACGAAAAGAACTATTTTGCGCGATTTGAAAGACCTTGGATATGTTTGGGAAGGAGCCGCTAAAAACGGACACTGGAAAACCCGAAATGTCGCTCAAAATGTAACCCAAAATGTCACCCAAAATGTCATCCAAAATGTCACTCAAGACATAGAAGACGGCCCTAGAGTGCAGAAGGTTGAACAGATTATCTTAGTAGATTCGATGAAAACAAAAGAGTATTTGGCGAAGATGTTTGGAGTAAGTACTAGGACAATTTTACGTGACCTCAAGAAGCTTGGCTACGCTTGGGAAGGGGCATCAAAAAATGGGCACTGGGTGCGCGAGAAAGGACGTTTTGTTGACGCCAACAAGACATCGGTTAATAAGATTGAAAAGGAAATGAAGAGGATTGGGAAGTAAACCATTTTCGTGAGGTCACGTAAAAGCTTACAATAGAGAATAATAGTATGTATTTGCACACGGTTAGAAAAAGAGACTTTTGCATTTTTAAACGTAGCGGATTCGATACGTTTAAAAATGTTGGCAATCGGAGATCGTATTGGTAAAGAAGCCGAAGACAAAAAGGAGCTCGCAGGAACGCAGAATGGCGAAGTTGGACGCTTCGCTTAAGTCGGCCTACGAACTTGCCGCAAAAAATTTGGCTTTGATGAAATTCCCTGAAGAGGCTTGGATATGCGTAAATGGAGTGCAACTTTCGGAAACACGAAAAATACAATCTGAAAAGAGCAAGAATGCGAAGGACGTACTTGAAAAAGAAATGGAAATTGCATCGATGTTAGTTGCTGCGGGGCATTTTGTTTGGATGCTGCCAGAAAACAGGGCTAATGCCAAGAACCCTGACGCAATTATAGATGGACTGATATATGATTTTAAACAAGTTAAACTTTCAAAAGTGGAACAACGCTTTGTAGAGGCTCTTAAGCAAGCGGACAATGTGGTTCCGAGATTGCTCGACGAAAAGAATGTTTCTCGTGTATTGGGCAAATTGAAAAAACATGCTAAAAGCAAGAAAAACGGAACCCTTTTCGTGATTGTTGGCTCGGATGTAAGGAGGTTTGATTTTGACGAGATATAAAAAAATCCACGTTTTTTTGGCACAAAAACGTGGAAAACCCTGGCTGCCCGAGCATATAGCCCCGGCAAAGTTCATTGCTGAACTTAGTTATAATATACAATATTTTTTTGCGGAAGTCAATGGCTTTATTAGGACATTGCTTGAAATACGGAAATATGGCGAAAAAAGAAAAATTCAACCCTGTTCACTAGAATGTCGTTAGAGTGATAAACTACATTGAATTACATGAGGACGAAATATGTCAAACAGCAACAAGCACATTGAAGAATTCCTGGACTACTACCTGAATGTGGAGCAGTCTCCCGATTATGCTGTGTTGATTACAGGCTGTTGGGGCTCTGGCAAGACATATTTTATTAGACAGTATCTAGAAGGCAGGGGTGCTGCCGGAAAGGATGTAGTCAAAACATTTGACTGGTTGACCGATTGCGAAAAATATGCAGTTGTATATGTTAGCCTATTCGGTGCTAAAAGTCGCGAAGAAATGGACAAGCGAGTTCTTGAAAAACTGCATCCAATATTAAATTCAGATTATCTAAAAAGCATACCGACTGCCGTATCGACAATTGCCAAATTGCTAAAAGAGTATTCTGTTAATCCCGCTTTAAAAGCTACGGGTGCAGTAGCCGAAATCGCGACTCCTTTTTTAGCGGAAGTCTTGCCGAATATTATAAAAGGTGAAGGAGAGAAATTAAAAGGCGCTGTTGTCGTTTTTGATGATGTTGAGCGTGCTGACATGCTACTTCCTGAATTGTTGGGATATTTGAACGAATATGTGGAACACCTGCATGTTCCCTGCATTTTGCTTGCGGATAAGGAAAAATGGGAAGAAGCACAAAAGTGTCAAGAAGACAAATCAACTCTTCATCATTTGTCTAGTACCAAGGAAAAAGTCATTGGTAAGGAATTCCAGATACAAACATCTTTTGATGAAGTTTGGAATTTATGGTTTAATAAAGAAAAGCATCTTCTTGGTGATAAAGCATGGCGTTTATTGAAAGATTGTCATGATATAATCGCTCAAGTATTTGAATTGTCAAATGCCTCAAATTATCGTTCTTTAAGGCATACTTTTTTTGATTTTCAACTGTTCATAGAAAATATACAGGATGAGTATTTGATCAATCCTGAATTTAATTCACTATTTATCGCTGATTTCTTTGCACATCAATATGCTTATTATTTAGGTTGGTTTAAAGCGTCTGAATATGCGGAAAGTAATGCTATCCAAAGAGGTTGCGCGAAGGCCTCTGTCGAAAATAGAAATCACCGATTAGCTCAAGATGAGTCTGTTGATGAAGAATTGTATAAAAAATACCCAAAACTTCCGTATGAAAAATTCGAAGAAATATTTGACAAGGTCAAACGCTTAAGTTCATATGCTTTTTTAGATGACTATTATGCAAAATGGCGGCAGATTTGGCAAGAATGGTTTTCAAAAAATTATGTTGAAGCTGAACACCTCAATAATGTTATCAAAAATTCAATATGGTATGATAAAAAAGATGATTATTACCTAAATAAAATGTATGAATGGTTTAGAGAGGACGATGATTCTGGCCCAAAGGCTATGGCTGCGCTTGAAAAAGCGCTGCGAGAAAAGAAACTGACTAGTCCTATATCAATTATGTGCTTGTTCAGCAAACTTTATTGGCTTGCGCAAAGAAGAGTTTTTGTTGAGGACTATAATGCATTTTGTAAGAAAATAGAAGACTATGTTGTTGCGTGCAAGGGTATTTTGGAGTATGAAGATGTAGATAAATGGACACAACACACAATGTTGGATTCATCTTATAGTGATGTCAAAAAAGAATTAGATCATCTACAAGAACTCCTTAAGGAAATCTTGGCAGAAAAAGCGGCATCATTCAAACAGAACAAAATGGATGAGTTTTTTGAAAATCTTGGAAATGAAAATCCAGTTGTTTCCGAGCAAACTTGTGGTACGATTATAAATGGCTATCTGGATGAAAAAAAATTTGTATTTGGTGATTTGAATGCGGAACGTTTCTGTGAAGCCTATAGAAAAATGCCCTCGCGAGTTAAAACGAATTGTTTTAATGCGTTGAAGTCTAGATATCAATATCATCCTGAACAGATTGAAAGGGAAAAGAATTTTTTGGAAAAACTTTTGAAAAATGCTCAAAAGATATATAATGATGCAAAACGTCCGTTGTTGCCAAGTGTGTTTGCGTTTGATTATTTAATTAGAACTTTGGAAAAAATTTTGGGAGAAAAGAATGATGCTACCTAATGGATGGAAAAAAGTAAAGATAAAAGATATTGAATCCGTGGACATTCAAAACGGATATTCTCCTTTGTGTGTTGATTATGAAACAAATCGAAAAACGTTGAGCCTTGGTGCTTTGACTGGTTTTTCGTTAGATGTGAGCCAACAAAAAAATATATCAGAAAATGCTGTGATGCCGATTCATTCCTTATTAAAGAGAAATGATATATTGGTTAGCCGATCAAATACAAAAGATAAAGTTGGCCGTGCCGCTGTAGTATTTGATGATTTAAAGGGAATCTATTATCCAGATTTAATGATGCGTTTTCAAGTGAATGAAAAAATTGCTGATTGTCAATTTGTTGTGTTATGTTTGCAGTCTCCTGCAGGACGCCGTTATTTTGAATCATGTGCTGCTGGAACAAGCACAAGTATGGTGAAAATTAATAAAAATGTACTAGAATCTTTTCCGATAATGTTGCCCCCGCTAGAAGAGCAGAAGAAGATTGCGGCGACGCTTTCGGTCTGGGACTCCGCCATCGAAAAAATGGAAAAACTCATCGAAGCGAAGGAAGATCAGAAGAAATCTTTGATATGGAAATTGATTGAAAGTAATGACAACAGAAAAATTAAACTAGGTAAAGTTGTTGTAGATAAAAATAAGTGGAGAAAAAGCAAACTATCTGATGTAGCTTCGGGTTTTGATTATGGAATGAATGCTGCAGCAAAGGAATATGACGGGAAAAATAAATATATTCGAATAACAGATATTGATGATGTATCTCATAAGTTTAATTCTATAGATTTAGTCTCGCCAAATGCGGAACTAGAAGACAAATATCGGGTGAATGAAGGAGATATTCTTTTTGCTAGAACAGGTGCTAGCACGGGAAAATCGTATTTATATGATAAAAATGATGGCATTTTATATTTTGCCGGATTTTTGATTCGAGTCCATGTATTAAAAGATAACCCTTTCTTTATTTACATTCAAACTCTTTCGTCAAAATATCAAAACTGGTTAAAAAAGATGTCGATGAGATCGGGGCAGCCTGGTGTTAATGCGGAAGAATATAAAAACTTGCCAGTTTTAGTTCCGACTCTTCCAGAGCAAAACGCAATTACTGAAGTTCTTTCCGCTGCCGAAAAAGAACTCTCTCTACTCAAACAACAACTTGAAAATTATAAAAAGCAGAAACAAGGCTTGATGCAAAAACTCCTCACCGGTGAGTGGCGAGTAAAATAAAGGGAGGAAAATATGAAGATTACTCAGATTGAAATTGGTCGTTTAGATGAAAATGATCGCTTGAATTTGAATGAAAAAGTGAGAATGAACAATTTAAACAGCATTGTTGTTCTTGTTGGGGAGAATGGAGCGGGAAAGACTCGTCTTTTGCGAACCATTCTTAGCATTCAGGAAAAGCAGAATGAATATCGTAAAAAAAGAGATGCTCTATTAAAGGAAATAGATGAAAAGATAGGAAATTATTTTCTTACTTATGACGAGGAAGAGAATAAAGAGATAAAAGAAATGGAAAATGAAACGGAGTGGATTGGTCATTTAAAATTAGATGGTTTAGACAAGAGTAATTATCCTAATATAATTTCATTTGTTCCATCAACATCAAAGTTGAAAGATTGGAGAGATTTTTCAAAAAAAGCATGGATGAAAAAAGCAGTAGAGTGCGAACGTTTGAATATAGATGCACTTGCAGAAGGAACAACTTCGTTTATTCAAAAATTATCAGATCAATCTCGGGAAGCCGAATTTCACTTAATGCAAAAAAAAGAAAAAGAAGATTCTACTAAAATAAATGAGTATAACAAGCGAAAAGGCCTTTATACAAAATTTTCCAAATTGGTGAAAGATAATTTGAAATTAACACTAGACCGCAATGAAAATGGCGATGCTGTGCTGCTTGATGAAAAAGGAAATGGCGATGTAATTGCTGAAGCAAAGTTATCCGAAGGTCAACAATTGTTGTTGCAAATGTGCGTTCAATTATATGCTAAAGACGCTCAGTCTGATGATTATATTTTGTTATTAGATGAACCTGAAGTACATCTTCATCCGTCTGCAGTTATTCAATTTGTTGAAGATGTGAAAAGAAAAAATAAAAATGGGCAAATATGGATTGCAACACATTCTTTGGCTTTGGCTTCGCATTTTGATCCTGATGATATATGGTATGTCTCTGGAGGTGAAGTTGAAAAAGCTGGAAGAAAGTCAGAGAGAATATTGAAAGGGCTTATAGGAAATGAAGAAGATATAGAAAAATTGAGGCAATTCACAGATTTGCCTTTTCAATTTGGAGTTACAAGATTTTCGACGCAATGTTTGTTGCCTCCCACTGTTGTTGAAACAGGAGCTAAAGATCCTCAGTTTCAACAAATAAAAGAAATCTTTAAAATTCAGCAATCACAGGGAGGAAAAATCAAGCTTCTTGATTATGGCGCAGGTAAGGGACGGTTGATATCGTCTTTTGCCGAGGATGGATCTAATTCAAAAGAAATATTAGATTATTACGCTTATGATAAGTCTGTTGAAAACAAAGAATGTTGTATTGGTAATATAAAGAAATTTCATAATGAAGATGCAGAATTAAGATATTATAGCGAAATATCAAGTTTGGATAAAAATTCATTTGACATTGTTTTAATGTGTAATGTATTGCATGAAATAGATTGCAAATATTGGAAAAGTATTTTTGAAGATATCAGTAAAATTTTAAAAAAAGATGGATTTTTATTGTTTGTCGAAGACAATATTATTCCAATCGGTGAACTGCCAAATAGGATTGGCTTTCTTGTTTTGAATACACTGCAATTGAATGAACTCTTTCAAACAAAAATATTATTGGACGATATAAGAGATTATCATGATTACGATATGAGTAACCGGTATAAAAAAGGGCGATTAATGGCTCATTTGATTTCTGCAAATGTATTGAAAAATGTTACGGAAACATCAATAAAGAATGCTATAAAATCTTTAAAAGAAATGTCTAAAGTAAAATTGTATGAATGTAGGGATCATGCAATAAGTGAAAGTGATGACAGTACATGTAAAGATGGCTTAGAATATGGTTTCTGGTTAAATCAATATGCAAATGCCTCCCTTTGTTTAGATAATTTGTGATAATAAAAATATCTAAGGTCATAAGAGTTTGAGGTGATTTTATGTCAAAGTCCCGAAAGGTAACCCCAGTTTCCATTCGCAGTTCGGCTGCGGAGAGTTCAGTTATTAAGAAATACTTAATAGTTCAAAAAATTTTTGCTACCTAAAAAAGGATAGAGCTGATATGGATGAAAAAGAGTTACGGAAAATTATTCGTCAGGGCAAAATGTGGGGACAATTTGTCATCCCCCTTTACGTCGCAACGGCTGGAGAAAATCAAATGTATAAATTTCCAATTTTGCTCCGGTCACAAAATGAGACCGGTTTTACATACTGAATTTTTCAGGATCACAAAGGTGATAAAAATGGCGGATTAAATGGCAGATTATTTGGCTGATTATTTGGCACGTTAAAAGGCACATTAAGCGACACATTAAATGGCAGATTAAAATACTTTGAGGTAATTTATGAGCAACGAACAACAGCCTGATTACAGAGAAATTCCGACATCGCAGATTCCGGCGATGCGGTTATTGGCGAATCTCGGGTTTAAGCCGCTTACACCCGAAGAGGTGATGCTGGAGCGCAAGGGTAAGCTTGCCAACGTGTTGCTCGAAGATATTCTGCTTTCGCAGTTGCGTAAACTGAACTCGTTTACGCACAAGGGGACCAAGTGTGATTTTAGCGAAGAAAGCTTGCGTGGTGCTGTATTAAAACTGAAGAACATGCAGTATGATGGCTTGGTGCGTACGAATTACAAGATTTACGACTTGCTCACGCTCCCGCAATCCGAAGAAGAGTCGGTTGAGGGCGACAAGCGCAGTTACGACATCCGCTATGTTGATTGGCAAGAACCGGCGAACAATGTGTTCCATGCTGTTGCCGAATTCGATGTGGAGTGTGCGAAATCTAATGCCCGCATCATTCCAGATATTGTGCTGTTTGTGAACGGGATTCCATTTGCGGTTATTGAAAATAAATCGCCCGAAGAAGGTGTCAAACAAGGTATTTCGCAGATGATTCGCAACCAAGGGGATGATTATATTCCTCGGTTGTTTACTTTTTGCCAAATGCTTTTGTCTGTCAGCATGAATGATGCGACTTATGCCACTGTTGGGACTCCCGAAAAGTTCTGGAGCCTTTGGCACGAGCTAGAAATCAAGGACAAGGAAATCGAAGCTGCGATTAACAAAAAGGTTCCGGCTGAAGATGAAGACCGAATATTCTCGGTGCCGAAATTCAAGTCGTTCCGCAAGGATAATCCGCAGACAAAGCGTGTGGTGACGGAACAGGATAGATTGATTTATTGCCTGTGCAAGCCGGAGCGATTGCTTGAAATGGCTTATCGTTTTATTCTGTTTGATGAAGGTATAAAGAAAATAGCTCGTTATCAGCAGTTCTTTGTGGTCCATTCGGCGTTGAAACGCATTCGGAACATTGATAACGAAGGCAAGCGTAAAGGTGGACTTGTGTGGCATACGCAGGGGTCGGGCAAGTCGCTTTCGATGGTGATGCTTGCTCGCGGAATTGCTCTGGATTCAAAGTATGATCCCGATTGCAATATTGATAATGCGCGTATCGTTCTTGTCACAGACCGCAAGGATTTGGATACGCAGATTCATGATACGTTCAAACATTGCGGAATGGAAGTCATCAAGGCAACTTCAGGTGAAAACCTGCTTAATCTTATGGCTTCTGATACTCCAGCCGTCATCACGACTGTTATTAACAAGTTCGACAAGGCTTTGAATAAGCGGCAATATGTTGAAAAATCCAACAATATCTTTTTGCTTGTCGATGAGGCACACCGCACGCAGTATAAAAATCTGCATGCACGCATGAAACAGATGCTCCCGAATGCCTGCTATATCGGCTTTACGGGAACGCCGCTGATGAAAAAAGAGAAGAATAGCTTCGGTAAGTTCGGCGGGATGATTAAGCCTTGCTATACAATTCAGCAAGCAAATGAAGATGGTGCCGTGGTTCCCTTGCTCTATGAGGGTCGTCATGCAGAACTCAAGCAGGACAAGGCGGCGATAGATCTTTGGTTTGATCGTTTTACTGCGGGGCTTTCGAACAAGCAGAAAGCTGACCTTAAGAAAAAATATGCCCGAGCCGAGATGCTGAACAAGGCAGAACGCGTCGTTTATATGCGTGCGTTTGATATTAGCGAGCATTTCCGTACAAACTGGCAGGGGACTCCGTTCAAGGCACAACTTGTCGCACCGAGCAAGGAAACTGCTATTCTGTACCATGAATTCTTGGATGAAATTGGTTCCGTGAGTTCGGAGGTTATTATTTCGGGCCCCGATGAGCGCGAAGGTTATTCGGAAGTGGGTGAAGAACCGAGCGACCGCGTGACGAAATTCTGGAAAAAAATGATGGATCACTATGGTGATGAGGAGGAATACAATAGGTCTATTATTGAAAGTTTCAAGGGTTCGGGTAAACCGGAAATCTTGATTGTATGTGATAAGTTGCTGACGGGCTTTGATGCTGAACGCAACACTGTTCTGTACCTTTGCCGCACGCTCAAGGAACATACGTTGTTGCAGGCGATTGCCCGTGTGAACCGTTTGTTCGAGGAAAATGGCAAGAAAAAAGATTTCGGCTATATCGTAGATTACGCTAACGTTCGCGACAACCTAGATACGGCGCTTGTGATGTACAAGGCACTGGAAGGCTTTGACCCCGAAGATTTGGAAGGCTTGCTGACCGATGTGTCGGAACTAGTGGGCAAGTTGCCGCAGTTGCGCTCTAATTTGTGGGATGTTTTCAGGGGTGTCAAGAACAAGGCTGACCCCGAACAGATGGAACGCCACTTGGCCGATGAAAAACGCCGTAACGATTTCTACAAGGCCCTGCGAGATTTCGGAAAGTGCCTGAGTATCGCGATGTCATCGCAGAAGTTCCTGGAAAAGACTCCTGCCGAAGATATGATGCGGCTCCGCAGGGAGTTCAAGATGTTCTCGGATATGCGTGTGTCTGTAAAGCACCGCTACGCTGACGATGTGGACTACAGCGAGTACGAACCGAAAATCAAGAAGTTGCTCGATACGCACATCCAGTCGGATAATGTGGTACAGACTGTGGCTCCTGTGAATATTTTGGATCCGAAGTTTACGAAGAAACTGAGTGATGACAAGCGTGGTTACGATGCTCGTGGTAAGGCGGCGAGTGCGGATTCGATTGCGCATGCTCTCAAGAAAACCGTGACGGAAAAGATGGAAGAAGACCCGGCATTCTACGAGAAATTCTCGAAGATGATTCAGGATGTCATTGATAGTTTCCAGGCGGGTAAAATTTCTGAGGACGAATATTATTCCAAGGTTCAGAACTTGCAAGAAAAATTCAAAAGCAAGCGACGTGACGATGTGCCCGAGGAAATTAGCGAGAATGAGGATGCCGCAGCTTTTTATGGTGTCGCTTTATCTGCCTTTGTGTATTGCGGAAAATGCGATGCGGCGGAAGCTAGGCGAATCGCCGCAAAAATGGCTTTGTTTACGGTTGAGTCGTTTGAGAAACATCGTAAAATTCAGTTCTGGAATGATACGGATGCACAGAATCGTGTAAAGAACGAACTGGATGACTTTTTGTTTGATGAAATTCAGGTGCGGGAACGCTTTGAATGGTCAAATAATGATATTGATACGCTTGAAGATAAGATTATGAATGTGGCAAGGCGGCGTTCGCATGAATGAGTTGGGCGTTGTTAAATATGGAGACCGCGAGATTGCATACGCGGTTGAATTTTGCTGCCGCAAAACGCTGGAAATTTCTGTAATGCCGGATAGTGCCGTGCAGGTGCGGGCTCCGCAAGGGGCAACGCTCGAAGCGATTGCGCAGAAGGTGCAAAAGAAAGCTCCTTGGATTGTTGAAAAGCAGGACTGGTTTGCGAGATTCCCTAAAGCGCCACCTCCAAGGCAATATCTTGGTGGCGAAACGCATTTGTATATGGGGCGGCGTTACCGCTTGAAAATTGAAAAAGGTACAGAACGCTTGGTGAAAATCGATGGCGGGTTCATTAGAGTTGTTTCTGCGGATGTTCGCCCCGCAACTGTGAAGAAGTTTCTTGACGAATGGTTGCGTGAACGAGCTAAGGTGCAGTTTGAAAAAATATTTGATGCGTGTATCGCCAAGTTTTCTTTGCCGTCATCTTCACTTCGGTTGCAAATCCGCAATATGCAGACGCGCTGGGGTTCACTCTCTAAAGGTGGCATATTGACCTTGAACATAAAACTGATTGCTGTCCCGAAGGAATGTATCGAGTATGTCGTGGTACATGAACTGTGTCACCTGAAATACCCGAATCATGATAAAAGGTTCTATCGACTGTTAGAAACACGATTGCCTGATTGGGAAAAGCGAAAATTGAAACTGGAGAACTTGCAGATGTAGATATTTCTTTTTCTATCTTTGGCACTATGAAATTTGAAGAACTTCCCTTGGCGAATCCGTTGCAGCGAGCCGTTCGCGCTATTGGCTACGAAACGCCGACCCCGATTCAAGAACGTTCCATCCCGAGCTTGCTCGAAGGCAAGGACTTGTTGGGAATTGCACAGACGGGTACTGGGAAGACGGCGGCGTTCGCACTCCCGATTTTGCAGCGTTTACTGGATTCCGGGAAGTTTCGTTCGCCGAAGACTTGCCGTGCGTTGATTCTTTTGCCGACGCGAGAACTTGCGATTCAGGTGGAGGATTGCTTCAAGGCGTATGCGCAGTTCACGGCGATTTCGACGGCGTGCATATTTGGCGGTGTGGGCGATGGACCGCAAAAGAATAAACTGATTCGCGGTGTCGATGTGCTTGTGGCGACTCCTGGGCGATTGCTCGACTTGATTGGACAGAAGGCGGTGTCGCTCAAGAAACTGGAATTCTTTGTGCTTGACGAAGCGGACCGCATGCTCGACATGGGATTTATCCATGATATCCGCAAGGTCGTGGCGATGTTGCCGCCTAACAGACAGAATTTGTTCTTTAGCGCGACGATGCCCGATGAAATTTCGAAACTCGCTGCGACGATTCTGCGTCCGAACCCGGTGCGTGTGGAAGTCGCTCCGCAGAGCACGCCGATTGAACGCATCCGTCAGGAACTGTACCGCATCGACAAGCGTCGCAAGGGGGCGCTCCTCAAGGAACTTTTAGCGGAACATCCCGAGATGAAAAAGGTACTTGTGTTCTGCCGCACCAAGCATGGTGCGGATAAAATAGTACGTGTGCTTGAAAAGGCGGGCGTCAAGTGTGCTGCCATTCACGGAAACAAGAGCCAGAATCGCCGTCAAGAAGCGCTTGGAAACTTCAAGTGTGAACAAATTCGAGTGCTTGTCGCGACGGATATTGCAGCTCGCGGCATTGACGTGGATGATGTGAGTCATGTGTTCAATTACGATTTGCCGAATGAACATGAAACGTTCGTGCACCGCATTGGCCGTACAGCCCGAGCGGGGAAGGAGGGCGTTGCAATTTCGTTCTGCTCGCCGGACGAAGAATCCGATTTGCGCGGTATCGAAAAACTGACCCGCGTGAAAATCCCGGAAGGTGACCAGAGCATTTATGACAAATTGCCACCTCCGCAAAAAGAAACCGTCGAAAGCATGATGCGCAATTCTCGTGGTCGCATGTCCCGCGAAGATGCTCAGGCCCGTGCTGCGGAAACCCGCAACAATCGCGGTCGCAAGGACAATCGCGGAAAGCAGAATTCTGATAAAGTGATGATGGATGGAACTGCGCAAAGTGCAAACACTGAAAATGTGCAGCTCCATGCGAATGAATCGCCGCGCAATCAAAAGCATGGTCATGGCAAACCGCATCCGCAAAATGCGCCACGCAATCTTGAACTGAATTCTCGCAATCCCGCTCAAAACGTTCCGACCGGCAACTCCCCGAACCCGCAAAACGGTGGTCGCCATCATCGCCGCAACCGTCCCGGCTCCCGTGCCCGCCGCCGCATGCGCGAATCGCAAAACCAACAACAGTAAGTGCGCGTAAAGCCCGCGCATCTTGTCATCCTCGCATCTCGTCATCCAGAGGGCATAAGCCCGAAGACAACCACAAAAGGCGAGAGTCGCAGTTCGTCATCCTCGACCGTTAGGGAGGGGATCCAGTGATGTTTTGATTTGCATCGTCATCATGGCCTTAGGTCCCTGAGCTCGGTTGGTGAGCCTGCCGAACCATGCCGAAGGGCCGGGGCCGCCTTACACGGCACTAATCGCAGATACTGCACTCATTGCTGTCATCCCGGACTCCGTTCCGGGGTCGCCTTACACGGCACTAATCGCAGATACTGCACTCATTGCTGTCATCCCGGACTCATTCCGGGGCCGCCTTACACGGCACTAATCGCAGATACTGCACTCATTGCTGTCATCCCGGACTCCGTTCCGGGATCGGCATTCTCGTTTCTACAATACTCTTGTGTTGTGAAAATTGCTTAAAATTTTTCAATAATTTATAAAATTATCTAAATTTTTGTAAAAATTGATATTTTGTGTTGTATGACTATTGCGTTTTTGAAAATTTTGATGTATATTTGATTTCAGGAACGAATCGGGCGCATAAACCGAAATTCGTTTTAACTGGCGGCCACGACAAAAAATAGAGGTCGCAGTAAGGAGGAAAAGTGAAAGAAATTTTGGAATATACGAGCTATCGTCAGTATATTGCAGATTACTACGCCGATAAAAAGGCGAAATCTGCATTTACTTGGCAAGAGTTCGCAAACGAAGCTGGTTTTTCTTCGCGTGTTTATCTGAAATACGTGAGCGAAGGCCGCTTTAACTTGAGCGAAACGGCGACTGCTCGCGTCGCTGATGCCATGCGCCTGGCCGATTACGAAAAAGAATATTTCGCAGAAATGGTCCGGTTTGACCATGCGAAAACGGATGCTGAAAAGAAGGCAGCCTTCAACAAAATGCTTGCCATTGCCGATGCGCACAAGGCTAAAATTTTGGAAGGCGATTCATTCCGTTTTTTTGAAAGCTGGAAAAATCCAGTCATTCGTGAACTAGCCCCTTCAATGCCTGGAGCAAAACCGCTTGCTCTTGCCCATGCCTGCCGCCCGGAAATCACCGCCGCCGAAGTCAGCGATGTACTGAACTTCCTTGTTAAAGGCGGATTCCTTGAAAAAAATGAAGAAGGCAATTACGTTCAAACAGAAAAATCCTTGACGACGGGGCCGATGAGCGTGACTCCGTTGGCTGTCCGCAGCATGCACCGCCAAATGGGCGAACTTGCGCTTGAGGCGATTGAAAGTGTAACTCAGGATAAACGAAATTTTTCTGGTGTCACATTCGGCATTACGAAAGAAGGCTATGACGAAATTGTGCAAGAAATTGCCGATTGTCGTAAACGAGTTGTCGCCATTGCTCGGAAAAATGCCGCAACGGATGAAGTCTATCGTCTGAATATGCAACTTTTCCCGCTGACGCAAAAACAAGATTTAAAAAAATAGAGTTGGAGGAAATTATGAAGTACTCAAAAATAAACAAAAATTTTGTATGCAAAATGGCTATGCTGCTTGCCTTTGTATTCGCAGCGTGCTCGGAAAACAATGTCTCTGTTGCAGGAGGCACTGTTGAAGAAACGGGCGTCTATGCTTTGGCGGGGCAAGTGGGTGCTGTTGCTAAAATGAGTGTCATGCCGGATTCTTTGAATTCTTCGAATGTCTTATCTGTAATGCCTGGAACTGTTGTTAAGGTTTTTGAATTGGATTCGATTTCGTTGGATACGACGGGACGTATTTTTGTCGATACAATTTTAGATAGTAACGGCCATTTTGATTTTAAGAATCTTTCGCTCAATAGCCCGTATGTTCGGATAAGCGTGCTTGATCCTTATAATCATTTGTTCTGCCAATCATGGGTTGCTGCTTTTGAGGGGCGCGAAACCTGCGCTGACGGTCTTACAGATGTTTATGTTCCTGAATTAACTTCAATTGTAGATTTACGGGTGTCTAAAAATATCGAGTTAAATATTTTGACGCTTATGAAGGCTCCTATTTTGTACGATTATTTTGTTGCCGGAATGTCTTTTGCTGAGGCGGGAGAAAAGGCTGAACGTGATATACTTGAAAGTCATGGAATATATAAGAATTTTGTCCCTTTTGAAACTCCGCAAAATGAGTGCGATGCTGAGTTTATGCGTGTTAAAGAGTTTATATCTACGATTCATGAAGACGTCAATATGTATTTTATGGGGGATACCAATACTATTCTTTTGGCATTTGAAGAAAGTATTGATTTTTATGCACAAATTCCTCGTGCAGCTTTTTCTTCTAGTAAAGAAAATGAGTCGTTGTATGAGAGGAATATGTCATATCAGGAATTGAAAGTTGGCTTTATTGCTAAGCGCCAAGGCTTGGAACAATGTACAGACTCGCGTGAAGGTGAAACAGCTCCCTATGGGGAACGTGAACTTGCTTGCCGTTCTGGAAAATGGGAATTGCAGTATAAAAGGATTGAATTTACGAGTGGAACCATGGTCGATGATCGTGATGGAAAATCCTATAAAACGGTGACGTACAACATTAACGGTAAACCGCAAACTTGGATGGCGGAAAATCTGAATTTTGACGGATCGGTTATGCCGAATGGTGATACGCTGAAGTCTGATTTACGTGAAAGCGCGGGCTGTCTTGCTGGCGATGAATTTGCCTGCGAAGTAAATGGCCGCTTGTATGAATGGCAGGCTGCGATGAACATGGATAGAAACTCGATGAAGGTGTTTCTTGCGCTTCCTGAGAGCGATACGGTTTTCTTGGATGATAAGTGTAAATCTATGATTGAAGATTTAAATAAGTGCAATTCAATTGAAACTTCTAATTGCGGAGAAAAGCGTAGGGAAAGCGGAAAATATTGTAAAACTCTTTATCCTGAAGGCATATTGACGATGCTTGGCGAAGGTGATGCACTTTGGAAATGGAATTATGCGGATTATTTATCCCAGTCTAATATAATGAATTATCAAGGCATATGTCCTGACGGATGGCGTCTCCCGAATCAAAGGGATTGGAGTTCTTTATATGAATACTTTACTAGTCAAGGAGTGACTGTTGCAGCGCTTGCTGATGAAGTTGCTACGGGTTTTAATATGAAAAGTTTGGTTTTGATAAGGAGTGATGAAGATTGGCTAAAGAGGGGACCAAATTTTGTGGCAGTTCCTGATATTGAAAAAGGGTATAATCAATCGGGGTATAGTTCGGCTGTTGGTTGGGACAATGGTTGTTCTATGAAAGTGAATGGCGAATGTCTTGTTTCTGCGCGCTATCGCTATGACTTTGCTTCGACATTTTATTCAGTTCGTTGCATCAAGAATTAAGGAATTGGAGGCTGCAGTGATTGGATCGTCATCGGAAGAAACAAGTGTCATTGCTTAAGAAACCTAAAAAGGGTAGAAAAAAGAAGGCGGGCTTCGGCCTGCCTTTTTTTATACGGATTCTTACGCGTGTATCTTGCTATCCTATTATGCTCATGTGTCTCGTCGTCCTCAATGCTGTCACCCCGGATTTGTACAAGTACAAAGCACTTCGGCTCAGTTATGAAAATGCAAGCATTTTCGCAACATTCGCCTTGGTTGCTTTTATTCCGGGGTTGCCTTACACGCATCTCGTCATCCTGAGGGCGTTAGCCCGATATATGAAACTAGGCTCTTTAGAGCCTTAGTTGAATTAGGTTCGTAGGAGCAGGATCCAGTTATTTTTCAAACTTGTGCTTTTCGTTATCAAGGTTCAGCCCCGCGATTTGACTTTCGAGTCTTGTTGCTTCTGCGTGTAGCTTTTGAAGAAATGTTGCGGTGGCGGGGGAGTCCGCATCTTGTATGCGGTGGTTTGCGCTTTTCAGGAATTTTTCGACTTGCTTGATGTTGTCGCGTGTTTTCTTGTCGCAGTAGGTTTCTACCATGCGTTCGAAAATGTATTCTTCAGCGGTTTTGGACAAGTGAATCATGTCGTTGTCGTAAAAGCGGTAGTCGCGTAGCTCGTCCATCACGATTTCGTAGCTAGGAAAATAACTGACTGTCGTTGTAGATTCCTCTGCAATTCCAGCCATGTCATCGCGAGATTCCGCCGCGAATCCGGCCTTGTCATCGCGAGATTCCGTCGCGAATCCGGCCTTGTCATCGCGAGACTCCGTAGGAGTCGTGGCGATCTCTCTTATAAACTTCTCTATCGCAAGTTGCAGTGTCGCTTTCGAAAGCGTGTTCTCGTGCGCACCGTCGCTCAAGTGCCGGAGTGGCGAAACCGTGAAAACAATCCGCATATCGCTTTTTATCTTCCGCAAGTCTTGCACGATGCATTCCAACGCTTTTACAACGTGCTCTACGTAAATCATTTTACGTATGAATAAATTAGGATTTTGACGATGACAGTTCGAAACGGCGACCGCGTACCCTTTCAAAAAATACACGAATGCAGTCCCGAGCGTGATGAATACGGCGTCGGCTTTTTGCAAAAATTCCCGTGCGTTGGTTACGGCATTGTCCAGCTTTGCAATGCACTCTTCGCGAGTTGCCGCGGAAAGCGAACTGTGTGCATCCCAGCAATGCCATGGTGCGTCGCTATGCTTGCCGCTATTCTTCGGTTTGCCGAGAGATTCTAACCATTCCTTTTCGCTAATCGACCGCATGTCCTGAAAAACTTCTGGCTCTCCAAATTTTTTCTCGTTTGCAATCGCATGGATTTGTGCTGCTATCGAAAGCGGATTATAGACAGTCCCGAACGGATTGACGAGAACCTTGAATTTGCGTGCCGCAAACTGTGCAGAAATGTTATCCGCGAAGCACGACCCGAAAAATGCAATGTGCGAATTGTAGTCAATTTGCCATTTGGCCGCCGGAATGTCGATTTTAGTGAAGAAATTCATGGAAAAAATATAAAAACATTTTTTTGTGTATGACCAAGCTTGATTTTACATACTAAAACGCCTGTTTTTTCTTTTTAGTATGTAAATGATGTTTTGTTACTTTGTGTGCTTACATACTAAAATTACTTTTGTGGCTTTTAGTATGTAATTTTTGCGGCAAAAGTCTGCTTTGAAGTCGAATTTGAAGAGAAAATGTCGAAAAATCGAGTTGTGTGGCTCTTTTGAAGCATTTTCCTGCCGAATTTTACATACTAAGAAGTCGAATTTCCTTTTTTAGTATGTAATTGAAGTAAAGTGATTGACTTTTCCCGTGCGGATAATTGCGTCAGACCTTCCGACACCGGCGGTGTAATTCAAACTTAAAAATTCATATTGTAAAATTTGATAATTTTCTAAATTTCTATAAAAATCTTTAAAATTTTAAATAAAAATAAAATTTTATATTGTGAAACTATTGATTTTTGAAAATTAATGAACTATATTTGGAATATCAACAGTCGGTCCGCTAGCGAAACCGTTCAAAAAAGTTCCTAGAAGAGACCGTTTTGTAAGGAGGATAAATGAAAGATATACTTGAATACAGGGACTACCGCCAGTATATCGCAGACTACTACGCCGATCGTAAGGCGAAGTCCGCGTTTTCTTGGCAGGAGTTCGCCAAAGCGGCGGGTTTCTCGTCGCCAGTTTACCTTAAATACGTGAGCGAAGGCCGCTTCAACCTGAGTGAAGAAGCCGCTGGGCGCACGGCGAAGGCCATGCATCTTGCGGATTTCGAATGCGAGTTCTTTGTCGAGATGGTCAAGTTTGACCATGCGAAGAGCGATGATGAAAAGCGTGCGGCGTTCAGCAAAATGATTTCGATTGCGGATGCGAATAAGGCGAAAATCCTAGAAGGCGAATCGTTCCGCTTTTTCGAAGACTGGAAAAATCCGGTACTCCGCGAACTTGCTCCCGCCATGCCTGGCGCAAAGCCTTTGGCACTCGCTCATGCCTGCCGCCCAGAAATCTCTGCTGCCGAAGTCAGCGAATCGCTGAACTTTTTGGTCAAGGCGGATTTGCTCAAGAAAGACAAAGACGGCAATTATTCCCAAACAGAAAAAACGGTGACGACCGGCCCGATGGATGTTACGCCGCTTGCGGTTCGCGGAATGCATCGCCAGATGGGCGAGTTCGCGCTCGACGCTATCGAGGGCGTGCCGCAGGGCGAACGCCATTTTTCGGGCCTTACGCTTGGCATTACACGCGAAGCGTACGAGGAAATTGTGCGGAAAATTGCCGAATTCCGCAAGGACATCATCGCGATTGCGACACGTGAATCTGCGACAGACGAAGTCTATCGCTTGAACGTGCAGTTCTTCCCGATGACAAACAAAAGTTTAAATAAAAAGGACTAGGAGGAAACCATGAAAAACTTAATTCGTAACACGCTTGTGCGTGATTTTATCGGGGTTGCGTTCTGCTTGATGATGTCGCTTGCACTGCTCATGATGTATTCGGGTTGTTCCGAAGACAATTCTCCGATAAACGGCGCTCATGGCGGTGCCGCCGAAGAACAAGGTGTGTATGCTTTGGTGGGGCAAGCTGGCGATGTGTATCCCCGATTGCTGAAATCGGCGGAAGAAGAGGGGAAGGATTCTTTGAAGAACGAAGGGTCTGTGTTCGCTTCAAAGGGGACGATTGTCTCTGTTTATGAACTGGATTCTTTGACTCTTGATACGACGGGCCGCTTCTTTGTGGATGCTGTAAATAATGATAGCGGCTACTTTAAGTTTGATAGCCTTGATTTGAATAGCCCGTATGTGCTGATTGTGATGCAAGAATCTTGCTATACGGAAGATTGCCGAGATCGAGGCTTGCGTTATGCGTATAATGATGAATTTGTTAAAAATGAAAATTCGCATAAGTACAAACAAACACTGAGTGCTATGGTGTGTCTGCGAGACATTGAAAAGGTCCGTGTCAATTCGTTGACGATGGCGAAAATACCTCTTTTGCGGGCGTACATGGCCGAAGGCAAAACTTTTGCAGAAGCAAATGAATTGGCAGAACGGGAAATTCTTGAAAATTTGGGAATATATGATAATTTGGGGACGTTCGAAGATCTTTCTCGCGATGATTCGGAATTGTTCTATGTGAATGAACTGTTCCGGCTAGATTCTGCTGATATCCGCTTTCAAATGGGCCGGTTGAATATACCTCTTTATTTTGCTCCTGTCGAAGCCTTCTCTGTATTGGGCAAATCTTTGGAAGAGTACTATTTGAATTCTGTGAAAATGATTGAATATGAAATTGGCTATTTGGCTCGTCAAGATGGTTTGGGACGTTGTTCTGAAGCACGCGAAAATGAGACAGGAGCGGTGAAGGATGCGCTTGGGAATGATATTGCTGTTGTGTGCCGTTCTGGAAAGTGGACTATCGGATTTAAAAAAATTGACCATAGCAAGGGTTCTGTGACGGATAAGCGCGATGGGAAAATTTATAAGACGGTAACGTATAATTTTGGCGGAAACTCGCAAACTTGGATGGCCGAAAATCTCGATTTTGCAGATGCTGCTTCTTGTTATCATCCTGAAGTTCATGGCGAAGGTTGCGGAGCTTATGGTCGTGAGTATCAATGGCATGACGCGATGAAAATCGAGGACGATAGTATAAAATCGTATTCGGTCGGTGCACAAGGCGATACCATCCTTTTGAGCAAGAGGTGTGTAGATGCGTATCTTAATGATTCAATGTTTTTGGCTTCTGTGAAGGCTGTTGTTGATTCTTGTGATACGGTGTTGTATGGAAGTGAAAATCAGGAGAAAGGGCGTATTGCAAGATCTTGGGCTTGGAATTACATGGATTATGTTACTCCAACGAACCAGAACTCTTATCAAGGTATTTGCCCTGATGGGTGGCGTATCCCGTCGTTAGATGATTGGATGACTTTGTTGCGAAATTTGGGCGAACAGTATGGCGTTGATTATAGTTCCGTAGTGCCGGTGTTGTATGACGGTGAAGCGACAGGATTTGGTTTGAAAAGCTATATCTATGCCTTGGGCGGTGGCGATGGGGCTGAGTATTTTAGGGTGCTCATTCGCAGGATGGGGTTCTACAATTATTTTGTTATGGCTGATGTGCTTTTCTATGTAATGGATTTCTTTAACACGTGGAAAGTGCATGAAGGATTTGATTTGAATTTCCCTTCCGAAATGCACATGACTATTTATAAGAATGAAAATAAGGAGCAGGTTTCTGAATTGCTTCAAGGCGCCTTGAGTGATCCGTATCAAAAAGCCGCTGTCCGCTGCATCAAAAATTAATCTCTCTCTCTCCCTTTTGTGTAAGGAGGAACGGAAGACGGGGTTCGCCCCGCCTTCTTTTTTGCATTCTCCATCAGCCTTGGGTACTGTCATTCCCGACTCGATCGGGAATCTCTTTTTCGTTGTTGTCACCCCGGCCGTTGTGCCGGGGACGGTTTTTAACCATTAACCATTGACCAATGGCTATTGTCTATTTTCTATATTGTGAAAAATGCTTGATTTTTTATTAAAATTTTGTAAAAATGCTAAAATTTGATAAAAAACTAAATTTTATATTGTAAAAACTATTGACTTTTTTGAAATTTGATAGTATATTTGAATCATGAAACAGCTCGACGCTTTTTTGCAATGCGTGAAATGATGATGCCGTTTGTAAGGAGGAACAATGAAAGATGTGCTAGAATACACTGGCTATCGGCAGTACATTGCGGACTACTATGCCGATAAAAAAGCCAAGTCCGCATTTACTTGGCAGATGTTCGCTGAAAAGGCGGGCTTTTCTTCGCCTGTTTATCTTAAGTACGTGAGCGAAGGTCGCTTCAACTTGAGCGAAGAGGCTGCGCTCCGTGTGGCTGCTGCAATGTCCCTTGTGGAATACGAGCGCGACTATTTCTGTGAAATGGTCCGCTTTGACCATGCCAAGACGGATGATGAAAAAAAAGTCTTTTTCAACAAGATGCTTGCGATTGCCGATGCGCACAAGGTAAAGGTTATAGAGGCCGATTCGTACCGTTTTTTCGAAGACTGGAAGAACCCGGTGCTCCGTGAACTTGCCCCTTCGATGCCGGGTGCGAAACCGCTTGCGCTTGCACGTGCTTGCCGCCCAGAAATTACTGCCGCCGAAGTGACGGAGTCGCTGAGCTTTTTGGTCAAGGCGAATTTATTGCAAAAGGACAAAGACGGAAATTACGTACAGACGGAAAAATCCGTGACGACGGGTCCCATGAAGGCTACTCCGGTAGCGGTCCGTACGCTGCACCGCCAGATGGGCGAGTTTGCGCTTGAGGCTATCGAGGGCGTGTCTCAGGATGAACGCCATTTCTCGGGACTTACGCTTGGCATCACGCGGCAGGCCTATGAAAAAATCGTTCAGGAAATTGCAGAGTGCCGCAAGCGCATCATCGCGATTGCAAGAGAAGATGATGCGACGGAAGAAGTGTATCGCTTGAATATGCAGTTCTTTCCGATGACGAATAAACGTTTAAATAAAAAGGGTTAGGAGGATATCATGAAAAAATTAAATCGAAACACGATAGTGGCCGATTTTATCGGTGCGGCGTTCTGCTTGATTATGGCTTTTGCGCTTCTCATGATGTGTTCGGGTTGTTCCGAAGACAATTCTCTAAATGGTGCTCATGGCGGTACCGAAGAAGAACAGGGGTTCGCCTTGGTTGGTCTAGCTAGCGATGTTTATCCGAAATTGCTGGATTTGCATACTGGTGAGAATGGTTCAACGGATGCCTCTCTAAATGGCGATAAGTATATAAAAGCTGCAGAAGGGACTGTTGTAGTTGTTTATGAACTGGATTCGTTGACTCTTGATACGACGGGTCGCTTTCTCGTTGATTCGGTAGATAATGCTAACGGTCACTTTGCGTTTAAAGAAATTGATTTTAACAGTCCGTATGTGCTTGTGGATGTACGTGATTCTTGCATGAGCTATAACTGTATTGGGATGATTCCTGGCTTTTCGGCTGATTCCGTGATTGTAGGAAAAAAATATCGACTTCCTTTAAGTGCAATCGTAGATGTGCGTAAATATTCCAAAATAAGTGTTAATACGTTGTCTGATATGAAAATCCCGTTGGTAAAAAAATACTTTGCGGAAGGTATGCCTTTTGATTCGGCATGTAAAAGAGCGGAACTTGATGTTCTTGATCGTTTTGGGGTTTATGAGGACTTGGGCGATTTTGAAAGCTTGGAAAGTGTAAATGGTGAATTGTCTTATGTGTTACGGATAATGCGTATTGCAATGGACTCGGTTTTTATTTGCAGTGCATCTCTTCCGATTAGTATAGAAGCTTTTTATTTTGTGCCACCTAAAATTGTTGCTGCATTGGACGAAAAAGCAAAACAGGTATATGAAAATACGATTAAGTTTATTAATTATAAAATAGGTAGCTATGCCCGTAATACAGATATAGGACGTTGTACGGAATCTCGAGAAAATGAAGCCCAAAGGATTATAGGCGGTAATTCTATTGGTTACGAATCGATAGTTTGTCACTCCAATAAATGGGTACCGGGATGGAAAAAGATTGAATACACGAATGGAACGATGGTCGATAATCGTGACGGTAAAACGTACAAAACGGTCACGTATAATTGGGGCGGTGTTACGCAGACGTGGATGGCTGAAAATCTGAACTATGCAGATACGACATCTTCGAATGCCGATAGCGTGTTGAAAAATAATTTGCTCGAAAGTACAAAATGCTGGGACGGTGATCCCTCTTGCGAAAAGTTGGGCCGTTATTATACGTGGAAGGCGGCGATGAATCTAGATTGGTCTGATATCGGCTTGACGGATATTGTAAGGAATGAAGTATATGATGCGGTACGTAATGTTTATGTCGAGTCTTATGATACTGTGGTTGTAGAAGATAGATGCAAGACCCTTAAATACAATCCATTTGAGTATCATGAAGAAGCTTTTAAAAATGGTCCGGATGCTATAGAGTATTGTTCGATAAAAACGATGAATGGGGAATGCGAATTTCTTGATACCGCTGTAAATTTATACGAATATTGCGAAGAACGGTATGGCCGCTGTCGTTTGGATATATCTCGGGTTGTTCCTGAATCAAAGCCTGTCATTTATCAAGGCGTATGTCCTGATGGGTGGAGACTCCCCAATAAAAACGATTGGGTTATTTTGCAAGAAAATATGCGTACTCAAGGAGGTTCACTTAGGGATGCTGACGGTAGCGGTTTCGGATTTACGGAAATGATGACCGTGGATTATGATGCGAAAATTCCTTCGCTGAGTATTAAAAATAGGGTGTATAGCCGTAGCGTTAGATTTGTCGCAGTTCCTGAAAAGGGCAACAGTTCGTATTCTAATTTCTTTAACTGGTTGTTTTATGAAAAGTATCAGCTTGAAATGGACGTTGTTGCTTTCCCTTATAACAATGATTCTTTGCTATGGGATTATGATCGTTATCAAGCATATGGTGATGCTTATGTCGGATTGTTCAATGAGGAGGCTCCGGTCCGCTGCATCAAAAAATAATCTCTCTCTCTCTATCTCTCTCTTTTGGTAAGGAGGAACGGAAGGCGGGCTTCGGCCCGCCTTCTATTGATAAATTGACAAAAGAACTTTAATTTCCGCACATCCTTTCTCATTTCGCAAAGATTACTTTTGTAATCGGGTTAGTAGAACAATTTAAAACGGGATGTTGCTATGAACATGTTAAGAGTTCTTGGTTTAGCTTTTCTTCTTTGCGCAAATTCGTTCGCCGTCACGAGCCAGTTCCGTGGTGTGAACTGGGCGGACAAGCGTGACAACTTCGTCTCGGATGTGCTGGTGCTTTCGGGCATGAGCCTTTCGGACAATCACGAATCGGCTTATGCTATCGCAGACCGCATTGTCGGGCAGTTCCAGGAAGTGCTTGGCACAAACAGCGTGCGCATGCCGGTGAACGAACCGACAATCCTCAAAGCGTTCGATATGTATTCCGGTGCATTAGACGCCGCACTTGAACATGGGCGTGTCGCAATGGGCTATTGGGGCCCCGCTCAACCTGCAGGCCCGAAGAATATGGACGATTGGTGGAAAATGTGGGCGAAACTTGTCGAAAAGTACGGCGACCATCCGAATGCCTATTTTGAAATTTTCAACGAACCGCACATGTACAGCAAAGACGAACTCCGTAACCTGTACGCGAAATGGCTCGAAAAGTTCCCGAACGTTCCCCGTGACCACATCTTGCTCGATGGTTCCGGCCTCGCTTGGAATGTCCCGGACATTGCCGATGACCCCCGTTTCGAGGGCTGCCTTTTTGCCGTTCACGAATACACCTTCTGGAACATGAGCATTACCACCGAACAAGGCTGGAAAAACAGCTTTAAGGGCAAGGTGGGCAAGTACATTGATCGCACGGTTTGCACGGAATGGGGTGGCGCTATGGGTCCTGGCGAAAAGAACGGTGTCCATTACGATTACATGGATTATAATCAACCACCTAACAATTATTTTACGGCTTACATCCGTGGCATGTCCGATCAGCTCCGCGAATGGGAAATGGGGAGTTTCTATTGGCCGGGGCTTCGCGATGGGGACTGGTACAGCATGACCAAGCGTTCGGGAGAAGGTGCGAACATCAAGCTTGAAATTGTGAACCAGTCCGGTGTCGATCGCATGCAGATGGCTTGGGCCGATACTGTTGAAACGAATCCGCCTGTTCAGGAACCGTTTGGCGGTTTTGATGCGGACGGAAAAACGGTTGCAGGGAAGGCCGCTACAGTTCCTGGCAAAATTGAAGCAGAAAATTACGACCTCGGCGGTAGCCGCGTCTCGTTCTATGATAAGTCCTCCGACAACGAGGGCGGCTTCTACCGCAAAGATGCCGTGGATATCGTCGCTTTGGATTCTGCGGATCTTTCGAAAGGCTACGCTATCGGATTCACCAATGAAGGCGAATGGCTCGAATACACCGTCAATGTCGCAAAAACGGCGGCTTACTCCGTCGAGATCCAGATGGCAACCGCTTCCGAAAAGGCTGGAGTGCAGATTTTTATCGATAACAAGGCTGTTTCGGACACGATTTTTGCAACGCAGGGTGAAAATTGGTCGAATTATAGCGGCATTCAATCCAAATTAGGTGAAATTGCAGAGGGTGAACATGTTGTCAAAATGCAAATTGTTGGCAATTACGTCAATATCGACTGGCTCCGTTTCTGCGAAGGTGAAAAATGCGAAGAAACATCTAGCATTCGCTCTCTCATGCATTCGCATGCACTTGAAAAATCCACTTCTCCACGCCTCCGCGTCCAAAACAACAAACTCTTCATTGAAAAGAACGGCAAACGCTTTGATTTGACAGGCCACCGCATCAAATAAGTTTGGTTGTCATGCCGGACTCCGTTCCGGCATCAGTATTATAAGACGAAAGCCGACCCCGGAACAAGTCCGGGGTGACAGATTGGGCATCTCCATTTGCGAATATTCTTTCATGGACTTTTTATCAATGATAAGTATTTGCGTTATTGGAGCACTTTTCAAAAAAGAGGATATGTTTAGAATGGTTATGGGTATTAACCGTGTATGAGGATTAGGTATATGAGAAAACTTTCTCTCTCTTTGGCTGCAGTAGCCATCGCTAGTTTTGTTTCCGTAGCTAACGCCGCTCTCGCTGATGGTGGCGCCAAGTTCGTCGGTAACATCACCACGGGTGGCCAGATTCGCAGCGACTTTGCTCAATACTGGAACCAGATTACTCCCGAAAACGGCTGTAAGTGGGGCTCCATCCATTCCCTTTCTAACGGCAACAGCGGTACAAGCAAGTTCGCCTGGGACAACTTCGACAAGTGCGAAAGCGCCTACAAGTGGGCCAAGGAAAAACCGGGCGAACGCCACTTCAAGTTCCACGCTCTCGTTTGGGGCTCGCAGTACCCGAACTTCCTCTGCAAAAAGAAGAATCCGGGCATTACCGTAGAACTCACCAAGCAGTACATTACGGAATGGTTTGATGCCGTTGCGGCTAAGTTCCCGGACCTCGAATACATCGATGTGGTGAACGAGGCGATTTGGGCGGGTAACAACTACCACTCTGGTTACGGCAAGCCTGCTGCAGGTGCCGAAGGGCACAGCACCGACGATACCGAATGCGGCGGCTCCTACATTATCGAAGCCCTCGGCGGTGACCGTGTGGTGAATGGCAAGCACCAGTATGACTTTATCACGACTGCCTTCAAGATGGCCCGCGAACGCTGGCCGAAGGCCGTGCTTATCTATAACGACTACAATACGCTTTCCTGGCAGATCAACGAAGGTATTGAACTCATTCAAACGATTGTCAAGAATGGCGCTCCGGTCGATGCGTACGGCCAGCAGGCTCACGACTGCAAGGGCATGAGCAAGTCCGATTTCGAAAGCAAGATGACCCGCATCCATAACGAGACGGGCCTTCCGCTTCTCGTTTCGGAATACGATATCGGCGAAGCGGACGATACCAAACAGAAAAACGATTACGCAAACCAGATTCCGTTCATGTGGGAAACTCCCTGGGTCGCGGGTATCACCATCTGGGGCTATATCAACGGCTCTACTTGGGTCGCAAACACGGGCCTTATCGAAAAGGACGGCCGCAAGCGCGCTTC
Source organism: Fibrobacter sp. (assembly GCF_017545445.1). Classification (GTDB taxonomy): domain Bacteria; phylum Fibrobacterota; class Fibrobacteria; order Fibrobacterales; family Fibrobacteraceae; genus Fibrobacter. The sequence goes on from NZ_JAFWOM010000175.1 coordinate 60,674, forward strand.
CATGAACTGGCTCGAAGAATATTTTGCGAACAACTTAAGCAAGGGTAAAAACGACGTGACCTTCACGCCCATCGAGCCCGAACCGCAAGTTCCGTTCAAGGGCAAGCCGCTCGACATTCCAGGCAAGATTGAAGTTGAAGATTTCGACGTTCCGGGCAAGGGTGTCAACGACGATGGCACGAGCAATGCGTCTTACGGCGATGATTCTGAAAACCATGGCGATTCCGACTACCGTAAGGATGACGCTCCGGCTGTGGACCTCTACAAGAAGGCTACTGGTGTCGTCTCTGGCTACAATGCCGAAGGTGACTGGCTTGAATGGACGGTGAACGTGAAGAAGGCTGGGGATTATACCGTGTTCGCTTCTGTCGCAACGGAAAATTCGACTTCTAGCTTCTCGCTTTCTGTTGACGGCAAGACTGTTGTAGAAAAGGTTGAACTTTCTGGAACAAGCTTTGACGATTTCACTAAGGTAAAAGCCAACGTGACGCTCCCGGAAGGCAAGCACATCCTCCGTATGGACGTGACGGGCGCCTGGTTCGATATCGACTTCTTCAATTTTGCCGAAGGCAAGGACGCAAAAGATCCTGATGATATCGACAAGCCGGGTCCGAACGATGCCATCCACTCGAACGTTCGCATGGCGACTCCTGAACTTGCCGATTACGATGTCTTTGACATGAACGGTGTCCGCCTCGGTCGCATGAGTGCTTATTCCATGAGCGAAGCCGTTTCGATGCTCAAGAGCACGAAGGCCATCAAGATTCAGGGCATTTACATGCTCCGCGGTGTCAAGAACGGTGCCGTCAAGACGGTTCGCGTTACGCGCTAAAAAGTTCCTAATCCATAGCTCCCCCCAAGGGAGCCTTAAATACCCAAGGGCCTTCGAGGTAACACTCGGAGGTCTTTTTTGTTAGGTAGTAGGTTGTAGGGATTAGGTATTAGGTGATAAATCGCGGCTTCGCCGCCGAAACTGTCATCCTGGAGCCAAAGGCGATAGGATCCATACAGCTCTAATCACTTACACGGTACTTTTCGCATTGTCATCCCGGCCTCAGTGCCGGGATCTCCTTACACAGTTCTCATCACAGATACGGAACTTATTGCAATCGCCCATACCCCAAAGCCCACGGTAGTGGGCGACCCCATACCTCATTCCCCCTTGCATATCCCTAATCACTAACCACTAACCACTAACCACTAATCACTTCCTACCGCCTACTTCCAACTTCCTACTTCTCTTTTTCGTAAATATTCCGTTATGGACAATTTGTCAACGATAAATGTATGCGGTTTCTGTAAATTAGAAAAAACCAAGAATATGTTTATAGTGGTTGTATGGGTATTTTACTTATGAGGATGTGGAAATGAAATCAAAATTCTTAAAAGGATTATTGTCTGCAGCGCTTTTGGGTGGTGCAGTTAACGCTGTTGCTGGTCCCGGCTTGGCTGATGGTGCGGCTAAGTTTGTCGGTAACATTACGACTCGCGGTCAAGTCCGTAGTGACTTTACGGAACTGTGGAACCAGATCACTGCTGAAAACGAATGTAAGTGGGGTTCTATCAACACTGGCCGTGGTCAGTTCAACTGGAGCGGTTGCGATGCCGCTTATAACTGGGCAAAAAAAAACGGTGGCCACTTCAAGTTCCACGCTTTGGTGTGGGGTTCCCAGTATCCGAACTGGATCAAGGGCAAGAGTGCTTCCGAAACTAAGCAAATCATTGAAGAATGGTTTGACGCCGTTGCCAAGCATTACCCCGATCTTGAAATGATCGACGTGGTGAACGAAGCTATCCGCACGGGCAATAACAGCTACCATTCCGACTATCCGAGCACCAATATTATCGCGGCTCTCGGTGGCGATAACGGCAACTACGAATTCGTGGCAGAAGCCTTCAGAATGGCCCGTAAACGTTGGCCGAATGCAATCTTGATTTATAACGACTACAATACCGTCCAGTGGCAGAAAAACGAAGGTATTGACCTTATCCAGAAGCTGAAGAAAGCCGGTGCTCCGGTGGATGCCTACGGCTTGCAGGCTCACGACATGCAGGTTTCCGGTGGTCAGCAAGGTGGCCAGGGCGGTGGCGGTTCCTGCTTGAACATCAATACGCTCAAGAGCGCCATCGAAGAAATCTGGAACAAGACGCAGATTCCGCTGTTCATTTCTGAATACGATATCGCTTCGAATGACGACAATGACCAGAAGAATTGCTACTCGCAGCAGATTTCCTACTTCATGGAAAACGAGCACATTGCGGGTATCACCATTTGGGGTTATATCTACGGTGCAACTTGGACATCCGGCGGTAACTCCGGCATTATCAGGGATGGCAAGGACCGTCCGGCCATGACTTGGCTCAAGGAATACCTCTCCAAGAACAAGGGTGCCAATACCACAGGACTTGCTACGGGTGACGTAGCTCCGGTGGAGCCTGTTCCGCAGGAACCGTTCAAGGGTTCTCCGATTGCCATTCCGGGCAAGGTCGAAGTGGAAGACTTCGATAAGCCGGGCCAGGGCAAGAACGACGATGGTACAAGCAACGCTTCTTACAGCGACGACACTGAGAACCACGGCGACTCCGATTACCGCAAGGACACGGGTGCAGACTTGTACAAGAAGGCCTCTGGAGTTGTGCTCGGCTATAACCAAGAAGGTGATTGGTACGAATGGACCGTTGATGTGAAGAAAGCTGGTGACTATACCGTATTCGCTTCTGTCGCCACGGAAAATTCGACTTCTAGCTTCTCGCTTTCTGTCGATGGCAAGGTCGCTGTCGAAAAGGTCGCGCTTTCTGGTTCAAGCTTTGACGATTTCAGCAATGTCAAGGCGAACATCTCGCTCCCGGCTGGCAAGCATGTCCTCCGCATGGATGTGACCGGCTCCTGGTTCGATATTGACTACTTCAACTTTGTCGAAGGCAAGGATGCAAAGGATCCTGCTGAAGGTGGCAGCGAAGGCGGTAAAGAAGGTGGAAACGGTGGCGAAGGCGGTGACAAGCCGGGCGAAGCTATCCGTACGACCATCCACATGGAAACCCCGGTGCTCAGTGCCTATGATGTCTTTGACGTGAACGGTGTCCGTCTCGGTCGCATGAGAGCCTACTCCATGGGCGAAGCTGTGGAAATTCTTAAGAGCACAAGCGACATCAAGGTTCAGGGCATCTACTTGCTCCGCTCCGTGAAGAATGGTGCCGTGAAGTCCGTCCGCGTCGCTCGCTAAAAATTCCTAATCCATAACTCCCCCAAGGGAGCCTTAAATACCCAAAGGCCTTCGAGGTAACACTCGAAGGTTCTTTGTTTGTAATTAGGTTTTAGGTGATAGGTTGTAGGTGGTAGGAATGTCCTGAGTATATCGGGACTAATGATTCAGTGAAATCATGTAATGCGTGGACCCTATCGGTCATCCTACGGATTCCCTCCAGGGTGACAGGATGCGATAGAATTTATGCCGTTGCTGTCATCCTGGAGGCGTCAGCCGATAGGATCCAGTCAGCTCTAATCACTTACACGGTACTTTTCGCATTGTCATCCCGGTCACAGTGCCGGGATCTCCTTACACAGTTCTCATCACAGATACGGAACCCCTTGCGTTTCACTTCCTACCGCCTACTGTCTACTTCCTACTTTCATTGTAAATTTCTATTTATCGACAAATTGTCAATGATATTTATCTCTTTTTGAAGTTATTTGAAAAAAAAGAGAATAAATTCAAATTAGGTGTGTAGGTTCTAACCTATAGGGATGTGATTATGAAATCAAAATATTTGAAGGGCGTAGTGTCTGCTGCGCTTTTAAGTGGGGCCGTTTTTTCGTATGCAGGCCCCGGTATTGCCGACGGTGCTGCCAAGTTTATCGGCAACATCACACAGTCTGGCACTGCTCCTGGTCCTAATGACCAGTTTACCAAACTGTGGAACCAGGCGACAGCTGAAAACGGCTGTAAGTGGGGCTCCGTCGAGGGTACTCGTGGCCGTTACAATTGGGGCGCCTGCGATGCCGCCTATAACTGGGCAAAACAGAACGGTGGTCACTTCAAGTTCCACGCCTTGGTATGGGGTTCCCAGTATCCAGGCTGGCTCAATGGCCTTAGCACAGAAGAAACGAAGAAGGCGATTACAGCCTGGTTCGATGCTGTCAAGGAACATTACCCCGATCTCGAAATGATCGACGTGGTGAACGAAGCTATCCGTACGGGTAACAACAGCTATCATTCTCCTTACGGCAAAAACAACAACATCATTCCGGCACTCGGTGGCGATAACGGTGGCAATTACCAGTTCGTAACGACTGCCTTCAAGATGGCACGTGAACGTTGGCCGAAGGCAATCCTCATCTATAACGACTACAACACCGTCCAGTGGAATAAGGATCAGGGCATTCAGCTTATCCAGACCATCAAGAAAAACGGCGCTCCGGTTGACGCTTACGGCTTGCAGGCTCATGACATGATGAGTCAGGGCGGTGGCCAAGGCGGTACCGGTGGCGGCGGCGTCTGCTTGAACATCAATACGCTCAAGAGCATTACCAAGGAAATTTGGGACAAGACCCAGACTCCGATGTTCATTAGCGAATACGACATTGCAACGACCGATGACAATATCCAGAAACAGTGCTATCAGGAACAGATCACGCACTTCATGGAAAACGAGCACGTTGCAGGTATTACGTTGTGGGGCTATATCTATGGCCATACTTGGCTCGACTGTAACGGAAAAGCTCCCGGATGCTCCGGCATTATCAAGGATGGCAAGGATCGCGCCGCTATGGCGTGGCTCAGAGATTACCTCTCCAAGAACAAGGGCGTGAACACGACTGGTCTTGCAACAGGTGATGTGACTCCGGTGGAACCTGTTCCGCAGGAACCGTTCAAGGGTTCTCCGATTGCCATTCCGGGCAAGGTCGAAGTTGAAAACTTCGATAAACCGGGCCAGGGCAAAAACGAAGACGGCTCCAGCAATGCCTCGTACGGCGACGACAGCGAAAATCACGGTGACTCCGATTACCGCAAGGACACGGGCGCTGACCTTTACAAGAAAGCTACCGGTGTTGTACTCGGATATAACCAGGAAGGTGATTGGTATGAATGGACTGTAAACGTGGCAAAGGCTGGCGACTATACCGTATTTGCCTCTGTCGCGACAGAAAATTCGACTTCTAGCTTCTCGCTTTCTGTCGATGGCAAGGTTGCTGTTGAAAAGGTCGCCCTTTCCGGTTCAAGTTTCGACGATTTCAGCAATGTAAAGGCTAACATCAATCTCCCGGCAGGCAAGCATATCCTCCGCATGGATGTGACCAGTTCCTGGTTCGATATCGACTACTTCAACTTTGTCGAAGGCAAGGATGCTGCTGATCCGGAGAATAAGGGTAACGATAATCCCGGTCAAGGTGGTGACAATCCGGGCCAAGGTGGCGATAAACCGGGCCAAGCCATCCAGACGAAAATCCACATGGAAATTCCGGTGCTTGGCGCCTACGATGTCTTTGACGTGAACGGAGTTCGTCTCGGTCGCATGAGAGCTTATACCATGGATGATGCTGTGCAAATCCTCAAGACTACGAGCGAAATCAAGACTCAAGGCATTTACTTGCTCCGCTCCGTGAAAAATGGCGCAGTGAAGTCCGTCCGAATCGCTCGCTAAAAAGTTCCTAATCCACACTCCCCATATCCAAAAAGGGAGAATACCCAAAGGCCTTCGAGGTACCCCCTCGAAGGTTCTTTTGCAATTAGGGATTAGGTAGTAGGGGTTAGGTTTTAGGGGGGACGAGCGTCATCCTGACGACCGAAGGGAGGAAGGATCCAGTCACAGTTCTCATCACATTGTCATCCCGGCCTAAGGTCCCTGAGCTCGGTTGGTGAGCCTGCCGAACCATGCCGAAGGGCCGGGATCTCCTTACACAGTACTCATCACAGATACGGAACCCCTTACATTGGATTATCGCTTCGCTCTAATCCCAAATGCTAAGCTCGGTCATGAGTAAGCAAGCTTACTCGCGACGCTCGCTTTACGCATTTGTCCTCTTCCTACTTCCTACCGCCTACTTCCTACTAACCTCTCCCCCAAAAATTCAAAAATTTCCACCCTCAGCCTTATCAAATTGTTCAAAAATGATGTAATTTTATTTATGACTATCGAAGTGGAGCATAAATGAGTGATAGTAAGAGACAATCCGCATACGCAGACCTTTTTGCAGACGTATTTTACGAGCAGTTCATCTCGGCTTATTACCTAAATCTCGTTGACCATACGTATGCTGTTTATTATCGCGAAGACGATACCAAGAAAGAGTATAGGGAAGACGGCTGTAACGGTTTCGATGTCTTGAAAAAGTTTATTTCCGAAGATGTCCATGTCGATGACCGTGAACAGTTGAAGGGGCTTTTGTCGCCGGAATATATCCGCAACCGTCTGAAAAAAGAAAGCACCTTCTCCTATGTGATTCGAGGCCTTTCTACGGGTATGGAGCGCTATTGTAGGCTTCAGGTTTCTCGTGGTCGCGACGAGGACCATGCCGCGGTTTGTTTCTTGAATGTCGATGACGAAATGCGGAAACGCATGAAAATTGAAGAGGGCAACCGCGTCATCCGGGCTTTTGCAGCCGAATATGAATCGCTTTACAGTATAAATCTCGATACCGAAGAGATGATTCCCTATGTAAAGTCCAATATGGAAAACGTCTTTGAGGAAAGCGTTCGAGATAAGGAATCGTATTCCGAGGCACTTGAAAAATATGTAGAGAAATCAGTCATTGCCGAAGACCGTAAGCGGGTTCTGGATCTTGCTTCTATCCGGAACATTCGTGCAAGGCTTTTGAAACAAAGTAGTTTTGAAGTTGATTTTAAGAACGATAAGGACCGCTATTACGAAATGAAATTCGTTCGGTTGTCCGGCGATAATCTCTCCAGTATCGTCCTTGGCATTGCGGACCGCGATGAAATCACGCGCTCGAATTTGATGAACCGCGAATTTTCCGAAATCGCAAATGCTCTGAGCGTTGAATATGAAATCATCTATTACGTGAACTTGATAGATGAATCGTATGATGTATTCAACAAAGAAGACAGCTACATCAAGCTGAAATTGGTAATGTCGGGAAAGAATTTTTTTCACGAATGCCTCAGAGATATCAAAAAAATAATTTATCCACAGGATGTTGAAAAACTTGTCTCCGTTATGAACAAGAAATTTTTGCTCACGCAACTTGCGGGGGATAAGTCCTATTCTATAGAGTACAGGCTTGTTGTCGATGGGCAACCCCAGTATTACCGTCTCAAGGCTCTTTGGTCTAAATTAGCGGCTGACCACATTATTATCGCTGTCGCAAACGTCAACGATGAAGTTGTTGCGAGAGAAGAACATAAGCGCGATATGGAACGCAATTTCGATATCATTAACGTTCTTGCGACGGAATATTCGTCTGTTTATTACATCGATCTCGAAACGGATAGTCTCACGCCTTATACGATGAACGCTTATACGGAATCAAAGTTCGGAAAGATTTTTTCGAACGGAATCCACTATTCCGACGCTTTCAAGATGTATGTCGATAGTTTTGTCTATGAAGCGGACAAGGCGATGGTGCTCGATGCCGGTTCCATAAAAAATATCGAAGCCCAACTCAATGCGCAGAAGTCTTTTATTACGCAGTACCGGAGTTTTGATGGGGATGTTACCCGCTATTGCGAAATGAAGTTCGTAAAAGTTGGTTCCGAAGAAGATAAGCCGAAAGCCGTTGTGCTAGGTTTTGCCGACAAGGATATTGAAATCCTCAATCGTTATGTCGATAGCAAGATTTATGAAGATTACTTTGGCGTTTATTTTGTGAACCTCGAAGACAATACCATTCGTAGCGTCCGCGATTCTTCTGTCTATGCCAGGGGCCGTGATTACGGTGGAATTGCCCCTTATAGCGCTTCTGTTCTCGAATTCAGCAAGGCTGTTTTGCCCGATTTCCGCGGAATTTGGGAAAACTTTTCGAATGTCGATTTTATGCGTACGTACTTGGCGAACGATGATAAACGCGAATACAGCTACAGGGCGCTCAAAGGCGAATGGCGTCGTGTGGTGATGTATGTCATTGAACGCAAAAACGGAGTTCCTGTCAGTTTCATTCTTGCGTTCATGTTCATCGATAACGAGACTGCGCAAAAGATGGAACTGGATGCGAAAATTGCAGAGCAGAAAAAGGCACTTGAAGAGCAACAAGTCCTTTTGGAAAAAGCCCTCGTGCAGACAGAAGCCGCGAACAAGGCTAAGACGGTATTTCTCTCGAATATGTCGCACGATATTCGCACTCCGATGAACGCCATTATCGGTTTTACAAGGCTCGCTTTGTGCAATCTGGGGGATGCATCCATCGTCAAGAATTATCTTGAAAAGACGGTTGTCTCCAGTACGCATCTGCTTTCGCTTATAAACGATATCTTGGATATGAGCCGTATCGAATCTGGAAAAATCGTTCTCGAAGACGTGAATTGCAGCTTGTCCGAAATCATGCACGACTTGAATACGATTATTCTAGGGGAGGCTAACGTCAAACATCAAAAACTTTGCATGGACAGCTTTAATGTGGATAACGAAAATGTTGTCTGTGACAAACTGCGTTTGCATCAAGTGCTGATAAACTTGCTTTCCAATGCGGTCAAGTTTACGCCTGTGGGTGGCAATATCCATGTGCTAGTCCGCCAGACAGCGACTCACGACAATGTTGGCTCTTACGAGTTCCATGTGAAGGACGATGGCATCGGCATGAGTCCTGAATTCTTGAAAGTTCTGTACGAACCGTTTGAACGCGAACGAACCTCAACTTTATCCAAGACGCAGGGAACAGGGCTTGGAATGTCCATTACGAAGAAAATTGTCGATATGATGGGCGGTACGATAGATGTGGTCAGCGCTCCAGGAAAAGGAACGGAATTCATTGTCCATTTAGATTTGAAAATTCAAGAAACCTCAGTAGATTTGACAAACTTGCAAAAACTGAGGAATGCCCGTGCTCTTGTCGTCGAAAGCGATTATAACGCTTGTTCTAGCGCTACGCAGCTTTTGTGGCATCTTGGAATGCGTGCGGAATGGACGATGTATGGCAACGAGGCTGTTCTTTTGATGCACGAATCGGCCAAGCGCGGCGAGCCGTACGCAGTCATTATCGTCGATTGCGCCATGCTGGACATGGGCGCTATTGATGTAGTCCGCGAAATCAGACGGATTCCTGTAGATGAAAAGCCTGTTGTCATCATGACCTCTTACGACTGGTCGGAAATTGAAAAAGAGGCGCGGAAAGCCGGAGTGACAGACTTTATCAGCAAACCGCTTTTCCTTTCCGAAGTTCGCGATTCTTTGGCCCGTGCAATCGGAGCTTTGCAGGATGATGACAAAAAAGGGGCGGAAGAACCATTTGACTTTACGGGCAAGAAAGTTCTCCTCGTCGAAGATAACGAACTGAATCAAGAAATCGCACAAAGTCTTCTGAGCGATATGGGTTTAGTGGTTGATTGCCTTGATGATGGCTCTTTGGCCGTGGAAAAACTCAAGACAGCTCCGTCGAATGCTTATGACTTGATTCTCATGGATGTACAGATGCCTATCATGAGCGGTCTTGAAGCGTCCCGCTGCATAAGGGCGATGGATAGCGAGTATCTAAAAAATGTTCCGATTGTCGCCATGACCGCAAATGCGTTTGAAGAAGACCGCAAGGCCGCTATCGATGCCGGTATGAACGAACATATCGCCAAACCCATCGATGTGGTCAAGCTCAAAGAAGTACTAAAAAAGTTCTTAAAGTAGAAACGGCTCTGCCAGTGCTAGGATGCTGTGCCTAACCACTAACCACTAACCACTTTCTATTCTAAAACAAATCAATACATCCATAGACGGATATGAGTCGCGGATGCTCCGGATCGATTCTATTCCAAGCTTGTTGGACTTTGATAGAACAAGGTCTTTTACGGGCTTTTACCATGATATCGCACTTGAATTCAAATGAATCGCCGCTTTGTTGTGAATCGTAAAGCAACTTGGAGAAGTTGTTCCAATTATGGCGCCCGATAATATCCCAAAAAGCACTGCTCTTTTCCGGCTCGACCTTTGTCTGCGGGAATCCTAAAATTTCTGAACCTTTGGCCGAAATCTTTAGCACAGAAGGGTCGTAAGTATATTCAAAGACAATCCCTTTCTGGAAGGACTCGAAGAACAAGCTTTTTTTGTGTTCGTTTCGGTATTGCTGAAGAATCGTGTTGTCCGAAGAGTTGTCGTCATTTTCGAAAATGGACCTTGCAATTTTTGAAAATTTTTCTTGGCTTAACTGCTTTGAGTGGTTCTTGCTCATTTCTTCGGGCAGAGTGTCGGCGACATCGCCGAGGCATTCCAGAAGTAGCGGATTGAACACGCCACATTCATTGTTGCGGATCATCGCAAGTGCTTTTTCATGCGGAAAAGCTTTTTTGTAGCAGCGGTCGCTCGTCAATGCGTCATAGACATCTGCGATGGAAACCACTTGAGCCGATATGGGAATTTCGTTTTGCTTGAGTCCGTCGGGGTAGCCGCGTCCGTCCCAGCGTTCGTGGTGCCATCTGCATATTTCGTACGTGTATTTCATCAACGATTCGTTCTTGAAGAAATGCATGCCGTCGAGCATGTTGGCGCCGTTCATGGAATGCTGCTTCATGATTTCGAATTCTTCCGGGGTTAACCTTCCGGGCTTGTTCAAAATCTCGCTGGGAATCGTAATCTTTCCGATGTCGTGCATCGCCGAAGCAGTTGCAATGGAATTGATGTCGTCTTCAGTAATGTTGTATTCGCTAGAACGTTTAAGTAAAGCTCGCAACAGAATGTCGGTAAGCGTCTTGATGTGCAGAACGTGCTGGCCACTTTCGCCATTGCGGAATTCGACGATGTGGCTCAATATGGAAATCAGCATGTCGCTGTTGCGTGTTCTTTCGTAAATCTTGTTCGTGACAAGCTCGGACAGCTGCATCTGCTTCACGTAAAGCCGGATCGTATTGCGGACGCGGGTTTGCACGACCATCTGGTCGAACGGGCGGTAAATAAAGTCCGTGACTCCAAGTGCGAATGCCTTAGAAACCTGCGTGCTGGATGTTTCTGCCGAAATCATGACGACGGGGGTTCCCTTGATCCACCCTTTTTCGTTCATGACTTTGAGCACCTCTATTCCGTCGCGGCCGGGCATTACCATGTCGAGCAGTACAAGCGTAATTTCAGTAGCATCTTTTTCGAGAATTTGGAGGGCTTCATCGCCATCTTTTGCTTCGATAATATCATATTCGTCGCACAGCAGATCCGAAAGTACGGCTCTGTTCATGGCATCGTCATCGACGATTAAAATTTTAGCACGTTCGTTGTTCATTATCCGATAATTTTCTCGTTTCTTAACACCGTTATGGCGGTATAACCATAATTTAAGAAAAAAGCTACGAAAAAGGACGGTTAAGTTCTTGAAATATCAATTTTTTTTGCGGGTTGAGGGCTCGCCGCCCCCATTGCGTTCGTAACATAAACACTTGATACAATTATGTAATTTTGATTTCTTTAACCGCTAACCACGAACCTCTTAATTTTACTGGATCCTATCGGCTGACGCCTCCAGGATGACGGCATTGCAAACTTCTTACTTCCTACCGCCTACAGCTCACTAACCACTAATCACTAACCACTGCCTACTTCCTACCGCCTACTTCCTACCGCCTACTTCCTACTTCCTACTAACCACCCTTATATTGCCTTTTTTCAAGACTTTACGCCTTCTTTTAATCACGAACCACTTAAAATATGAGTATCTTATATTATGGGACGACGGCTTATCGTTGTTGAAGGGATTCTTGTAGGAGAAAGAGCTTATCATGGACAGTCTAGAAACACCAAACTTGACACATGCGATTCTATCGAGTGCCGGCATTGGCTTGTGGACTATCGAACTTGATAGCGGCAAATCTCCTAGAATGTATGCCGATAGTGCATTCCTCCAAATTCTTGGATTCCCCGAAGAAACGCTCCCCGAAGATCTCTACAACTTATGGTGTAACAACATTGACCTTTCGTATTACGAAGCTTTTGCCGAATCCATCGAACTGATGACGAATGGTGAAACGAGCGAACTGGAATACGCTTGGAACCACCAAACTCGCGGGATTATCTTTTTAAAAATTCACGGGGGTCGAAACAACGATTACAAGGCTGGAGTGCGCCTTGAAGGGTGCTGCCTTGATGTGACGGAGCAGCTCGAATTTAAAATGCACTTGCGCGAACTGGAACAGTATTCCAACATCGCGAATACGCTGGGCGACGGCTTCGATAATATTTACTACGTCAATACCGATGACAATTCCTTCGTGGAGTTCAACGCACAAGGCATCGTGAAAACGCTCGATATCAAAGCGGGCGGGGATTTTTTTGAAGGGTTGGAACAAGCTCTGGAAAAGGCCGTTTATCGTGACGACTGGAATGCCGTAAGCGATTTTGTCAGAAAAGAAAGTTTGTTGAGCGCTTTGGAAAAAGACCGTGCCATTTCGATGGCTTTCCGATTTCTAATTGATGGCCAGCCTGTCTTTTATCGTTTGAAAGCCGCGAGGACTCCCGATTCAGACAACCGTATCGTGGTCACGCTCGAAAACGTTGATGAAGAAGAATCGGCAAAGGCCGAACAGGCACGCGAGGAAAAGTTTAACGACAACATTATCAAGATTCTTTCGCGTAATTATTCTGGGTTGTATCTATTCAATACCAAAAGCAATACGGGTAACGCGGTTTCTTTTTACCAGCATGAACAGGGGCGTGAAAACGATGGCTCCACGGATATTGTAAACCGTCTATTGAGGTTCGTTCAAAAGCGAGTCCATCCGGACGACCGTCATGAACTGGAAGAATTGGCGAATCTTGAAACGATTCGCAAAAAACTTGCAACGGTCAAGAGTTATTCTGTCGTGTTCCGTTGCGATTATTACGGTGTCTATAAATACACGGAACTGACTTTGGCAAAAGCGGAAAACATTGACGAGGAACCGGTCAATATCGCTGTCGGTTATGCAGAAATTGACGCCCAGTACCGGGCCGAACTGGAACGGCAAGCGGTGGCAAACCGCGATATGGCAGTGATTTCAGGCTTGTCCGATGACTTCGGTTGTGTCGTCTATGTCGATTATGGAACGCTTGCCGAAGCGCATTACCGTTTTGATCCGTTATTCGAAAAGTACGTTCCGGGCTGGTCTAAAATCGACAATTTCGGAACGCGTCTCGATGTCCTTGTCAATACCATTGTGCATCCTGCGGATAGAGAGTCTTTCTGTGCGGCGACGGAACCTTCTAAAGTTCTCGAAATGGTCGAAAACGAGCACATGTATTTTGTGAACTTTAGATTGCAACTCGATGACGAAGATGTTTACTACCAAATTAAATTCGTGAAGGACGAAAATTTCAAGAATCATGTGATTGCCGGTTTCCATAGCGTCGATGCCGAAACGAAACGCGAAATGGCGAACCTTGAAAAAGCGGAGCTGGCGAACAAGGCGAAGAGTGCATTCCTCTTCAACATGTCGCATGATATCCGTACGCCGCTGAATGCGATGCTTGGCTTTACTGACATGGCCATCAAGAACATCGACGATAAGCCCAAGGCTTTAGATTGTCTGAAAAAATCCAAACTTTCAAGTGAACATCTTTTGTCGTTGGTCAACGATGTGTTGGACATGTCGCGTATTGAAAGCGGTAAGGTGGAGCTGGATTTGAATCCCGTCAATATTGACGAAAACGGCGACGACTATGTGCCGATGCTAAAGTCGCTTGCTGAAAAGAAAAACGTAGGATTTAAGTTTGTTCGTCATGATATCCAGAACCGTTACGTGTATGTCGATTTCTTGCGATTGAACCAAGTGCTTATTAACATTGTGTCGAACGCCGTGAAATACACACCTTCGGGTGGATTTGTGTCTGTGGATATTACGCAGATTCCGTCAGACCGTGAAGGTTACGGGTTGTATGAATTTGTCGTCAACGATACGGGTATTGGCATGAGCAAGGAATACCAGACGCATCTCTTTGACGAATTTTCACGCGAAAGAACATCGACGGTCAGTAAGCAACAGGGAACTGGTCTTGGACTTGCCATTTCTAAACGCATCATCGACATGATGGAAGGTTCTATCGAAGTTGAGAGCGAAGTGGGGAAGGGATCCAAGTTCACAATTCGTATTCCGATGCGGTTGCAAGAAAATCCGGAAGCCGTGGAACAAGTGCGTTTTGCTCATTCCGAAGAAGAAACGATTTCGTTTGAAGGTTTCAAGGTTCTCGTTGTCGAAGATAACGAATTGAATCTTGAAATCTCGCGTGATATTCTGGAAAGTGCTGGTATCGTTGTTGAATCCGCAGAAGACGGCTCTGTTGCCGTGAATCGCCTAAAAGAAAAAGGACCGGATTATTACGATTGCATTTTGATGGATATCCAGATGCCTGTGATGGACGGTTTCGAGGCGACTCGCAATATCCGCCAAATGTTCCCGGACAAAAGAATTCCGATTATCGCTTTGTCTGCAAATGCATTCGATGAAGACCGCAGCAAGTCTATCGAAGCCGGGATGGACGGCCACCTCGCGAAGCCCATTGTCATAGCCCAGCTCGAAGACGCGTTGAAGAAGTTTCTTAAACATTGAGAGCATCGGTTTAGTGGTTGGTGGTTAGTGGTTAGTGATTAGGATTTATAATCGCGGCGAAGCCGCCCTGTTTACTAACCACTGTCTACTGCCTACTATTCCAACTGTTTAACCAATTCTTCTATAACGATGTAGTTTGCTTCGACTTTTTCAAAAAGTGCTTGGGTATTTGGGGTCCATGCAATCGGTCCATACCCATCATTTTCCGCATTTTTTGTATGTCCAAGCGGTGCAAGGTCGTCCGCAAGTTCATCGAGTGAATTATCAAGTTTTTTAAGGCAGAGTCCGTAGGCGTAATTATCGAGCTCTTTTGCCGCAAAGAATGCAGCCTTTGCGTCTTTGCTTGCAATTGCATTCTTCAATTTTTCAAAGTATGAACCGCTAAAGTATGTTTTTAAATATTCAACAATACGATCTACAGAGCGGATGTTTTCGCAAGCTTGAGCATAATATCCGTCAATTGAAAAAATTTTAGTTAGCGTCCTGTCTTGCTTACACCATCTTTCATGTTTTTCTTGTTTCTTCCTTTCTTCATATTCTATTTCAGCTTCTAATTCAGTAAAGTTTGTCTTTGCTGTTTTCTTGTCTAATTGTTTAACCAATTCTTCTATAACGATGTAGTTTGCTTCGACTTTTTCAAAAAGTGCTTGAGTGTTTGATGTCCATGCAATCGGCCCATATCCATCATTTTCCGCACTAACATTATATTCAAGCGGCGCAAGGTCTTTTATAAGATTTTCGAGTGAACGTTCAAATGTAATAAGGCCTAGATACCGGGTGTAATTATCGAGCTCTTTTGCCGCAAAGAATGCAGCCTTTGCGTCTTTGCTTGCAATTGCTTTCTTCAATTTTTTTAAGTATGAACCGCTAAAGCATTTTTTTAAACATTCAACAACATTACTTATAGAAGAGCTGAAGTTATAGTAAGCTAGAGAAAGATATGCTTCACCAATATGATAAATTTTAGTTAGCGTCAATTCATCTGGAGTCATAAAGTTTGTTCTTGTTGTTGTAAAACATTCGGTGCGTCCATAGCCCAGCTTGAAGACGCGTTGAAGAAGTTTCTTAAGCGTTGAGAGGATCATTTTAGTGATTTGTGGTTGGTGGTTAGTGATTAGGATTTATAATCGCGGCGAAGCCGCCCTGTTTTACTAACTGCTGCATACTAACCACTAAATTCATTCCTGTTTACTAACCACTGCTTACTAACCACTAATCACTACTCCAGCTGCTTGATTCCTTCTACGGCAACGGTGTAGTCTGCTTCGACTTTTTCAAAAAGCGCTGGGGAATTTGCTGTAAACACAAGCGGCCTAAGGTCTTCGGTGAGTTCGCTGCTTGATGCGGAGAGCTTGTTCAAACCGAGGTTTGCTGCAACGCCCTTGAGCGTGTGTGCGGCACGGAATGCAGTCTTTGCATCCTGGCTTGCAAATGCGTTTTTCAGTTCTTCAAAACTTGGATCGCTGAGGAACAGCTTTAAATACTTTGCAATGCGGGATTCCATGCGGAGTCTTTCGAGAACTTCGTTAAGAGATTCGCCAAGGGAACTGTACAATTCAGAGAGTGTCATAAATTTATCCTTGCTAGTGTAAAACTTCGATGTGCCCATAAGCGGACGTGAGAACTGGAGGTTCGTTTTGTGTCTTGTTCCAGATTTGCAAAACTATTACTTTGCATGGAACCTTGTTACCGTCTATGGTCAAGTCCATGTTGACATGGATGGTTTCGTCCTTGGACGACGATTGCTTGTATAAAGCTTCTTTGATTTTTTGCCAGTTGTCGTTTTCGATATTTAGCGAGCCTTTTTTCTCGTCTTCGATAATGGTCTTCGGGAGATTGAGCTTTTTAGCCGCATTCGTAGAAAGCTTCATTATTGAAGGGGAGTAAGTGTATTCAAAGATGATGTCGTTCAGCATCGATTCAAAGAAATTGCTCTTTTTGCGCTCGTTGATAAACTGCCTGAAGGCCTGGTTATAGATAGGGTGCTTCTGGTCCTTTATCATGGTGTCCGCAATGTAGAAGAAATCCTTGTCCGCTTGCTTGTTCCAGTCGAACGTCTGCAATGATGTTACTAGTTTGTCTGCAATTGCATCAAGGCTATCCAGCAGTAGAGGATTGAACACGCCGCACTCGTTGTTGTGAATCATTTTGAGCGCCTGTTCATGGGTGAACGCCTTTTTGTAGCAGCGTTCGCTGGTGAGTGCGTCATAAACATCTGCAATGGAGACGATTTGTGCCGCTATTGGGATTTCGTCGCCCTTGAGTCCGTCCGGATAACCTCGACCGTCGTAGCGTTCGTGGTGCCAACGGCAAATTTCGTAGGCGTACTTCATCAGCGGTTCGTCCTTGCCGAACGGTACGGAATTGAGCATCACGGCTCCGTTGAGGGAGTGCCCCTTCATGATGTTGAATTCTTCGGGGGTGAGCTTGCCCGGCTTGTTCAAGATGGAATCGGGAATAGTGATTTTTCCGATGTCATGCATGGACGATGCTGTGCTGATGATGCCGATGTCGTCTTTATTAATCTTGTATTTTTTGCTCCGGTGCAGAATCTCGTGCAGGAGCATTTCGGTAATGGTATTGATGTGCAACACATGCATACCGCTTTCGCCGTTGCGGAACTCCACAATGTGGCTTAGCATCGTCACCATCATGCTGTTGTTGCGTGTCTTTTCGTAAATCTGGCTCAGGACCAAATCCGAAAGATGTTTTTGCTTTGCGTAAAGGCGGATGGTGTTGCTTACGCGGTTCAAGAGCACCATTTCGTCGAAGGGCCTTCCGATAAAGTCGGTCACACCAAGCGAATAGGCGCCTTCAATGAGCGAATGGGAATTTTCTACTGAAATCATGATGACCGGGATTTCGTTGATCCAGCCGTTCTTGTTCATGATTGAAAGAACTTCCATTCCGTCTTTCTTGGGCATGACCATGTCCAGAAGTACGAGAGAAATTTCGGAGGTCTTTTCTCTGAGCAGGAGAAGTGCTTCGTTGCCGTTTTTTGCTTCAATTATATCGTATTTGTCGCAGAGAACGTCGGACAACAGCGTTCTATTCAAGGCTACATCGTCAACAATCAGTATAAGAGGACGTTTTTCATCCATAACCAATTCCTTTATATCCCAATCCTTTCCCAAACGCAACATACCATTACTCAATATAATCTATATAATTTCACGGTTTATCGTAAGAAAAATGTAAATTCAATTTGATTTGATGCTTGCTATCACAACAAAAAAATAGGTGTTAAAATGGGGATAAACCAGTTTGGAGTATTCCAAGGTGTGATTTTACGCATTTTATAGAGACTTTTACAAAAGTGGCCTTGTTTTTTTACACCATTTCAAACTATCTTTTATTATGGATGGGTGAAATCTTTTTTTTAAAAGGAATTCATATGAAGAATATGGTTAAACTTATGTTTGGCCTTGCTGCCGCCGCGGCAGTAACGGCATCTGCAGGAAGCTTCCCGTTCCCGCAGAACATGAAGTATCCGCACGGCAATATCATCGAATATGCCAACACGGATGTGATTAAGCAACACTACCAGCAGTGGAAATCTGCTTGGTACGATGCTTCACAGGGCTGGGTTCTCGCTCCTGAAGGAACTTGCTCTACCGTTTCCGAAGCTATTGCTTACGGTATGTTGATTTCTGTCTATATGGACGACCAGACCGTGTTCAACAAGCTCTATGAAACCTGGAAGAAAAACGGCGGTAACGGCGCCGGTATGAACTGGCGTGTGGGTTGCAGCGGCGGTTCTGGTTCTGCATCTGACGCTGACTTCGATGCTGCTCTCGCTCTCGTGATGGCTTCTAAGCAGTGGGGTGGCTCCTACCTCAACGATGCCAAGACGCTCATCTCTTGGATTGCAACTAACGATATTAATGGCAACAAGATTAAGCCGGGTAACCAGTGGAACGACGCTTTCAACCCGAGCTATTCTACTACGGCAAACTTCCAGCTTTTCCAGGATGTTGCCGGCGGTTCTTGGTCTAGCGTGATTTCTCAGACCTATACCGAATTGAGCGCTTGCCAGGACGCTACGACCGGTCTTGTTCCGGACTGGTGTGACTGGAGCGGTCATAAGCCGACAAAGACCAGCGCAGCCGTTTCTAACGACATCGGTTTCTACGATGACGCTGCCCGTACTCCGTGGCGTATGGCTTGGGCTTATTACTGGTATGGCGATACGAAGGCTCAGGCATTCAATAAGAAGGTTGTCGATTGGCTTATTCCGACGACCCGTACCGCTAGTGGCGTGAACTCTGGTTATGCTTATACTGGTGGAAAGTACATCGCGGATGAAAGCGATATCCGCAACTTCGTTTCCTCTACGTTCTCCGGCGGTCTCGGCCTCGCTGTTTCTTCTTTCGATACTGAAGAAGCAAAGACCTATTTGACCACGGTCTATAAGGTCCTCACTGAACAAAAGAGCTGCAAGAAGCCTGATAAGTGTGGCGAAGGCGACAATCCGGGTGAAAAGTACTATCCGGCTACTTTGAACATGCTTTACCTCCTCCTCGTGACGGGTAACATGCCGAACCTTTACAACACAACTGGTTTTGAAAAGTTCACGCCGGATACGTCCAAGGCTCCGTCCATCAAGCTTGGTGATGGTGAACAGCAGGCATTCGGTGACACGACTGTTGCTATTTCTGGTCTCTGGAACTGGGGTGCATACCATGACAAGCTCGGCATTGGCACGAAGATGCTTCCGGATTCTGGTTCTTCTCCGATCTTCAAGATGGAA
Organism: Fibrobacter sp.; assembly: GCF_017545445.1. GTDB lineage: Bacteria > Fibrobacterota > Fibrobacteria > Fibrobacterales > Fibrobacteraceae > Fibrobacter. The sequence continues at coordinate 80,087 of NZ_JAFWOM010000175.1, forward strand.
GATGGTTCTTACCTTGTCCATGCTTCTATGGAAATTGGTCCGGAACCGGAATGGACAGAAGAAAAGGCTAAGGCTGGTCTTCTCAAGTATCCGTCTGCCGGTATCGCTGTCACGTTCAAGAAGGACGAATGCAAGAAGGACAATAGCTGCGGCGTTGACTTCAAGACTCTCGGTGTCAAGTATATCCGCGTGACGGCCAAGACTTCTGGTCCGATCCGCATGGCTATCCTCAACACCATTACGGACGAAAACGAAAAGAATAAGGTCTCAAATGCCGGTGCTGGTTCTGAACCGGGCGTCTATGTTGACAACTCCTCTGATTTCAAGGAAGTTCTCTATGATATGACTCCGGATGGCTACGGCTTCAAGGGTACCGGTACTAAGGACGGTGCAATCGACATTCTCGATTGGGTTGACCGTAACAATGCTCCGGAAGGTTTCCAGATTCTCCAGAAGATCAAGGGTCTCAAGTGGGAAGTCAAGGATGTCAAGGGCGGTATCGGTGAACTCTCCATCAAGGCTGTTGAATTCCTCGATGAATCTAAGAAGGTGATTGACTACGAAAAGATCACTGGCATGAAGATTGTAGAAAAAGATCCGTTTGAATCTATCTACAAGGTTTCTATGATGCCGAGCTTCAGCGTCCGTGCAAACGGCATGCAGATCCAGATCAACGGCATTAAGGCCGGTAGCTCGTTCGGCGTTTACAATATGCTGGGCAAGGTTATTTCTTCTGGCATCGCTCTCAGCGATAACATGAACGTCAACGTTCCGACGACGGGTTCTTACATCGTTCGCGTCGGTTCTGAAATGAACCGCGTCAACGTGAAGTAATCGTTCGGTCAACGAAAACGAATTGCAAAAAAGCCGAGGCTTGAAGCCCCGGCTTTTTTTGTTTGTCAAATAGCGCTGGAGCGTTGGGCTATGAGGTTGCCTTGCTTTGATCTGTTCTAATTGCAATAACCCCATACCCCAAGGGCCGTAGGCTCGAGCCCATACCCAGCGTCACCTCCTACTGCCTACTAACCACTGTTTACTAACCATAACTCTCTCGTCTCTCGTCTGTTTTAGTAAATTATACACATGAAGTTGAATGCCAAGTTTTTCGCATTGTTTTTAAGCGTGTTCTCTTTAGCGTCTTTGGCGCACGCAGTGGATACGCTCGAAGTTTTTGTGCTGCGCGTGCAGTTCAAGGAAGAAACGCCGAACGATAATTCGCTTACGACGGGAACGGGAATTTTCGATTCCGATACGGCGACGTACAAACTGGACCCATCGGACAGTCGCGGGAGTAAGCATTATTGGAAAAAGCATCTGGATTTTGCGAATTCCTATTATCAGGCGGTGAGTGGCGGCGAACTTGTCGTCAAGTCGAGAGTGTTCCCAGAAAATGGGAAGGCCTATAATCTCGATAAGCCGATGATTGACTACAATCGTACCCAGAAGATGAAAGGCGAAAAGACGGCAGAGTATGATGAGGCTCGCAGTCGCGATTATTTGCAGTTTGTGTATGATGTCGTGATGGCGGTGCACAAGTCAGAAGATTCTCCGTTTAAAGTTCCGCTTCCCCAAAATTCTAATACCAAGCGCGCCTTTATGATTGCCCATGCTGGTGCAAGCCGTCTCCTCGACGGAGGGAGCATGGGACAAAAAGGTGCGAATACGCCTGGCGATTTCTTGGATATTTACATTTCGAGGGCCGATTGGATTTATTTACCCGATACGCTTTCGGGAGTCGTGATTGATAAAGTGGATTCTTTGAACAACGGCATTGTGTTGAAAGGTGCCGCAATCGATACGCTCAAGTCGATGATGGTGGTGAGCGAAACGGCTTCGCAGGACGGACTCAATTGGGGCATTAACGGCATTGTGGTGAACCAAATCGGGCGCGAACTGGGTATGCCCAATACCCATGACGCTGTAAAGGGTATTTCGCGTTTGGGGTATTTCGACATGATGGACTTTGCGGGCTACAATGCGGGCAACGGATTTTTCCCGGTGCTGCCTGCGGCGTGGGAACGCATTTACATGGGCTGGTCCAAGGTCAAGGAAGTGCGGCCTACGGCGGGCCATCCGGTGACGGTCGATATTGCTGCTGCGGGTAGCGGCCTTGGCACAGAAATTGTGAAAGTCGCTTTGAGCGCAAGCGAATACCTCTTGATTGAAAACCGCCAACGTTCTTGGAAAAAGGACGGCATGGTAGAAGTATATCTCGGCGAGGCCAAACCGAATAATGATACGACAATGAAGAGAAAAATTATTGTCGATAGTCTTTATACGATATTCGAGGATTCCATTTGCACCAAGGGCAAGTGCGAGCGCAATAAGAAAAAGGCGGAGGGACTTGTGCTTGGCGTAAACAGTTTCGATGCAGGCCTCCCGGCGAGCGGTATTGCCGTGTGGAAGGTGAACGATTGGTACTTGCGTGAATCTATGCAATACGGGGCTGCAAACCTTTGGGGCGGCGAACAGTATCGCGACCACCAGTTCGGGCTTTCGCTTGTGGAATCCGATGGTGTTCTGAGTATCGGCAAGACGTTCAAAAATGCGCTTGGCGAAGACTCCTATGATTACGGTAGCGGCGCGGACTTGTTGCCGAGTTTGCGTTTTGCCAAGGATAAAAAGTTTGATACGGTGAAGACGATTAAGCCGACGGGTTATGCGAATACGGCGACGACGCAGGGCGGCTATACGGGCATCAAGATAACGGTGGATGTCCCGAAAAACGCTCGCATCGAAAAAACGGCGAATGCGTTTATGGGCGATAGTGTCATGAACTTTGCAGCTCCTGTGATTAGCGTGACGATTAGCATTGATGACGGCAGCATCGAAAATTCGAAGTTCCCGAAAAATGTCGGGCTTGCAAATGCGGTACGCGGTGCGGTGTTCGTCAATTACGAAGACGACGAGACGGGCAAGGCGATTGTGTTTGCCGCAGAAGACGGAACACTCCAAGCGATGAACGCTCTTGGCGATACGTTGTTCATGGCCGATACGGTGGTGACGCAAAAGTCGCTTAACAGCAATGAAGCAAAACGCGAAATTCCGTTGTACCGCGTAGCTTCTGGAGATGGTCCGCTGGTTGGCATTGCAAGCGACGATAATTACGTGTATAGCTTGCATGAACACGCTTTGGTTCGCACGAAGTTCCTTACGGGAATGATCCCGCAGAGAGATGTGTTGAAGATTTCTGACAAGGCGATGGTGGGGCCGATTGTCTATAACGGCATCGTCTGGTTTGCGACGGATTCCAAGCTCGTGTATGCTCGCGAAAACAAGAATGGAAAATTTGAACGCGGTGGGAGCATTGGCTTCCGTAGATTCGTGCCGCAAGATATGGCCGTGTGCAAGCACAAGAACGAATCGGACGACCGCCTTGTGGTTGTTGGCGAAGATGGGCTTTGGTTCTGGGAAAATATTCGTCAACTGACCGTTGATTCGGCTGGGGATCTCGATGCTTCTGTAGATATTGTTCAATCACCGATGCGCGAAGGTGAAAGTTTCAAGGTCGCTTGCACGGACTTGGATAGGGACGGAAAAGTTGAACCGATTTTCGTCGGTAGCCGTGGGCGTGTCCGCGTGAATCATTTGGATGGAATGGCCGAACTTTGGTCCCGTTCATACAAGCGTGGAACCCATGGTACAAGCGGCCTCAAGGACGAAACATCTGGCTTTGCTCTTGGCGACATCAATGGCGACGGTTACCCGGAAATTGTATTCCTCGGTGATAACCTTGTTTATGCGCTTGACCGTTTTGGCGTGCCGATAGATGGGTTCCCGGTGACTATCAACCGCGGTGCGCCGATCGTCGGATTCCATAGCGATCCGCTTCTTGTCGATATCACGGGCGACAAAATTCCAGAAATTCTCGTGCCGTCCAATGATGGATTAGTTTATGCTTACACCGGCAAGGGCAAGCGCGTTTCGGACCGTTTCCCGATTGCGGCTGGCAGCTACGAATTGGTAGATTCTCTCGAACAAGTCGTTCCGATGAGCATTTACGTGACGGATGCGGTCAAGGGCTCCAAGGGGCCTGAACTTTACGCATTCCACAGAAATTCTGTGACGGCATTCCGCTTGGACAAGGCTGCGAACGGAGCCGAAAAAGCTGCCGCTGCATGGGCGCTCCCGGCAGGTGGCAACGAACGCACTGGGTTCTTCGATGCTTCCAAGCTCGGCGATGTCGAAGCTGTAAAAGCGAAAGACGAAATTTCGGAATTCTTCATTTACCCGAACCCGGTTCGCGGTGGCGAGGCGAAGGTCCGCATGGAACTTGGCGCAAAGCCGGAATCTATCAAGCTCGAACTTTATGACATTACGGGTTTGTGCGTGTTCAAAAAGAACATCCCGGATGGTGTTGCCGGCATGAATCAATCCGATCTTGACTTGCGTGATTTGGGCAGTGATGTTTATACGGCCCGCTTGAAAGTCAAGTTCGAAAGCGGCAAGACAAAACAGAAGCTTTACCGCGTGGGCGTAGTCCGTTAATCGTTCAACAAGGAGGCGAGTTATGCGTCAAAACAAAATAAAGTTCACTTATTTACCGTTGGCGTTTTTCTCGCTTTTATTTTCGCTTTGTGTGCTTGCTTCGCTTGTTGCATGTACGGCCAATGGCGAACCTGTTGAAGGCGAATATATATCCCCTATTGATGATGGCAAAACAAAGCCTGTGCCAAATTCTGATTCAAGTACGAAACCGAGTTCTAGTACAAATTCTGATGTCGATTCTTCATCGAGTACAGATTCTGTAATTGATTCTACGTTCTTTAGCATGTTTGAATGGGTGCGAGTTCCCAATGCCTCTATTCCGCGTGGAATAAACTATTTTAAAGTGAATTCATTCAAAATGACGACAACCGAGGTGACTCAAAAGATTTACAAGTTGATCATGAGAGATTTGCCGAAACAGTTTAAGGAAGGCGAAGACCGTGCGGTTTCTAATGTGAGCTGGTTTCAAGCGGCTCTCTTTTGCAATGCCATTTCGAGGTATTCCGGTCTTGATACCGCGTATGTTTATAAATCCATTTCAGGCGATTTTAATTTGGTCGATTTGACCATTGATTATTCTGCAAATGCGATTAGGCTTCCGACTGAAAATGAATGGGAAATTGCGGCTCGTGGCGGAACAAACACGACTTATTATTGGGATGCGGACATTGCTACGAAATATGCTTATTATGGACAAACTACAGGACCTGATACGGTGGCAAAAAGATTGCCCAATGATTTTGGGCTTTATGACATGGCCGGAAATGTTGCTGAGTGGGTAAATGACTGGTACGATGAATATCCCAAAACGGTAAGCGATAGTATTTACGTGGGGCCTGGAAAGGGAACGTACCGCGTTGTTCGCGGTGGCGGATGGTCGGATAAGGTAACCGTACTGGCTCCGAAGGAACGCGAAAAACTTGCTCCTGCCGACGCCAAGACGACTCTAGGCTTTAGACTGGTTTATTCTACCGGTTTTTAAGGTCCCCTCCCTTTTGCCTTGTTTGAAATTTTTTAGATTTTGCGCATGAAGTACGCCTGTGCGCTAGCCGCTTTGCTTTGCGGTCTTTTTTGGGGGTGTTCCGAAGAAAAATCGGAACGGCTTCCTGATTTGCCTCCCGTGGAAATTCCTGCGGATGTCTTTGGTTATTATTCGGGCCGTTTGCCGTGTGATGATTGCAAGTTGCGTGCAATCGACATGGATTTGCACAAGGATAGCAGTGCTTTGGTAGTTCAAAAGGTTTTGAAGGATTCCATGCATGTCGATACGCTTCGCGGATCGTTTGTGTATGCCGATAGTGTCGTAAAGATGCTTGTTTCGCAAGATTCTCTTGGTATGCTCTATTGGGTGTTCAAGCGTGATAAAGTTGGAAATTTGGTATTTATGAAATCGGGCGATGTCTATCGTGATGCAGACGGTATGAAGTACGTGATGGTCCGTTTTTATAAAAAATTAAAAAAGTGAGCGAGGATATATGTTTACAGCTTTGATTGCCGACGACGAACCTCTAGCACGTGTACGCATGCGTTCTCTGCTCGAAGCGTATTCTGGCGAAGTTGAAATTCTGGGCGAAGCGTCTTCCGGTGCGCAGATGATTGCTAAAATCCACGAGCTTGATCCGGATGTTGTTTTCCTTGACATCCAGATGCCCGACATGGATGCGTTCGAAGTTTTGAAGACACTGAACGAAGATGATATTCCGCTTATTGTTTTTACGACCGCTTACGATAACTTTGCACTCCGTGCCTACGAAGAGAATACGGTTGATTACCTCCTGAAGCCGATTGACCCGGAGCGCCTTGCTTCGACGATGGTGAAACTCCGCAAACGCATGCCGTACGAAAGTGGACAGGGGGTTCCGGCGGATTTTTCGTGGGACAAGTTTAGGGAATTGATGAGTTCAAGTTCGCTTTATATGCAGCGTTTACAAGTGAAATTGCCCGACCGCATTTTGCTTGTGAACATGGACGAAGTTATCCGTTTCCAGAGCGAAGAAAAATATACGACGGCTTACACGACTACAGCGCAGTACGTCATTGACCAGACGCTCGTAGAATTGGAAAAACGTTTGGATCCGCGTCAGTTTGTGCGCGTTCACCGTGCACATTTGGTAGCGATTGATTACATCGCTGAAATTAGAAAGACGGAAGCGGGTCGTTTGTGTGTCGTTCTTCGCGACAAGAACAGGACGCAGGTTACCGTGAGCCGTAATTTTGTAAAAACTGTGAAGAGTTTGTAATTTGGAGTTTTGATGGAACAGACACCTCAAAAGAAATCAGCAAAGACTTTTTTGAAATCGTTCACTCGTGAAGTTATTGTACCGGTTGTCCTTGCGCTTATTGTAATCCAGTACGTCATTCAGGCGTTCCAGATCCCGAGCGGTTCTATGGAAGATTCTCTCAAGACGGGAGACTTTTTGCTGGGCCTCAAGTTTACGTATGGTTCGCCGATACCTTTCTCGAACCAGAAGTTTCCGGGGTATGCAGAACCGAAGCATGGCGATGTGGTCATTTTCCGCTATCCGGGTGAGCCTGAATATCCCGATAACAATCCCAAGCGTTATACGCATTTGTTCAATGCGTTGATGCTTGGCAACTATTACTGGGATCATTCTCCCGAAAAAGGTCAGCCGCGTTTAGTGCATTACGCTGATGGCCCAAAGGATTACATCAAGCGTTGCGTTGCCGTGAGTGGCGATCCTGTTGCGGTGCATGGCGGCAAACTTTATTTGAACGGCAAGCGTCAGGATTCGCTCCCTGCGTTTGGAAAGTGGACGGCGAGCGTTCGCTCGCTCTCGCCGAGAGACGAGGTCGCAGAATTTGTTGTGCCTTCCGTGGGCGATACGCTGTACGTCGATTCTTTGCCGATGATAAAGCTTTGGTGGCTGCGTTCGTTGGTGGCACAGGAAAATCCGGATTCCTCCGTGAGCCTTGATCTTTCGCTATTGCGTGATGGTCGCGAAAACAACAATTATGTATTTAATGATTTCAGGTTCCCGGTTGAAAATGACCGTGGTATTGTGTTGAATGCGATGCTTTCCAGCAACCAGACTGTAGTTCAGAAACGCCTTACGCTTGGCGATACGTTGTCGGGGGCAATGCCGTTCAGCTATTTCAAAAATCTTGCAAAGGTTGGCTTTTTGCCGTTGATAGACCCGAAAGATGTGGATAATAACCGCGGCTTTTCTCGTCTTGTAAGTTACGTCTCTTTTGAAGGCTCGATTCTTCAGGATCTTGAAGGCAATGTGAATCGTTTGAATATGGTTTCGACTTCAGTTCCAGAATCTGGTGATTCGACGGTTTCGCCGGAGGCTGCTGCAAAGCCTCATTTCGAAATACAGAGAAACCTTTATCTGGGTTCCGAAAAAATCGACCGTTACGTTGTGAAGTATCCGCAATACTTTATGATGGGCGATAACCGTGACAATTCCGCCGATAGCCGTTATTGGGGTGTTGTCTCGCTTCGTAATATTCGTGCAAAGGCTTTTGTCATCTACTTCTCTTTTGATAATGATGACCAAAAATTTGCTTTCGGTAATCCGTTTACCTGGTGGAGAATTCCGTTCCGCATCCGTTACACCCGTATTGGCAAAATTATCGACTTGATTAAATAAATGAAGTTCTCGAAGGTCGCATACTTCTTGGTGTCATGCCTGATGATTGTCGCTTGCGCAACGCAAGTGGCTCCGACGGGCGGTCCCGAAGACAAACTGCCGCCGCGTGTGGCGGGAGTCTTGCCTGCACCAAATACTGCAAACCATCCGAATGAACTTTATGTGAAACTGGAATTTGACGAGTGGATTAACGCCTCGATTCCGCGTGGCGCGATTTCCATTTCGCCTCCGATTGAAAAAAAATTGAAGCACGAAGTTCACGGCAAAACGCTTGAAGTCTATTCGCGTGCGGAACTTGATACTGGGACGACTTACACGGTCACTTTTGCGGGTGGCATCAAGGACTTGCGCGGGAATGCGCTTGCAAAGCCGTTCCAAGTCGTATTCTCGACGGGTGCTATCATTGACTCGCTTACGCTTACTGGACGTGTGATGGTTCCTGATTCTCTTGTCCGCAAAAAGTCGTATCCGAGCGTGGGTCTTTATTTGATGGGGTCGGAACGCGAGTCGAAACGCTACTTGCAGAAGTACCGTGATACGGTAACGCAAGTGCTGGATTCACTCCCGATGCTCACGAAAGAAGAACCGCTTTACCTCACAGCCGCAGATAGCATTGGAAACTTTACGCTTACGGGGCTTAAAGCAGGGCGTTACCGCGTTATCGCTTTTGTCGATGGAAATGGCAACCACAAAATCGAGCCTTCCTCGGAACTTGCGGGTGTCTGGGTTTCGGATTTGCAACTCACGGAATCTACTCAGGATACTTTATGGATTGCCCTTGTCAATCAAGATACTTCGCTCTTGGAGATGGATAACGTAACGCAACCGTTTGCGAACGTACTCGAAGCGAACTTTACTCGCCGCGTATATTTTGATTCTGCTTTTGCGGATACTTCTAACTGTTATCTAGCATCGCGGGATGGCGATACGCTTTATCCCCGGTTTGCTTATCTCGGGACTTCAAATGTTCCTCGGTTTTATTTTGACCCGAAACCGAAAGATGAAATTCTTTACACGTTTGTTTGTAAAAATGCGAAGGATTCGCTTTCTCATGCTTTGGACACTGCAAGGAATTACGCTGAAATTGAATGGAAGGAAATGTCCGCTGATACGTTGGCTCCGTCTATCCAAATGGTGCAAGTGATGGGCAAATCAAAAAATGCCTTCCCGGACGATTCCTTGGTCGTGATTTATAATAAGCCTGTTTTGGATTCGCTGAAGGACATGTTCTTCTTAGTCGAAGGTAAGGATACTGTTCCTGTTTCTGTCAAAAAACTGGATCCGATCCGCTATGTGGTGTTGCGTGAAAAACCGTGGCCTACGGATACCAAGTTCAGTTTGTTACGTGGCTACCGCGATACGACGCTTGCCAAAGCAGATAGCAATGGAGTCCGCGATACTGTGATTCAGACGAAGTACGAACGCAAACTCCAGTTCGAAACGATTTCCAAGTTGAAACTAGCATCGCTTGTGGGTAAAATCCCCGGTGCAAAGGCGGATGCTCTTGTTCGTCTCAAATCTGTGGAGACTGGAAAGTTTGAATTTGCAAAATGTTCCGCTCATGGGGTGTTTTCTTTTAATGACCTTGTTGAGGGCGGGTACATTATTGACTATTATTATGCAGACAAGGGGTCGGATTTGCCTAATGGTGGATCTATATATCCCTTTAAATACGGTTCTGCATGGAGAGCTCCGCTTGACACGTTGAAACTGAAGAGTGGTGCGAACGATTTGGAACAACTGATGCCGAATTTGCCGGCATTGCCTTAAAGGATGGAAAAAGATGGAAAAGATTCCCGCATTTGTGGCGCTTGACTTGGAAACGACAGGTCTCGATTTTGAGAAGGATGAAATTATTGAGGTTGCACTTGTTCGCTTTGAAAATGGCGAACCGAAAGATAATCTCGATTTCTTAGTGAAGCCCTCCTCTGCGGAACTCCGCCCGTTCATTGAAACGCTCACGGGGATAAGCAAGACGGATTTGGATGCTGCTCCCGATTTTGCGACGGTTGCCGGTCAGATTTGCTCGTTTATCGGGGATCTCCCGGTGGTGGCGCACAACGCCCTCTTTGATTCCAAGTTCTTGAAGCAGACTTTCTCGAAAGTTGGGATTTCTTATGATTCCCATGTGTTTTGGGATTCCCTCACGCTCTCTCGCATTGCGTTCCAGAATGTCCCGAACCATCGTCTCGATACGTTGGTGCAGGAACTTGAAATTGAACGTAGCCGTGCCCACCGTGCATTGCCAGATGCCGATGCTTGTGGACGCTTGTTCGTAAAGGCTCTCGAAAAAATTTTTACGATGGATCCGTGGATTTACGATGCTCTTTCTAAAGTTGCCAAGGGTTCCGGTTACGAGACGCTTTTTACTTCGAACGTCGAGACGCTTGCTCCACCGAAGTACAAGTTGCCTACAGCTCCTGCTCTAGAAGCTTTGCCCAAGTCCAAGGCTCCGCGTGTGAGCGAATTCTTTAAAGAAGGCGGTTTTATTTCGTTCGTCTTGGATAATTACAAACCGCATCATAACCAGCAAGATTTTGCGTCTGTCATGGAACGCAACATGTACAAGGGTGGCCTTTGCGTGCTTGAAGCTCCGACCGGTTCAGGGAAGACTTTGGCTTACTTGATTACAGCCGCGAACAAGGCTATTACGGGCGAACGCGTGATTATCAGTACTGCGACACGTGCTTTGCAGGAACAACTTTGGACGGAATCCATTCCGCAGATCGCTAAGATTTACAATGGCGAACTTCGCCCGGCGATTTTGAAGGGCCGCGATAACTACCTTTGCCTCCGCAAGTTCGAAGAACTGCTGATGCATCCGCAAACGCTCCTCTCCACTGAAGAACGCGATTCCTTTATGGCGCTTATTCCGTGGGTTCTCACGACCGAAACGGGCGACATCAACGAATGCAATTCCTTTAGCCAGAGCCGTAATCGTGTGCTTTGGTCCAAGCTTTCGTGCAGTGCCTCTTGCTGCAATGGCGAAAATCATTCGCATCACGAAAACTGCCCGGCGCTCATTGCAAAGCGCAAGGCAATGAATGCGAACATGGTGCTTGTAAACCATTCGCTCTTCCTTTCGGACTTGCAGCTCGATTTTGCTTTGCTTCCATCTTACGAACATATCGTGTTTGACGAAGCGCATCGCCTGCCTGAAATCAGCAATCAAGTGTTTGGCCGCTCCATCTCGTTCTTCGGATTCAGGAATATTGCGAAGACGCTTGAACCCTCCAAGGCGGGTGGCGATGGCCTTATTGCAGAAATAGCAAGCCGTATCCCGGCAGAACAGCCGGAACTCCACGAACTTTGCGATAAACTCGTCGAGGCTTTGACCGAATCCGAAAAGGCTTTGCATCGCTTCTTCATGAAAATTGGCAAGAAACTTGCGAAGCAGAAAAATGGACGCAGTGGTTTCTCTTATACGAAAAGCATTCTTGCGGAATTCGAGGCGGATCCGGCTACATTCTTGGAACAGTATTCGAATGCTCGTGCTTTATCGGAAAAATTGGTTGCCGCTACTGCAAATAACGATTCTCTTAAGGGTGTCGTGAACGATCTCGAAGGCCGCATGACCGAAATAAATCATTTCATTTCGGACTTTGAATTTGTTGTAAAGGCCGGTCGTGCGGATTGGGTGTTCTACATGGAAGAACCTTTCAATCCGCATACAATCAAGCTGCATGCGCTCCCGCTCCATTCCGGTAGTATCTGGAAAGAAAAATTCTATCCGTGGATCAAGTCTGCAACGTTTACATCGGCGACGCTTTCTGTACAGTCCGATTTGACGTACTACTTGCAAAAAATGGGTATGGACGGACTCAGACCGATTAAGCAACCGTTCGTGCGCATTTATACGGAACCGTCTGATGTGAATGATCGCCGCTCTGTGATGATTGCAAAGTTCCTTCCGAAACCCTCGGCTTCGGAATTTGGCGACGCTTTGAATGATACGCTTTTGCAGGTACTCCCCGCTATCGAAGAAAATACGATGGTGCTCTTTACGAGTGTTGCGACAATGATGAAGGCTCAGGCCGCACTTGCTCCGGCATTTGCCGAACGCAACAAGCTTTTGCTTTGCCAGCATGTCGATGGTTCGCTTGACGGTCTCGTTGCGATGTTCCGCAAGGAACGCGGTGCTTGCTTGCTCGGTTGCCAGAGCCTCTGGGAAGGCGTTGATTTCCCAGGCGATGCGCTCAAGCTGCTCGTCATCACAAAACTCCCGTTCCCGAATCCGACGGATCCGCTTGTCGCTGGCATCACGAACGAAATGAAAAATACGAACAAGAATTTCTTCAAGGATTACTTTGTTCCTGAAGCTTATACGGAATTGCGTCAAGGCATGGGGCGTCTCCTCCGCTCTGATTCTGATTCCGGCAAGGTTCTCATTCTGGATAACCGCGTGATTCTTGAACGCTACGGCAAGACGTTCTCCCGTATTTGGAATTTCAAGCACCGCATTGCAGGCTCCGTGAACGATATCCTGAGATTCGTGAAATAAATCGGCTTTGGGAAACCGTCATCCTCGACCCTAGAGTGCGAAGCACAACAGGGGAGGAAATCCAGAGCATGTAATGCGGCTTCGGGGCTCGCTTCAAGTTCACTGAGCCCGCCGAAGTGAACAACGTGTCATCCTGAGCGAAGTCGATATATGAAACTTGGGGCTTTAGCCCCTTAGTTGAATTATACTCAAAGAGCATAACTCTACTAGGCCACTAAAGTGGCGAGTATCGTTTAGGTTCGTAGGAGCAGGATCCAGAGCATTGTCATGCCGGCCTTTGTGCCGGCATCTCCTTTTTATATCGGAACAAACGATTTTTTTGTATATTCTGTAATAGCGGTTTATAAAGTTCGAGAAGGTCCCCGTTGTCAAATCAAGAAGAAAAAAGCACTGAAGCAAAAGTGGATTCATTTGGATATTCGCTTGTGAAGGATATTACAAGAATTGGCGTAATTCTATTTGCGTTATTCCAATGCTTGGTTTTGGCAATGTGCTATTCACCTAGACGTTCAATAACGACATCTCGCTATCCTCTGGTATCCTTGAAGGATAAAGATGACTATCCGCCTTGCATTATTGAAGACAAGAAAATTTATCATTATGTACATGAAGAAGGTTTTGGAACTTTAGAATCTTATCATGATTTTAAGGAAATCAAGGACAAGGGTGTCTTTCTGTATGAAGACCTTAATTCGTCTGTTCAACTTCCTTTGATATCTTATTACAAACCCTATCCTGGTTGGATATATTGGAACGGTGACGGTTCTCTCTATTTTTTTATATACGAAAAGAAAAATGAATATGTTGTTTATTATTATGGTGCTACCCCTAATATTGTAGCCCAAGATTTTGTCGTAGAGAACAATCCTTTTTCTAAAAAACTCGTTGTTAAAGAATTAGATCATTCTCATATAAACGACTTGTATTTGAAAGATGCTCTTTGCAAAGGGTGGCATGATTAAGATGATTTCAAGAATATTGTCTTCCATCTGTATTTTGGCACTCTGTTTTGGTGTGTTCGTAAAATTTTATGGAATTATATGGGGAATATCCTTAGGGTATTTTAAAGCGGATTGGGTGATTCTATGTATTTCTGGACCGATACTCTTGTATGCCGCGATTGCTCTGTTTTTTGAATTGTTGAATTTTAAAAGTCGCTTTTTCCCTAAAGGCTTATGGATCGTTCTTATCTGGTTAGATGTTTTTATTTATTGTGCATTTTTTTGGTACAGTAATGTCTCTAGTTTTGGAAATGACAAAACCGCTACAGTTACAAGCGTAGAATCAAAAACGGAGTGCCATTGGGATGATAACATGGATGTGATTCTTGAAATTTACACATGCCAAATGGATCCGAACTGCAAGCATCTTTTTAAGGAATTGAAGAGTTTCTATGATGAGATAAGTCCAGAGAGCAAAAAATGCCTTCTGGATTCCTTGGCTAAAATGCCAACAGCTAACCACTAAAACTTCACTGGATCCCCTCCCTGACGGTCGAGGATGACGCTCTCCCCCTAACCACTGCTTAAATTTCTCTCGTCTTTGTACAAGTACCAAATGCTTGGCTCAGTTATAGGTCAGCGAGCTACCCTGCAACATTCGCCTTACGCATTTGTCGTCTGTAGCTGCGTAGCAGCGTTCTTTCGTCTATCTCACACCTGTTCACGTGTGTAGCCCCTTCACTAACAGCCCGTTTTTTATTATATTTGGCATCCTGTTTTAAGGTGCATAATGTTTGATTTAAACGTTTTTTTTGATGGTATGTCCAAGCCCTTGCTTCGCAACGCCCATGCTAATGCGTTCGGCAAAAAGGGACTTTTGAATAATGCTCTCATCCAGTCCGAAACGCTGTCGTTCTATTCTGACAAAAATCGCGTGGCGGGCTTGTTTGCCAAGATGGAATTGTGGCAGCGTCGCTGCTTGAACTTGATATACAACAGCGGATCCAGAGGGCTTGCCTTTAACGAACTTCGACTGTCGGTTCCTGTGAGCAAGAACCGCGAACTCCAGACGTTCCTACTTTCGATGTGCCGCGAATACGTCATTTACCGTTCCTTCGTGGGTGGAACTCCTATTTACATAGGGTTTAGCGATTTTATCGGGTGCTTTGAGGTCAAACCGGAAGGCGAAATTGATACATCGTCTCCGCTGGTATCGTACCAGAACCTCTTAGATTGGCATATCTGTGTTGTGCTTGCCAATGCTAAGAAAAAGCAACTTCGTGTCAATAGCAATGGAACGCTGCATCGTCGTGGCCGTCAAGTTTGTGCGGAATCATTTATTTCGGCTCGTCATGCGTCCGAAAAAGCGTGCGAACATGAAATCGCTCTTATCTTCAGTTTCCTCGTACAGAACGGCTGGCTTGAACGTGAAAATACGTTCTTGCTCCCCTCCGCATCGGCGATTGATTTTATTCATAAAAACGGTTTCCGCTTGCATCAGGACGTGATTTCATGGTGGATTAAGGAACGTTTCCATGGAGATCGCGATCTTTGTGCCCGCTTGTTGAACTATTTGGGTGATGGTCTTTCGGCTACCGATGCGGCCCTCCTCTTCTGGGTGATGGACCCGTCTTACCGCATTCAGGAAAAGTGCAAAATTTTGCCTTGGGAATTTTTGCCGCGTCCACTTTGCGAACTTTGGCTTTTGGGCCTTGTCGATTTCCGCATGGCTCAAGGGAAGGTTACTTCTGTGGTGCTGAGCCAGTCGGGCAAGGATTGGCTTGCGACTTCTATTGCTTCTATTCCTGATGCAAATCTCACTTCTCTTCCGAATTTTGACTTGGTTGTTTCGACAGGTATGGCACCGCGAGTGCTTTACTCTCTCGCATGCCTTGCGAAAGTCAAGAATGACGAAACATTTCTTTGCTTTACGCTAGACAAAGAGACGTATGTGGCTGGCCTCAAGTGTGGCTTCCCGGAATCCGAAGTCGAGAATCTCCGCAATTGGATTAAGCCTCCTGAGAACGTCTCTTCGACACTTGCCGAATGGAATGCGTCGTTCTATGGAGCTAAAGTTCGTACGGCCCGACTCCTGAAGGTCGAAAGTGTAGAAGTGCTGAGTGAACTTTCTCGCTTTCCGCAGTTCATGGAATGCACCGAGGAATACATTCCGGGGTACGGCTTTATCTTGAATCCAGAAAGGGAAGCTCGTGCGTTTGAAATTCTAGAAAATTACGGATTTTTCCCGTATGTGGGTGAATCGACGGAAAACCGTGCGCCGGCTTCTCTCGACGAATGGCGTGCCGAGTTCGCGATTGCATGGCCGGATGCCAAGAAAATCGATTATGATTTGAAGGATGATGCGGATGAAGCGTCGGCTCAGGCGACAATGGATTCTACCAAGTATGGAAGCGTTTATCAGAAATTGAGTACGTTTGACTTGGTGAAGGTACTCCGTTACGCAAAGACCGTCGGTACTCCGCTTGCTGCAAAAATCATGGACACTACCAAGCGAAACGCAAAGCTCGAAGAGAAAATGTTCTACGTCCATGCGCTCCACCTTGCGAAATCCCCCTCGATGGTCGAAATCCAGGAAAGCGGCAAGGAAGAACGTTTCTCGCTGGATTTGTCCTTTATTCGCGAAATCAAGGTCTTGGGTAAGAAAGCTGCCGCTCCACAAGCGTAAAAACTTGCAATGGACCTCTACAACGCCCTCGTCTCTGCGAGGGTGTTTTGTATTCTTGTGTTTGTATTGGATATAGGTGATGTCGGTACTCTACACTTGGTTGGCATGTGTATCTTTGGTACCCTAATTTACTATATTATGGACGAATTTTATTACAAGTACATACTCGGAGTTCTGAGTGAACAAGAAAAAAATTATTCTATTTCCGCTTTTGGCTTTTCTACTGTCGTCCTGCTTGTTTGACACGGATGATGATGGCTTGTCTAACTGGCTCTCTGATCAAGGCATGCCTAGCAATTACAAGGTTCAAACGGTGACGGTCAGTAACTTGAAACCGGTGTCTGCCGAAGTTTATAGTAATACCACTCCAACAACCGCTTATGCTACTGGCATTTTCGGTGCTCGGTCGGGTATGTCGCACGATTTGGTTTTTGACTTTGGTATAGACAGTGCTTTTTTGGCGCGGGCTAAATTAGCAGATTCGTCGAGATCTATTTTATTCCTTTACCTTGTGGATTCTTATTATAAATCTGAATATTTGCCGTCGAAGGTTTTGCCCATTGAAGAAGATGTGAAACTCCATGTGAGCTGGACTATCTCTGATAAGTTGAGTAATCGTGAACTTGATGATTTGGAGGATATCGAGGATTCTGTTTGGATCAATGAGTTTGACTCTTGGAAATCGAAAAAGTCTGCGGATACGACGCTCACTATTTCGGTTCACAAAAAAGATTCTCTCATGATGTTGGCTCTTGATTTGCCTAAGGCTCTTGGCGAAGATATTCGCAAGCGTTCTGGGAACCGCCGTTTGCAGTTGCGGTTGTCCGCCCCCGAAGCATCGAATGTTTTCCGCGTCTATGGATCTTGGCATACGACGAATTTCCCTCGTTTCCGTTTGGTGGCGATGAATAACGATACGACGTATCAGTATGCATCGTACATTCCGATTCATGCTGCTACGGTTAGCAAGAATCAAGAAAAATGCTCTGACTGCTTGATTTTGCACGGTGGCGGTTTTGATTCTCTTGAAGTTGAGTTTCCTTCCAAGCCTATTTTGAAAGCGTTGGCGGATTTTTATGGAGATGAATTCCCTTATACGAAGGGTGATAGTAACGATGTGCGTCAGGCGGTCGTGGTGGCTCAGATGTCGTTCTATAGGGACGATTCCAAGGGTGAAAGTGAGCTTGGTTTGCCGATCGTGGTTCGTGCCGGTTCTTTCTTGGATAGTGTGGGTAAGGCTATTTCTTTTTGGGAAAGCTACAAGTTGGACAAGCCGCGTATTCTTGAAAGCGGACACCCGAACATGGTGTTCTATGATGGCGATTCGCTTTTGTTGCAGGTGACTACCGGTATGCGTGATTTTATCAACAGAGCAAGTGATGGACGCCCGTTCAAGATGATGATGCGTCTTGAACGCTCGGTTCTTTTGGACAAGGATACTATTTTCGTTGACAATCCGTATAATGGGGACACTTCTTACGTGTTCTTCCCTTATAGTGATTTCTCCCGTTACGATTTCACTTCCATCAAGAATAAACCGGCAACACTTAAGCTGTGGCTTGCTACCAAGCGTGGCGAGAAAACGGATGAAAAGAAAACTGTGAAAATAGACACAGCCGTGTCTGTAAAGACGGATAAGAAGAAAGTCGCAACCTCTACTGCACGCGGGGGTAAATAATGAAAAAGTTTATTAGTGCTTTGCTTTGTGCTGTAGGATTTTCCTCTGCGTCGATGATTGCTCCTGATGCTATTGGCGAAGAACAGATTGCGGGGGGCTCAGCCGCTATGGCGGGGCGCGGTTTTGCCGGTAACGCAAAGACTGGCGATATCGAAGGTGTATCCGTGGTGAACCCGGCACGTCAGGCGTTCGATACAAAGGTTGTCTTGAATTTGAACTTTTTGTTGGGCATTTCGACCGTAAGTCGTTCGAATGTTGATTTTACCAAGACGAGTATTTCGATGCCTTCCATGAACCTTTCGTTCCCGATGGGCGATTTCGGTACGATTGGCGTTTCGTTGTGGCAACACTATGCCAGTTCGATTCGTGAAGATGTCGATAATGAAAAAGAAAATTGGTATGCTGAGATTGAATACCAGAGTAGTATTTATGAACTTGTTCCGACTTATGCAATCAGGCTCCCGTTCTTCCGTGCTGTATCTTTAGGTGCATCGGCGCATTTTGTGATGGGAAGCTTTAACCGCAATCTCATGCTTGGACCTGACAATAGCGGAATTGACAGTGTTGACGCTTGGGCGACAAACAACACTTACGTTTCAGATCACGTAAATGGGGACTGGGAAATCAAGAACCATTCGGCTTATTATACGTTTGCGGCTCAGTACCGCGGTCGCATGGCTTCTTATTTCTTCTCGTTCACGACGCCCTATACGTTGTCCAATACGTTGAATTACAATTTCAGATTCAGCGAGACGGATACGCTTGCCCCGACGCGCTATACGCGTGAAATCAAGGTGCCTGCGATGCTTGCGACTGGTGTCAATTACCGTTTGAACAAGCGTCATAACGTGATGGCGGATATCGCATGGCGTGCTTGGGACCGTGATATCGAGAATGTCGCCGGAAGCTGGAACATGGCCCAGGTGACAAAGACTCAGAGCGACTTTAATATTTCTATCGGCTACCAGCGAGACGGAAGTGATGTCTTCTATGAATCCTATTGGGATCGCATGGTTTATAGGGCTGGTCTCTGGT
This sequence comes from Fibrobacter sp., assembly GCF_017545445.1. Classification (GTDB taxonomy): domain Bacteria; phylum Fibrobacterota; class Fibrobacteria; order Fibrobacterales; family Fibrobacteraceae; genus Fibrobacter. The sequence continues at coordinate 99,030 of NZ_JAFWOM010000175.1, forward strand.
ACAAGAACTGGTATGTCGAAGATGTTTCTGAAATTGGCGGATCCATTGGTGTCGGGTTCCCGTTGGGGCGTCGTGGCACGATGCTGGATTTGGCGATTCAGGGGGGTGTACGCTTGACGGATGATGACCGTAATTGGGATGAATCTTTTATTGGAATCCGTCTAGGCTTAGTTGGTGTAGGAAGTTGGGGTAAAACCCGTGGTCAGTAAGATTTAATCAGAAGGAGATCGAAAATGGCTACTAAGAAAAAAGTGGAAAACATAGAGACGCCGGTGGCTGAAAAGAAGCCTGTGGCGAAGAAGGTCGCAAAGAAGACCGCAGAGAAGGTGGTCTCCGAAGAAAAACCGGCTGCAAAGAAGGTCGTGGCGAAAGTGGCTAAGAAGCCGACCGCAACGGTGGAAAAGGTGGCGGCAAAGGCTGCTCCTGCAAAGAAAACTGTGAAGGCTAAGGCCGAGAAGGCTGAAGCTCCGGCCAAGGCAAAGGCTGCAAAGACGACTTCTAAAGTTTCTGAAAAGACTACAAAGTCTGTTGCTGCTGCAAAGAAAGTGGTCAAGGCTGCAACGAAGGCTAAAAAAGTCGATGTCGAAGTTGTAGAAACTCCGGCTGCAAAGAAGGCCACAAAATCAACTCCAGAAGCTTTGCCGCAGTCTTTCGATCCCGAATACCTTGTTCTCATGCAGAAGGATCCGAACTGGATGCAAGCGTTCTGGGAAGTTTCTGAAGAACGCGTCAAGGCTGCAAAGAAGGGCAAGGGCAAGCTCGTACTTCGCTTGTTCGATATCGCAAACGACTTGACGGTCAAGCGCAACAAGAAACTCAAGTTCCACGATATCGTGGTTCCTGAAGATGCCCGCAGCTGGTACGTTGAAAATAAGGTAACGCAGAACTGCGCTGCTGCACTTGGCGTTGTTTCAGGAAACAAGTTTGAAGCTCTCGTTGAAGCTGGCCCGATGCAGACGTTCACGCTCGAAGGTTCCGAAGTGAATCCGGAAAATGTATTCGTCCGTGCATCCCTTGGCGGTGCTACGCTCGGCGGCTTTGGCAGCTCGGGACTTTCTTCGATGTCTGCAAAGAACTGGCTCGAAAATGCTGTGAACGGACTTTCGAGCTCTTCGGGTTCCATGTTCTCGGGCGCACTTTCGAGTGCCGCTCTTAAGAGCAACAAGCTTGAACTCCCGAAGGATTCCGTGAACTACGGCAAGGACTTCTTCTTGTGGGTGAAGACCCGCTTGATCGTCTATGGCGGCACGCGTCCGGACGCTCATTTGCAGGTTCGCGGTGAACCGTTCCCGCTGAACCCGGATGGCACTTTCAGCTTTGAAGAAGACCTCCCGGATGTGACAAAGATTATCCCAGTCTTTGCTACTGACAAGGATGGCGACTTCCCGACAACAATCGTTCCGATCGTCGTAAAACGTACGGAATAATGGCGAAGCCCGGCAAAGTTCATCTTTTACTTCACGCACATTTGCCGTTTGTGCGTGAACCCTCATACGACCGGTTCTTGGAAGAGAACTGGTTTTTTGAGGCTATGGCAGAAACGTACTTGCCGATAATCCAGATGCTGAACCGTCTGGAAGAAAAGGGCGTGCCGGGCACGCTCAATTTTAGCGTTTCGTCGGCTCTCTTGGCGATGCTTACGGATAAGCTTTTGCTTGATCGTTTTACGAATCATTTGCATAAACAGTTGGAGCTGGTTGAACGCGAAAAAATCCGCCTTCAGAACAATTCCGAGTTCTTGGAGGTGGTGAACTTTTATTACCGCAGACAAATTGCGTTAATCAATACATGGGAACGCGATTGCGGTTGCGAAATTATCCCTGCGTTAAAGCGTCTGGAGCAGATTGGCAAAATCAACTTGCTCACTTGCGTCGGGACGCACCCGTTTTTGCCAGCGTACCAGAGCGATGTCGATGCGATTCGCTTGCAACTGAAAATTACAGTCCGTGCGTTCGAAGATGCTTTTGGCAAAAAACCGCAGGGCTTGTGGCTGCCGGAATGCGGCTATTTCGAAGGCTTGGATGCGATTCTTGCGGAATACGGATTCAAATACTTTTTCTTGGAAACGCATGGCGTGCTGCTTGCGAAACCGGCTCCGAAGTATGGCGTGTTTGCTCCGATTAAAACGCCTGCGGGGCTGTATTGCTTTGGTCGCGAACAGAGCAGTTCCATGGAAGTGTGGAGCCGCAAAACGGGCTATCCGGGTCATCCTGAATACCGCGAGTTTTTCAAGGATATTGCGCATGAACGCGAAAGCGAATATTTAGGCGATTATTTCCTTGCCGCAGGCGCGCATATCGAGACGGGCCTCAAGTATTACCGCATTACAGGGAGCGAAAACAAGAAAGTTTATCGTCCGTGGAATGCGCTCCGCTTAGTTGAAGACCATGCCCGTTTGTTTATTGCAAACCGCGAAGAGACGGTTTCGAATTTGCTTCCGAACATGGACGGCAACAAGGTTGCTATCCTTTGCCCGTACGATGCGGAACTTTTTGGCCATTGGTGGTTCGAAGGTCCGCTGTTCATCGAAAAGATGTTTGAACGAGCCGCAAGCTCGAATGTTGTTGAAATGGCTTCGCTCGAAGATTCTGTGCCGTCGTCGCAAAAGTTTGCTGGAAAAATCGCAGATGAAGATGTCCATGCCCCGATTTTCTCGTCGTGGGGCGAGGGCGGCTTTGGCGAAGTCTGGATGAATGACGCTGTTGCTTTCCAGTATCCGATGTTCTTCAAAATGCGTCGCATGATGGACGACTTGAAGTCGCGCATTTCTAAAGCTGTTGGGACTGCGCGCGGGACTGCGCGAGGTTTGAGTGGTGCAAAGTTTGCTGGAACAGCGGCGAATTTCAAAACTGCGACCGCAAAAAGGTTCCTCGCGCAGATGGCGCGCGAACTTGTGCTGTTCCAAGCTTCGGATTGGGCGTTCATGATTCATAACCATTCTGCGGAAGATTACGCTCGTGCCCGTTTGTGCGAACATTACGAAAACGTTTGCAAGCTTTATGCAGATGCGGTTAAGGCCAAATCGGATACGCGATTGCTCAAAATGCTAGAACAAAAGAATAATCTATTCCCGTGGATCGGGGAATGCCTTAAATAATGGATCCCCTCCCTGGCGGTCGAGGATGACTCCTTCCTACCGCCTACTTCCTACTGTCTACTAGTATATCACTATAAAGCTTGTTGTTTTGCCTTTATTGCCGACGCGGAAGTGATAAACTCCTGGAGCCATCATTGATTTGACTTTATCTTCTTGCAAGCAGAATGTTGTACCCTCGTATTTTTCTTGCGCGACTAAATCGCCACGTCTATTGCGAATTTCGATGAATTTTTTGTCGTGGGGGAGCGGGGCAAAACAGAGGGGGCCGTGTCTCCATGGAACAGGGTATGCGTGCGGTGCTGCGGTATTATTGACGATGGGGATGCTTTCTGATTGTCCGAGTCTGCTGAAAATCCATGTGGTGGAATCGCTGGAGGCCAAGACGACAGCGAGACTGTTTAGTGTCTTGTTGTTTTCAATTTTATGGATTGTCGCTTTGCCGTCTTGGTATGCAATGACGGTTGCTTTACCGATAAAGTCTGTTAAATCGGGCTCGGTGAATCCTTTGGGATTATGGTAAAAATCGAATGCAAGACTTTCGATATTGGGGGTGATGGTATTATCTGCTTTAAATTTTGCTGATGACCATTGCGATTGATCGTCATTAATCCATTCTTTTTTATGGAGTGCGGAACTGCGTTGTCCCGAAAACGAGAGTCGGACGGAGTAGTCGTGGAATACGCTGTCTGCATCTAGCTTGAGTGCTTTCAGTGCTGCTTCGATTTGGTATTCGAAATTTTTATTTGGATTCTTGGAATAGTTTTCCCAAATAGATTTATCTAGACCTTCTGAAATTTTATGGTATAGATAAAGGAATAAAGTCGATGCTCCGTAATTTTGGAAAGTATTAGAGAGCGGCTGTCCTGTTCTATCAAAAAAATTAGGTAAATAGCGGAAGTAATCGTCAATTTCTGGGTTTGTGATTTCTTCAAATCCGGCTGCAGAAGCTTCAAACCAGAATGATTCATTGACGACGTAGCTGATGTAGCTGAGTTGTATTGCGTGGTAGAATTCGTGGAAAATGGTTACGCGGAGACCTTTGTTCCATTCTTCGGAATATGAAAAATTGTGCGTTTTATTGCGTAACGGGTTTGTGGGTTTTGTGTATAAGCAAGTGTCTCCATGGACGAAAATCGTGTCTCGGTTGTTCTTGTTTGGACAAGTGCTGTAGAAGTCGTTCTCCATGAAAATATGTGAAGTCGTGTTGTCGTCGAATGGATATGTGATTCCAAAGTTTTCGGCACATCCATTTCCATTGATGAGGTTGTCTCTAATTTGGTTGATGTCAATAATTTCGACGGGATAGAGACCTTCTTTAATTTTTTGTTGGAAATGATGGCTTATGCGAGGCCCTTTAGGAGTTCGCATTTTTAGCTTGTTGATGTAGAAGTTCCAGGCTTCTTCAAAGATGGCTGCGGTACTGTCGGCGAATGCTTTTGTGGTTGCGTGCGGACCCGTCAAAACGTACATGACTTGAAAATGTGATGTTTCGATGGTATAGACGGAGTCGTAGTAGTCTTGGGCGGAACATTTCGTGTTATAATTGGCAATTTGGACTCTTGTGTAGCCTGGCTGTTTCCGCTCTTTGATGAGGTTTTCAAATAGCGTCATTGTTCCGCAGCTACCTTCGTAGGCGTGCACGAAACTTGTAATTGTAAATAAAGTCAAAAAGGCGAGGCCGTTCCAATGGATGTGCGAAAAAAAACGTGCGAAGAATAACATGTTACAGGACTCCTGCGTCTTGGAGAATTTGCCTTGCTTTTACCGTAATTTCTGTGGGAACGGTCAATTGCTTTTGATGGTGCGGCTTGATTCGTGCGTCGATGATAAGCGGTGCTTTGCATTTCCAGTGCTTGTCGCAAATGGATTCGTCAAGGCCGTAAATGTCTTGTGCGGGGTCGGAACGCGTGAACGTGAGCCACAAGAAATCGCTGAGAATGTTGTTTGTGGTGTTGCCTGCTGCGTTGTTGACGGCACCTTCGTCGATGATGGAAATCCACGGATAGTTTTCGCGGAATTCCCAGTGGGCGAAGGCTGCTTTGAGTTCGTGGAACGTTTCGCTATTCGCGGAGCTTGTTGTAAATGCCGGGCCTTCAATCATTAGCACGCCGGGCATTACGATGGCGGCAACTTTAAAACCCTGCGGTAGCGTGAGCGATTCTAAGTCGGCGGAATTGTTGCGGAGTTCGCGGATTTTCTTGCCGGCGGCGGCAATGACGACTTTCGAACCATGGTTGAGGCTTGTGCCGGTGTAGTCGAGCGTATCAATCGTTGTTGCAGTTTGGAAATGCAAATCGCGGTCGAAGTGGAGGCGTTCCAGAACGTGCGTAAAAAATGCAGGAACGTCATCGACTAGATTTTTTCTCGGCACTTCGGCAGGCTCAGTGACCTTGTGCTGAACATCTTCCTTTGCGGCGATCAGCAGATATTTGGTGAGGCTCGCTTGGTTGAATCCGAGCATTGCATTCGCCGTCTTTAAAAGTTCCATCGGTTCGCGTTCTTCAGCGGTGGCGTACGGGCGGAACGCTTCGGAGGCGAGCGCTAGGCAAAGCGGATGCACGCCTGCTTCATCGACGGCGTGAATTCCATAAACTCCCGGAAGCGAAGAGGGGACCATCGGCTGCGTGATTTCGTGGATGTACTTTCCGAATAACGTATCTTCTTGCGGTGGACGCCCGACGACTGTGAACGGAAAAATGGCGTTCTTTTTGCAGAGCACTTTATGCACTTTCATGCACGGGAAATCGTGCTTGCCGGAGTAGTATCCGATGTGGTCGCCAAACGGGCCTTCGGGCTTTAAGCCTTGTTCGAGTTCACCTAGAATGCAAAAGTCCGCATCGCTCGAAACGAGATAGCCATTATGTTCAAAGTAACGGAACCGGCGATTGCCGAGCATGCCTGCGAACAACAGTTCCGAAAGATTCTCGGGCATGGGCATTACAGCCGCGAACGTGTGCGACGGGGGACCGCCAATGAAAATGCTCACCTTGAGCGGCCTACCTTCTTCAATCGCCTTTTGATGGTGACGTGCGATGTCGCGTTTAATTTGGTAGTGCAGCCCGCATTCTTCGTTCGGCGCGTAATCGTTCCCGGAAATCTGGATGCGGTACATGCCCACGTTTGTCTGCATGACGCTTGCGTTTTCGCTTGGGCGTGTGGCGACTTGCGGAAGCGTGATGAAAGCTCCGCCGTCGAGCGGCCAAGAGACGAGTTGCGGCAAGTCTTGCAAACTGCATTCTTCAAAATCGTTGATGCTTCCCGATCGCATGGGGAGCGATGTCAACCCTGCGCGAGCGGCCTTGAAAAGCGTTTTCGGCGATTTTAGTGCGTTTTTTAAAAATTGAATCGGGTTGGATTTGAAAAGGACAGCCGCTCTTGTTTGCTCGAATCCGTCGCGGAACAAAAAATTGAACCGTTCGTCGTTTCCGAAAATGTTACATGTGGCACGGAACTTGCTCCCTTTGACATGTTCGAAAAGGAGTGCAGGGCCATTTTGTCTGAAATTCTCCCTCGCGATTTCGGCCATCTCCAAGTGCGGATTGACTTCGGCGTGAATACGTTTGAGCATTCCCGCTTTTTCCAAATCCAGCAGGGCCTGTTCGAGGGACTTGTACATGATGTTATCCGGCTGTTGCGGATTGGTCTAACGCTTCGAAAGCCTGCGTCTTTTTCTTTGCTTCAACAATTGCAATTTGTTCACGAGCCATTTCTCTTGCGGCAAATGCATAAACCATGCTAGCGCTTGCCATGACAATCGAGAACGTATCTTCTGCAAAATCCTTGCAGCCTTGGAAAGAGATGTCGTCAAAACAGGTCGTAATGCCTTTGACAGAATCGAACTTGTGCGTAGCGGTAAAACCACGGAACGGCCCTTCGCCTAAGCGAACGACAATTTCTATGACGTTATCTGTTTTACCCGGATTGACCGCTCCGATGATGCCGGTCCAACTTACTTTCCTAAAACCAGCTACGATTGTGTAGCGGATAAATTCGCCCGGTTCAATGCTCTTTGGCAACGTGTAGTAAATAACGGCATTCGTCCCCACGGACAAGGTCATAGGTGCATAGCGCAAGATGTCAAGCGTATCCGAAAGAGTACCGTATTGCCAAGAAGTTTGACTGAATTGAACCATGGCCTATAATGTAGTAAATTTTTTTCGATTTTTTACCATTTATCGCACATTTTTAATCTTTAATCCGAGAAAGATTATTTACTGGGTTGTCAAAGAATTTTTTTTGCTAAATTGGAAACCTGATTTTAAACGTTGTTAGTGCTATGGATTCTGTTCAGGCGGATAAAAATTATTTACAAAAGAGTACCTTATATACTCTTGTAGGGACAGCCCTCAAAGTTGTTGCTCCTGTCCTTACGATTGTGCTTGCCCGTGTTTTTGGCAAGGAAATTTTTGGTATATACGTATCGACGCAACTTTTGGTGATGACGCTTGCACGCGTCTCGATTATTGGACTTGACAAGGGACTGCTCCGCCATTTGCCGCAAAACAAGGTGTGTGGCCGCTCGCCCCACGAAGGCGTTATCGAGTCGCTTAGGCTTGCAACTCTCATTTCTTTCTTGATTTCTTGCATTATCTGGGTGGGGGCGTATTTTGGCTTGCAGAGCGTTTCTACCGGGCTTGCGATGCTTTCGTCGGTCGAAATTTCGCTGTACGCGCTGTCGATTGTGCCATACACGATTCTGCTCTTGTTTGCAGGGGCTTCTGACGGAAATCGCCATCCGCAGTACAAGATTTTTATCAATGAATTCGTGGTGATGACGCTTGCTCCGATCATTGCACTTTGTCTTCATTTCTTGGGATTTGTGGATCAGTACGCTTTGCCGGTCGGGTTCTTTGCTTCGAACATGCTGGGTGTCTTTGTCTATATATTCCTAATCAACAAGCAGTTCCCGGAGATAAAGTGGTTTACGAAAAACAAGTTGCCTTCGGAACTCTTGAATTTCTCGATTCCGATTGGTTTTTCGGAGATTGTGGCATCGTTCTTGTTGCGTATTGATATGTGGATGGTGCTTGCGATTCTCGGGCCCGAAGCGGTTGGCATTTACGCGGTGATGGTGACGGTTTCCAATGGACTCAAGACGATTCGGAATAGCTACGATCCGATTCTGCAGCCTGTTGTGGCCGGAATGACGTTGGACCGTTTAAAGACGGATTTGAAACCGGTGTTCTCTTATTGCGTTTCGATGGTGACGATTATCCAGCTTGCGATAGGTTTCTTTATTGTGCTGTTCCCGGAACAGACGATGATGATTGCCGGAAAGTCGTTTATTACAAAGGAAAATCCGGTGGCCGTGTTCGGAATTTTGATTATCGGCAATTTGATTAATGGATTCTTGGGCATGTCCGCATCGGTCGTGATGGGGCTTGGTAAGAGCAAGTTCATGCTGATGATGAACGTGGTTTCGCTTGTGTTTGCCGTGACGATGAACAGCATTTGCATTCCGCTTTTCGGAATCGCAGGGGCTGCACTTTCTTGCATGTCTTACCAGATTTTGCAATGCACTTGGATGAATCTTTATCTGCGCAAGATGGGCTTTTGGCCGTATAAAATGAGCCTTTTGGTGCAAGTCGCTTGGATTGTGGCGATTATTGTTATTTACATTGCATTGAATACGGTCGTTTCGCCCACGCTTTTTGAGAAGGGTGTCGCCTACGGAATTGTGATTTTGTTGCTTCTTTTGACATTCTGGAAACAGGGACTTGCCAAAAAGAATTTTTGATGGAAAAATTTTTTTGCTAGATTGGTGATATGATTCCTAAAAAATTGCATTATATATGGCTTTCGAATGACCCTCTGCCGCAACTGCCGCAGTTGTGCATTGATAGCTGGAAACGTCATTGCCCCGATTACGAAATTATCCATTGGGATATGGCCAAATGCCAGAAAATCATCGACTCGGTCCCGTTTGTACGCGAGGCCGTGAGCATGTCGAAGTGGGCGTTCGCGAGCGATTACATTCGCCTTTATGCCGTGTATAGCGAGGGCGGAATTTATCTGGACAGCGATGTGTATATGTACCAGAGCTTTGATCCGTTCCTTGACAATCGCTATTTTACGAATATCGAATTTACATCGCACTTCAAGAAAAATAAGTCTTGGCAGTTCTTGAACGAAGACGGCACCAAGAAAGACCCGAACCAGATTGCTCTCCCAGGGCTTGCGTTGCAGGCGGCAATCTTTGGCGGCGAGGCCGGGCACCCGTTCCTTAAAAAGTGCATGGAATATTACGAAAATCAAAAATTCATTTTGCCGAATGGCGAACTGAACATCCAGAATATTTCGCCGTTTGTCTATGCGCATACGGCACAGCAATTTGGATTTGTCTATAAAAATGAATTGCAGAAAATCTCCGAAGGGATGACGATTTACGCTGGCGACGTGTTCTTGCCGAGCTTGAACGAATCTAAGACAAAACCGTTTGCGATTCACGTGACGAACGGCAGCTGGCGCCCCTTCTGGCAACGCGTGAAGAATTTTTTGAGGAATGCTCCGCGAGGAACAATGGAAAGCAGACTCGCTGCATACGAAAAGAAGGAACCGATAAGGATTTAAGATGTTACCCTCAGTCAAATATCTTTTTGTTTTGACCAGTTCTCCGAAGGATTTCTTTTGCGAACAAACGCTTGTCGCAATAGCTTCTCTGCGTGTCCACAATCCGAACGCTTTCGTGACGCTTTTGACCGATGACAAAACGGCGGAAACGTTGACGGGGCCGCGAGCTGCTTTGAAAGACGCTGTCGATGAACTCAAGGTTTTGACGCTTGACGAAAAGTTCACGCCGATGCTGCGTTCGCGCTACCTCAAGACGGTGATGCGTAACGAGATTGACGGCGACTTTTTGTACATGGATTCCGACATCGCGATTGTCGATGACCTCTCGATTCCTGACGAATGGCGCGGTGGCATTTACGCGGTGCTCGATTTCCATACGAATCTTTCGAAGGCGATTAACCGCAAGAAGGTTTTGAACAACGCGAAGATGATGGGCTTTTCGCCGATTCTGAACGACGAGATTTTTAACGGGGGCGTGATGTTTGCCGCCGATACGCTGGAAGCCCGCGAGTTCTTCAAAACTTGGCACGAACTGTGGCTTTACTGCGTTTCGAAGAATTTCCCGTACGATATGGCGAGCCTTGCCGAGACGAACTACAAGTTCGGCTACGTGACGAAAAAGATGGATGGCGGTTGGAACTGCCAACTGGCTTACGGCAACCGCTTTTTGCCGACGGCGAAGGTGCTGCATTTCTTCGGTTCGCGCATTATCGACACGCGTGGCCGCAAGGTGCCGGAATCGATGAACATCTTTTTGCCGAAGATTTTACGCAAGGACTTTTATACGAACTTGAAGAGCCTCCCCGTGACGGTGAACGCGGATAAGTCCATTCACATCAACGAGTATTACGATGACGTGATTGCCCATGCGAAAGATGCGTTCATGTACCAGACGAACAAGGTCGGGGCTGCTGGAGCTTACATTATCCGCAGTTATGCGTTTGCGAAGTCGCTCGCTTGGCTGTACAAAAATGTGCCTGTTCTCGTGAAACCTTTGGAAATCTTGGGCAAGCTTTTCTAGGGGGCGTTTATGAATTTGCTTTTTAATCTCGTGGCTGTGCAGCCGATTCACAGTGCAAAGTTTCACGGTGGCGGTTCTTATGGCGAAGTGATTTTTTGGGCGCTTGTGAAACGCGGTTCAAAGTTCAGTTGTGTTTATGATAGCCGTAAATATTTGTCGCCGGATATTCTTGCGGCTTGCGAAAAGGGCAATATTCCGCTTTTTGACATTGCCGAAAAAACGCCGCAGCAGATTATCGACGAAAATGCGATTGACGCGTTTTACACGCCGCTTTATTCGCTCGAAGGCAAATGGCAAATTCAGGTGAAGCGTTTTGTGTTCACGTGGCATGGCGTGCGCGCACTCGAAATGCAGTACAGCTGGCAAGGCGTTGGCTTTGCGAAAAAGTTTGCACAAAAGCTCGAAGCGCTGGTGCGTTATCGCGACAGTTGGAAAAAACTTTATTATGCGCCGAAGTACCGTGATTTGGCGGCTCGCATTGCCGATGGGCGTGCCGAATGTATTACCGTGAGCGAACATAGCCGAGCTTCTATCAAATCGTTTTTCCCGGAACTTCTGGACAAGGAAATCCCGGTTTTCTATAGCCCGATGCTGGATTACGAACCCGAAGGATTCTTGCCGCCGGGCGTGAAATCAAAGAAGTACTTTTTGCTCACGAGCGGTGCCCGCTGGGAAAAGAACAATTTGCGTGCGGTCAAGGCGTTCGATGAACTCGTGACGATGATGCATTCGACGAATCATGAGTTCGACATGAAGCTCGTGATTACGGGAGCGACAAACGTCAAGGCTTACCGCAAGCATATCCGCAACAAGGATGCATTTGTGTTCCTCGGCTACGTGGAATCGAAAGAACTTGAATTCTTGCACAAGAACGCGTATGCATTTATTTTCCCGAGCTTGAACGAAGGCTTTGGCTATCCGCCGGTGCAGTCGATGCGTTATGGCGTGCCTGTGGCCGCGAGCGGCACGACGTCTGTGCCCGAAGTTTGCGAAAATGCGGTGCTTTACTTTGATCCGTATTCCGTGAGCGAAATCAAGAACCGCATGATTCAATTGCTGGATTCGAACATTTATGCGATGTACGCATCCCGCGGCCTTGCCCGATACGGTGAAGTGCATAAACGCCAAGAAGAAGACCTCGAAAAAGCCGTCGCGTTTGTCCTCGGCGAATGATTATTAGGAGTGATAGCTCCGATTCTGTCATGCCCGCCTTGAGCGGGCATCTCCATATACATTTTGTACATGCTCTTGCATGAGCATTTTTTTTATAATTTGTAATTATGATAAAGAGAATTTGTTTCTTGGTTGTTGTGTTTGCATGTGCAGCTTGTGCATTTTTTTACGGTGTTCCTAAGCGGGCCTATCTTGAAGGCGGAACGGACCATTTTTATTTCAATGGCGAACAATGCCGCATTTTGACATATCCGCTTAACGAATATATTGCCAAACATTATTCGCAGTGGCCTTTTAGACCGTGGGTTCGGGAATGGTATTACTCACCGATGTATATGTATTATGGTCCTGAAAAAGGTGGGGGTTATACAGCTTTTTGGAGTATTCATGATTCTTCGCTTTATTTGGATAGTGTACTTGTAAAATCGTATTCGCGTTCGATTCAAGCTCCTGAGGGGTTTCCTGAAAAATCAGAGGAAGATCCTAGAATTGTTTCGGTAAGCATCCCTCCGCAAGAAATTATTTTGAATACATCTGCTGAAAAACGGACATTCAAACAGAAGAGTGAACCATTATTTGCGGATTTTTTCAGTGACACAATAGGCTTTACATGTGGAAAGGAAAATTATGAATTCATTGTCAAAAATGGCCGTACTCTATCATTACCTAAACACAATTTGTCTAATATAGACCGTTATCCTCGGAATAATTTGCATTATGGATTTTACGATCCTCGATGGTATAAAGAAGAAGAATATGAAAAAAATCTTGAGATGTTCCGAGAGACTGCTTCTCCGTTCAGCGCTTATTATAAAGTTTTAGATAGCCTTCGTCAAGAACTTGATGATGTGGGTAATGAGCCGATTCTTGAAATGTTCCGTAAAGACTCAAAATTCAAACGTTTTGAGGATTTCTTTAATATAAAAGCTATAGTCGGTCGCTCTCAATCGGAATATAATTTTGAATATTTTGCTTATGTGTCGCTGAAAGGGGATACGCCTTTTGATGAACTTGTTTTGCGACTCCTCGAGTATGAAAATTTTTTGGAGGATCCGATTGAATCGGTCAAACTTTTCTTAAAGACTTTGATTGCAGTTCGTAAAAATCCGACTTTTGAAAAATGGTTGCGATATAAAAAATCTTTGATGAATTACACAGAGGTGATGTTGAGTTATCGAGATTCGTTAGGGCTATACCGTCCTGTTCCAAGAGACACTGCATGGAAAAATGTGGGGATGAGGGGAGAGTATGTTGGATCGCTGCAATATGTAGATCATTATTATGAATTTGATTTGAGCGATAGTGGTGATGTCCTTGTGACTACGGCTTGGGAGCCTGAAGGTGATAACTTGCCTAATATCGAAGATGATAGACCTTATTTTAAAGGCTTTAAACGTCAGGCGGAAATGGTTCAAATGGACAATCATTTCTATGATTACATTATCATTCGCAATGATGGAACTGTAGAAATTGGCCCAAAATCGGGATGGTGGTAAGTTTTGATGAGGGTGGTTTTGATGACGAAACGATTATTGCTTATTGTTGTAGCGCTAGCGTGCATGGTGTTTGCTAATGAAATACCTGAGCGAGCAGAAGCTGAAGGTGGAACGGACCATATTTATTTTAACGGGAAAGAGTGTGGTGTTTTAAATTTTCCACTTAATGAGTTTATTGCTAAACATTATGCGGAGTGGCCGTTTAGACCGTCGAGTGCTCGCCCTATGTACGGAAATCCTCCTTTGTACACGTATTATATTCCAAAAGATGGAGGTGGCTATTTAGCTTATTGGAGCATTCGAGATTCGTCGCTTTATTTGGATAGCGTGACCATAAATTCCAAGTCGCATACAGTGCCTCTTGTTCGCAATTTTTACTATTCAAAGAAAAAAGACAATAGAATTGTTTCGGTAAATATTCCTCCGCAAGAAATTGTATTGAATACATCAGCCGAAAAACGAACTGTAAAAATTCAAAAGAGTGAACCATTATTTGCGAATTTTGTCAGTGATACGATTGAATTTAATTGTGGATGGTCTCACATTTATAAAAGTGTTGTGAGAGAAGGTAAAGTTATTTCGTTGCCTAAAGAATTGTCATATGGAGAAAAACCTCATTCTAAAAAGAGTGATGAAAATCCTATTCCAAAGCCCTATCGCGAGTTCTCTTCTCCATTTGAAAACTATTATAAGATTTTAGATAGCCTTCGTATTGCGATAGATGTTATGAATAGTGAAGATAAACTTGAACAATTACGGGTAGATCCGAGGTTTAAGTGGTTTGAAAAATTATTTAATATAAATGCAGTAGATTTGGATCATGGTCATCCTTTATATGCTCGTGATGACGATCGTTCTTTCTATGTCTCGCCTAAAGGAAATACTCCTTTTAAAGAAATTCTTTTGGGATTAAAACATGATGAAAATCCTATTGAATCGGTCAAATTATTTTTAAGAACGGTTATGGTCATGCAGAAAAATCCTGCGTTCGAGAAATGGTTGCGGTATAAAATACCTCTAATGAATTATTATCATGTTTACCTTGAAAAAAGCGATTCGGTATTTGTTCTTTGGGAACCAATTGATAAAGACATTATTTGGAAAGAAGTTGGCATGAAGGGCGAGTATGTTGGAACGTTAAGTTTTTTTAATTGGGGTACTCATCAGTATGAATTTATTTTAAGCGATAATGGGGACGCCCTTGTGACTTGGGCAGAAATCTCGAAGGATGTGTTGTTTTTTGATATTCCTATTGATGATAATAATTTGCTTTATAAAAGCTTTGGAAAATATTTTGTTGCTGGCATGAAACGGTGCCGTGATTCTCGTATTGATTTCAAGATAACGGAATCTAACAAGAATGCATTGTTTTGCGACTACCTTATCATTCGCCACGATGGTGCAATAGAATACGGCCCGAAATCGGGGTATTTGTAATTTTTGACGAGGATGGTTTTGATGATGAAAAGATTATTGCTTATTGTTGTGGCTCTTGCAAGTGCTGCTTGCGCTATATTTGTGACTGTTCCGAAACGAGCTTATCTTGAAGGCGGAACGGACCATTTCTATTTCAATGGCGAACAATGCCGAGTTTTAGCACATCCGCTTAACGAATATATCGCCAAGCATTACGTGGAATGGCCTTTTAGACCGTGGATTCAAGAATGGTATTTCGCTCCGATGTATATGTATTATAGTCCTGAAAAAGGCGGTGGCTATTCTGCGTATTGGAGTATTCACGATTCTTCGCTTTATTTGGATAGTGTGCTCATAAAGTCGTATTCGCGTTCAATAGAACTTCCAAGAAAATTTTTCGAAGGAAAGGGAACGGACACTAGAATTGTTTCGGCAAGTATTCCTCCGCAAGAAATTGTTTTGAATACATCTGCCGAAAAACGGATTTTCAAACAGAAGAGCGAACCATTATTTGCAGATTTTGTCAGTGACACAATAGGTTTTGCGTGTGGTCCTAAAAAATTGTATGAAATTGTTGTCGATAAAGGGCGTGTTTCGTTGATTCGAGATTCTTTGTTTTGGAAACGTTATTATGGCAATGATCTTCTTTATGGAGCCTTTGATCTTCAAGATTATGATGGAAAAACTCGATATGAAAAATTGCCCAAGATTTATCGAGAAAATGCAACTCCGTTTGCCGCTTATTACAAAGTTTTAGATAGCCTTCGTCAAGAGCTAGACGATAAAGGAAGTGAAAAAATTTTAAAAACATTCCGTGAAGACTCAAGATTTAAACGCTTTGAGGATTTCTTTGATATCAAAGCTGTAGCCGGTCGAACTCATTCTGAAGATGATGTTGAATATTCCGTTTATGTATCGCTGAAAGGAGAAACGCCTTTTAATGAACTTGTTTTGCGGCTCATCAAGTATGAAAATTTCTATGAGGACCCGATTGAATCTGTCAAGCTTTTCTTAAAGACTTTGATTGCGATTCGTAAAAATCCGACTTTTGAAAAATGGTTGCGATATAAAAATTCTTTGATGAATTACACAGAGCTTACTTTGGTTAATCATGATTCTTTGGGCTTCTTCCATCCTATTCCAAGAGATTCTGCTTGGAAAGATGTGGGGATGAGGGGTGAATATGTGAGTTCGCTGCAATATGGAGACCGCTATTATGAATTTGCTTTGAGCGATAGTGGTGATGTCCTTGTGACTAATGCTTGGGTGTCGGAAGGTGAAAATTTTTTCAATATAGAAGATGATAGGCCTTTTGTTAGAGGCTACAAACGTCAGGCGGAAATGTCTCAACGGAAAAATCATTTCTTCAATTACATTATCATCCGCAACGATGGGACTGTAGAAATCGGGCCGAGATCGGAATGGTGGTAATATTTGACGTGGGTGGTTTTGATGATAAATAAAATTAGTTTTGTTGTTTGCTTATTACTTGTTTGGAATGCTTATGCTTGTAAAGCCCAGCAGCGTGGTAGTTATTGCTCGGATATAAGGACAAAGACTTGTTTAGGCATCCATGATGATAAGGCTTGTGCACGGCTTGATCCGGAATTTAAGGATTTCGAAAATTTTTTTGATATTGAAAAAGTAAGAACTGATACACGGTTAAGTGGTTGTCAAGATGTTGGATTGAATTATACTTTTTATGTAACGCCTAAAGTTAAAATATCGCTTGAAAGTATATTTTTTAGATTCGATATGGTTTTTGCTGATAGTTCGTTTAGGAAATCTCCAATAGATGTAGTAGAATCTTTTAAGAAAATGGCGGCTGCTATCCATAAAAATCCGTCTTTCGAAAAATGGTTGGAAAAAAATGCTAGGGAACGTGTAGAGAAAAAAATGCCCCATCAATTATTAGTTTATGAAAATATTGCAAAGATATACAATCAAAAAGAGATATATGTTAAGGGTAAATCTTGGTGGAACGAGCCTATAGAAAATGTTTGGAATAAAATAGGAATGTCTGGTAAATATGTTGGTACGTTATCTTTTTGTGAAGCTCCAGATTTTTGCGAAGTTGTTGAAAGCTGTGGAACTCCAGATTTTTTGTTGGGTGATAATGGGGACGTTTTCGTTCCAGAAATATGGTTGTGGAATTCTAAAAAAGAAAAGATATTAGATGTTTCTCAGAATGAAATAGACGCTATTCCTGATACTAGATTGAAACAATGCGAGGTTCAAAAATCCTCTAAAGGAATTTTATCATATATTGAGGATTTTCTGTGCAATCATTCTCTAGTCTCAGAAAATCGTTGCGCAGAATGGCTTTCAAAATATTATAAGACTGAATATTGCGACTACCTCATTATCCGCAATGACGGCACAATCGAATATGGCCCGAAATCAGGGGCTTTGTAAAAAACGAGAACCCATGCTTGTGAAATTTATTTTTCATGCTTTTGCAACATTGCCATAATTCAGATTTCTATTTTAGAATAGGATAAATTCATGTTGCTGGAATTGGAATGAAGCTTGAAAAAAATTTGTTTTTTGCGATGGTGCTTGTCTATGCTGTATCGACGCTTGCCGCGCCGAGTATTTACGATTTAGAAATTCTTCGTCAGTATTCAAAATTTGTTGAATTTGAAAAATATTTTAATGTTGATAAAGTTCATTCGAATTATCGTTGCGATAACCATGGTAGGGGTACTGCATTTTATCGTCGTTCAGAGAAACCTTTTTCATATACCATTTGGGCTGTTCCTAAAAAGCAAAATCCGTTACGAAAATTGTCTCTTAATAAGTTTCTTTTTGATTTTAGAGAAGTTCATGAAGGCTTTTCATTTGGTGAAGAATATTCGTCTGGATTATGTGAAGGCCTGTATGCTGCTATTCATAAAAATTTGCTATTTGAAAAATGGTTGAAACAATCAGCCCCAAAACAAAGAAATGGTGTCGCTGGCATAGAATATGAAGATGAAATATGTAGAAATGAAATTTTTAGGAACGTTGGAATATTTGGAGCGTATGTGGGAACATTGATGTATGGTTCTGAAACGGTTTTCCAGTACTCTAGTAGATGTGGTGGCGGATTTAGTTATAGTTTGTTAGATTCTTATGAATTCTGGTTTAGCGATAATGGCGATGTACTTGTTGCTAGAACAAAAATCAGGGGTGATAAAACCTTCTTGGATTCTGTTTTCACTAGAAAAGCTTCTATAAGACAGTGCAAAGAACCTGAAAAAACAATTCCGTTTGATTGCTATTATTCAATTATCTCTAGTGAACATTGTCAAGATTCATTTCCGAAAAATGCAGTTCCATATAGGGTTCCGCAATACTGTGATTACCTCATCATCCGCAATGACGGTTCAATCGAATACGGCCCGAAATCGGGAAGGTGGTAATTTTTGACAAGGGTAGTTTTGATGATAAAGAAAATTAGTTTTGTTGTTTGCTTGTTACTTTTTGGGGATGCTTTTGCATGTAAATCCATGCCTAGTCCTCCTTGTTTGCTCATTAGATGTCCGGGCTTTGGCGATATGGGTTGTGCACGACTCGATCCGAAATTTAAGAATTTTGAAAATTTTTTTGATGTTAAAAAAGTTCGCCATTTATGCGGAGAAAATTTTACTTTTGATGTAACGCCTAAAGTTAAAATACCGCTTGAAAGTATAATTTTTAGATTCAACATGGTATTGGCGGATAGTTCGTTTAAAAAATCTCCATTAGATGCTGTAGAATCTTTTAAGGCTATGGCGGATGCAATCCATAAAAATCCAACTTTCGAAAAATGGTTGGAAAAAAATGCTAAGGAACGTGCGGAAGAAAAAAAATCTCATCAATTATTAGTTGTAGGAAAGCTTGCATGGATAAACAATCAGGAAGAACTTGTTTATGAAAATATTGCTATGATAAAGAATCAAAAAGATATACATGTAGAGGGTAAATCTTGGTACGATTCAGACAAACCTATAGAAAATGCTTGGAATAAAATCGTAAAATCTGGTAAATATATTGGTACGTTAGCTTTTTGCAAAGCTCCAGATCCTTGTTCTAGAGTTGAAAACTGTGGATCACCTGAATTCTTGTTGGGTGATAATGGGGATGTTTTCGTTCCTGAAATAAGGATGTCGTTATGGAATTCTAAAAAAGAAAATATATTAGATGTCTCTTGGGATGAAATCGGACATTTTGCGGATGCTAGATTGAAACAATGCAAGGTTCAA
>NZ_JAFWOM010000176.1 GCF_017545445.1 Fibrobacter sp.
AACTTCGGGAGTTCCACGAATGCGAAATTGAGCGTGTTGCTGATGCTTACGCCATTGACTTCGCGAAGCTTTGCGCGGCGGATGTAACGGTCGTCGGCGAACACGTTGAATTCCATGAACACGACTGTCACGACTGGACTCAATTCGTAATTGTACTTTTGTCCGCGTTCGCCCTGAGCGATAATCGTCTGCGAGGCATAATAAATCGCACGGTTGACGATGTTTTCCTGATAAAGAATCTGCACTTCGATGATGAACCGCCGCTGAGCCGTATCGATGCAGTGCAAGTCAAAGACCGTAGTCCGGTTTTCGTTCGAACCGTCGCTGTATTCCTTGTTGCGGGACTGCACATCGACAATCGGTGATGCGATTTCGCCTTCAAGCACGGCATTCAAAAGCGCAATCAGGCAGACCTTGTTCTGAGTGTCGGGATTGAAGGCCTTCTTGAACGTCCTATCGAGCAGGAGGTCGGCAAAAACTCCGGCGCCCTTGTATTCTTCGAACGTCTTGGCTTCGCCAATCATTTCGCCGTGGCCAATTTCTGTTCCGGCGTTGTTATTTTCGGCGTTATTATTTTCCATAATTATCCGTTGTTAAACTCCCGAAAATGTCGGGCTCATAGACAGAAAACAGCTCCCTATCCGTTATATTAACACGCAAATTTGTGGAAAATGGACCAAAATTGGATTAAATCACAAACAACTTATAAAGAGAGCTATTTTTTGCAGAGAAAACCTATCCAAAACAGCAGCCAGATCATCCTTGTCTGACGCCAAACGTCTATTCCGTCTGGCAATGCAATTGTAGTCGATATTACCAAATTCATTCTCGGAAAGGCAGTCTTCTTTACAGTACACCTCACATTCGTTATCCCAGCCGGGGCCTATTTTGTGAGAAAAAAGCCGATCTCGGCACAATGGCCGGGATGACATCGCGATAGAAACTGTCATGCCGGACTCCGTTCCGGCATCTGTGTTGTAAGAAAAAAGCCGATCCAAGCACTAGGCTAAGATGACAGCATGAAGGATGTTAAATCTGGTTTCCGCGACTCTCGGTTTGCTAGTCCTTAACGCAACGAACGGAATGCCCATGGCTCTTAGAGTAGCGGCTCACATACGTACCATCGTAGTTGTTGAGCAAAGACATACTGCATGCGAGGCTGCTATCGCCCTCTGTAGAACACCATAAGTACAAATGGCCCCCCTCGTAGTCATAATCATCTTCGCCAAGTCTGCTGCCAGCAGGCAACGCCAAGAACGAGAAATCATCCGTACCGTTGCCATCTTTTCCATTACTGACATTCCAGCCACTTGTCGATTTGAGCATTTTGCCCGCTGTAGAAATTCCGCCAACTGCGGTTATCAAAGTTAAAAACTCATCCATTGTTGGCAAATGCCAACCTGCAGGACAAACACCACGCACCGGATATGTCGGCGAACATATCGAACCATACCGCAGCCATAGCCATTCGTGCTCAACGTGCCAGCACTGTCCATCGCAGCAGCCCACGTATAGAGGCGACCGTACTTATTACAATATTTAGCGGAGTCGTTATAGCAGTAAGAGTTTGCAGTTTCGTAGTTCAAGTTTTCGGCCATCCATGTCTGGGAGCCGATGACAACCGTTTTGTAGGATTGGCCATCACGAGAGTCTGTCAAAGTCGATAAAGATGACTTTCCCGAAGAACTAGCTACAGAGCCGCTATCGTCACCACAAGCGGCAAAGAATAGCACCGCAAGATTTAATGTACAAAAACAAATTTATTCATATTGCTAATATAAGAAAAAGACAATACACTGGATCCCCTCCCTAACGGTCGAGGATGACAATGCGAGGACGGTCGAGGGTGACAATGCGAAATTACAAATCTTTCGCGAGGCGGCCTTCCCCACTTTTCAAAAGTTCGTTAAGGTAGTCCTTCGCAATTTTGCACGATTCTTGGAGCGAATGCCCAAGTGCCAAATTCGCAAGAATCGCCGAAGAAAGATGACAGCCAGTGCCGTGCTTTCCGTGGCCGTGCAAACGCGGACTTGAGAATTTGTACTGTTTTCCATCCCTATCCCAAAGGATATCGACGGCATCCTTTTCTTTGGAATGGCCTCCCTTCAAAAGCAACGCAAAATCTTTTCCGAGTTCAAACGTTCCACGCGATGCCGCAAGCCCAAGCCCCAAAAAACTAAATTCATCATGGTTCGGCGTCACCAAATCAATCTGTTTCATGATGGGCATGAACTTGTTCTGTTCCGCAGCACGCAAAAAATGGAAACCCGCCGATGCGCTTGCAATCGGGTCCCAGATAATATAAGCGTCCGGGGATTTTTCGCGGACAAATTCTACAATCCGCTGTAGAACTTTTGCCTTTTCGACAAGTCCGATTTTTACGAACTTGAACTGGCGTTTTGCAAACAACGTTTCGAGTTGAGCTTCGATACGTTCCCAAATGACCCAACCGGGAGCCACAAATTCGTCCTCGTTCTGCTGCGTAAGCGCTGTACAGACCGATTCGCAATAAACGCCAAAATGCGCCATCGCCTTGACATCCGCCAAGATGCCCGCCCCAGCAGAGCCGTCAAAGCCAGCAATCGTCAATGCAAATTTCATTTTTTCAGACATTTTATACCACCGAGTAAATTCCAATCATTACAATCGTCACGCCGCAAATGAAAGCCACCGCCGGAACAATCGGTCGCCGCATCGCTTTCGCCCCAAGGAAATACACGATGCCGCCCTTGGTCACCGTATTCGCGAGGCTCGCAAACAAAAGAGCCAAAATCAAGCTGTGATTTTCGAGAGTCGCCTTGCGGCACATGTCGATGAGCGAAAACGCCACCGCATCCATCTCCGCAGCACCGCCCAAAAAACTGCACGCAATAAGCGCCCCTGAACCGAAATACACGCGAGCCGCATTCGCTAGGAACATGACCAACGTAAAGACAAGGCCGAACTTGACCGCCGGCAAAAGTTTGAACGGATTACTGAAATCGGTCGTTTTTTGCCGATGATTTTGGGACTCACGAATCTTCAGATATGCGGCATAGCCAAGCCCCGGCACCACAGGCACCAAAAGAGGCGCCAAAAGAGGCAGAGCTAGCGAAGGCACGAGGAATACGCAAATCAAGTACAAACACGCATACATCACCGCCCAACTCAGCACGATGCCTACCGTAAAATCCGCAGCGTACTGTTCGTTATCCACGCTACGCCCCGCCAAATTGAGCGTCAGCGCGGTACTGCTCGCAAGTCCGCCCAAAAGCCCGGTCAGCCAAATGCCCTTGCCCGGTCCGACCAGCTTAATGAGCACATAGCCCACAAACCCGATGCCCGAAATGAACACGACAAAAAGCCAAATCGTATGCGGATTCAGCACTTCCAGCCCCGGCGGCCCAAACGCCTTGTTCGGCAAGAACGGCAAAACCATGAGGCAAATCACCGCAAACTTGACCGTCGCAATAATATCTTCGGTCGAAATCTTTTTCGCAAAATCGTGCAATTGACGCTTGACCGCCAAAAGCCACAAGAGTACAATCATGAGAATGCACGCTTCCAGGAGCCGATTGAACCAGCAAAGCGCCCCAAGGAAATAAATCATGATAAGCGCGGCACTCGTCGTAACCCCCGCAGGCCCGCCATTTTCGCGATTCGAAAGCCCGTACGCAATATGGCTTGCCACAAGCAACAGCCCGACAATCAAAAGGCCGACAACAAAGGGAACAATCGACCCCATCAAGTCGCCCAAATAGCAAGACAACGCACCGCATAAGCTCACAATCGAAAACGAGCACAACCCTGCGGGGTGCCTGGAATTATTGCGGGAATACGAGTTTTCACGCTGCATACCGATAATGAAGCCTATACCCAGCGCCGCCGCAAGCTTATAGAAAATGTTAAACTCTATCATCATCCAAAATCTATACAAAAAATTTGTTATTGGATATTAGTTTTTGGTTATTAGTTGTTGGTTAGTGGTTGTTAGACTCAAATCAGACTTCCGTGAACACCGTTAGGTGTGAACCAATCCGTGTGGCATCTTTATTTTTCTTCGCAAGGAGATTTCGGCTTGGTGACTAGAACGACAATTATCGCGAAGTGCGCCAGCGTTTCAAACAACGGTTAGCCGCGTTGCTGCTTGGTAGAGAGTTTCATTGCGTACATGTTCGCATCAGCCATGCGATAGACATCCATTGCAGTCACAGCATCGCCACGACGACGTACGGAATATCCATAGGCGACATTCAATTCCACCGGTAATTGGACATCTTTTTCTAGCTGCACCATCGTCTTGAGCGCAGCAGAGAGTTCCGATAAATGTTCTGCACGGACAACCGCAACGAATTCGTCGCCCCCCATGCGAATTGTAGTCCCAATTCCATTGAATGCGTTCTTGAAAACTTCGGCAAAACTACACAAGAGTTTATCACCCATAGAATGTCCAAAATGGTCATTCACGTACTTGAGTCCATTGACATCGATGCTGACAATGGCATAATCGTTATCATCGCGATTGAGAATTTCAAAAATATGTTCGCACTTGGCCCTATTGTAAATTCCGGTCAACGCATCCCTGTAAGCAATCTGCCGCAGGACCTCTTTTTCGGTTCTGTCCATCATGTTCTCGTACAAATACAAGAGATAGCCGACCATCAAAAGCAAGATGAACAGGAGCACCCCAATCGGCAGGTACGTTGCTTCAAAGAGCGGATTATCCACGCCAAAAAGGTTCTGTATATTGTAACGGAACACATCTGCAATCGCGAACAGGACAAAGGAAATCACACCAGACGCGAGAACTTTTTCTTGCATCCCGGAACCGCGGTCATAAACCACCTTCAGCAAAACCATGAACACAAAAGAAACGAAAATGTAGGAATGATAAGCCAGCAGGAATGTCGGATAATGAGCGATATCAGTCACATGCAGTATGGTCGTCACGACAAAGAAAAGGCAGCCTAAAGCGACAAAACCCTTCACCAGATTCATTTTCCAAGTGGGAATCTTGCCGGAACGCATATTGATCAGCAAAAGCCCAAACGGAATCG
>NZ_JAFWOM010000021.1 GCF_017545445.1 Fibrobacter sp.
TCCTACTTCCTACTTCCTACTTCCTACTGCCTACTAACCACTAACCACTGCCTACTGACCACTTTATTTCACAATCCCGACTTCGCTGAGTTTCACGAAACCACGGATTTTTTCGCCGAGACGGATTTCTGCGAAGTTACCTTGTTCGCCAACGACCTCAAAGCTCGTGCCTTCGCTGAGCGTGTTGAGCGTTTGAGACTTGTCGCTCGGGGCGCTGGTCACGTCGGCGTTGGCGGCGGTCACAACTCCAGTGATGTCCGTTTCGAGGACAATCATCTTATAGATAGCGCTTGCTCCAATGGTGCAGAGAATGACGCTCAATGCAAATACGGCTCCTGTGCAGATGTTTTTGCCGCGTTCGCCTTTCACGAATCGACGGGCGAGAATCACAAGTGCAATGGCCCAGAAGAGCACAAGGGCGATGTTCATTTGACTCTTGAGCGAAATTGCATGGTGCAAGTTCATGAGTCCTTGCAAAATCGGATTCTCTTCTTCGTCGCCTTCTTTGTCTTTGGTTTTAGTTTGGGCGTAATTCAAGTTGTGCTGGATGTCGTCGTCGCTTGGACGCAAACGGAGTGCGGACTTGTAATAGAAAATCGCGAAACCGAGTTTGCCGCTGCGGTAATAGGCGTTCCCTAAGTTGTAGTAAAGGTCTGCGTTGACCATTCCTTCATCGACGCAAGTTTTCCATTCGTCAATGGCGCGTTCAAAATCATTTTCGTTGTACGCTTTGGTGCCTGCGTCGATGCCTGCACATGTGGGGGCGGCAACGCTGGCGGTTGCCATGAGCAAAAGTGCTGCTGCGATTGTCAAAAAAATTCTATTCAGTTTCATAAAATCGTCCTTATAACTTCAGTGCCTCGCAAAGCTTTTCGACATCCGCGAGCATTTGGGACTGTTCTTCGGTCGAGGCTGTGACCGGTGCGAATCGCACGAACGAGCATTTTTCAAGCCAACTGTCGATGGCACTGATGGTCTCGTCTTTGACGTTCCGCTTTGCGAGTTCCTGCTTCATTTGCGGACGGGTCATGCCCTTGAATTCGACGTTCGTCAAGTTGCTGAGGTAGTCGATGAGTCCGTTTTCGAGTGCTGCGTAGAATGCCTTGCCGTCTCCACTCTTGAGGGCTTCGCGGGCTTTGGCGAATTTTTCCTTGAGCAACTTGTTTGCCTTGTCTTTACGGACGAGTGCCGTGTTGCTGTCGCGTTTGCGTTTTCTCGTGATGGCGAAGTTTACAACTAGGTAGAAAGGAATGGCGGCGATGAACAAAATCCAGAACAGAACGCTTCTGTGCGGTGCTGCGGTTTCGGATTTGTCCGTAACCGGGTGGATAAAGCGGATGTCGCTGCCGAGGAATTCAATTTCTTGCTTTTGAACGGCTGGCGTAGAGGATCCCGTGCCTGCAGAAACTGGCGCCTGATAAATAGGTTCAGCCGGGGCGTCGCCCTTTTCGACTTCGATAGTCCACGGGCCTGCCGAAGCGGTTTCGTATTTCTTTTTGGCGGGGTTGAACCACGAATACGTAATGGCCGGAATTTCGAAGGTTCCTTTTTTCTTCGGGTAGAGGAACACTTTTATGTTTTTCGATGTGACGACCTTGTTGCCCTTGACCTTCTTGTCGATGCTGTTTTCGGGAGGCACGGAGCGGAAATCGCTAAAGTCGGGGAGTTTCGGGTCGGTAATCGTACCCGGAGTGCCGTCGCCCTTGATGCTGATAGCGAGCGTCAACGCTTCGCCGACCTTGAGGTTTGTACGGTCGAAGTTCGCGCTAAAGCTGTAAGAACCGACCATGCCCGAAAAGTCGGCGGGCTTGCCTTCGGTCGGGAGTGGGAGGACGGTGATGGATATGGGGGGTGTGGAGGTTTCCGTTTCGATGGATTCCTGCTTGACGCTCCTGCTGGAGAACGACATGCCGCCCATCTGCTTCTTTTCTTCGACGACTTTGGGTTCGCCGAGCTTGGTGTATTTGAACTTGAACGGCGGAATTTCAAGTGTTCCGCTCTTAGTCGGGCTTAACCATGCAAATCTCGTAGTCGCCTTCATTTCGCGTCGGGTCCCTTCGACCGGCTTGAATTCCATGTTCGAAAAGTCATTGCGGTGCACGATGAAATCGTTGCCCGTGCTCATGTCGGTTGCTTGCAAGCCACCTTGGAAGTGCTCGAATGTATGGAGGCTGAGCGTGACACTAAATTGTTCGCCTTCGTAAATGGATTTTTTACTGGGGGTGAGGCTAACTGCTAATGCGTCATCATTATAAGAACGCTGCACGTTGATGGGAATTTTATTGCTGATGACGTTCGCTTCGCCGCCAATCATCCATGTGATTGTTCCGACGTCTTGCAAGCCGGTCTTTTTGGGGGCTTTGAGCTTGAATGAATAGACGCGAGCCTTGTACGCCCTGCCACCGCCACCGAAAAACGAGTTGAAAATATCGTCCATGTCTGGACGCATCACTTGATCGGCACTGTCGAGGCCGAGAAATTTGAAGTTGTTTCGGGTTTCGAGGCGGAGCGCGCCCCTGTTTTCGGGCATTTCCGGCAGCGGAACAATGAGCTGCAAATTGAAGGTCTGACCGGCTTCGATGCGGTCTTTATCGACTTGTAAAGAGGGCTTTGCGTTTAAAAGAGCTGTTAAACCGAGACATAAAAGCAAAAATCGTTTCATAGCCCATAATTTACCAATTTTGGAACATATAGACAAATCAAATTGGTGAAAAAGCCCCCGCAAAAATGCAGGGGCAAGTAAAAAATTAAGCCGGTTCTATGTCTAGCTTGCCTTCGGTGTAGCGCTTCACGATCGAGTTCAAAAGCGTCTGGTAGGGAATCCCCACCCGTTCAGCCTTTGCCTTGAACGCTTCCAAAACTCCGGGATCGAAGCTGGTTCCAACTTTTGACTTCCTGGCTTTTGTCGCCGCCCGTTTCTTGGACGCTGCAATTGCCTGGGATAGCGCCCCTGGGCCGCTGAAGGATAGCCCGTTTTTTACGGCCCACTTGTGGTCTTCCAGTTCTTGTGCTTCTGTGCGGTTTTCGAAGTAAGCCGCCTTTTTGACGGCATCCCGTTCTATTTCGTCAATTTTAGCCATTGGTTTTTCCTCAGCTTGAAAGCGGTTGTTACTGTGTTTGTTATGTAAGAGTAAACGATCTTGCAATATTTCCTAGAAATTTCAGCCAGTATTTCGATGCAGTCCTCATATTCTTTTGACTAGTAAGCCTTCACTACCGGGATTTTTTCGTCAAACAGGTCTCTTACTTCCTGTTCCGTTATCGAGCAAGAAGCCATGTGCTGTTTTGCGTGGTCGCTTATTCTTATGTTCATATCCTTGATATATGATATTATCTTGATAATGTCAAGATGCTTTTATTTCAACGAAAAAAAACAAATTTCCATTCTGTAGATATACTATGGGATTCCTTTTGCGTCTGAAAAAGTGTTTTGCGAGAGAAATCGTGTAAGGATTTTTGAAAAGATTTGCGAAATTTATATTTTTTACCCTTGAAACGTTAGTAAAATTTTATTATCATTGGCCGCGTCAAAACAAGGAGTCAAAAATATGTACTGCATTCTCGCTGCCCTCTTGATCAAAAGCTTCAAAAAGCACGTCAAGAACGCATAAACACTAAAAACTTTCTCTCTCCAAAAATGAACACGATGCCACGGAAACTCTCCGTGGCTTTGCTTTTTTTGTGTGATAGAGCAGAAGTTGCTATTCCATTTCCGTTTGGGATATGATTTTTAAAACTTTGCGAACAAGTTGATACCGGCTTGAGCGTGGAGTCCGATGAATGGCGCTATGAAGAATTGTGTTGCTTGTTTTTTGTATTTATAATAAAAATATTGTTTCTTTAATTCTTCTTGCTTTCGATTGTGACTTTTTGATTTTGCGATATCGTAAATTCCGTAAATAATCATTGGCACGCCTATGATTGCGAGTGGAATTCCGAATACTGCGGTGTTGAATTGTTCGTTGTCATCAAATGTTGCGGACTTGTAGATGGCGATGCCTCCTCCGATAGTTAAGGGAATCCCAAAACCGAGTAGAATTTGACCTGTTGTTGCGGAAGCTTTGCTCTGTTCTTGGAAAATCATGCGTTCATAGATTTCTGTAGAATCTATTTCTGTTTTTTGTATGCGGTAATTAAAATCGTAGAGGTTTTCATTGTCTTCTGCAAATATGAGTTCAAATAAAAAGCTTGTTAGCAATAAAATTTTTTTCAGCGAAAACATAGCTTTGGCAAAATAAAAAATTATGGATATGATAAAGTTTAGAATGTCTAGAGATTGTCTTTATGTCGGCATGGACGAAATGTCCAAAAAGTTATCGAAATATATATTAAAATCCCTTGACGTGTTAGTAAAAGTTTTTTAATATTGGCCGCGTCAAAAATAAAGGAGTCTAAATGTACTGCATTCTCGCCGCCCTCTTGATCAAAAGCTTTAAGAAGAACACCAAGCGTGCTTAACTTTTAGTGAAAAACGATTAAGAATTATGGAAAACGGTCTCGGAATAACCGAGCCTTTTTTTATTTGCTTGTTTTTTTACATGATGACAATAAAAAAATAGAGTTATATTTGAAGCATGCGATATGGTGATTTAACTTCTTTTCAAACCGGCGTAGCCGTTCCCCTTTTCAGTCTTCACAGCAAACACAGCATTGGCATTGGCGAATTTCTGGATTTGATTCCGTTTGCCCAGTGGTCCAAGTTTTGCGGATTCAATATCATTCAGCTTTTGCCTGTAAACGATACCGGCTCGGAGTCCAGTCCTTACAGTGCCCGCAGCGCGTTTGCTTTGAATCCTGTCTTTATCAACGTCCAGTCTGTGACCGGGGCTTCGAAGTTTGAAACAGAAATTGAAAACGCCCGCGAACAGTTTGCAGATATCAAGCGTGTCGATTATTACCGCATTACCACGTGGAAACGTTCGATTCTCCGCAAAATTTTTGATTCTCGCTACGACGAACTCAAGACTTCAAAGAAACTTCTTGCTTGGATTGACAAGAACTCGTGGGTCAAGTCCTACTGCGTTTATTGCACGCTCAAGTCCCAGAATAACGAAGCGAGCTGGAAGGATTGGAAAAAGTATCAGAACCCTTCCGCTGCCGATGTCGATAAACTTTGGATGAAGAATTATAGGGACGTGCTTTTCCAGGCATGGATGCAATATACGGCAGAAGGGCAGTTTACCGCAGCCGTGAACGAGGTGTCCAAGCTCGGTCTTCGCCTTAAAGGTGACGTGCCTATTCTCATTAACGAAGACAGTGCGGATGTCTGGTTCGACCGCAAGTATTTCTCGCTGGATGACCGTGCCGGCGCTCCTCCTGACATGTTCAGCTATGGCGGTCAGAACTGGGGATTCCCGACGTACCGCTGGGACGTTCTTGAGGCAGATGATTTTGGCTGGTGGCGTCGCCGTTTAGCTCAGGCGAGCAAGTTCTACCACGCTTACCGCATTGACCATGTGCTCGGTTTCTTCCGCATTTGGGCGATTCCGGAGCAAGAAGTGACTGGTATTCTTGGCAGGTTCCAGCCGTCGATTCCGCTCACGTGGGATGTGCTCCGTGATGCCGGCTTCTGTCGCGAAACGCTTGAATATTTGCGTCGTCCGAATTTCTCTGTAGAACAGTTGCGCGAATTCCTCGGCAACGAAACGGACAGGCTTGTATCTTTGTATTTTGAAAATTTGCCGGGAAAGTTCGACCGCTTTGTCGTCAAGCCGGAATTTCTGTCCGAAAAAGCCATTGTCGCTTTGGATGAACCGCAGGAAGTCAAGGATTCCATGCTTCGCGTCTATTGGAATCGCGTGTTCATCCCGACCGGTGACGAAAATACGTTCTATCCTTACTGGTACTGGTACAACCAGCCGGTGCTCTTTACGCTTCCGCAGAATGAACAGCAGAAACTTCATGAATTGATTGGGCAGAACGAACAAGCTCAAAACGCACTCTGGGAACAGAATGCGATGAAGCTTTTGTCTGTACTTGCGAATGAAACGGATATGCTTGTTTGTGCCGAAGACCTGGGCGCCGTGCCGCCGTGCGTGCCGTCCGTGCTCAAGAAGCTCAACATCATGTCGCTTCGCATTGAGCGCTGGGCCCGCGATTGGAACGTTCCGTATTCGCCGTATTACAGCATGGAAGACTATCCGCGTCTTTCTGTTTGCACCACGAGCTGCCACGATACATCGACGTTGCGCGGTCTCTGGGAAGAAAGCGATTTCGATAAGGCGTTCTACTGGTCGCATGCGCAGTTGCCGGGCGTTGCCCCCGAAAAGCTTTCTCCGTCTGTAGTGCGCGACATTCTTTCGCATGTGTTTACTGCAAATAGCTTGTTCTGCATTCCGCCAATCCAGGATTACTTTGCGCTTTCCGCTTCGCTTTCTGTAGAAGACCCGAAGGAAGAACGCGTCAATATTCCGGGAACTGTCGGAGGCAACAACTGGACGTACCGTACGCCGTGCAGTGTAGAAGACTTGCTTGCGAATGCTGGCTTGATTCTGGATATCGCAAAGCTTGTCGATGAACGAAAGAACCGTGCTCTGTGGAAGATTTAGCGCTTCGCGAGTTTAGACGTGCTGCAACTTTTTAAGACGATACGTTCTTTTTGCTTTGTCACCCCGGATTTATTCCGGGGTCTCCATACTCAGTATGAAATGGCGATGCCGGAACGGGGTCCGGCATGACAGCTTTGGCGAACATTCCGAATTGGGTTAAAGACGCTATTTTCTATCAGATTTTCCCGGACCGCTTTTGCCGTTCAGGGCGTTACAAGGCTGTCGGGAAATTTGTAGAGTGGGGGAGCAAGCCGACTCGCGAAAACATGTTCGGCGGGAACCTTGCGGGGATTATTGACAAACTAGATTATATCGCGTCGTTGGGCGTGAATGCAATTTATTTATGCCCGATATTCAAGAGCAATTCCAATCACCGTTACCATACGGTCGATTACTTTGAAATAGACCCGGTGCTGGGGACGCTCAAGGATTTCGATAAGCTTGTTCGCAAAGCGCATGCACTTGGACTTCGCGTGATTCTGGATGGCGTGTTCAATCATTGCTCGCGTGGATTTTTCCAGTTCAACAGCTTGATGGAACTGGGCAAGAATTCTCCTTACGTGGATTGGTTCCATGTTCACGGCTGGCCGCTCCATGCGTATTCGGGCAAGCCCAATTACGATTGCTGGTGGGGCTACCCCGCGCTTCCGAAATTCAATACCGACAATCCCGACGTTCGCGAGTTCTTGTTTTCGGTGGGCGAGTACTGGATGAAGCGTGGCATTGATGGCTGGCGCCTCGATGTGCCGAACGAAATTGACGATGACAGTTTTTGGCAAGAGTTCCGTCGCCGTATCAAGGCGATTAATCCAGAGGCGTACATTGTTGGCGAGATTTGGGACGAGCCTTCGCGATGGCTGCAAGGCGACCAGTTTGACGGCGTGATGAATTATCCGTTGCGTCGTGCGGTTTTGGCGTATCTCTTTGAAGAAAAGCCGATTGATTTGGCCGAGTTCGCGAAGCGCTTGCGTGATGCGTTCCCCGAAGGCCGTTTTGGCGTGCCTATGAACTTGCTCGGGAGTCACGATACGATTCGCTTGGAGTCGCTCCCGTGCAGCAACTTGCAGCGGGTGAAACTTGCGTTATCGATTCTGTTCTTTTTGCCGGGCGCCCCGTGTATCTATTACGGCGATGAAATTGGCATGGAAGGCGGCAAGGATCCCGACAACCGCAGGTCTTTCCCGTGGGATAAATTGTCAGAAGGGCAGAACAAGCCTATATATAGTTACGTGAAGGAATTGATAGAGCTTCGCAACAAAAATCGCGTGCTTCGCGATGGCTCGCTTGAAATTTTGTACAACGTTGGACGGTTGGAGCTTGTCCGAACTTTGGGCAAGAAGAAAATGACGCTGAGTGTTTCGATGGCGACTCCGGACCCCGTGTTTGAAATTTGTTGAGTGGGGTATAGGTGTTAGGTTTTAGGTAAATAATCGCGGCTTCGCCGCCTGTAATATACTCATTGCTCACAGATGTAATAAGGGAGAATGTAAAGAGGATTACTAGTTACAGGGATACCATTCCACTTAATGATAGTCTTCGAAGATTTCCATGGAGTAGGATATCCGCTAGAGATTTTTGTAGATATTGATAAAGATGGCAAACGGGCTGAAAATGATGACGATTCTGACAATGATTCTATAAAAGATGGGGATGAAGATTTAAACCATAATGGAATCGTCGATATAGGGGAAACGGACCCTTATCATAATGATAATACGGATTCTACTGAAAATGAAATTCCCGAAAATGTTATCATTTATGCTTCAGATTTTGTAAGAATTAATGATGAAGTTCGGCTGTATGATGAATTTGTCAAATCCAATGATACGTCGTGTACAGAACTGTGTGGCGTTGTAGCTGAATCAAAGGATGGAATATCTATCATTGTTGGCGCTAAGGCTAGAGTTGGAAATGTTTTTTCCAAGGGGCAAGTTTGGGTTCGAAACAAGGGGTCTGTAGGGATTGTTCGTTATTACGGAATGCCTCAGGAGTACAAAATAATTTTACAGAGTATATCGTCTATAAATGAATATTATGAAGGACTAACGGACTTTAATCTTGAAGAAAGTCAATGGCCGTATCATATTCCCGAATTTACGGCAAAGGCTGTAAATACAAATGCTGAAAAAATTGTAAGAGCTGGTGAATGTGACACGTTGAAAGGTGTTGCTTCGTTTAAAACAGTCAAGGTAGAAGCTGGTGGCAAACTTTATTTTGACGAAGGCGAATTTACCGTGAATAATTTACAGTTAGATGCGGGGGCGACTATAGATTTTGTAAAGCCCGGTTTTTCGACGGTTTTACATGTCAATGAGAAAATTCAATGGAATGCTGCTACTGAAAATGAAAATAAATCTATCATTGCAAGGGGATTAAAGTTATATTATTATGGTAGTGAGCGATTCTTTGTTCATGGAGCTTGGGCGGGGACAATTATTGCTCCTAATGCACAACTAGTACTGGGGCAAACACAAAATAAAGAAATATATGGTCAATTTTATGGGAAGAGCATTGTTGTTCATCAATATTCCAAGGTTTACCGAGTTCCATTCAACCCGCAAAAATCAACTACATCCAACACGCTGCTTGATGTTGCTTGGTTAGGAGTGCTAAAATGAAAAAGTCACTTATTTTACTGATTGTGTTAGCCTCAATGGTATGGGCGGAAATTAAAATAGAAATGCCCGTTCGTATAGAATTTATTCCTAATGAATTATTTGATTTTGATAAGATGAAAGATTGTAGTAAATATGGTTATAGGTTTGATGGTGTTGTGCATCCGTCCGTTTTGGATTCAAATGTTTTGTACGGATGGGTTGATGATGATGTTGATGTTGAATTCTATGTCCTTTCTGGAGCTACTCATTCATGGAGAGAAGTCTTTGAAGATGTTTTCTCCCATTATCAAAAATGTGGCGGAATTGTAGCAGATGATTCTACATATAAAGATATATTTACAACAATTGATTCAGTGCTAGTTCCTGAAATTGAAAAATATTTGCAAAGTAATGGAAAGTACTCAAAGGCTCTTATTTTGGATTATTCTCAGGGAATTATGCTTGATTGGAATGTAGGGGGAGGGCCTGATTTTGAATTATGGAAAAACGCATTAGACTCAGTCAATGCTCGCAATGCTGCCATTTCAAGTTTCGATCCGGGCAAATACAAACTCGAAACAATCCGCGTGCAGAACCATCAATTGACAGTTTCTCCGAAATTGATTGGCCGCAAGTTCGTGTTATTCGATGTTAATGGTCACGAACTCCGTCGCGGAATGCTGCAAAACAACGTGCATCTCCCCGCATACCCCACCGTCATCAAAATCCAAGGCTTTGGAACACGGTTGTTGAAGTGAATTTATAGTAAACGACAAAAGTAAATTCTCATAAAAAGCTGACCCCGCAACGATGTGCGGGGTGACAAAAAGTAAATGACGTTTTGCTTCTGTCACTCTGGAGTAATGCAATGGTTGGTGTGCTTGTCGAACCATTGAATCTATGGCATTGGATCCATTCGACTTCGCCTTACAGGCTCCTTCGTGGCTATTCGCCACTCAGGATGACGTTGTTGACGTCATGCCGGACTTGTTCCGGCATCAGTGTTTTCCAAAATCCTAAAAAAATTGAAGCTTTTCTTATGTTTTAAAGTAAATTATTGGATGAGACTTGTCTTCCAACACGTCGCTTGGTTAGGAGTGCTAAAATGAAAAAGTTGTTTGTTCTGTTGCTTGTTTTTGCTGCAATTGCATGGGCGGAAATCAAAATAGAAATGCCTGTTCGTATAGAATGGCTTCCAAGAGAATGGTTTGATGAGGCGGATTTTGATTTTGACGATGAATGGAACGAGTTTTGTGCTGAATTAGATAAGTCAGGTTGCCAAATATATGAGGATATTTTGTGTCCGACAGTTTTGGATTCAAACATTTTATATGGATGGCCTAATTACAAAGGAACAGTAGAATTTTATGTTCTTACTGGGGCGACGCATTCATGGAGGGAGGTCTTTGAGAATGAGTTAAATCATTATAGAAAATGTGGCATGATGGCAACCGATGATTCATCTTATAATTCTTTGCTAGAAAAGATTGATTCTGTACTGGTTCCTGAAATTGAAAAATATTTGCAAAGTAATGGAATGTACTCAAAGGCTCTTATTTTTGATTATTCTCAAGGAGTTATGCCTGGTTGGAGAAGTCCTGGCCCAAACTATGATTTTATTGAAGATGCTTTAGACTCCGTCAAAGCTCGCAATGCTGCCATTTCACAACTTGCACGGAGCGTTTTCCGCTTTGAATCCGTTCGCGTGCAAAACCATCAATTAATTGTGTCTCCGAAATTGCTTGGTCGTCAGTTTATGTTGTTCGATGTCAATGGCCATGAACTCCGCCGTGGAACTCTGCAAAACAACATGCTGCTCCCTGCTTACCCGACCGTCATCAAAATCCAAGGCTTCGGAACGCGGTTGTTGAAGTGAATTTATAGTAAATGACAAAAGTAAATTCTCATAAAAAGTTGACCCCGCAACGATGTGCGGGGGGACAACTCTTTTACGTCATTCATTCTGTCACTCGGAGCAACGCGGTGATGTTGATCTCCCGTCTTTGCACTTCGTGCTAAAAGCTAGGCTCAATCGTGGAAAAAAACTTGTTTTTTGTCACGATATTCGCTTTACTCATTTATCGTCTCTCGTCTAAAAACACGCTTTTCCGGCTACATTCCTAACCACTAACCACCAACCACTTCCTACTTCCCCCCCCTTTTTCCACTCAATTCTCTCGTCTTTCGTCTTTCGTCTTTCGTCTAAATTTCTATCTTTGTGCCGCAACTAGTATGTTTAATGCCTTTTAAGGGATTACAAATGAATAAACATAAATTCGGCATGCGAGAGTTGATTATTCTCGCCGTCATTATTCTATCGGCCTACTCTGTATGGCCGTCTATTCAGGTTCACTCCAAGAAGGGAGAGGCGAAGCAGGCATTCCTCAAAGAAAATCCGAAGCTCGGCGCAAGCTCCATCAACTTCGGTTTGGACCTTGCCGGTGGTACCAGCATTACGCTCCAGATTGATCAGTCCGGCCTCAAGGAAGGCGACGACATTAAGGATATTCAGGCCCAGTCTCTCGAAATCATCCGTAACCGTGTGGACCAATACGGTCTTTCTGAACCGCAGATTTCCCCGACCGGCGACGACCGCATTGTCGTTGAACTGGCTGGTGTGGATGACTCCACGGCAAAGGCTCTCGTGGGTTCTACGGCAAAGCTTGAATTCAAGATTCTTGCCGAATCTGAAAAGTTTACGCAGGTTGTAAGCCTCATCGACGGCTACCTCACTCGTCAGACGACTGACATTGTTGCTGATTCTGCTGTGACGGATTCTGTGAAGAAGGATTCTTCCAAGAAGGAAACTTTGTCGGACGAAGAACTTCTCGCTGGTGGCGTGGCTAAGGCTGAAACCGCTGAAAAGAAGGATTCCGCAGTTGCTGAAACTGAGGCCGCTCCGGCAGACGTGGTTGGACAGCCGCTTTCTTCTTTCTTTATTTCCTTCGGCAATGGCGGTTTCATTGCTGAAGAAAGCGTCGAAAAGGTGAAGAAGCTCCTCGAAGCGGAAGGTGTCCAGAAGCTCATTCCGCGTGATGTCGCTTTTGCTTTCGGTAGCGGTCTCGAAAAGCTCCGCCGCGATTCCAAGGTCAAGGCCAAGCGTCTTTACCTCCTCAAGCGCCGTGCCGAAATGGGCGGTGACGATATTACGGATGCTCGCCCGTACCGCGTGAGCGACGGTGTCAGCGCCGGTGAAGTGGCCGTGAACCTCCGCTTCGGTGGCATCGGTCCTAAGAAGTTCTCCGCTGTGACGGCTGCCAACGTCGGCAAGCAGATGGCTATCGTTCTTGACAACCAGGTCATTTCTGCTCCGGTCATCCGTGACCGTATCCCGAACGGCGAAGCCCAGATTACCGGTCTCGAAGACATGGCCGAAGCTAACCGTCTCGCTGTCGTTTTGAAGGCTGGCGCCCTCAAGGCTCCGATGCAGATTATCGAAAGCCGTACCGTCGGTGCTACTCTCGGTGAAGAAAACATTGCTCAGGGCTTCGGCTCCGGTGCAATCGGTCTCTTGATCTGCTTGGTGTTCATGGTCGCTTACTACCGCCTGGGCGGCTTCATCGCTAGCATCGGCGTGATGATTAACGCTCTCGTGACTGCCGCCGTGATGTCTGTGTTTAACGCAACGCTTACGTTGCCGGGTATCGCTGGCTTCATCCTCGTTGTCGGTATGTCTCTCGACGCGAACGTGATTATTTATGAACGTATCCGTGAAGAACTCAAGAACGGTCTCACCGCTCGTGCCGCTGTCGCGAAGGGTTACGAACGTGCTTTCAGCGCCATCTTGGACTCCAACTTGACGACAGTTCTTACTGGTCTTATTTTGTACAAAATCGGTACGGGCTCTGTCAAGGGTTTCGGTCTTACGCTTACCATCGGTATCCTCACGTCCCTCTTCTGCGCTATTACGGTTTCCCGTGCGGTTTTCGATTGGAGACTTGCCAAGCGCGACAGGACGACGCTCTCTATCGGTTCTGGCTTCAAGGCTTTGAATAATGCGAACCTCCCGCTTATGAAGAACCGCGTCAAGTTCAAGGCTCTCTCTTGGATTTTGATTATCGCTAGTATCGCTTGCATCGCTGTGAAGGGCTTCGATTTCAGTATCGACTTCACGGGTGGTCAGGTCTATACTATCCAGTATCAGGATAGCGAAAAGCACGAAGCTGATTTGAACAGGGCTTTGAGCAAGGCTGGTATCCAGGGTGCTCGCGTCCGTTCTCTCGGCGGTACGTCTGCCAACTCTTACCAGATTAGCGTTCGCGGCGACGATACGAGCTTTGAACTTGCTATGGCCAAGGCTTTCGAAGCCTCTAACCAGAAGTGCCAAATTGTTGCAAAGGATGCCGTGGGTCCGACTATCGGTAAGGAACTCCGCTTCAATGCTATTTTGTCTGTGATTATCGCATGGCTCTGCATCGCCCTCTATGTGTGGGTCCGATTCGGTAAACTCGGTCTCGGTTTCGGTGTTGCGTCTGTGCTTGGCCTTATTCACGATACCATCATTACACTTGGCTTCATCTCGGCATTCAGTCTCTCCTTCGACGGTGCCTTGATTGCTTCGCTCCTCACGATGATTGGTTACTCCGTGAACGATACCATCGTGAACTTCGACCGCATTCGTGA
Source organism: Fibrobacter sp. (assembly GCF_017545445.1). Taxonomy (GTDB): domain Bacteria; phylum Fibrobacterota; class Fibrobacteria; order Fibrobacterales; family Fibrobacteraceae; genus Fibrobacter. The sequence continues at coordinate 13,769 of NZ_JAFWOM010000021.1, forward strand.
AAATACCGCTTTGTTCGGTTCTGCCAACTACGAACGTACAATCAATAGCTCTTTGAACCAGTGCTTCAGCCGTACGGTGATTACCTCCCTCACGACGCTCTTCGTTTGCGTGGTGCTCGCTGTTAAGGGTGGTTCCTCCATTCGCGACTTCGGTCTCGTTCAGTGCTTCGGTATCCTTATCGGTACTTACTCTTCTGTGTGCGTCTGCTCTCCGATCGTTCTCTGGTGGAGCAAGAAGTTCAAGAAGGGTGTGTAATTAGACTATAGAACGGGCCTTCGGCCCTATAGACTAAAGACGAAAGAGAAATTGCCTCGGCATAAGTGCCGGGGCTTTTCTGTTGCTATTATCTTCTTTTTTTAATAGAATTTTTTCATCTTTCGTCTTTCGTCTTTCGTCTAATTTTCTATATTGACTCCGTTCGATAAAGGGGGCGCTTATGCTCAAGTATTACAAGATCGAATCCGGTCGTCTCTCCGTAGCTCCGAGCGAGGAAGCTGCTGATATTGTCATGATGGGTTCTTTGAGCCAGGAACAGCGTAGCGTCCTTGTCAAGGAATATGAGATTACTGAACATACGATAGCTTCTGCATTCGACTCCGACGAACTTTCCCGTATCGAATACGACGATGATTTTACGACCATCGTGTTCAAGAAACCCAAGAATTACTCTGCCGAGGACAATTTCCAGTTCCGCGTGGAATCTTTTGGCATTTTCATTTTCAAGGATTGGGTTTTGCTCCTCACGGACAGCGATATCCCGGTGATGGACGAACGCAAGTTTTCGAAGATTGATAGCTTGAATACGTTCGTGCTTCGCGTTTTGAGTTATGCGATTTCACATTTCAATGAACACTTGAAGATTATGAATCGCATCAACGACGACTTGGAACAGCGACTCAACACGTCGATGGAAAACAAGTATTTGCTCTCGATGTTCAGCTTGAACAAGGGTTTGATTTACTACGTGAGCGCTCTCAACAGCAACGATACGCTGCTTCGCAAGTTGCAACTGGGCCGCAGCCTCAACTGGACCGAAGCCGAACGCGAACTCCTCGAAGATATCCAGATTGAAAACGGGCAGAGCTTGCAACAGGCTAACATTTACGCCAACATTTTGACATCCATGATGGATGCCCGTGCAAGCGTCATCAACAACAACGTGAACCAACTGATGAAGAACCTCACCATCGTGACGATTTCCATATCGCTCCCGACGTTTTTCGCGAGTTTGTTCGGCATGAACGTAAAATTGCCATTCGGCATGAACGGCGATGCGACGGTCGGTTCGCCAATCGCATTCTGGATTATTATCGTTATCTGCTTCTTGTCCGTGTTTGCTTTCTTGCTCGTCTGGATGCGGAAGAAATAATTTTAGCACAGACTATAAAAAAATCCCACCGATGGTGGGAATGTAATATAGAGAATAACTCAACTCGAAAATTGGAATTATAATTTTATATCGCTCAAACGCGTACTTTCAACGCGGTCGAATTCCAGCTGAATTTCTGCAGATGGTTCTTTGGTGCAAAGGCTCACGATAACAATCGTCACAAAGGAAAGAATAAAGCCCGGCACAAGTTCGTAAATCTGGAAGATTTCAGCGGAGAAACTTGAGAGGTAGAATTTCCAGACAAACGTCGTGATGCCGCCGACAAGCATTCCGCTAATAGCGCCAGCAAGCGTCGTGCGTTTCCAGAAGAGTGCGAGCAACATAATCGGGCCAAACGTTGCGCCGAAGCCGCCCCAAGCAAAGCTCACGAGGCTCATCACCACGTCGAGGAAACTCTTGCCTTGCTTTACGCCGTCTGCACTCGGAGCGCCCTGCATCGCGACAATCACGGCGATAAGCGTAATGAGAACGACAACGCCACGGCTCACCCACATCACTTCCTTGTTGCTTGCGTTTTTGCGGAACAAGTGCTTGTACAAGTCGTTGCTAAAAGCGGACGCAGACACGAGAAGTTGCGAGTCCGAAGTACTCATAATCGCGGCAAGAATGGCTGCCATGAGAATTGCGGCAATGACCGGGTGGCAAAGCGTCTGACACAGAATCATGAAGATGCGTTCCGGGTCGTCAACAGTAATGCCGTGTGCAGTCACATAGTAGCGGCCAAGGAGAGCAATCATAACGACCGCACCCAAGCAAATCGTCACCCAAGTCATTGCAATGCGGCGGGAATCTTTGATTTCTTCGGCATTCTTGATAGACATGAATCGCACGAGAATATGCGGCATGCCAAAGTAGCCAAGGCCCCACGAGAGGCTAGAAATCAACGCGATAAGCCCAATGGACTTACCCGTTGTCGCGTTTGTGAAAAGGCTCATCAAGTACGGATTCTGGGCGTTCACCGCATCCATCGTCGGAGCAAAACCGCCCGAGCCGCTCATGATCATCATCGGAATCACAAGCACCGCAATCAGCATCATCGAGGCCTGGATAAAGTCCGTCCAGCACACCGCAAAGAAACCGCCCATGAACGTGTAACTCACCACCACGACCGCACCGAGGATGAGGCCCGTCGTGTAGCTCATGCCAAAAATCGTCCCGAACAACTTAGCGCAGGCGACAAAGCCCGACACCGTGTAGAACAAGAAAAATGCGAGAATGAAAATCGAAGCGATAACGCGGATGATTCCCTTGTTGTCGCGAAAACGGTTCGAGAAAAAGTCCGGAAGCGTAATCGAATCGCCGCAGAAATGGCTGTATTTGCGGAGCCTGCGCCCTACAATTTTCCAGTTCAGATAAGTACCGACGACAAGGCCAATGCCAATCCAAGCTTCGGAAAATCCGCTGACAAAAATAGCCCCCGGAAGGCCCATCAAAAGCCAGCCGCTCATGTCAGACGCTTGAGCGGACATCGCGACTACCCACTTGTTCATGCCGCGGTTGCCGAGGTAGTAGGCGTTCAGGCTGTTCGCCTTTTTAGAGAAGTATGCCCCGATGCCAAGCATCATCAGCAGATAAAGGATAAAGACTGCTATCGTCATGTGACCTCCGAATTGTTTTTATAAAATTATAGTAAACGACATTAAAGTTTTCCTATTAAAGTCTGTCATGCTGGATTTATTCCGGCATCAGTTATTCCAATTGAGATATCTAAAATTCGCGGAGCTGTCGATTATAGACGATACGTTTGCCCTTCACGCCGTCTGTTGCACAAACATGATCCACTGGCGGCTTGAGCAAATTCGCGACGAGATGCGCAGCGACAGTTTCTGCACGCACAGGGCGGAAATGCGCCGGAATCCATTCCGGATGCAATCCGAAAAATTTTTGCATCAGTTCTTCGCCAAAACGTTTGTCCTTGTGCTTGCCCAAGAGTAGCGACGGGCGCACAAGCGTGAGACTCTCGAAGCCAATCATCGTGAGGCCTTCTTCGAGTTGGCCTTTCAAACGATTGTAGAAGAACGGCGAATGCGAATTCGCCCCCATGGCGCTGATACAAATAAAATGCTTTACGCCTTGACGCTTCGCCAAAGCGGCAAGCGTGAGCGGCAAGCGTAAATCGATTTTTTCTTGATTGGCCTTGCTCCCCGCCTGCTTGAGAGTCGTTCCCAAACAACAGATTACAGCATCGCAACCAACGAAGTTCGAACAAACGCTTGATTGCTGCTGTTCTTCGGGCCGCGAATTCAACAGAGCGTCAAAATCAACGGGGTCAAACACGAACTTCGACGCCCCCTGCAACACGCCCATCGCAGCTATATCGGGAACCGCACGGACTGGGCAATAAACGCTCTCGGCTTCGTCCAGCTGAGCTAACAGTTGGACGACATTTTTACCGACAAGTCCAGTAGAGCCAAGGAGCGTGACTTTCATTAAAGTTCTTCGACTTCTTCGCTCATGACCATCCAGCCCACATCGGCACCACGGACCGGAAGGGCCGTGACGGCACCAGCTTCATCGACGATCACCGCTATGCCAGACAAGTAATTGACCCAATGGAACGGACTCTGATAAATTCTCAAGTCAACGGTCCTATTCGATACAAATACAATGAGCGGCTCAACAAGCATGTCATGGCTTACTAGAACGCTCACACGTTTCCATTTAGAAATGTTTGCAACAATGACTTCGTTCAAGAACTGATTACCACGCGGATAAAATTCATGGAAATAAGTCTCAACCACAGGGATTACAGCGGCTGGAACTTTACCCGTAAAAGGAACTCCATAAGCATACAAGGCGATATACTTCGGATTGCCACCCTTCTTTGATACAACAGAATCCAGCGTACTACTGGGCACTGTCAAGAAATAACTACCATTGATGCCTTCGTCCCAAGTGACAACCTCGGCACCCGTTTCACCGCGACCAATGGCAATGTTTTCGCAAGTCAAACGAGTACGGTCAAAATCTGTCGAAGCATAATAGAACGGTTCATCGCCCACAAGCTTTGCACCAAGCGTCTGCGCCATCTGGATTCCAATCGGAGTCAGCTGAGATTGTTTACCCATATTTTTCTTTTCGCGCTTGGAATGGCGAATCACAAAAGCAATCTTGCTCGTCTTGGGCACAGCCTTATAGACATCGCCCATGTCATAGAAACCGTCTGCATCCGGAGTAAGAGCAAGCGCTCCCGGAGTGTTCGAAAAAGTAAAGGTTCCACTTTGCGCCACGGCAGAACTTGCAGGAACAACCGCCGCAGACGAACTTTCCGGAACAGGCGGATTGACATCCGTTGCACTAGATGCCGGAGTTGACGTAGCAGAAGAAGGAGCGCTGGACGCGACACTAGTCGGAATACTTTCGCTAGAAGAAAGACCCACCGGCGGATTTTGTTGCTGAGCGACGCTCGAAGACGAAACCGCGCCGACCGGAGCCACAACCGGAGACGAGGAATCATCACCGCAACCGGCAAAAAAACAAAGCCCGGCAAAAAGGGCACTGACTAAATACTTGGCAGAAAATTTTTTCATTCTAAAATTCCTTAATGACTATCAATTGAAATTTAAATTATTCCCTAAAATTTTCACGTAAAAGTTTCATAAACACCTGTAATAAGCACAAAAAAAACAGACTTTTACAGATACGCAAGAGCGTTTAGCCTTGAAAAAACGCTTTTTCGCCCCAAGCTCCGCAAAACTATTTATATTTGACACATCACATTTTTAATGAGGCTGGATGTTATCTAGTAAATATTGGTTCATTGTTTAGTGCCTTGGAAGACGAATGTTTTCAAGGCGGTCTTCCAAGGTGATTGTGCCTTTTCACACAAAAATTTTGGAGATAAACAATGAAAAAATACAATATCCGCACGGAACAACCGCGCGACTTTAAAATCGTCGAAAATCTCACCCGAGAAGCATTCTGGAACGTTTATCGTCCCGGCTGCGTGGAGCATTTTGTCCTCCACCATTACAGGAACAACCCCGACTTTGTCCCGGAACTCTCGCTCGTCATGGAAGTTGACGGACAAATTATCGGACACGTGATGTACGCGTGGTCGAAAATCGACGCCGACGACGGACGCAAAATCCGCATGATGACCTTCGGGCCCATCAGCATCCACCCCGACTACAAGCGGCAAGGCTACGGCAAAGCGCTGCTCGACTATTCCATGGAAATCGCACGCAAGATGGGAGGCGGTTGCCTGCTCATCGTCGGAAACATCGGATTCTACGGCAAGAGCGGATTCGTCCCCGCCTACACCAAAGGAATCCGCTACACCGACGACCCGAACAGCGACGCGCCGTACTTCTTGTGCAAGGAACTCGACGAGGGGTTCTTGGACGGAGTGTCTGGCTCGTACAAAGACCCCGAGGGCTACTTCGTGACCGAACGAATGCCCGAAGAATTCGAGAAGTACGAAGCAAGCTTTCCACCTAAGGAAAAGCTAGTGCTTCCCGGACAACTGTAACAACAAAGGCAGCTTGCAAAATGCGGGCTGCCCTTTTTTTCATTTTCTTCAAATTACGTCATTATTTGTCGCAGTAAAAGTTTAATTTTAGGATATAACAAAAAAAGAGAGTGAATTATGAAAAAAGATTACTTCAAAAACGTTTTAAACGGGTTGGGTAAAACAACCTCGAAAAAGCAAATCGGGCTAAATTTTATCACGCTCAAAAGCTACGAATACTGGATTCGTCTGCTAAAGATTTCCAAGAAATATCCCGATGCCGACGACAGCATCGGCGTGCTCCCCAAAGAAAACGCATCCCATATTCTAAATGGCATTACTGCACATTTTGAACAATTAAACAGGGAAGAAGACTTACAGCCTAAAGCAAAGAAAAGGAGAGTGCGCAGAAATACGAACCCATTGGACGAAGCTTTCCACGGCAATGATGATGAAGATAAAGACAAGTCGGAATCCTACCGCGATCGTAAAATAGCAGTCTATAAAATTCGCGAAGCCATCAAGATTTGCGGTTCCAGCGAAGATATTAAAAACGTAACACGCAACACGCTTGTTGGCGAAGATATTTTCAACGGCCCTGCTCAGAAACTGTTTTTTGATGGAATCACCGAGGAACTCTTGAACATACTCAATGAAGGCAGCGATATCAACGATCCGTACATGAAACGGCTGGATATCGTGCAGAAAGCGTTCCATCTGGACAATGTCGAAATGGAAATTCTCATATTCTCATGGATTTTCTTTAACAAAGACACTTGTGATCCGCTTCGCGATATCGTCCATGTTCATAGATGCAGAGACAATAATTTCACCCAGACTTTTACGATGCTCTTCCCTGATTTGAAAATCGAAAAAGCCCTTTCGAACAAAGCGACCCTCAAACGGATGGGACTTCTCGACAACGATCTCGACATTTCAAATCGAATCGGGCTCTTTTTGGATGGAGCGTCCGGCGACGACCTTGATTCACTTTATTTCAGAGTTTACAAAGGCCCTTCCGTTCCTTATAACAGACTGAGCAACAACAACCCGAAAGTTGAAATGGCATTCAACTTGATCAAATACGTGCAGCCGGGGCAAGGGCTCAACATTTTCCTGTACGGAGTCGAAGGAACTGGCAAAACAGAACTTGCAAAGGCCATTGCCAAAGAACTCAAACGTCCGCTAGTACTCACCAACATCAGCATCGACGGAGTCCATCGAGAAAGCAAAGAGAACTCCACCCTATCAGAACGCATGGGGAGCATTCTGTTTGCAGCCACCAAGTACCAGAACAAGCAAGCGATTCTCCTGGTCGATGAAGCCGACGTCATCTTGAACTACTGCGAAAAAGGGGCACTCAACTTTTTCTTGGAACAAATTAAACTTCCCGTCATTTGGATTTCGAACGAAATCAGGCTTATCGAAAATAGCACACTCCGCAGGTTCGATTATTCCATCAAATTCGAAAGGCTTGATTCCGACAAACGACTGCAAATTTGGGAGTCGGTCATCAAAACGCAGGGTGCAAAGAAAATGCTTTCGCCCGAAACCGTGAAACAATTGGCATCGGAACTTTCGATTACCGCAGGCGGCATCACACAAGCCATTACAGGGGCAAAGTATTTGCTAGAAGCAGGCTGCGACATTTCAGCCGAAAAAGCGGTACGCATCATCGCCGAATCACAATCCGAATTGCTTTCATTGCGTCGCGAGTACGTCAAGCGTGATAGCGAATCGCACGCACCCAATTACATGCTAGACGCATTGAACATCGACTGCGACATGAACAAAGTCATGAAAGTCATCAACGCATTTGACGGTAAATGGAAAAACATGCAAGACAGAGACCGCCCCGAGTCTTTGAACATTCTATTCTACGGAGCACCAGGCACCGGCAAGACAGAGCTCGCAAAGCATATCGCAAGGTCGCTGAACCGCAAACTCATCATCAAACGTGCAAGTGAAATTTTAAACTGCTTCGTCGGCGAAACAGAACAAAATATTCGGAAAATGTTCCGCGAAGCCGAAGAAAAGAAAGCCATCCTCTTCTTGGACGAAGCCGACAGCTTTTTACAGGAACGCGGCGGAGCCGAACACAGCTGGGAAGTAACGCAAGTGAACGAACTCCTGACGCAAATGGAAAACTTCAAAGGCATCTTCATCGCGGCGACAAACTTCAACAGCAATTTGGACTCAGCTTCACGCAGACGATTCGCATTGAAGATAAAGTTCAACTACTTGCAGCCAGAGGGAATCGAAAAAGTATGGAATGCATTTTTCCCAAAAGTCGAATGCCCACAGGCTGCATGCGAACTGAAATCACTTGCACCGGGCGACTTCAACGCCGTCTATAGCACGTTCCGCTATTATGACGAAAACGAAATCACCGCCGAAAACATTTTACAGGCGTTGCTCCACGAAATCGAATGCAAGGACACCCGCGAAGGACGCAGAATGGGGCTGTAAAATCGGCTCACCGCCAAAAGGCTGTCTTTTTGATGCAAAAAGTACGTTATGCGGGCGGGGCCCCAGCTCAGAGTTGCGAAGGCCGCACGGGCCCCTCCCTGCACCCTCCCCATCCTTGGCCGACGCTTCCATTCTCACGACGAACAAACGTTTTCCTCAATTTATTCAACTATTGCTCTCGCGTTGTTTAGACCTATGCATAAAAGAGTCTATAAATTTTGTTTTTTATCTATTAATTAAAAAAGAGCCAAGCGAAAAAACTCGACGCACCACATAAAGGCAGCACTTTTGACCCTATATTGCAAATATACAAAAAGGTAAACATCATGAGTAACACAACATTGACTTTCGACATGATTAAAACATACCAATACGGTTGCAATATCTCTTACGGTTTCGTCTTTGGCCGAGACCGTCAAAAAATCTTCCTGATAAAAACAGGGCTAGACGGCATAATCAACGGTTATCAGAACAAATACCTGAAACTCGCTTGCGAATTGCGAGACAAGTACGGCTTTTCGGTTGTTTGTGCTTCCACGCCCTCATCTGACATTGACCAAATGGCTCAATTCGCCGAAATCGTCAAATCGGAATTTAACATCTCCAAAGCAACCAAAATTTATTTCATGGGAATGTCGAAAGGAGCGTCAATCGGATGCCTGAAGCACGCGTCTTTTCCGCAGATTAGCCGTTTTTTGTTAATCAATCCGCCCCTCATGATCAACACGACAAAACTATGCCGACGAGCTCAGGAATTCACGGGCGAAATGATGACATTCGTTTTCGGGAGCCTCGACCCATCGGCACATTTGGCCGGCCTCCTCAAATTGCACGAACGCGAAAACATCCGCGTTGCCATCGTTCCCGGGCAAGACCACAATTTTTCAAAAGACGGGTTTGAACTACTGAATTTGTTGCAATCAACCGTTTTACGAACAAGCCCCCGCATAAAAACATTTATTCATGGTTCGGTATCAGCAGAATTGCCCAACTTTGTCAAGTCCATTCTTGATTTATCCATCGAAAACGGTGACGAAATCCTCGTTGGCGATGACGACGGCATAGACATTCTCGTGCAAAAGCATCTTGCATCAAAACGTTACAACAACGTAACCATTTATTGCAAAGGCATTTTTCCGCAAAACAACTTCGTGGCTTCGGCAAAAATCCGATCGTGTGCAGGAGCAACCCAAGGACTCCCCGATGACGCAGTCCGCGTCGTGCATAAAAAACAGATGGCAGACGATTGCGACCAAGCTTTTTGGATTTCGGACGACAACGTCCATTTGCATTGGGACGGAATAAATAAAGCCGTTGCAGAAAACATCAACCGTTTTGAGAAAATGAATATGCCAATTTCAGTGTCAATAGGATCGTGCAAAGACATATTCACCCCAATATTCATAACGCATGTTGATTATTCCCCGATAGTCCATCACATTGAAGATGAAGACTAACGGATTTAAAGAAAATGGAGATATCATCCCAACATGAAGTGCATTTTTTGCACATCAAGATTTCTTGCGACTTAAATTTACTCCCGTCACTTGAGGTCAAAATTTTGACCTCAAGGTCTTCTGTGATTCAAAACATCATTTTCGACATTTAAGTCACTGCAGTTTCAATAACTAGCCTACAGGCATGAATAGTCGCGTCAAAAGAAACATCCCTCGCAAAAGAAGATTTCTTTGCATAATTCGCCCAACGAGAACGAAGAATACTATTACTTGCGATTTGCTCTATAATTTCCGTAGCACTATATTTACTAAATGTAGTTTTTCGATACCCACAAGTCTCTTCAAAAGCTTTTTTCAAATATTCCTTGTCAATATTATCCCACTGCAGCCGCCTTATAATGTAAATATCGTAAAAATCCTTACAGCGACTATTCAGAATACCACGGGCAAGAATGGTCTGCAATTTTTCTGCGATGACCGTTTCCAAATTTGCGTGTACACCTTTTTCCTTTGAAAGATTGTTGATTCATGCCTGCAATGAATTTTTGTTAATCTTCATTCAGTACCACCAACATGATTTCGGAAACTTTCTTCTCGATTTTCATCGTTTGAGCATAATGAATCAGATTGCCGACATTCTTCTTTTTCGATTTTGCATATAGTCGAAGAGCCTTGGTGTATATTTCGGAATCAATTTTATGACTGTTCCGAATGATGTCACACAGAGTTTTCTCCCTATCGTAAGAGTGAACAACATGCCCTAGTGAAGTCTTAACATCAACTACTCCCAAATCGTATGTTCCTCTAGTATCCGTGTGAATAACAACAGAGCCATCAGGAACAAAGGGCCTATAGTTCTTAGGCCCAGTCACCTCGAACGATTCAGGAAGCCGGTCTGTGAGTCCATGCAGAAAAAGTGCCGAGACAAAAGAAAAAATAAATTTGGGGTATTTGTATTGGAATACCAAGAAATCATCCCGAAGCCAATCATCTTGGGCATAAAAGCCTTTATCGATCTTGACCAGTCCATTTTTCCGGACAAAATCGGTCAAAAACCAGGACGGAATCCCCTGTTCGTCCACCTGCTGCCGCGTAATATAGCCTATATTCGCATCCAATATTTTTTTTAGTTTCTGTTCATTCGTAACTTGCATTTTAAACCAAATATACAATAAAATGGTTGAAAACGCAAGAGCGTAAAACATTTCGATATTCATCATTAACTCCTTCCCATCTACATGCAAAAAAAGACAGGATTACACATTTGTTCACTAATAATATAAATTCATAAATGACGATTGTCAAGAGGTTAAAATATTTTTCTTATGACAGTATTTGTCATTAGCGAAATATAATTTTACAGTATATCAAACACGAGGTTCAACTATGTCAAAATACATCATTATGGATTCATCCGTTGGGGAATGCGAAGGATCGCTATTCGCCGACATCAAATTGAAAGATGAGAATGGCAAAATCATTTATTTCACATTAATCGAGACGGATGACAAGCCGATTCTCTATAAAACCAACATGCGAATAACACATCTTGTGACTGAACCAGACTATGATCCCGAACAGCTCGAAATAGTAAACGCAACAAAGGTGGTATACAAAGGCGAAAATTACAACGCCCTCTTTGACAACAGCCACAGCTTCGAACCTTTTTCAGCAATTCGTTGCGTAATTCACCTTATACGCACATTTCCCGATTGTTTAATTTTCAGTCAAGAATTAGAAGGGAAATGCATTGACGAAATTGACATTCCCAAATCCGATGTTGAAGTTTCTTTTCAACTCGAAAAATGAGCGTTCACAGCATGAAAACACATCAGTATTTGAAACTTAACCGGTTACAGGTCTAAATTCTTTGGCTATTTCTGCCTGTAATTCGCGAACAGTTTCTTCGGAAAGTTTCGTGATTCGGACGACTTTTTCAATGGAATCACCATCGGCAAGCATATCGCGAGCGAACGCCTTGTGATCATTGAGAATCTTTTCGGCGAATTCCTCTTCTTCGACCTCGGCAATGGACTTGTAGCCGTAAACCTGACTGCATTTAAGAAAATCCATTCTAAATTGCTCCTTGGCATCACCGTTGAACCACTGTTTCAAATATATAAAAGTTTGCGAAAGAAAGTCCTCCGCTTCTTCACGAGGGAGTGAAGCAAGCCCGGCCATGGCAGCGTGCATGTGACGCATCAAGTTTTCACCAGAAAAAACATACTTCATTGCAATCAACGCCAGAGCTATTTTGGGCGAAATCTGAGGAATTTCATAATCCTCGAAAACCGTTCCTACATTGACAAGCTCCAAAATGAACGGTAGGCCAATCTTGTGATAGTATTCAGGATAGTTCGGAAACATGGTCGCATTCCCAATACTCCATGGTTGTTTCCCGTTGTACAGCACGATAGCAATAGTCGGGATATTCTTCTGGTTACGAACCATGATATTATACCAATCACGCACAAGCTGACCAATTATACCGGATTCAGGATAGCTCTTGTGTTCTTCAATAATACCCACCAGCAATTCGGCCTGACAGGGTTCATCGCTTGCAATTTTAACAGTGAACGCCAAATCGGTCTCTCCGTATTCAACCGTACGGCTGTACGCTTCAGAAATTTCTTGCATAGAATCAAGATTCACTGTAGCCAAGAACTTGGCAAGATTACTGTTCTTCCGTGCAACAAGACGCAAAAGTTCCGCCGTACGGACAGGGTCTTTAAAAATAGAACGCACATAAGGATCGTGTTTAAATCTTTTATTCACAACAAACCTCCATCGGATTCAAGAGGTTAAAATCTAGATACTAAAATCAGCAATCTCGCCATCTATTGATTGCAAGGTTTGTAAAAAAATTCATAAACAACGATTGTCAAGAGCCTTAATGGATATCGGGAACGGAATTTCTTTTATGTAGTTTTCCGTTTGCTTCAGAATGTTTTGCAACGCCGGGATTCGCTCAAGATAGTTTTGAATATCAAATAACATTTGAATGGTACAACCCTTATCGAAAGTGACTTCCAACGAAAAAGAGTTCTCGGATTCGGACAAATTCCATTGATATTTTGTTGAGTTCATAATGTACGAAATCGTCGCCCGGATTGTGTTCTGGGCGATTTCTTTCAGCTTCTGCTCTTTTTCGATTTCCGTTATGATTCTTGACAAATGCTCGTTATAGTTCGGGAATTCATCAACGAATTTCACGAGGTTTTCAAGAGTCGTTTCAAGATTACACAAACAACGTTCATACGGAACATTAAAGCTCCCTGCGTCAATATGAGAAAATCGGATGCTCAAATATTTAGCATCACAATCTACCAAAAATTCAATCGAAGCCACATAGCCGAAAGACTTGGACAAGCAAACAACTTGCGACTTATCGCAATCTCGATACCCCTTTGATCCTTGCTTATAAGAAATTTCAAAATCGTAATCAGGCTTCGCTTTTTGCAAGCGTTTAAAAGCAGCAAGAACATCCCTTCTATGCAGAAAAATCACATCAGCATTTTGGGCATAAATATTTTTGACAAGCGGCTGCCAGAAATTATAGCAGGCGTCGGATTTGGATTGTGAGTTGGCGAGGTTTGAGGATTGTTCTTGCATGTAGCCGATTGAAGGAGATACTCTCTTTCAAAATAGATATTCTATACAACAATCGTAGCCATGAATAACAGAATCACTGAAATATTATAATAATTGGTGATCAACAACGTACAAAATGAACATTTTTTTTACAAAAACAATATTTATACCTCAAAATAATGTATAAATTTACCCCAAAAGAGCCATAAAAAAATACAATTCAGGGCTTATACATGCATATAGAACTAACCATTGACTGGAACGGAAAAACGAAAAAAGAATTTAAAGAGATTCTTTCCGAAAAGGAAGTGGGCAACAGCCTTCTTGCTGAGAAAACTATTGAAAACCCTAATGCAGTACTTAAAGCATTAGGTCTTAATACGAATTTTCTTGATAACGAACCGTTTTCTAATCTTAGAACGAACTCCGATATATGGGAGTTTTATCTAATTAAGATGTTCAAAATTAAAGAAGACGAATATAAATATTGGATAAAAGATTTTTCGGACAAATCTCTTGCATACCGTCATTGTAGCAGAAGAAGAGTCGGCAATTCATGGAATCAGTTTAACGATAATGATGTAAAATATCCAACAATAGATAATAACGACCTAATAAAAGCTTCAGAAAAATTTGTGGGTCGTTTGCAACAGTTCAAAGGACCGCTCCGCAAAGTAGACAAAAAAAATACAATAAACAGAAAAAGAGCGGCAAAAGCCTTTAATAGCTATTTACTCAAATCAATGGATTTTAGGACAAAAGCAATCAACGATATTTTTTTCAGCAACAAAAATGAAGATTTTATTTTAATGGAACTTTTAAAAAGATCTTATTGGAATAAAAATCCAGGACTTGATTCAAACCATATGCTAGCAATCTGTTTGATGTTATGTCTTTATGGCCATCAAAAGCAAAGCTACATTTCTCAACAAATGGCAAAAATTGTATGCCAAAAATTAAATTTATTAAAAAACTGCGATAACGAAATAAGAGAAAAAATAATAAAAAATTTAAAAGATAGAACAAGCTACTTTAAAAAGCCGTTCATTCCACCCTACAAGTATGTCTATACTAAATATCGGGATCGCATAAATATTTTCTTTCGTATTAAAACCTGGATAAGATTGGTAAAAACGACTTATTTAGCGAGTGTATAATCATGTCTATAAAATACTATGTATCAACATATAGTGCCCATGCCTCATTACTTACAAAATTAGCGAACAACAAACAGAGCGAAATAAAAAAGCTCTGCGTAAGTTATGGAGGATTAAAAGTTCCTAAAGGCTCATTCAACGAATCTAATTGGAAACCAATTTTTAAAAATCTTTTTGAATCTAAACAAGTTCTACATGCAAAGGTAATTTTAAAACAAAACGCCCATAACAATGAATTGTGGTTATGGACAGGAAATTTGAGATCATGTACAAAAAAATCTCAGAATATTTTAATATCATTAAGAATTAACAATTCGTTGGCAAGTAATATAATATCATGGTTTAATGATGGACCTAATAAGCACTTAGTGCTTAACAAATCAACAAAAATAACAGCAAAACCTTTTGCTGGTGCAATGGTAAGCATTCTTTCAGAAAGCATAAAAAAATTAGATGAAAACAACTGCAATAAAACATATATTTTCTCTCCATGGGGATCATCTGAAGTTTTAGAAGATTTGCTAAAATGTAATCAAGTAAAAAACGTAAAAATCTATACTCGATTTGCTTTAGGCAAAATGTGGCTAGATTTCAATTCAAAAAAAATTATTAGCAGAAACATAGCCGATGAAAAAGCCGAATTTCCCCATTTAAAGTGTATGTTTATAACAAATGTCAAAGGAAACATAATATGGGCATATATTGGATCTGCAAATTTCACCAAGCAGGCTATGAAAAGAACGATAAAGGAAAAATCAAATATTGAATATGCCTTGATAGTGGAAGGAGAGGATGCATGTAAACAGCTTATGCCAATATTAGATAGGTTAAAATCAGGGCAAAAGAAATGGATAATACGCCAAAGAATTGGGAAAGGATATAATCACATAAACGATGGAGAAGATGTAGAATTAGGTCTAGAAGAAACGGGAGACGAAGATTTTAACAATAATTTCAAAACAAGAGAAATAATAAAAGAATGCGGAGAGCTAATTGACAAAGAACAAGAAAAGATTTTTGATGACTTTTATAAAAAAGGGGATTCAGACGAACATCCTTTTAAAAAAGATAAAAATTATTTATTTAAAGTGATGGGGGTTGGTGTTTTCTTCCATTTATTAGTTCAGAAAAAAAATAGGGAATGGGTAGAAATGCCTTATAAGAGAACTATCCCAGATATGATTCCTTATGGATGTATTGAAGCTGATCAGTCTGTTGAAAACATTTTTAAAGCGTTAAAACAAAAACCAAAAAGTACCAAGCCGACAAATAATGAAATTCAGAACTCTAGCTCCACATTGTCTATACAAGATCGAAATCTACGATTCCCATATGATAGATTAAAAAATAGAAGAATTCGTTCTATAATAGAAACAGAACTTATTAAATTGAATAAAAATAGAGAATCGATTTCTTGCAATTATAGAAAATTGGTTGATTTATGGTTGCCTATGATTAATTTGATGAATAAAAAAGGTATTGCAAAATGAAAAATGCAAAGCAAAAAAAATGTAAAAAAGTTGCAGAGGCACAAAATCAGTGTATAAGAAAATTACAGTCTTATATAAAGTCTTTTATTAGTAATGCTTCTGATTCAATTACAAGAGTTATGTCTGTTTCAATACCAACGGGATGGGGAAAAACGCGTATTGCAATTCAAAGTATACTACACTCTACAAATGAAAAAGCGACAATCGTATTGTGGCCACAAAGAACAGGTCATGTGCAAGAAATTTGGCAACGTCCACGAGACTGGAAGGAAAGAGACAATAGCAGAAGTTGCTCTATTCCTAATTGGTTACCTATCGACGAAGATAAAGAAAGAAATACTTTTTCTTATTTTGAATATAATGAAAAAAAATGGAAGAAACAAACCATAAGGAAAACAAAATTTATCAATCAAAACGAAAAAAAATCCTTTTTCTTCATTTTCAATAGAAAAAAAACAAGCAAAGCAAAAATACAACGAAGAAGTGCTATAAAAAACAAGCATATACAAAACAAGCAATCGCCCATATTCTTTATTATTGATGAGTGGCACACTCATGATTTTTTGAAAGACTATGAAAAATATTGTACAGATTGGAAGGATGCATTTTCTGATTATGACGAGGTTGCAAAAGCAGAATCATTTTGGCGAGAAAAGTTACTTGGTTGTAGTACAAGACGAAAACTATTTATCATGTTGCTGTCGGCAACACCGTTAGCATCAACAAGTAGAATGGACCATCTTTATGAAAAAGCAGCTGAAAAAGAAATTGAACAACAGAATCAAGCTGATGAAAGTGCATTTGAAGCTCTGACGGATGTAGGTAATCAAAACCGTGATAAAGACAATCCTTATGCTATATATGAAATATATCCCGATGTTTTAGAACATAAAATGGATTTTCTTAAAAATGAAAGAGATTTGGCTAAAAAGAAAATAGAGACATTGAAAAAGGAGGATCTTTGTAATTTCCCAATTTTGGGGGATAAGAATCTTTTTAAGTGGAGTGAAGATTATTTACGTATTTTAAAAACTGTTGATAAAAAAGACAATAATGCATATGGGAATGTCGTTTATCAGAAAGAACAAAGTGCTATTCTAGCTTTACGTGCAAGAAAATTTAACGTTCTTTGCGAATTGTTGAAACTATACAAAGAAAAAAAATTTCTTATTTTCTGTACATATCGAGATGAAGTCGCCAAAAAACTCGAAGTAGAATTAAAGAATGTAATGGATAAAAATTCCATAGCATATTTGAATAATTGTCCACGCCGATCAACCTTAGCGGACTTCAATGAGCCAGAAGGCAAAATTAGATATCTAATAGCCACAGATAAAGATTCTCAAGGAATTGATTTGCAAAATTCTGGAGCTTGGCTAATTCATTATGAGTTACCTTGGAATCCAATTAGAGTGATTCAACGATTTGGTCGAGTTTGGCGATTTAATCAAAATGGAGACGGATCTGACGAAGAAGAACTAACATGTCCTGTAGCGTTTCACATACCATCCACTTATTCTGCAGAGGAAGAAAAAATCAATCGTTTGGAAAGGCGATGGCATGTTCTAAGCAAGATATTAACAGAAAAAAGTGCCAAACATTTACGCCCTGTTGACTTTTATATTGCAATGGGATTAAGAGTAACGCCCAAACCATATAAGGATTAAATGTCTAACTCAAAATGAATACTTATGTATTCATTTGGCAAGGTAAAAAACTACTCGTCCTTCCAAATTCCTTCAATACAGAACGGGATTAAGTCAAATAACTTTTCAACATTTTGACGACATTTGACAATGCACTCCGGATCTGGATCTTCTAGTACATTTTTCGCCACAAAAAGTCGCCATTTAGGATCATTCATCATTTTATCATATTCATTTTTTGATAGAAAAAAATGAAAATCATTTCGGCTTGTCCCCTTAACTTCTATATGAAGTTCTTTATCGTCTCTTGCTCTAAAAACAGTTAAATCCCACCCACAATTTTCATGTTCTACACTTGTAACAGTATATCCATTTTCCATATAGTAACTAGATGCTATTTCGACAGCAATCTTTTCAATTTCTTTTTTCATCTCCGTTTCTGGAGGCGTATATTTAGAGACAAATGCAGAAATATCAGCATCCGCATTTTCTTCTTTATCGTCAAAGCGTTTTGAGGATTCTTCATTTTCCGAGCCAGTTGAATTTTTAGCACCATCTACATCAGGAATATCCTCTGAATCATTCTCAATTTCAAAAAAATCATCATCTAATTCATCTAAAGATTCTTCATTTTCTGATTCAGTTGATTCATAAGCTTCATTTAGTTTTTTGAACAAATTCTTCCACCCCTCGATTCCATCCTTATAAGCAGGCTTGAGGTTAGCATAAGAGAATGCAGCAACACCGGCTATGTTAGAAGAAACACCTCCTCCTTTTCGAGAAGAATCAATATACCAAGATTCCCTACAGCGACGAAATACGTTTTTAAGAACTTTAACTTTATTTTTATCAGCAACAGCAATACCTAAACGTTTCATAAAACGAACAAAAATCTCAATAATCGTATTTTCAATTTCATCGGTATTAAGATTAAATCTTGTTCCATGCGTTATATTGCCTTGACGAACCACTCCATTATTCCTAATAGTATCTATAAGGTTTTCTTTCTGAGTTTTAAGACTAGCTTCAAGCTCCACCTTATTGAGAACAGAATCAGACTGATCCGTATGCCCATATGTAGTAACAAAACCAATATCAGAAGTTGTTCCCCATTTATTCGCATACTCGTAAGCAACGTTAATCATTTCATTAGCGATGGTTTCTGCTCTTTCTTTCAATTTTTTTAGACGTTCATCTGCATCAGAATTTTCAGATGATTTCTTAACTTTTTTTGCCACAGAACTATTTACAGCAATTTTTTTAACAGCTACAGCTTTCTTGGCTTTTGGGGGTTGAGACTTTTTCATCATTTTTTTCCATCTTATAGGTATTTTCTTTTAAATTTATACACTTTTAATCAAAACAATCTCCGTTTTTACCACAAAATGACACACAACACAAAAATTCCAACGAATCGTTGGAGTTTTATGTGAACTCATGATTCCGCACCAAACTGGTGCATTAAAAAAGCAATTTGCATATTTTGCAAATTGCTTTTCACGTCACCCAATCTCCGTGCCCAAAGCTTAACCACGCGAGAGATGGCGAATCACTTCTGTATGACATCGCGAACCATCAAAGCACCTCTAATTGCAAAGCCTGTTCAATCATCGCAGCTTTGGGGTACTTTTGAATATAATCCTGTATAAGTTGCAAGTCAAGGTCTTGAACTGCGAGCCTGTAATTCAACAAAATTTCTTTGTAGTAATCAAAAGGGAGGCTGTTTTTATTACGCAACAATTCCAATAGCAACCGTTCCCTATTATACATCGTTATTGAAGCTCCGTTATATTCCACCTGAACCGTCCCCAGATAAAGGATATCGCTGTTTTCAAATTTTTGAACAATCTGCGAATCTGTGATTTTCTTCGCCCCACGCCTGGTCGCCAAGTAACATTTTTCGGGAATAGAGTCCGTTAAACCGTAATAGTAAAACGCCGAGTTCAAAGTAAAAACGGCATGAGGATATTTCTTTGAAATAACAGCCATTTCGGATTCATTCTTTTTGTCAGAATAAACTCCGCGATCAAGTCTAAAAAGGCGACCTTGGGCAATCGCCTTTTGCATAAGATACTTTGAGCCATATTTTTCCATGCACTGTTTCAAAGTCAATATCATAAATTTTCCAAAAGTATTTAAAATTTATATTTTTACATACCTTTAGTAAAAATACATTTTTTCACAGAAAAGGCAAGTCCATCTCTAAAACCTCAACTTATACCGCACTTCAAATTGCTCTGGGCGGAATCGGACAACGTCCTTGAAGCTGTATAGGCTTGCATCGGTGTCGTAGAGCAACGCATCAAGTTCCCATGTCACGCCGCCTTCGACAAATTTGTCTATAAGCATCATCTGCTTCCAGGCTGGAACGTTGTATGTTTTGTGGCGTTCGTGTTGGTTTTCGTTTGTATTCGCAAGGATGTTGATGGAATCCCAATTGGCATACCAGAAGAGCAAATCGCTGATGTATTCGTGTTCGCCGGCGATGCTCCAATCGTTCGCAAGGCAAATTTCGGCTTCGAGTTCGTATTCCTTGTACCACTCGTGATTTTGTGCGACGAGACTAGCGATGTCCTTTTTCGTGGCATTGAAGGTGCGGTTGATTTCGTTGTTGAGTTCTCGGATACGCTGGTCGATTGTGATTAACTTTTTCATGTTTGCGAAAGTCCAGCGGAATTCCTCGTTCAGCTGATCCCGACGGTCGTTCAGAAATTCGGTGTGGATTTTTGTTTCGAACAGATCCTGTTCAAATCTGCGTTTGGGCATTTCTTCTTGCCACTGTTCAACGCAACCGCGTTTGCGGCCATTATCGAATACGCGATAGAATTTTTCGAGGATGTCCCACCGCGGTGCACGTGATAAAATTCTAGTCATCTTGGCTCCAGTTTTGTGTAGTCGGGAATCGGGAGGTCATAAGGTAAAATGCGACTATCATCATCGCCTCGGACTTCGTTGTTGAAAGCTCCGATGGAAAGCCGCCAATTATTTGAGGGTTCAGCTTCATGCGGAGAATGTACCCCCGCTTTCAAAAACTTGACGAGCATCTTTTTCTCGTTTTCATCTAAGAACCAAACTGATTTGTTGTACGATGCACCTAGTTCATATTTAGGCTCCAAAAAAGAAATGCGAGCACACTTGGTCGCAAGCCCACGTCGCCAATGGTTGTACAAGACGAAATACGGCTTTTTAAAAGGGCCCGTATCAATGATGGCTCTAACACCAATATTCAAATCTCTGCTCCATGCACCGCTGCAAGAATTCATGTTGAATTCCGAAATTTGCAATTCACCCGCAGGCGAATAGATGTTGATTTGGCGTTCAGACTCATATTCCAAATCATCGTTCACCGGGAGGAACATGATGGAATAACTATAGACAGGGCAATAGAAATCGCCTTCCTCGACATACTCGCGCATAATTTTTTCGGCGGTGCGAAGTGATGTAAAAATACCCAGGTCATGAACGACTGTTTCGCGCCCCAAGCCGTTCGGCAGGATTGTCGCCGCCAATTGATAGATGTAACGTCCTCTCATAAAGCCTCTTTTATGTTTTTCTCGTAAAATTGTTATTCGCTAAAAATACTATTTTACTGCGACAAATAATGTCATATTTAGATTATTTTTGAAAAATTTTCCTTATCTCTTGACATTTGCTTCTGATGGGTTTATATTTTTCAGTGCACATGCGTGTAGTTTCAAGACATCAGCGAGAGATTGCTTCGCTTCGCTCACAATGACAAAATGTAAAACCCTGCTGTTTTTGCATGTCAGCAGGGGAAGGAGAAAAAGATGAACAATCAACAGATTGCAGCTCACAGCAATGCCGATGACGAAAAGAACGAAATCATTGTATATCAGCCGGAAGGGGGCGAATTTCATATAGAAGTTCGCGTGGAACAGGATACGGTTTGGCTAACGCAGGCCCAGATGGCGGAACTGTTCGGAACAGACCGAACCTCCATCACAAGGCATATCAGGAATATTTATCAAACCAAAGAATTGGAAGAATATTCAACCTGTGCAAAAATTGCACAAGTTCGAACAGAAGGCGGAAGAAAAATTTCACGAACGATTCCTTTCTACAACCTTGATATGATAATTTCCGTAGGCTATCGGGTGAATTCGATTTGTGGTACTCAATTTCGCCGATGGGCAAACAAAATTCTCAAGGAGCACATGCTTAAAGGGTTCAGCGTGAACCAGCGTCTTATTTCTCATGAAAACAAGTTGGAAAATCTTGATTCACGCATGATAAATCTTGAAAAGCAAGTAGATTTTTTCGTGAAAGCAAACCTTCCGCCCAAAGAAGGCGTATTGCAAGCAAAAGCCTATTGGAGCGGTTATGAATTTGCGACACAACTAGTGCGTTCCGCCCAAAAAGAAATCATCATCATTGATCCATTTGCAGACGATACAGCCTTGTCGCTCATGTTCAAGCGAAATCCTGAAGTCAATGCAATCATCTATTCCGCTCGCATCAACCAAACGATGAAAGCCGAATGCGAAAGGCTCAATCGACAATTGCCTCATGTAGAATTACGAAACATGCGTGAAGTCCACGACCGATTTATAATCATCGATGACACAATCTATCATATTGGAGCATCTATCAAAGATTTGGGGAACTTGCTGACCGCATTTTCTGTATTACAGTTTATTACCAAAGAAGAACTGCTCAAAATGGTGAGGTAACAACAGCACCACATTGATAAAAGTCAATCACTAAAAACTCGAATGATGTATTTAGATTTAATTGATTTTGTGACCTAGCATTTACGCAGTTTTATAAAAATTACACGGATCGACTTGACAGAGCCAAGCATCACAGTATATATTTGTGCAGTATGAAGAACGAATTAGAAAACACTTTTCTGCTATACCACGACAAAGACGGCAAAACAGATATTTCCGTGGATATAGAACTGCCCAAAGCGGCAACTATAAAGAAATTCTTTATAGTTCAACAGGATGGCAGAACATGAATACAAGCTTTTCCGTCAAAAGGAATTGGCTAATTTGAAAAGCGATTTCGACTTGTTCTTGGAAGAGACGAAGAAGCTGTCAAACAAAATTTAGAGGTTTATTATGCCAGAGATTACTCGTGGGGAACGCACTGTTCAGCTTTTTGCACACTTGATTTCGAATCCAGACAAAAGCTACTCCATCAGCGACTTGATGGAAGTGTTGCAGATTCCAAAGGGCGAACGCCGCAATGTGCAGCGAGACATGAGTTTTCTTGTGTCCATGAACAACGGGGCGTACATCCAGACGCATGGCAAGGGGCGTTCATTTGTCTATCAGTCCGCCATCAAGACGGCAGACCGACTGCTGTTTCCGGAATTTGAAAACACGATGTTGCACTTTGTATTCTTGCAGCGCATAGCAAATATCTACCCCGCGACAAGCGAACTGATTTCTACGTTGCTCGAAAAAATCAACAACGCATTGCCAGATAGCGAGCGAAAGGTTCTCAAGCAAGTTTCCGATACGCTGAACACCAAGATTCTCTTCATGGGGACGCCACCAAATTTCGAGGAAGACGCGAACGATAAACTCAAGACTATTTTGCGAGCGATTCATGACCACCGCAAAATTCTAGTGGAGTACGCCTTCCCTGAAAAAACGGAAAAGAAAGTGCGCGTTCCGCTGATGATCATCATTTACCAAAACGAAATTTACATCGGTTGCGAGTCGCAAAGCAATCCGGGCAAGACGTACGTCCTCAAGTTCCGCCGCATCAAGAGCGTCGAACTCACCCAAGAAACGTTCCAGGAGAATCCTAAAGTTATCGAGACTCTCCGCAAGCGTGTCACGCTCGGCTCCGCCATTTTAGGCACGCAAGACCCGAAAGCCGAAGATGTAGAAATTATTTTCGCTCCAAGCGCTAGATTCTACCTCGACGAGAAGCCGTTCCACCGCTCGATGAAAGTCGAGGAACTGAAAAACGGCCAGTTACGCGTCACGATGAAGGTCGAGGCAAACGAACTTTTATACCGCTGGGTGCTTTCGTACGCAGATTCTGCCGAAGTCCTCAAGCCTTATTCGCTCCGCAAACGCCTGCACGATTTTTCAAGCTTCCTATACAGCACTTATTACCAGAGATAAGCAATCCTACTTTTTGCCTAAAATTATCGTTTCCCCTTCCAAACCTCGTAAAAATTTCTAAACTTTAGTGGGTATAATTTTAAAACCAGGATAGGTCCTATTTATGGCAAAAACAACCAAAAAAACAAGTGACATCACCGTGCTCGGTACCGATGCAGAAGCTTTCCGCAAGGCATTTACCGACCACATCCACCACACGCTCGCCCGTAGCAAATACACGGTAACGGATCACGAAAAGTTCCTCGCCGTGGCATACGCCGTGCGTGACCGTCTTGTTGACCGCTGGATCAAGACGCAGAACACTTACTACGAAAAAGACGTCAAGCGCGTCTATTACTTGTCTCTCGAATTTTTGATTGGCCGTACCCTCGGTAACTCCGTCTTGAACCTCGATGTCGAAAGTGCCGTCACCGAAGCTCTTGACGAAATCGGCATGACGCTCGAAGAACTCCGCGAACAGGAAGTCGATGCGGGTCTTGGCAACGGCGGTCTTGGCCGCTTGGCCGCTTGCTTCCTCGACTCCATGGCAACGCTCGAACTCCCGGCGACCGGCATGGGCATCCGCTACGAATACGGCATGTTCAGCCAGAAGATTGTGAACGGCGAACAGGAAGAACAGCCGGACAACTGGCTGCGTCTCCCGAACCCGTGGGAAATCGCACGCCCGGCTAACGCTATCAAGGTTCCGTTCTACGGCTACGTCGTGAGCTGGATGGACGAAACAGGCAGGCTCCGCAACCGTTGGGAAACGAAGGACTACGTGATGGCCCTCCCGTACGATACGCCGATTCCGGGTTACAAGAACAACACGGTGAACAACCTCCGCCTCTGGAGTGCTAAGTCCGCCGACGATTTCGGCCTCAGCTACTTCAACAACGGCGACTACATCGCCGCCGTGCAGGACATGGAACTTTCCGAAACGATTTCGAAGGTCTTGTACCCGAACGACGCCTCCATGAACGGTAAGGAACTCCGCCTCAAGCAGCAGTATTTCCTCTGCTCCGCTTCTTTGCAGGATATCATCAAGCGCTTCAAGAAGCTCCACAACAACGACTGGAAGCTCTTCCCGGAAAAGGTCGCCATCCAGTTGAACGACACGCACCCGGCTATCTCCATTGCCGAAATGATGCGTATCCTCCTCGACATTGAAAACCTCGAATGGGACGAAGCATGGGATATCGTCACCAAGACGTTCGCTTATACGAACCACACGCTCATGCCGGAAGCTCTTGAAAAGTGGCCGGTCAGCTTGTTCGAAAAGCTCTTGCCGCGTCACCTCCAGATTATTTACGAAATCAACGCTCGTTTCCTCCGCATGGTCTCCATCAAGTGGCCGGGTGACAACGCCCGTCTCGCACGCATGAGCCTCATCGAAGAAGGCGGCTGCAAGATGATCCGCATGGCTTACCTCTCCATCGTGGGTTCGTTTGCCGTGAACGGCGTGGCAGCCCTTCACTCCGACCTCCTCAAGACCACGCTCTTCAAGGACTTCTACGAACTGTGGCCTGAAAAGTTCAACAACAAGACGAACGGCGTGACGCCGCGTCGCTGGGTCCGCAAGGCAAACCCGGCTATGTCCGAACTCATCACATCTAAGATTGGCGAATCCTGGGTCAAGGATTTGGACGACTTGAAGAAGCTCGAAAAGTTCGCCAAGGACGCAGACTTCCAGAAGAAGTTCATGGCCGTCAAGAAGCAGAACAAGGAACGCCTCGCCAAGTACCTCAAGGCAACACAGAATGTCGATGTCGATACAGATACGTTCTTCGACGTGCAGGTCAAGCGTATTCACGAATACAAGCGTCAGCTCTTGAACATTCTCCACGCCATCCACCTTTACATCCAAGTGAAGGACGGCAAGGAAATCATGCCGCGTACCATCATGATCGGTGGTAAGTCCGCTCCGGGTTACTGGATGGCCAAGCAGATCATCCGCCTCGCTAACGCTGTCGCCGCCATCATCGACGCTGACCCGGCATGCAAGGGCAAGCTCAAGATGGTGTTCCTCGAAAACTACCGCGTGTCCTTCGCCGAAAAGATCATCCCGGCAGCAGACCTTTCCGAACAAATTTCTACCGCCGGTACGGAAGCTTCGGGCACGGGCAACATGAAGTTTGCTTTGAACGGTGCTCTCACGATTGGTACGCTCGACGGTGCTAACGTGGAAATGAAGGAAGAAGTCGGTGACGACAACATCTTCATCTTCGGCCTCACTGTTGAAGAAGTGACGGACCTTCTCGCCAAGGGCTACCGTCCGCGTGACTTCTACAACCAAGACGATGATCTCCGCCGCGTGATTGACCTCATCGGTTCTGGCTTCTTCAGCCCCGACCATCCGGAAACCTTCAAGCACATCGCTGAAAAGCTCTTGTCGCATGACCCGTACATGCTCTGCGCAGACTTCCGCAGCTATGTGGATATGCAGAAGAAGGTTGCCGAAGCTTACCAGGACAAGAAGCACTGGGCAGAAATGGCAATCCTCAACGTCGCTCGCATGGGCAAGTTCAGTTCTGACCGTACCA
>NZ_JAFWOM010000022.1 GCF_017545445.1 Fibrobacter sp.
AAGTAGGAAGTAGGAAGTAGGCAGTAGGCAGTAGGAAGTAGGAAGTAGGAAAGTGGAAAGTGGAAGCAGTGTCTCCTAAAGCTGTCTTCCTCGACCGTCAGGGAGGGGATCCAGGGCTTCATGTCCTTAAATCAAAAATTCAAAAAGGTCCTCCCATTTAGGATTCTTTGATTCAATTAAGCGTAATTTATCGCACCGATACAAACGTTTTATTTTTTTCTCCCTTTCTATAGCAAATCGAATTGACGAAAATTCTTCAAAATAACCTAATTTGTCCACATTATATTTTTTCGTGAATCCAGGAATGATTTTGGACTTATGTTCTAAAATCCGCTTTTTTAAATCAGAAGTCACACCAACATAGAGCGTTCTGTTTCTTTTATTGAATAAGATATATGTAAAACCTTTCTTTTGCATATTCACTGGCATATAATATTTTTCTGGATTCCCTCCCAAACGTATTACAAGAAATTATGGATCCCCTACGCTTTGCTCCGAGGATGACTGGTCGAGAATGACAAAAAAAAATCCGAATTAGTCACTACCCTCTAAATGCTCTATATCGCAAGGCTTCAGAGAGATCCATGATATCGACTGCAGAGGCTCCACGCAAATCAGCAATTGTACGGGCAACTTTCAACAGCCTAAAATACCCGCGAGCGCTCAAGTCCATTTTAGTTGCGGCAGAAACTGCAAAACGCTCTACATCAGAAGTCATTGAAGCAAACCTCCGCGCATACTCCGATGACATTTCGGCATTGGACTTAAACGATAGATTACGGAACCGCTCCCGCTGTATTTCCCGCGCCACAGAAACCCGTTTCCGGATTTCCGCAGAAGACTCGCCACCTCCCCGAACGGCAAACAAGGCGGCATCTACAGGAGGGACACTCACCTGTATATCAATACGGTCTAGGAGCGGTCCCGATATTTTTTCACGATAACGTTTACGCGCTTCGGGCAAGCAAGTGCATTCATGCTTCGGATCCATCGCATAGCCACACGGACACGGGTTCATCGCAGCGCCCATCATAAATCGAGCGGGCCACACCACCGTTCCGCTTGCACGGCTAACAGAAATTTTCCCGTCTTCCATCGGTTCGCGTAACGCTTCCAAAACACCGCGGTTAAACTCCGGCAATTCATCCAAAAACAGAACGCCATTATGAGCGAGACTCGCCTCCCCCGGCAAGAGCCGCGTGCCTCCGCCTACTAGCGAAACCATCGACGCAGAATGGTGCGGCGCACGGAACGGTCTCGACAACACCGGTCTAAATTCATCAGAATCCCCAGAACGCCTTGCACACGAATGAATGCGCGTTGTCTCCAAGATTTCCAATTCCGTCATTTCGGGCAAAATGCCCGGCAAGCATTTTGCACAAAGCGTTTTGCCTGCCCCCGGCGACCCAATCAGCAAAAAATTATGCGCCCCTGCAGCCGCTATTTCTAAAGCACGCTTAACGCCGTCCATCCCCACCACATTCTTAAAATCAGGAATTCCATCGTCAACGTTTGTACAGCATGACGCAATTCCCTTTGCAACATGCACATCCTGACTTGAATTGCTTTCCAAAATTTCAACGCATTCTTTAAGCGAATCCGCACAAACAAAATGAAGACCTTCCACCAGCGAAGCTTCTTGCATATTACCTTTCGGAATGACAAGAATGCTACCGCGTTCTACAGCTAAATTCATTGCGATGGATAGCACTCCTCTAACTGGCTTTAACAAACCATCCAATGAAAGTTCACCTACAAAAACGTAGCGTTCCAGCTGAGCAATTGCAATCTCGCCCGTCGAAACAAGCAAGCCAATCGCCAGCGGAAGGTCTAATGCACTCCCCTCCTTTCGCAAATCCGCCGGAGACAGGTTTATCGTTGTACGGAACCCCGTCACCACTTTCCCAATAGAGCGAATCGCAGAAACGACTCGTTCACGGGATTCCCTCACCGCATTGTCCGGAAGCCCCACCAGCGTAAAGCCTGGCAAACCTTGAGAAGCATCGACTTCGACACTGACGGGAACAGCTTTTATTCCATACAAGCAATAAGAACGGATTCTACGAAACAAATTAAACCTACCTTGAGCGACTACGACTTAAGCGACTGCGGCCTGATACTTTTCAAGCACGCAGTTTTCAATATGTTCACGCAGTTGGCGCGTAATCGGCAAACAAATACTGCGGTAGTCTTCGCCCTTGTAGAACGGATCGTTCGGATATCCCACAAACATGCCGTTTTCACCATCCATCACGCGAAGCCCGCGAATCTGGATCTGGTCGTTCAGCACAATCGTTGCAAGCCCTTTCATGTGCCCGAGATTCGCTCCTTCCTTGAACGGAAACACCTGCACGTTCGTCACGGCAAGGCAATCAAATGCAGCAGTTACGTTATTGTAACTTCTTTCTTTTTTTTCGTTTTCCATAGCCATATCGGCCTCCTATTTTTTTGATTTTTCAAGATTGTCCGCAAAAAATTTCTTCGCATCTTTGCGGGATCGCAAAACATATTGCAAAAACCGTGCCAACAAGAAAAATGGCGTTTTTAGGCAAATTTCAACAATTTTATAAGTAAAAAAAAGTGATTAATTGATTAAATCAGTGATTAATCAATTTTTTCAGTTTATATAAAGTAATGAATTTTTAATATTTTATTTGCATTAGTCAATAATCATCAGTCAGTGGTCATCAGAAAATCTGTAGTCTCAATAATCAACTAATGACTAATAACCAATGACTAACAACCAACAACTATTTACTACCTTATAATCATGCTTTTAAAACCGAATATGAAATGGACGGCCAACCAGGGAATTATCCACCCGATGGTCACAGCCGAGTTTTCGCAAACGCCGAACAGCGTCATCGTCAAATTTACAGTCGAAGAACCTGCGGATTGCTACAGAGCCGCCGTTCAAGAAGACAACGGACGCAGCTGGGAAGATTCCTGCGTCGAAGTTTTTTTGCAGAATCCGGACACCCCCGCCGAATACTTCAACTTCGAAACGACTAGCCGCGGCTTTGTGCTTGCCGCACGAGGATCTGGCCGAGAAAACAGACAAACTCTCCCGCTCGAAACGATTGCCAAAATCAAGCGTTCAGGATCCGCGCCGAGCATTCAAGACGATTCCGTCTATTGGTGCATGACCATTGAAATCCCTGCCGAAATTTTCGGAATCAAGTCATTTAAAGAACCGCTTCGCGGAAACCTCTACAAATGTGCTGACAAGGCAAACACGCCCCATTACCTCAGCGCATTCCCGATAGAAACAGAAAAGCCGGACTTTCACCGGCCAGAATTCTTTCAAATTTTAGGATAAGCAAGAATGCGATTCCGGCACGGAGGCCGGAATGACATCGCCAGAACAAAGTTTTTACATCATTCTGAGTTTCATCTCGAAGACGGGGCGGTCCGTTTCGTCAAGAATCCGCATGTAAGTCGCACCGTTGTGGTCCGCACGGAAAACGGTCAGCGTCTGCCCTTCCTCGGATTCACCCAAGTAATGCACTTCAAGCTCTGACGGAATGCAAAGTTCCAAGTCCGAAGCGCTAAACACGTTCAACGCGAGCTTCACATACTCGATGTTGTTCATGTGGTGCGACATGTCGATATGCTGCGGCAGCACCTTTTGCTGATAAACTTCTTGATATTCTTCGGGCTTCACGTTAAAGCGGTCAAAATCATCCGTCATAAACGCTTCCGGGAATCCTTCCGTCGGGAAATCCACCGCAGAAAGACGCATCGGGCGATGGCGATCAAGGCTCAAACAGCACATTTCCTGTTTTGCAAAAATAATCGGTTCACCTTCAACCGTCGTAATCGCAGTATTTTCGTTGAGGCGTATGAGCTGGTTATCGGCAGGGAACGAAGTCGTCACGACCTTATCGCGCCAATATGGACGCTTGAGGAACTTGAACTTGGCTTTGTAAATGACCCAAAAGCCGCCCTTTTCCTTCACGCCAAAATTGTCCATTTTCATGGCACCAAAATTTTCAGTAATGTTGTCCTGAATCATGAGCACCGTTTGCGCAAGCCCCATTTTTCCAGACACATCAATATAAGCCGAAGTTATCGTTCTCGGCTTTTGAAACACTAGCGGATTTTTCGACAATGCATAAATATCAATCATGGCCTTAATATAATTTTTTTTATCATTTGTGCACATGTCAACCGTAATTATTTTCAACAAGCCCTACGGGGTCTTGAGCCAGTTTACACCGGAATCCGGCCATCCCGCCTTGGATAGCTTCGGTTTTCCGCCGGGAGTTTATGCCGCAGGCCGCCTCGACCACGACAGCGAAGGCGCTTTACTCTTGACCGACAACGGGAAACTCATCAAAAAACTACTCGATCCAAAATTCGAGCATCCACGCACGTACCTCGCACAAGTCGATGGACAAATCACAGAAGAAGCAGTCCGCAAGCTCGCTAAAGGCGTTGACATCAAAGGCTACCATACCAAGCCCTGCAAGGCCGAAATCGTCGAAGCTCCGGAATGGATTTGGCCCCGCAACCCGCCCGTGCGTTTTCGAGCAAACATTCCCACCAGCTGGGTCCGCTTGACGCTTATCGAAGGCAAGAACCGCCAAGTTCGGCACATGACCGCTGCTGTAGGCTTCCCCACGCTCCGCCTCATCCGAGTGCAGATTGGAAACATTCCGCTTGGTAATTTAAAACCCGGCGAATGGCGAATTGTTACTGATAAAGTTATTTAGCAGCAAATTCGCTCGGTTTAATGCCGTAAAGCGTGATATCGTCTATCCAAATTTCCGCTTCGTCATAGGCCAATATCGAAATGGTCGTCACCGTCTTTTTCACGGCGTCCCATCCGAAATTGCCCCAGCTGCTATCCGGTCCGATAAAGTCCGATGGCTTTACGCAAACACGTTTCCATTCATTGGCGACATCAAGAGTATCGTCTGTCAAAGTTTTCCCTTCCACGTTCGTCTTCCCCAAGGCTTCGAACGCAAAAGAATAATGACCCGTTCCGCGAACATAATAAACGACAGAATCCAATTCCGTCAAATCGCATGGCGATTTTTCAGTGCAAATCCAAATTCCAAAAATAGACCAAACACCAAACCCTGCAGAAGATTTCCAATGGAGAGCCTTGCCCTCGCGGCCCGCGCCCGCATGCTCAACCGCATCAGACGCATCATCACTGATAGCAGGGACCGTCACCACACTTGTGTCCGTAACCATCAGATAACCCGTTGCACGCAAATCAAATTCCTCCAAAACAAACTCCGCTTTTCCCATTTCAAAATCCAAGACCTTGACAGAATCCGGTTCAAACGCATAGACATTGGATGATGTTTTGCCTCCAATCTTGACCTCTGCGGATTGCTGGACCACGGTATCGCCGATAATGATCTGTAAGCCATATTCATCATACGGAGCCAAAGAATCCATCTCGTAAAAGCCCCTGCTATCGGTTTTGACAAGGCGGTCTGTTCCATAGACCTGGATCCATGCGAAATCTACTCCTTCCGGCAAATACACTTTTCCATGCAGGCTTCCCGTTTTTTCCAAAACAAACTGGACAGAATCACCTTCCTGCACATCTCTAGCGGCAATCTTTCTTACGACACCTTCTCCTTTATCTATAATTTCAATCATAGCAGTATCTACATCGAGGCTATCCATGCGGATACATCCCAAGGAATCCGTCTTGTACTCCTTAAAAAACGAAGTCTCAGTGGAATCATCCACGACATTGCGTACAAAATCAGCAGAACGGACGCGAGCGACCACATTGGATGCCGGCATCGAATTTTCATGAACAACGCGAATCAAAAAAGCGTTTTCGGTTTCGACCGTACTGATGCCCGCAACATCTTTATCAGAGCACGCACAAAGTATCAAAAAAGCAAGGAGCAAAAACAGTTTTTTCATCATTTCGCCCCCACTTTCTTAGTTTGTTCATCAGACATTTCAGCAACCGGATAAAGAGCGAATACGAATTGCATGGCACGATTCACCACTTTTACTTCTGCGGCTCTTTTTTGCACCTGACGTCTGAATTCTAGCGTCATCTCGTTCAAGTCCTCGAAGCAGTCGTCATCTACCCCCACCAAGAGCGACGAGATATTGCGTTTAGAAGGTTCCACAGAGACAAGCGCGTTCTGCGCAAGCGCCAAAAGCTGGTTCTGATAACTGCGGATAGCCGCTGTTTTCGTAGGCGAACCTGCCGACGTAAAATTTGCAGTTGTCGCGGCATAACGTTCAGATGCAAGCGGAGTGATAAGCTTCAAGTCTTTAAGCACGGCAATAGCTTCCCGCACTTGGTCTTCCGAAACCGCAGGCGAAATTTGCTTGACCAAACGCGAAACCTCGGCATGGCCGCCGTTCATCTCGATAAGGGCACGCACTACGGGAATCCACCACTTGCTCAAAAAAAGGTACTCGCTGGCACTGAACTTGCGCAAATCCACATCTTGGAGCGAAAGCGCCATCTTGTAAAGCTTATCTTTTTTTGCAGGGGATTTCGTTTTGGAAGCAGCCACCAGAATTTCAAAAATTTCACCATTGCGGCCTTTCAAATCCAGCAAATCCTTTGCCAAGGGAATACTGCGGTTGGGCAAATGAAGTTCCTTGTTCAGCACGCGGAACATTTGGCTCGTTTCTAGCCCAAGCTTTAGCCCCATCATTTTATAGGAATACAGCGGCATATCCAGCTTGCGCTGGGTATAGTAATTCTTGAGCAAATCCCTATAGTCACCAATTTCGGCAATGTTCAGCATAGGCAAACTCTTGGAAGTGAGACTTATCCATTTTAGAAAATAACCAATTCACTCCTCTAAAGCACCCTAGAAAAGATAATCGCCATTGAAAAAAATACAATGGAAACTTGCAAAAAAGGAAAATTACCGTTTTTTCTGGAAATAATTTTTACTCTGTCACAATGGCTTTATGGCCATGTTCAGAGTGACAAGCAACCTAAGGGGGATATTAGGATGAAAAACAAGATTTCTTCGATGATTGCATCATTGTTGATGCCCGCAATGATAACCGCTTTCGCAAACGAAGGTCCGTGCGACATCTACGCGAGAGCCAACACACCATGCGTTGCCGCGCATAGCTTAACACGAGCCTTGTTCGGCAATTACAACGGCAACCTTTATCAAGTTCGCCGTGCCGATGGCGCCACCAAGGACATTCCGGTCGAAACCATGGGAGGTTACGTCAAATCTTCCGTGCAAGACGATTTCTGTGCAGGCTCTACTTGCACAATTTCAATTATTTACGACCAAAGCAGTTACAAAAACGATTTGAAAAAATCGCCACCCGTCTTTTGGCTTAAAGAAGGCGGCAAGGAAGCGATTGCCGACAGGGCTCCCATCTACATCAACGGGCGAAAGGCCTACGGCTTTTATCGCGACGCATGGTCTTCTACAGGTTACCGCAACAACGAAACCAAAGGAGTCGCCACCGGCGACGAAGAAGAATCCATGTACATGGTGGTCGATGGCAGGCATTACAACGACATGTGCTGTTTCAACTACGGCAACGCAGAAACTACCGGCAATGACGACGGCCCGGGAACAATGGAATGTATTTATTTTGGAGACGACAAGGACTGGGGCGGCCCAGGACAAGGCACAGGCCCTTGGGTCGCCGCCGACTTGGAAGACGGCGTATTCAAAGGAAACGACGCCGGATACATGTGGGGCAGAACGCACACTACCCCATGGCCAGACGCACAAACCATCGATGCCGACTATGCAACAGCCATGCTCAAAGGCCCTAACGACGGCACATTCAAGCTGAAAGGCGGCAGTGCGCAAGAAGGAAAACTCACCACCATGTGGGATGGCCCGCGCAAACAAGGCTACAGCCCGCGCAAGCTCCAAGGAGCCATCGTCCTTGGCAACGGCGGCGACGGCAGCGACGGCGGCGCAGGCACGTTCTTCGAAGGATGCATGACCATCGGCAACCCTCCAGATTCCATTGACGATAAAGTACAAGCCAACATTGTCGCCGCTGGCTACGGAAGCAAAATCGAACTCAAGAAACCCGATCCGATAGAACCGTTTAAAGACACGCTTGTTATTCCCGGAAAAATCGAAGTGGAAAATTACGACAAAGGCGGCAACGGTCAGGGATTCTTGGACACCGATGTTGAAAACGAGAACGCCCTTTACCGCGATGACAACGCAGGCCTCGACAGTGCAGGCGATGCGATTATTTACGGCTGGGGATACGCTAATGACTGGTTACGTTATACGGTAAAAGTATCCAAGAACGATTCGCTCGACATTATCGCACGCGTATCGTCGCCAAGCGATAGCACGTTCTTCTCCATTCTCGTCGATGATCAAGACATCGCAAAAATCATGGTGCCTAACACCGGCGACTGGAAAAAATTTGAAACAGTCACAACAACCGTGCCATCAATTACAGCAGGCGACCATGTGCTCAAGATTCGAATCGACAAGCCATATTTCAACCTCGACTGGATTGAATTTGCTCCGGCCAAAGAAAAAACATCATTGCCTAAATTCAGCCAGCGCACAAATTCATCGCAAGCCTACTCCGTTTACGATGTTCTCGGAAACCAAGTGACCTCATTTCAAACAAGCAATCGTACAATGCAAAAAATATGGGATAAAGTACGCATAAATCTGCCTAGTGGCATTTACGTTATCAAATCTAGCCACAAAACTGTGCGAATTTCAAATACAAAATAACACACTCCTCATAATACATCCATCGGCAGGTTTCGAAAGAGACCTGCCATTTTCATTTTTTACATTAAAAAAAGACCCGCCCCGCAAAGGGACAGGTCTCAAATTTGCTTTTCAGCTTTCCGTGCGGATTACTGTGCAGCAGCCGGAGCAGCAGCGGCGGCAGCTTCAGCCGGAGAGGCAGCGTCCTTCTTCTTGGACTTAGAAGAAATCGAGAAGATAACGGTACGCGGAACAGAAGCGAGCTGAACACCTTCCGGAAGCTTGAAATCCTTAGCGTAGAAGGTCACGTTCGTTTCGAAGTTGGAGATATCCATGTCGAGGACAGCCGGGATGCAAGCGGGCTTAGCAGCGAGCACGAGGTAACGGGCTTCCTGAGCGAAAACACCACCCTGAGTCTTCACACCAATCGGGAGACCAGAGAGCTTCACCGGGATGCGAACCTTGACGAATTCGTCTTCGGCAATCTTGATGAAGTCTACGTGGATGATTTTCTGAGTGATAGCGTCTTTCTGGACGTTATAGACGATAGCCGGATTGCCAGCCTTGCCGTCGATTTCGAGGTCCAAAAGCGTATAACGCTTGCCCGGAGCGAGAACCTTGCGAAGATCCGTATCAGCAACGGAAAGGTTCTGAGCTTCGATACCCTTACCATAATAGACGGCCGGAATCTGACCAGCCTTACGCAAACGGGCGTTTTCGCGGTTTGCACCTAGCACTCTCGAGGTAGCTTTGAGCGTTGTGAGTTCCATTGTATTATCTCCATTAGATAAAAAAAATTCATTGGGGTAGCTGGACTCGAACCAACGAATAACGGAATCAAAATCCGTTGTCTTACCACTTGACGATACCCCAATGGTGCGACAAAGATAGTAAAAAGATGGAGAATTTCAAAGACAAGCGTGCAAAAAAAGGTAAAAAAATTTGGAAGTAGGCGGTAGGAAGTAGACAGTAGGCAGTGGTTAGTGGTTAGTAAACAGTGGTTAGTAAACAGTAGGCAGTTGGGATCGTCATCCTGGAGGCGTCAGCCGATAGGATCCATGCAGAAACCGTCATCCTGACCCGTAGGGGAAGGATCCAGTAAAGTCTTGTGATTAGGGATTTGTAAACAGTAGGCGGTAGGAAGTAGACTGTAGGCAGTGGTTAGCGGTTAGTGGTTAGTAAACAGTAGGAAGTTAAAAATGTCATCCCGGACTAGTTCCGGGATCTTCTTACGCGGATCTCTTTGCCGATACATTTTTTTTACTTTGGCCCAAAGCCCAAAGCACCGCAGATGCGACCCCATACCCCATAGCCCAAATCTCTCGTCTGTAGCCGCTATACAAAACTTGGCAACTTGTTGCCTTAGTTGCTGTTATCCACTTTGTGGAGAAGCGGCGTTCTCTCGTCTTTGACGCCTCCGGCGTCAGGTGCTACGTTTCGGTCATGCCGATGAGTAAACTCATCGTCGCGACGCTCAACTTGCAACCTACTCGCCTATCGTCTAACATCACCTATGCCAGAACTTGGTGACGGTCTGGTAGCGAGAAATCGGCTTCAGGGCAGCGGCAGCCTTTTCGGCAAGCTCTCGGGTCTCGAAAATTCCGAAAACGGAGGCCCCGGAACCCGACATCAAAGCAACCTTAGCCCCAAATTCAATGAATTTCTGCTTCATTTCAGCAACAAGCGGATGCGTCGGGAAAACCGAGATTTCGAAAGCATTGAAACACATTTCGGGATTGACAATCTGCTTAAACGTTTCCGAAGGCGGTTCAGCAATAGGATCTCCACACAACGGAGGATTCATTTTTGATTCCCACGCCGCTTTGTACTGCTCCCAGCGGTCGGGCCCAGACTTCGGAACACCCGCATAAGCGTCCTTGGTCGGGACCGCATCAAGCGGAGTTGCGATGAGGAGAGCTGCCCCTTCCGGAAGGTCCAGCGGTTCCACGAACGTCAAACGCTCGCCAATGCCTTCAGCAAAAGCAGTTCCACCACGAACGAGGAACGGCACATCTGCACCGAGACGAGCACCGATAGCTTCAAGCGTTTCGATCTGGAGGTCCAAATTCCACAAGCGATAGAGCAAGCGGAGCGTCGCCGCGGCATCGGCACTGCCACCGCCAAGACCGGCCCCCAGCGGCATCACTTTTGTCAAATGAATATCGGCACCGAGAGTACAATTGGCATATTCCTTGAGAGCTTTCGCCGCCTTGAACACGAGGTCAGATTCCAGCGGATAGTTCTGCGGTTCGTTGTACGTCAAATGGATTTCGCCATCTTCGCGGAGCGTCGCTTCGACGGTATCGCCCGCGTCAACCGTCTGGAAAACAGTTCCCAAATCGTGATAACCATCTTCACGTTTGCGGATGACATCGAGGAACAAATTGATTTTAGCTGGAGCGTATTCTTTCATAGGTCGTAGGTTGTAGGTTTTAGGTATTAGGAAAATAGAAAAGTTAACTCGCTATTCCTAGTTGGAATAAAAAAAATGGACTTACTTGGAAAAAAAATTTCATTCCAGCCCGATTCGTAATATATTTACAACATTCAGAAGGGGAATTTCATGAAGAAAGTGTTTTTTAAATCATTCTTTACTGGTTTGCTATGCTTTTCAGCAATCTTCGCCCAAACAGCAAACGAAATTGCCAAAAAAGTCCACGATTTGCCTAACGGCAAAACATCTTCCAGCATCATTTCTATCACGCTGGTTGACAAAAACGGCAAAAACCGCAACCGCGAAATTGTGTCTTACACCATGAAAGAGGGAACAACCGACAAAACGGTACTCGTTTTCAAGACTCCAAGGGATGTTGCAGGCATCAGTTACCTCTCCTACGACTACCCCGACAAGGCCGACGGCTCCACCGTCGATAGCGACAGCTGGATTTACCTCCCCGCCATGAAAAAGGTGCGCCGCATTTCGGGTTCCAGCAAGGATGACGACTTCCAGGGAACCGATTTCACGTACGACGATTTGGGAAACCGCAGCCTTTCCAAGGACGATTTCGCCATTCTCGGTTCAGAAAAAGTGAACGGAGTCGATTGTTGGATTCTCGAAGCCAAGGCGAAGGATTCCAAAGCGAAAGTAAGCCGCCGCGTCACTTGGGTTGACAAGAAAACCTACGTCACCTACAAAGGCGAATACTACGACAAGCAGAACCGTCTCCAAAAAACGCTCATTTGCGAAAATATCAAGCAGGTCAAAGGCTACTGGACAACGCAGAAAATGACCATGACCAACGTCCAGTCCAACCACAAAACAATCTACGAAGTCAAGGACCTTAAATACGACGAAGCCGTAAACACGAGTTTCTTTACGGTAAGCGCTCTGGAACGAGAACTCGTCAAATAGGATACAAGTATGCAAGTCAGTCGCCTGAATCAATTTTTCGGCAAAATCGGGCAAGCACAGATTCGTTTCCGTTGGGCAATACTCGCCGTCTTTACCATCATCACCTTGATTTGCTGCATGGGTTTAACCCAGTTTTCTTTTTCTCTTGGAGACGAAGGATGGTTTGGCGGTTCAGACGAAATAACAATCAACAAAAAGAAATACGAAGATGTTTTCGGGAACCTGAACGGGATCGGGGTCCTTGTCATTAAACAGGGCGACGGCGACTTGTTCAGCGAAGACATGCTGAAAGTGATAGACCGCATCGGCAACCGTTTGCGAGACGAAATTCCGTTTGCAGACCGCCTGACTTCAATTATCGAAGTCGATATTCCTGTCGGAAACGAAGAAGGTTTCGAAGTCAAGAAGCCTTTTAAAGACGGCATACCTTCTGATTCGGCGGAACTCGCCAAGGCACGTGCACTCGTGATGCGCGGCAGCGAACAGACGAACGCCCTTATCAATTCGCTTGTTAGCGACAACGGCAAAGAATCGTGGATCTTCTTATCGCTGTTGCCGTTCGAAGGCAAAACCCTCGATGAACAATTCAATGGCGATAAAGACAAAGCAACCTTGGCCATCGGCTACAAGCTTATGGAAATTATCGAAAGCGAGGAATTCCAAAGTAGCGGTTATAAACTTTACGGAAGCGGAGTTCCTTACGAAGACGCAAAAGAGGAACGCTACGACGTTCCCGAATACGGTAAATGCGTCATGCTCGGTTTTGTCGTGATGCTTATATTCCTTGCCCTATTCTTGCGCAATATTTTCGGCGTTATCGTGCCAGCCTTTGCTACCCTTGGTGCTATCGCTTCGGTACTCGGGGCAATGTCCTTCTTTGGAATCAAGGCAGATTCAACCCTCATTTCGCTCCCCATCGTTCTTGGCATGGCCCTTGCAGTCGGCTATTCAGTGCATTACATCAACATGTTCAAGCTGTTTTTCCGCCGCACGGGCAAACGCAAAGATTCTGTTGTCATGTGTGTCGAGGAATGCGGATGGTCCGTGCTGTTCACCGTCATAACGACCATGGCCTCCTTCGTGAGTTTCTTGTTCGTCGATATGAAGCCGCTCTCGTGGATGGGCAAAACGGCAGCCCTTATAGTGTTCGCCATTTATATTTATGTATCGGTACTGATTCCGATTTTGCTCTCGTTCGGCAAAGATTCCGCTCCAGATACTGCAAACGAAATGGGAGCAACCAAGCTCGACATGCATTTCTCTCGTTGGGCTGGATTTGTTCAAAAAAAGAGATGGCCTATCATCATTACTTCGATTCTTGTTCTTGCGGCATTCATCCCTGGAATATTTAAAATCACCGCACGAGTAGATTACGATGCCGTATCGGGTGAAAAAATGCCTTACGTTCAAAAGCAAAAAGAGATGCTCGCCGCCAAGCTCGGAAACCGCTACAGTTACTCGGTCATGATTCAATTCGATGAGGAGGGTGCATTCAAGGATCCTCAAAACATGAATGCGTTATTGGATTTCGAAAAATTCTTAGGAACGCTCTCGCTCACCAAATGGTCTGGCGGTAAAGCACGAGTCTCTTCGGTCACAAGCATCTTGAAAGAAATGAACAGCGCCCTGAATGAAGGGAAAGAGGAGTTTTACAAAGTTCCCGAAGACGATTACGTGCTGGCTCAGCTTATGGAGCTTTCGTCTATTGAAATGCGTGAAGACTTCAATGATTTCATGGACGAAGATTTCAAGATAACAACCGTCAACATTGACATGAGCCGCTATGCCACCGAAGAAGCCCGCGACAACGTAGCCGCCATACAAACAAAGTTATCGAAACTTTTCCCCAAAGCCCATGTAGCCTGCTTGGCGACATGATCCAATACGCCGAAATGAGCAACCGAACAGTCTTTGGCGGAATCAAGTCCATCGGATTTTCAATCATCATTATCGCCTTCATGCTTATCGCGGCATTCGCAAGCATACGAACAGGACTCATCAGCATGATTCCAAACATCGCCCCGGTCATCCTTGTTGGCGGAGTCATGGGATACATGGATTACGCTCTTGACTTTGGTACCGTGACTGTAATGCCCATGATTCTAGGCATCGCCGTCGATGACACCATCCACCTGACGACGCACCTTAAAATGGGACTTGAGAAGTACGGAACTTACAGTAAAGCGATGGAATCTTGTTTCCGCGAAATCGGCAAGTCCATGTTCCTTACAACATTGATTCTTTGCGCCATGTTCACGGTTTACCTGTTTAGCCCCATGCGCTTCTTGTTCATCGTTGGAGTTTTAGTCATTTTCGGCCTTGCCGGTGCCCTGCTTGCGGATTACACCA
Source organism: Fibrobacter sp. (assembly GCF_017545445.1). Taxonomy (GTDB): domain Bacteria; phylum Fibrobacterota; class Fibrobacteria; order Fibrobacterales; family Fibrobacteraceae; genus Fibrobacter. The sequence goes on from NZ_JAFWOM010000022.1 coordinate 14,371, forward strand.
TTTCCCCGGCATTGTTAAATGTGGTCAAACCATTCGGTAAAGAAAAGGAGGACGTATGAAATCACATTCATTCATCTTAGCATGCTTTACGTTGGGTGCAACCTTCGCATTACCATCATTCGCTCAAGAACTCAATTTTTCGGGGAACCTTTCATCTCAAATGGGAGTCGGTTTGCCGCATACACACGAAAACAAGGGCGACTTTTTGCTAGGCCAGACCATTTTTGACGGCACCATAAAATCTTATCTTGACGAAGCTTCGGTTGTCGTGAACGCACAAATCATTCACGATGCACTGGGGAGCCAATCCGCAAATGGATATTCCGCACTTGTCTCTGACGATGGTTCGTTTGCACTCAAGCTGAAAGAAGCTTACATCGACTGGAAAGGCGAAATGCTCGCCCTCAGAGTCGGTCGTCAAATTGTCTCGTGGGGCAAAGCAGACGACATCCAAATAACAGATGTCATTTGTCCTAAAGACGAAGCCAGCTTTGTCGCAAGCGATTACAATGAATCTAGACTTGGGATTGATGCCGTGCGTCTTTCGCTTTTGACTGAAAAAATTCAAGCGGACGTGTATTATATTCCGTTCTTCACGCCTAGCATTCTGCCGCTTGCAAAAGGCAACCCGCTCAAAGCAAAAGTTTTCCCTGCAAACGTAGATGGGATTAGAATTTACGCACCGGAGGACTACCGCGATTTAGAACACCCTAAAAAACATGTTTCCAACAGCGAATATGCATTCAGGGCGAGTGCCTACACCACTTTTGCAGACGTGTCGCTGTATTACTTTTACGGCTGGGACGATACTCCATTCTTCAAATACAGACCCAACATGGTCATATACAATTCTGCGGATGCCAAAGACAACTCAAGTATTTACGATGACATCTTTGAAATTGATATTTCCGGCAAGTACAAACGCATGATGATGATTGGCCTCGATGCCGCCATTCCCGTAGGCGAATTCGTCATCCGTCTTGAAGAAGCGTACTTCCCGAAACGGCATTTTCAAACGACGGCGAAATATCAAATGCAACGCCAATTCAGCGGAAAAAACGTGAAATCCAGTTTGCAAAAACACCAGCTCATAAGCCTAGCAGGGCTAGACTGGACTCCAAGCGGCTGGACTATAACCGCTCAATATGTTGCAGACATTGTATTCGACCACGACAATGCGATTGACCGCAAAAGCTTTGAACACCAGGCAACATTGAGTGTCGAAAAAACGCTCTTGAACGAAACGTTAACGCTCATGGCTTCGGGTGCACTTGATTTGCGTGCATTTTCTAGCGCAGCAGAACTTGAAATCGATTACAAACTAAACGACGCCATTACTTTAAGTGCTATAGGCGACTTATACTATGGAGGTATTGACCACAAGAAAGGATTGTTCGGCGACTACCGCAACTTCAGCAGCATTACGTTCAAAGGAAAAATTTCGTTCTAAAACGGATTCCATGTTTTTTTGTGGAGGTTTTTTATGAAAAAGAAATTTATACTCATCTTTATTGCACTTAGCAGCACGCTCTTTGCAGAAGAAAACTCCGCTTTAGAAAAAACATCCCAGGAAAAGTCGCCATGGGAGCTTTCAGCGACTACATCGGCGGCGTATTATCCCAAAACAGACCACAAATCGGGTTCTAGCCATTTTTCAGGAGTGAGCGGAGCTTATAACGGTGTAGAAGGAATCGTTGAATTCGATGCCGCCTACACGCTCCCCTTTTTACGCGGTTCCGATGAATTCACTGCAGAAAACCATGTGACATTCAACATCGGTTTAGAAATTTCACCTGTGACGATAGCGCCAGTCGCCTCAGTGACACTCTCCCCCATTGCATTTTTAGAGTTCGCCATTGGCGGTACGGCAGGTACAGGCTGGAACATCGGCGACTTATTCCAAGGAATGGCGGAGTTCAACGAATCCAAACCCGCTTACAGAGACTTGACTCCATTTGCGCACTGGTACTTGTACGGTTGGGCAAGCGCATGCCTCATGTTTGACTTGGCGGCTCTTTGGGAAGGCGACTGGCACCATGTCGTCGCCACCGCCACTTTCAAAGCGGGATACCAAAACATAACTGGAACCGATAAAGAGGTCTGGCTTTGGCAGGCATCCAAAGGTCTTGCGAGCGGCTGGGTCTATGAACAGGAATATCTTTTAGGATACCAAATGCCACTGAAGCTCTCGCTGATTGGCGTGGGCGCTACGCTTTGGGGCAATTTCCAATCCAGTGATTTCGGCGACTATTCGTCAAACTACAAAGGCGACTTTATGACCATCGACATCTGGCCTACAGCAGAAATCACGTTCAGCAAGACAGACAAGTTCTATATACTTTTAGATTTTCGCTCACGCCGAAGCTTTCATGAAAAATACAAAGACGACGAATACGAGCCCCTCATGACCTACAGCGGCAGGGAATGGATTTTCTACACGTTAGGCATCCAGTGGAAGCATTTGTTCTAGTCAACCCTGATAACCATCATTGTAAGGTCATCAAAGGGATCTGTTCCTTCAGAGAATACATTCACGTCATCCGAGATTTCCCTCAAGAATTTTTCACCGCCGCGAATTTCGATGGAATTTAATTTTTTCAAAAGTCGTTCTTCACCGTAAAGTTCAGCGGAAACATTGTGAGCCTCGGTGAGTCCATCCGTATAAAGGAACAAACAATCACCGCTTTCAAACTGGATGTCAGCTTCCTTATATTGCGTAGAGTCAAACCCGGCAAGGAACACCCCATGGCGTTGCCGCAGGAACTCGAACGAGCCGTCTTTTTTGGCAAAGCATACGGCATTATGCCCCGCATTGGTACATTTCATAATCCTGGTGTTAGTATCGAGAATACCAATCCAGGCTGTCGCAAACATTTCTTCAGCATTGTTTTCGCACAAAAGGCGATTCACGTCATTAAAAATCTCTGCCGTGGAAAGCTTCATGGACGCGTGGTCTCGAATCATCGTTTTCACAACCATCATAAAAAGAGCTGCAGGAACGCCCTTGCCCGAGACATCAGCAATCACAAAGCAAATATGCGAATCATCTATTTCAAAGAAATCGTAAAAGTCGCCGCCCACTTCTTTTGCCGTGGTCATTGATGCAAAAACATTGAGTTCGGGATGCTTCGAGAACGCATGCACCACCGTAGGGAGCGCACCCGACTGGATATTTGCGGCCAACTGTAAATCGGACTCCACCGCAGCCATTTTTTCACGGCTTTTTACAAACCTATCCGTATTCACGTTTGTCGTAAAGAACACAAAACCTATTGCCCAGGAAAGACTCGTCACCACATAATTCTCATCAATTTCAAGGATATAACCCTGCAATAATTGTACCCCCACACCTATTACAGCAAATATCAGCAAATTCCTTGCATAAGCAACCTTTTCTTTTTTCTTTTCACGATGCATTATTACGTAATAGATTGCAAGAAAAATCGAAGAACCCATATAAAGAAAACATACAGGAGCAAGAAAATATTCAAACAAGTCCATGTACTGAATACTACAACTTTCATCAAGAGAATATATTAAAGCAGTCCATGGAGTCGAAAGACACAAAAACACGGTAAGAATAGTAGGGGCTACAAAAAGTAGGGCATACATTTTTTTTGAACTTAAAGTCAATTCAAAACGTTCTAGGCTGAACCACGCAAACATCGATGTAGCAAAAACGAAACTGATCGCAAAAACATAGCCACAGGCATAATTCAACAGCCTAAGTTCAACATTCCCATCGACAAAATGCCAAATTCCATCAAAAACCGCAAGTACAATAGACGATAAAAGGACAACAGATAGCTTATCCTTCAAGCTTATTTTATACAATACAATATTGTTATACAGCATAAAAACAAGCAACAGCACTGAAAAGAGCGATATTTCGATAAAAAGGGTCTCGGTTACATTATCTGCAATCATATTTATCCCTCGTATTTAATCCTGAATGTATTACGGTTATAGCTCATAGTCGTCAGGTATTTCTTGTTTTCCTTCAATTTCTCCATGTAGCCAGAAACCATAAATTCAATAATCGAACCCGCGATAACATCTTCACTGGACAAATCAAACAGAACACCATCATCCTTAGTAATAATCTGCACGTCCGTTTCTCGAATAATGACAGTACATTCCGCATAAACGGCTTTATCCACGCCATTTTTTTCATAAATGAGCATATAAAGGTCTTCTATAAGCAACTTCGCTTTCGAAATGGTTTTCTGTTCAATATTATTTTCTACAAGGAATTTTTCTACTTGATGCTGAGTCCCAACAATCGACTCCGGATTTAGTTTAAACTCATAAAATTTATGTTTAAAACCCTTTAACTTTTCCGAAAGCAATAAAGGGTAATTATCTTTTCCATACCGGAAGCGGATGTACAAGACCGTAATCACGTAGGTCAATGCAGGGCCAATAGCAACTCCGGCAAACATTCCATATATACCAAAGAAATACCCCAAAACTACACAGACAGGGGTCACCACAAGTACATCACGGAGAGCACTCATCACAAAACCAAGCTTAATCTTGTCAATGAGCAAATAGTAAGAACTCAACAGATACAGCAAACTCAAGAACACAAGTCCAAACACTTCGATTCGAACACCAAGAACCGCATAAGAATAAACCGCCGGATCAGAAATATCATAAAGTTCAACAATAAAAGGAGCAACAAGAATCATCAACAACGTCAAAGCCAGGCCTTCAACAACAGCGGTTTTCAAAGAAAGGTTATAACATTTTTTGACAGCATCATAAGATTCTTCGCCTAGATAGATATTCATTAACGGAGTAAACGCCTCCCCTACGCCATCAAACACAATTTGAACCTCTTTAACAAAAAGGATAACGGCTCCAAGTACAAGCATTTCGGGACCATAGGCGAAGGTGATAAAACGGTTCATTGCAACGGTGAAACAAGCCAAAAAGAGATATGTACCCGCATCAATTGCACTATACTTCACGACATCGACAAGCCATTTGAACGAAAAGAAAAAGCCAAGTTTCAAGGAATTGCCTTTACGGAGGAAATGGGCAAATGTAACGAGTACCGCAGCAGCAGTGCCAAAAAACGAGCCAAACCCAATCCCCTCAACACCTACAAATTTTGCAAGAACAATCGAGCAGACGATGTTTCCGACAATCTGAACAATCCCTGAAACCATCGACAAAGTTTCATCGCCGTCGGCAAGGACCATTTCGTCCATTAACGTCATAATAGGCAACAACAAGATTGTGTACTTATACCAAAAGAAATAATCCTTTGCCGCATTGAAAACGCTTGTAGAAGGCTCATAGAAACGAAGATAGGCATCCCCAAACAGCATAAAAACGGTATACAGGATTAATCCCATCACCACAGCCATAAAGAGTCCAAACGCAAAACAACGATCCGCCTTTTCCTTATTAAACTCCCCCATGGCCCGATTATAGAGGATTGGAATCCCCAAAGCAACCACACAAGCACCAAAGCCAGCCAAAGAATAGGCGGGGACAACAAGGCAAATGGCCATAACGGCATCTTCGCCAAGCATCACACCCGCAATCACCGAATCCGAAAGAGCAAGTACCGAAATAACGAGAATGCTAATCGAACTCGATAGTAAGAGGGAAAAGAATTTTCTTGAAAGGAATGTCTTGAACATAGAAGTCGCTACAAAATTCCGAACGCAACATCCAATCCGGTTGCTTCGAGAACTTCCTTAAAATTGGGGCCCACATTTTCAAGTCGCATATCGCCCTGGTTCTTTTTTAACGTCTTAAACGAAGAGAGCAGCACGCGGATCCCTGCCGACGAAACAAAATCACATTCCTTAAAGTCAAAAATAAGGGATTTTATATTTTCAAGATGCGGAGCGAGGAATGTCGAAAGCTGTGGAGCCGTCATTGCATTCAGCTCCCCCGAAAGTTCCACCGTCAATTCTTCACCATTCAAATTAGACTTAATTTCCATATAGACTCCTTACTCTCTCAAAAGTTATATTTTTTGCCATTGCTTTTTCAGTTCCCCAATCGTAAGCCCGGCGTTTTCGTCTACTTTTAAAATCATCTGGCAGCAAAAGACAAATACTTTCGAAAAAGTCGCGATACTTTCGCTCTTGTATTTTCCGCCGTCGTAGTCAAAAGAAACTTCGGTTTTTCCATCATCTACCTTAACCTCGATGTCCATGATGCTTTCTGCAGCCCTATCCGAATTTTCAATCCATTTGGCAGAAGTGACAAAGCCGTGGGTGTTCGGAACGTACATTTCACCCTGAAAAATAAAGCAGATTTTATTTTCATCTGGCAGAACCCTCTTTTGGGACATGTCATTTGCACTGGAAAGGGATTGTAAAATTTTATTTTTGCAAGTTATAAGAGCGTCAAGAACGGGGGTACTTTGAGGAAGTTCCAGCGCAATAAAACATTCCTTCAAGAAATAACCAATGGTATCTGCATATTTTGCAGAATCTCTACCATTCCAAATCCAGTCAAAAGCAACTTGTTCACAGTCATTGTAAAGGGCAAGGGAAAGAGCCGCAGCAAAGAGATAAAAATCGTTCTGGCTGACGGAATGCGAGAAACAAAAATCTCTTATTTTTTTTGTACAAGGGATTGCTATTTCTTGACAAGCGGCCTTATCTTCTTTTTCAAAATCATGCTTTGGCGCACAATAACAGATTTTGCCATTTGATAAAGTGAGTGTGGAATTTTGGTTTGCAGTCAATGAAAGCAGGGATGTATCTTTTTCGGCTGCGAAGATTTCTTTTATAAACTCATTGTAGCAGTCTTTTGTAAGAACTTCGCCTCGATAAGCCTTTTCTATATCGGAAGCGAAAATATGCAGGGAAAGTCCGTCTGCAATAGCGTGATGAACTTCTAAAAGAAGAACAAGCCGTTTTTCTGTTCTGATGATGCGGCATCTGAAAAGTGGGCTTCCATCAAGAGGGAAGATTTCTCCAAAGTTTTCGACGATAGCGTCAAGTTCTTTTTCTGACATAGCCTCTACGCTTATTGCATCGTCAATATTCTGTTTTTGATACTGCACATAGCCTTGTTCCCTGTCCTTTTCAATCACGGTGCGTAAGGCCGGGTGCGCCTCAATCACTTTTTTCAGAGCTTGATAGAGTTTTTTTTCGTCAAGATCCGAACGTAAAGTCAAATACAAGGGAACATTGTCTACGATGGTGTCTGGGAGACAAGCTTCATAATCAAGCACCTCCTTTTGAGAAAGGATAAGGGGGAGTTTTTCTTCAGGAGTCTCTTTTTCCGGTGATTCTGAGCCTGAAAGATTTGCCTTATCCACAGTCTCGGCAATGGCTCGAACAGTACGTTTTTCATAAATAAGCGGCACGGTCAACTTTAACTCCTCACAAGCAAGCATAAGCTCCATGGCACTTACGCTGTCGCCTCCCATTAAAAAGAAGTCATCGTCAATGCCGATTTTTTCAATTTCCTCAAAGTCCTCAAGGGCTTCCTTGAATGCATCGCAGAGTATTTTTTCACATTCTGTCCGAGGTGCAACATATGTATTTTGAGAAACAAAATTCGGGATGAGTAGATTTTTCCTGTCGATTTTTCCGTTTGTATTCAGGGGAATCTTTTTCATCTGCACAAAAAATGAGGGGATCATATAGGCGGGGAGCAAGGGCTTTAGCGAGGCGCGGATGGTTTCCACAGGAATAGAGTATTCTTTCTGATAATAGGCGCAGAGATAATATTTTCCCTTTTTTTCAAAGGCTTTTACAGCAACCATTTTTGTTTCCAGAACTTTTTTCAGTACTGTCTCTACTTCGGCTGGTTCCACCCGGTTTCCGTTAATCTTTACCATATCGTCTGCCCGACCCAGCACATACAGAAGTCCGTCTTCTCCGCGGCGTGCAACGTCCCTCGTGCAGAAGAACTTTTTCCCGCCAATCGAGACAAAAGCCTTCTCTGTCTCTTCCTTTTGGTTCAGGTAGCCGCGGAAATAAGGCAGATACAGACAGATTTCCCCTTCTTTTCCCGAAACTTTACCGTCATCGAGCAAAAGCATATCCGTGTATGTACAGCCTTTCCCAATGGGTGTGTTGGGATAGGATTTGTCGAGTTTAAAAAGACAGGCCGTAGACATAAGTTCCGTATTGCAATAAAGATTCAATATGTCAAAGGACTTTGAGAAAACATTGCTTACCCGCTCGGAAGAAAGGGCAATTGCTTTAAGCGAGAGATTTGGTGCTTCTGAAAATGTATTTACGAGAGATGCTGTTAAAAACATGATTTCAATTCTGTTTTTGACCAGATACTGCATGTAAAGCGCAGGATTTTTCAGCAGGGGTTCTGAAACAAGGCAGACTGTTCCTTGAAAATACAGCACACTAAATGAGATAATATTGAAGGCGGAAAAAGTTACCGGTGCCACATTTGCAAATCGTAAATCATCATCTTCTTTATGGTACGGTGAGAGTACAGGCAATGCAGTTCCTGTAGTGATAAATCTATACGCACCATATTCTTCTACAACTCCCTTCGGCGTTCCGGTGCTTCCGGATGTATAGATGACGAAGGCAAGATCGTGCTCGTCAGAATCCGCCCAAGCTTCAGTGCTGAGAGGCTCGGCTTCCATAGCTTTTTCCAATGTGTCCGCATCAAAAACAAGTTTTGCACCAGAATCTTTTAATACATGCTCAATTCTTTCCTGCCCCATGCTGTCAGAAAGCGGCACATAGGCAATTCCCGCTTTCATCACGCCTAATTCCACGGCAATATATTCCATGGATTTTTCAAGATGTATGGCAATCAAGTCTTCTTTTTGAAAACCTTTGCTTTTTAAGAAAGCTGCTACACGGCTTGAAAGTTCATCAAGTTTTTTGTATGTAGTGCTGCGATCACCGTCTTTATCTAAAACAGCTACACGTTCAGGGTAAGCAGCAACGGTTTCTTTAAATTTCTGCAAATAATCAATCATATTTATGTTCCCTGATTACTTCTCGGTATTTTTTATGTATTCAAGGACAGCCTTCAGCCCGTTTTCAATATCATTGCTATTTAAAAGCATATTTATTCGAAAACAAAAACACTTTTCTGGGTCAAAGCCCTGCAAAATGCCGGGATAGACAAAATAGCCTTTTTCCTTCATCAGGCGTTTCATCGCCTCTACAAAGGATGCATCGTCTACAGCGCAACGGATAAAAATCATGGCATAGTGGCCAAAGGTTTCCGGCGAGATTCGGGCAAAATCATAGTTTTTTACAATGTTTTTCACCTTCAGAAAGTTATCCTGCCAAAAGGCTGTGTAAACATCCCGGCAGTCGTCGAAATTCTTTGAAACAAAATGTCTTGCTCCTTCCTGGCAGGAATAGCACAAGGAGCCTCCGTAGATATCTTCAAGGTTGTTGATGTCATCATAGTATTTTGTATGACACACAACGTAAGAGAATTTTATTCCTTGGAGTCCCAAAGCCTTATGAGGGCTATAAATGTAGAGGAGATTTTCCTGAACTCCAAAAACTCTTGAAAGTTCATATCCGTTTACGCATAGGGATTCATCTAAGATGACTATTTTACCTGCATCCAGGAGTTTTTGAATTCCTTTTGTAACGCGCTCCTTAAAATAAATGCTGCAAGAGTTGACCGGAGACGTAAACCAAAATGCAATACAGTCAGACTGTAGGAGTTCTTCTACATCAAAAGTACTGTTTATGTTTTCCATGTAATCGCTAAAAAGGCGATAAGGTATGCCAATGTCATCAACGCAACTTTGTACAGAAAAATAAACCGGCTCTACAATCCCCACCTTTTGATTATGCTTTTTTAAGAATATAGCGAGCGTTACGATAGAAAGAGTGCTTTGAGATACAGGCGCAAAAAAAGAATTTTCGTAAGCTTCATCAGAAAATCCCAATTTATGGGCAAGGTCTTTTTTTATGCAGTCAGGAAAGAAATACTGATAATCAAACAAGTCAGACTTTTTACCAAGCTTTACAACTGATGCAAGCTTTTCCTTATAGTCAGAACCAGAATTCCAGTCGGAAAGATTTACCGGCGGATTTTCTTTTGGTAATGCTTCTAAAGCAGCTTCCAATTCCATTTCAATTTCATAATCAGTCATAGAGAGCCTCGTAGTTCATGTAATCGAAGGATTTTATCTGCTGGAATCCGTTTTTTTCGCTGTAAAAACAGATATCAGGATAATTGATGCCGTTGAAATAATTCATCTGTGCAAAGGAATAAGAACCCATGTCACCAAAGACGATTTTGTCACCCGGCTTTAAGGGGGCAGAAAAAGAGTACTCGCCAAATACATCGCCAGAAAGACAGCTGTTTCCTGCAAGCAGATAGGAATAGCCCTTTTCCCCAGCCTGTGGATAAATTACGGGCAGCTGATAGTAATTTTTAAGGACATCCAAGGCATGGCACGAAATAGAACTGTCCAAAATGGCGATGTCCTTTCCATTATGCACCACGTCCAAAACAGTGGTCAGAAGAAAGCCCGCATCCATCACCAAATACTCGCAGGGTTCAATGTAGGTTTTTAAGTGATACTTTGAATGCAGAATGTCCAGATTTTCGGCGAAGTCAGCAAAATCAAAATCGTCTTCGAGAAGAGCCTGTCCTCCTCCAAGATTTATCCAGGATACAGAAGGAAGGTAGTCAGAAAATTTATCCAGAACGGCAGAAATCAAATTGTTAAAATCTTTTGAGGAAGATCCGCACAAGGCGTGAATGTGAAAGCCAGAAATTTTGTCAAAAAAGCGACCATCTACAGCCGAAAGCATTTCTTTTGTAAGGCCAAAACGGGAATACGGGGCGCATGGATTGTAAACCGATTCTTCTACGATAGAAACCTCGGGATTCAAGCGGAGGGCAAACTCGTTTTTACCAGTAGCGACGTGACTAAAGAGCTCTAGCTGATGAGGTGAGTTTAAGACAATGTGAGAGCAATGGGCTGCAATTTCTTCCGCATCTTCTTTTTTGTATGCCGGAGTATGGACGTGAACTTTTTTTCCGAGCTTTGACCCCAACTTTGCCTCAAAAAGCCCAGACGCGGAAACTCCGTCAACATAGGGTTTGATAAAGGGGAACGATTTTGCAAAGGGAAAACCTTTCATGGCTAGCAAAAGAGAAAGGCCTGTTTGGTCTGCTTTTGCCCGTATGTTCCGAAAATTTTCGGCAAGTACATCAGTGTTAACGATGTAGCAAGGGGTTGAAAGCTCCTCAATAAAACTGTTCTGATAAAAACACATACACTTCAGCACACACCTTTACAATATTACTACGAAAATATAAACAATATTATTACAAAGATGTGGTAAAAAGCTGCCGAAATAAAATAAAAACGAATAAACCCTATACCCACAGTTTTACTGATAGCATATTGAGGTCAAAAACCTTTTAGTATAGTATCAAATAAACTTACCCAAATCGCCCAGAACGTTCGAGTTGCATGAGTTCGTCCATCCCGACAAGCATGGCACGCGGCTTGGAGTTGCCCTTGCTCGGGCCACACACACCAAGGCCATACAGTTGGTCCACAATTTTTCCGGCACGGCTGTAGCCTACGCTAAAGTGACGCTGCACTGCCGAAGTCGAAAGACCGTTCACGCTAATCGCCCATTGCGCGACTTCAAAAAGCAACTTGTCGAGTTTTTCGTTTTTGAGAGATCCACCGCCTTCTTCATCGCCTTCTTCGCCGCCCGAAACGTCGAACGATTCCACCTGTGGGTAGAACACGTTCTGGTCGGAGCAAGCATCAGCCAAGCGTTCGGCTTCTTCGTCGCTCAAGAACGCACCGTGCACACGCACCGGATCCGGGTCGTTTACAGCCTTGTACAGCATGTCGCCACGCCCGAGAAGTTTTTCAGCACCAGCATGGTCCATCACCGTGCGAGCGTCAATCTGCGATGCCACCTTGAAGCTGATACGCGTCGGCAAGTTCGCCTTGATGATACCCGTAATGACCTTCACGGACGGACGCTGCGTGGCGAGCACCAAATGGATGCCCACAGCACGAGCCTTTGCCGCCAAACGAGCTACGGACTTTTCAATTTCCTTGCCGGCAACCATCATGAGGTCCGCCATTTCGTCGATAATCACGACGATAAACGCCATGCGGTGGCCGCGATCTTCTTCCGGAACGTCTTCGGGGAGTTCACCCGCTTCGAACTTCGCGTTAAAGCCTCCGATGTTACGCACCTTCGCAGTCGCAAGCACTTCAGTCCTGCGATCCATCTCATAGCAAAGCCACTGCAACGCCTGAATCGCAATTTCAGGCTTCGTGATGACAGGAGCCAACAAGTGCGGGATGTTCTCGTACATCTTGAGTTCCACCGCCTTCGGATCGACAAGAATCATGCGGAGTTCGTCCGGAGTCTTGCTCAAGAGCATGCTCGCCATGAGGGCGTTAATGCAAACAGACTTACCAGACCCCGTCTGACCAGCAATGAGCAAATGCGGAGCTTTCGCCAAATCCATCGTAAAAGATTCGCCCGTAATATCCTTGCCGAGCGCCACGAGAATCTTGTCAGGAGCAGGCTTGAACTTTTCACTCATGAACACATCGCGGCAATACACCGTCTGGAACTTGCGATTCGGAATTTCAACGCCCACCGCCGCCTTGCCTGGAATCGGCGCCAAAATACGAATCGAAGTCACCTTCAGCGGGAGCGCCAAATCTTCCTGCAAAGCCGAGAAACGGCTCACCTTCACACCCGGTCCCGGTTCCACTTCAAAACGGGTAATCATCGGACCCGTTTCGCAACCGATCACGCGGCCCTTGACTTTGAAGTTTTCGAGTTTTTCTTCAAGCATCTTGCCGATGGCGTTCAATTCCTCTTCGGTATAGTCCGCCGTCTGCGTCTCGTGCGTATCAAGAATTTTTGCAATTTCAGGAATTTTGTACTTGTCGAAAGAAGCTGCCGGAGCCGAAGGAATCGGAGCAGAATGGGACGCAGCCGCCGGTTTTGCGATAGGCTTTGCAGATGCACGACCGCCAGCCCCACGAGAACTCGGAACAGGTTCATCAAATTCAGGCTCCTCGCCAACTTCATCCGCAGTCACGACCACAGGCGCAAACGTTTCGTCATCTTCGACAGCAGGACTCCCCGGAAAATCTTCCACGTAAGCACCGTCACCGCCCAAAAGTTCTTCGGCATGTATTGCCGCACGTTCTTCGACGGAATCCAAAAGCGTTGCATCGCGAACCACGCGAGTCGCATCCGCATCAAGCGGCCCGCGCAAAGAGGCCTCATCAGCACGCATTGTCGCATCAAACGAATTTGCAGCGCCCCGCATCGGAACAGTATCTTGAAGTTCGCCATTGGCAATATTCGCTTCATTTGCCGGAGCATTCTTCGCCGCAGCAGCCACTTTTTTCGCCGACTTCGGCATCCTTTTTTCAACAACAGTCCTCTCCGACGTGCGACGTGCGGCCACCCCCGCATCACCAGCAACATCCACTGTTTCAGACCCCGCAGTACGGCGCACATCGCCTTTCACCTGCATACGGCCCTTATGCCCTTTTTCCCAATCAATCAAGTCGCGTGCACGACGGAGCGCACTGATACGTTCCTTGATTTCAAGAATTTGCAATGCATTCATGTGGCGTTCGTTCAAACGAAGTTCTTCTTCCAAACCCAAAATTTCCGGATCTTCGTAAACACCATTGCCCAAAGTCGCATCGCCCATCGTCCGCTGCATATCACGCGGATCCGCAACAGGAGCATTCGCCAACTGCGGAACGTGAGCAGCATTCGCAGGCATCCCCTGCACATTCCCTAGTCCGTTCGCGCCAGCAACTTGCGTCTGCATCTCCGACGAATTCAAATCGTCCGTCAACCAGTTATGGCGGCCATTGAACGGTTCCACTTTCCCGCGTCTGCGAGTTTTCACATCATCAGGGACGAATATCATCGTCTCGTCTTCCATCACGACTCCACGGCGAAGTTGCTTTTTCTCCGCAGATTTCTTTTCAGGCTTCACTTCCGGGAAATCAACAGTTTCCACTTCAATCGGAGCCATCGAACGGCGCTGGCCAAAAACACTAGTCAAATAACGCATCGTCTGCGCCACGAACCTGAAATGCCTCGGACGCACGCCAAAAGAAAGCACGAGAATCAAACCGAGAGCCCCCACCAGCAAAATCAATGGAGCCACGCACGAAACTTTCCCAAACACGGGAATCGCCAAATTCTGCAAAAAGAACTCGCCCAATACGCCACCGCTCATCGAAAGAGCGTCGTTCGAAACGCTTTTCACGCCAAAATTCTTGAGCGACAAAAGGAACGATAAATTAACAGCCAACAAGCTCAGCCCCACAGCAAAGCGCAAGAGCTTAGTTCGTAATGAAGCCACGGCAATAAAAAGTCCCCAAAGGACAAGCGAAGCCGTAAATACGACCACCGACACTCGCCCAAACAAGAACGTCATGAAACTCGGGAATGCACCTCCCAAAGCCGGTCCAAGCCAATTTTCCTTCTCGCCCGCAATCGAAATTGTCACGCAACCAAGCAAAAGGACAATTCCGGCAAGCAACACCAAATACCCCACCAGCATCGTTATAAAATACGAATCCGGTTGCTGGATTTCCTGTTTCGGTTCAACTTTGGGCTTTTTCGATTTCTTTACAGTTTTTTTCTTTTGAACAGCCAAAAACACGCTCCTCTAATTTCTTTCTTAAATATAGTTTTTCAAGGCCTTAATTTTAACACAAAAAATGACACTGTTTCCTCAATTATTATTTTTTTCCAATCATGGCTCAAAAAAAATCAAAAAATCTTAAAAAATTAATCATCGCGTTATCTCTTTCGGCGATTGCGGTTACGTTCATTCTTAATTTCGGCAACTTCCAAAAAGAATGGAACATGGAACAACAAAATTTGACCGCCGCTGAATCTATGGAAAATCTTTTCTATGACCAGTTCTTTAAAAGAATTACCGAAGTCGTAGATACAACCGGCGTTAAAGACGGTGTCGTCATGGAAATGGAGCAATACAACGATCCGAACATTCTCATTGGCGATATCGACGAAAAATCGCTAGAAAAACTGGGAAACTATTACGAATGGGACAGATCCATCCACGCAAAAGTCATCGAAAACCTGAGTGAAGGCGGAGCAGCCGCTATATCGTTCGATATTCTCTTCAAGAACGCGGACTTTGGAAAACGCAAGGCAGACCAATGCAATACTATTCTTTCCGAACTTCACCCGGATACAAGCCGTACAGACTCCATCGTCACCGATAATTTTTCACAAATTCGCTCTTTCTACAATTACGATTCCATGCTTGTCGAGGCAACAAAAAAATCCAACATTAGCATCGTCAGCTACCTTATGAGCGACTCCACGAACTACAAGCATAAAAGTGACTGGTATCCGCTAAGTACCTGGGACCGAGCCAAAGAACTCGGCTTTGCATCAACGTTCCAGCTCAACCAGGCAGACAAACCTCAAGACATCGAATATCGACAATTGCTCGACAACGTCTTCCCGGAACTCGCCCATGCAGGAGCACGACTCGGTGCCGTAAATGCCTATCCAGACAAGGATGGTGTCATTCGCCGTATCATCATGTTGTACAAATTTCCGTTTGTCAAGGACTTACTTGCGCCTCAACGTATTTATTCGACTCTTTCGCTCATGACCATTTTACACCTATTCCATAAGGATCCTAAAGATGTAAAGATCAAAATGGGTGAATATATAGATGTCGGGAAACCGTTCGGCATCTACCGCGATTCCGCTGGCGATTACCACACTACATATCCGAATTTCACCTACCCCATGTTTGTCGCTTTACGCGACAAAATGAAAAACATAAAAGCAAGCGGCAAAAAAGCAAGCCAAGTCGAAACGACTTCTAAAATATCCGCAAGGAGAAACAACGACGGAGACATCGTCTTTGATTACCTTCTTGACGAAGACCAGCACTTGAACGCCGAACTTTCAAGCTTACTGCGAAAAACTTCGGACAGCATTTTCTATAAACTCGAAGACGAAGAAAAAATCAAATTGGGAGATAGTTACACCCTCAGCAAAAGCGAGGATGACGAAGGCGTATATATCATCACCGATGAAGATGACGAAGAAATTTCCATCACGCCAAACATACTTAGCACCATACACTTTTTCGAAAACACCTATCAAGACATCAAGAAGGGCGAACACAAGTACATTTCCCGCTACCTAGATATCAGCTACAACCTTGAAAAAGACAAATGGAGTGCCTCCATCAAGTTCTTTACAGATCAAATCTTAAAAGATATTCTAAAGGCAACGGACACGCAAATCAGCAAGTTAGAGCCTGGTCAAGAGATGCGTTTCGGTCCTTATAAAAAAATTCCCATTGACAATAAAGGGCGTTTTCTTATTAATTACAAAGGAAGATTTAATTTCGTTACACCCGAAACGAAGGCGTTCAAGCATGTTTCTTATTATGACATATACAAAGATTCCACCAACCTCGACCAATACGCCGGCAAGACAATTATTCTTGGTTCCTCCGTGTCTGCACTTTTCGATATTGTGAACGGCCCACACGAAGAAAACATCCCGGCCATTCTCGTCCACGCAAGCATTATCAAGAACATTCTCGAAGACGACTACATGAAAGTTCTTGAAGAAAAATACCAACAAATCATTGTCATTTTACTCGCTCTGCTCTTTACGTTCATTGGACTTTACTCCAAAAGTTTATGGTCGTTTTTATTCATGCTACTCGCTGCTATAGGCTATATCATTGTAGCCTACACATATTTCGAGCACAACCTTTACATAGGCGTATTCAAGCAGTTGCTCGCCATCATTCTCACAAACATTTTAGCGATGGTGGTGCAAGCCTACTTCGAAAACAAAGAAAAGAAATTCATTACAAGTTCATTCAAGCAGTATATTTCTCCGGAACTGATTGACGAATTGGTGGCCGACGGCATCACTCCGCAACTCGGTGGCGAAGAATCCGTGATTACCGCTTACTTTACCGACATTCAAGGATTTTCGACTTTCTCTGAAAAAATCGGAAGTGCAAGCAAGCTCGTCGAACTTTTGAATGAATACCTAAGCGCCATGACCGATGTTTTGACGACCAAGAACAAAGGAACGCTCGACAAGTACGAAGGTGACGCTATCATCGCATTCTTCGGAGCCCCGATGAAATTCGACGACCACGCAAGACGCGCATGCAACTCCGCCCTTGACATGCAAAGCGAACTTTTGAGACTCCGTAAGAAATGGCTCAGCGAAGGCGACAAATGGCCCAAGGTCGTCCATGATATGCACATGAGAATCGGCATCAACACCGGCCACATCGTTACCGGAAACATGGGTTCGACCATGCGTAAAAACTACACCATGATGGGTGACGAAGTGAACCTTGCCGCACGTCTTGAAAGTGCGGCCAAGCAATACGGTGCATACATTCACGTTTGCAAGAATACGATTGACCAACTTGTTGCTCAAGGCATCAGCGACCAATACATTTACCGTTCACTCGACATCATCCGCGTTGTCGGTAAAGAAGAACCAGTGGAAACGTTTGAATTCCTCGCTTATGCAACCGATGAAAATGCTGATACATTGAACAAACTCACAGCACTTTGGACACAAGCACGCACCGCTTATCTCAATATGGAATGGGACAAGGCAATCGACTTCTTCGAAAAATGCAAGGAATTCGAGCCGCACCTGCCCGAACGCGACCCCGGAAGCAAGACCTGCCCAAGCATGGTTTATATCAAACGCTGCCTCGCCTACAAACAAAATCCGCCTGTTGCTGCAGGCGAAAAGTGGGACGGCATCTTTACCGCGACGGAGAAGTAGGCTATAGGTGACAGGTTATAGGTGTTAGGAGAAATTTCATGTGCTTTGCACATCCCTTTTAAAGTAGTGTCGTCGCTATCCCCCTAACCCCTACGACCTAAGACCTAACTCCTAATTAGTTCAGCTCGATATTGTCAATCAAACGCGTCTTGCCAAAGAATGCGGCAACGAGTATTACGAACTTGTCTTCAGGGCCAAGAGCGCCGGTGCACTTTTGCAAGGTCTTCTGACTTGCAACTTCGACATACTGTACCACACCACGAGCAGCCACAATCGACTTCACAACGATATCGCGGATTTTCATAACGCAGCGTTCACCCGCTTCAAAAGCAGCTTTCGCAGCCTTCAAACCTTCATAAATGCCAAGAGCCTGAGCGCGTTCTTCATCCGTCAAATATTCGTTACGGCTTGAGCGGGCAAGACCGCTTTCTTCACGAACAATCTTCACGCGATGAATCTTGATATTGAAATTCAAATCCTTCACCATCTTTTCGATGAGAAACACCTGCTGGTAATCCTTTTCACCAAAGAAAGCATCGTTCGCACCAGAAATCAAGAACAACTTAGAAACAACCGTCAAAACGCCACGGAAATGTCCTGGACGGTAAGCACCGCAGTACATGGATTCGAGCTGTTCATCACGAACAAGCGTCATCGGATCGCCATCGGGGTACATTTCTTCAACAGACGGAGCGAAAACGAAATCTGCGCCAATCGATTCCGCAAGCTTAGCATCCGCTTCCAGACGCTTCGGATACTTGTCCAAATCCTCGTTCTTGCCGAACTGGATCGGGTTCAAAAACACACTAACAACCGTCACATCGCACTCGCTCACGGAAGCCTTGATAAGAGCGCCATGACCTTCATGGAGAGCACCCATCGTTGGAACGAGACCGATTCTTTTCCCTTCTTTCGCGAGAGGAGCAAGCGTTTGACGTAGGGAATCGATAGACTTAATTATCTGCATGGTTAATTACCTTCTGGAACAAAGTATGTTGTTTGGCTTGGGCAAGATGCGATCGCATCGAGCACCAACTGCAAATGGTTTTCATTATGGACAAAATCAATATTATCCGTATTGATGATGAGCACCGGGGCATCGGTATAATGCCAAAAGTGGTGGTCGTAACGTTCCTGCAAATCGCTCAAGTAGTTACCGTCAATCGTCTTTTCCATCGCACGACCGCGGCCCTTGATCCGCTTTAAAAGCGTGGGGACACTCGCCTGCAAATAAACAATGTAGTCCGGCCTGCGTATATCGTGGTTCAACGCATTCGAAACCTGATCGTACATCGAGAGTTCGTTTTCAGTGAGGTTCAGCGACGCAAAAATGCGGTCTTTGTCAAAAGTGTAATCGCTCACCAATAAATCGTGAAACAAGTCACTCTGCAAAGCCGAATTCTGAAGTTGCTTAAAGCGGTCAAGCAAAAAGAACAACTGCGTCTGGAACGCATACGCCGAGCGGTTTTCATAGAACTTCGGGAGGAACGGATTTTCGGCAAAGTTTTCTTCGATGAACATCGCATTCCATCGTTCACAGATTGCATGGGCAAGCGAAGTTTTTCCAACACCGATGGTTCCTTCGATAGCCATAAAATGAATATTCTTGTCTGCAAGCATCAGGGATCCTCCCCTTTTACAACGCGGAATGGAATTTTATCTTCTTTAAAGAGCAATTCAGAAAGCAACTCGGACACCGGCTTATTCGTCTTCGGATCCACCCAGTCCGGGGCAATGTCATTTAGCGGAACAAGCACGAACTGGCGGTTGTAAATCTGCGGATGTGGAATGTTCGGACGGCCTGCACAAATTTCTTGTCCAAAGAACAATAAATCCAAATCCACTTCCCTTGAATTCCAATGTCCGCGATCTTTACGTCCAAGGATGAGTTCAGCCCCCTTCAAATAGTAAAGCAATTTTACGGGGTCGCCATCGTACCAAAAACTCACAACCTGATTAAAATAAGGTCCCTGCCCCGCCGGTCCAACTGGAGGCGTTTCATAAACAGGACTTTCCATCCATCCCCCCGCACTGATACGACGCAGCATTTCCCTGCCAGCCATCAAATGAGCGGATCGGTTTGGAAGATTACTTCCGAGCGCTATATATACTCTATTTAAATAATCCACATCTCAAATATAGCAAAATAGTGATTAGTAGGAAGTAGGAAGTAGGCGGTAGGAAGTAGGAAGAATGCGTCATCCTGACGACCTGTCATTTCTCTTCGAGGCTTGACTGCATCGGCTCGGCAATAAGAATGAGTGTACTCATTCTTGCTGCACTCGCCTCGCCTGTCATTCTGGAGGCACGGAGTGCCGATAGAAACCATAATGTCTTGTATAAGCAGTTGGCGATAGGATCCATACAGGATTCCAAGCAGTCATCTTGTGATATTTTTAATTTTTTTCAAAAAATTTTGTTTTTTTCCACATTTCTTAAAAATTTTATGTATCTTTTATTGCGTTCCGCAATTTCGGGACATAATAATTTAATTACTCAATAAAATTTATGGGGCTCATAGCCCGCATTATCCTTACACTACATCGTTCATTTCATTTTTTAATATTCATCTATAGGACGCAATCGTGCCCAGAACACCTAAAAATCAAAATTCAAAACAAAGTAGTCAAGAAAAATCTTTGACCGATATCGTTTACCCTGAAAGCACCGGCATCCCGGTTCCCGAATACTTGGGCACGCCCGACAAGCTTCCCGAAAACACAGAAGAAACAGTACAGCCCAAGCGCCGTGGCCGCAAGCCAGGACCCAAAAACAAAGTCCACAAAGACATCGTAGAAAACGCAACACAAGATTTAGAATTAGATTTTCAGGAAAAAAGAGAACCCGTCGATGGAATCGCCGCCGCTGAAAAACGCTTTGCAGAACAGCTCGGAGTCGCAAACATTGATGCCATTCCAGAAACGATTTTTACAAGTGAACCGACTTACACCATCAAACCTGATTTAGAAGCGTCCTTCACAAGCGAAAACAGCGGAGAAGCTATTCTACAAGCTGGCGAAGCGGTTTCTCAAGCAGCAGAATCCACAGCATCATACAACATCCAAGAAGGTCCAGTCGATCTAAATGCCGAACAAAACGCCCAGCAGCAAGGCGAAAACGCACAAATTCAAGGCGATGCGCTGGCACAAAACGGTGAAGGTCAAGACGACCGCAAATTCAACAACCAAAACGGCAAGTTCAACAAGTTCAACAAGAACAACAAATTCAATAAGAACAACCGCAATCGCAACTTCCAACAGCAAGAAGAATTTGTCGATGATTCCGCAACGCTCCCGGCACCAGGCTCCGAAGTTATTCTAAAAGCAAAGGAAAACTGGCTCAGGTTCCGCAAGCTCTCCATGAGCGAACTTCAGGAGCTCGCCGTGCAAAAAGAAGTGGACTTCCGCAGAATGCGCAAGCAGTCCCTCAACTACATTTTGCAGAGCCTCGAGAACGAAGGCAACATTATTTATACGGAAGGCGTTCTCGAAGTCACTCCGCAGGGCCACGGCTTCCTCCGCATGCCGGATCAGAACTACCAGACCAGCACCGACGACGTCTATGTGAGCCAGAACCTTATCCGTAAATTCAACCTCAAGATTGGCGATACAATCGAAGGCCTCGTCCGCACGCCTCGCGAACAAGATAAGTACTTCTCCATGCGCCGCATTGACCGCGTGAACTTCGAAGAACCGGACAAGATGCGCCGCCGTGTGGCTTTCGAATACTTGACCCCGATCCACCCGGAAGAAAAAATTCACCTCGAATGGAACGAGACGGAATACAGCACGCGTATCATGGACTTGTTCTCCCCGATTGGTAAGGGCCAGCGCAGTATCATCCTCGCTCCTCCGCGTACCGGTAAGACGGTTCTCTTGCAGAACGTGACACGCGCCATCGCAAAGAACCACCCAGAAATCATCCTCATCACGCTCCTCATCGACGAACGCCCGGAAGAAGTCACCGAAATGCGCGACATCATCACGGAAATCAAAGAAAGAGCCGCAGATAAAGGAATTGAAATCAAGGCTGAAGTCGTCGCCTCGACATTCGACGAACCGCCCGAGCACCACACCCGTGTAGCAAACATGGTTCTGGAAAAGGCAAAGCGCCTCGTGGAAAGCCAGAAGGATGTCGTGATTTTGCTGGACTCCATCACGCGTTTTGCACGAGCAAACAACGTCGTGATTCCGCACTCCGGCAAAATTCTGTCTGGCGGTGTAGATGCGAACGCCATGCAGTTCCCGAAGAAGTTCTTCGGTGCCGCCCGTAAGATTCAGGACAAAATCCGCACCGTCAAGAACGAAGACGGCTCCATCACAGAAGAAATCCAGAAGAACGGCTCTCTCACCATCATCGGCACGGCATTGATCGAAACCGGCAGCCGCATGGACGAAGTGATTTTCGAAGAATTCAAGGGCACCGGCAACATGGAACTCGTGCTCGACCGCCGCATCGCTGAAAAGCGCATCTGGCCCGCCATTGACGTGTTCAAGTCCGGCACCCGCAAGGAAGAACGTTTGCTAACGCTCCTCGAACAGAATGCCGCCTGGAACTTCAGACGCGGTAGCCAGAACGAGACGGAAACAGGCATCATGGAGAACCTGCTCAAGCTTATGAGTAAACTCAAGACCAACGCAGAACTCCTCGCCGTTCTCTCCAAACCGAAAGTCTAAAAAAGAATTTAGCGGAACGCCCACAAGACGTTCCGCTTTTTTTTAATGTTCCCCCAGCCCGTCATCCTCGACCTCGTCATCCTCGACCAAAGGGAGGGGATCCATACAGTTCTTATAGACTCCTATATTCGAAAGCATTCCCCTTTTCAACAAAAAAAATTTTTACGTTTACCATCGTAACGTCATTGCTACGCAATCGCAACTTTTGCCATCGCGAAAAGCGACCACAACATTTGTCATTGCGAGAACCCTGTAAGGGGCCAAAGCAATCTATAAAGCTTTAAAAAAGGAAACTATATGAACACTACGATTTTCTTTGCCGGTACGGGCAACATGGGCGGAGCTATTCTCCGCGGTCTTTTGAACGCAGGCACAGACGCCAAGAACATTTTCTTCTTTGACCCGAGCGACAAGGCCGCCGAAGCCGTGAGCGCACTCGGTTGCGTCCGCGTCAATAGCTTTGCCGAAGGCATCGAAAAAGCGAACGTAACATTCCTTTGCGTCAAGCCGCAGATTTTCAAGCTCGTTTCCGCCGAATGGAAGGCAGCCGCATCTGCACTCAAGAGCGAAAAGACGTTCATCAGCATCATGGCTGGTGTCGCCCGCAAGAGCCTCATCGAAGTGCTCGGCGAAAAGAACCAGGTGCTCCGCGTCATGCCGAACTTGCCGCTCACCGTTGGCAAGGGTTCTGTGGGCCTCGCCACTGACGGAGTCTCCGACGAAACGCTCAAGCTCGCCGAAGAAATCTTTGGCAACATTGGCGTGACCTGCCGCGTTGCAGAATCCCTCATCGACGCCGTGACCGGACTTTCCGGCAGCGCCCCTGCATACGTTTTTGAATTCATCGAGGGCCTTACCCGCGGTGGCGTGAAGGCAGGCCTCACCCGCGATGTCGCCCTCAAGCTCGCCCTCGGCACCATCGAAGGCAGCGTGGAACTCGTGAAGCAGTCCGGCAAGAGCCCAAGCGACCTCTGCGCCATGGTCTGCTCTCCGGCAGGCACGACCATCGCAGGCATCGATGCCCTCGAAGAAGGCGCATTTCGCAGCACACTTATCAAGGCTGTCGTCGCCGGCACGAACCGCAGCAAGGAACTAGGAAAATAACTTAGTAGTCAGTAGACAGTAGGAAGTAGACAGTCGTCATCAGGCGGCAACGCCGCGATTCTAAACTTCCTACTTCAAACTTCCTACTTCTAACTAAAATGCCTTCCATCGATTTTTTCACAAAAGATACCGCAACGTCCTCGTTCATTCTGGACGTTCTTTCTTCTGTGAACAACACAGTCGATGTACATAGCCCCGCAAACGATGAGGCCTCCGAAATCGCAGAAGCGCTACACGCTCCGCTCGCCCCCATCGTCATCTGGGATTTAGACTCATTTGCCGCCCAAAACGCACAATTGCTTTCGAACCTCCGCGAATACAATCCGGACTCCATGATTCTCGCCTATGCAGAATCCCCCGAAATGCACTCCAGCGTTTCAAGCAAACTCTACGACACCGTCCTTTCGATTGAATCCCTCCGTCTCCACTTGATGAGCAAGATTGCGAGACTTAAGGAAATCTACAATGCAAAACGCATTTTCCGCGAAAGAATGTCACATCTCGTCGGCAAAAGCGATGCGATGAAACGTCTGCGTAAAAACGTAGAACGAGCCATTCTGCACACGGGGCCCGTACTCATCCTCGGCGAATCCGGAGTGGGTAAAGACCTCATCGCCCGTGCAATCGCTTGCGTCTATGACAAATTCGTCACGGTCAATTGTAGCGCAATCCCCGAAGCCCTCTTCGAAAGTGAACTGTTCGGGCACACACGCGGAGCATTCACCGGAGCCCAAAACGAACGCATCGGACTTTTCGAAGACGCTAACGGCGGAGCCATCTTCCTCGACGAAATTGGCGACATGCCGCTCCACGCTCAAGTCAAACTTCTACGCGTCATCCAAAATCACGAGATCCGCCCCATCGGCGCCAACAAGACGCGCCATATCGACGTGCGAATCATCGCCGCCACCAACCGTGACCTCAAGGAAGAAATTCACGAAAAACGTTTCCGCGAAGATTTGTATTACCGTCTAAACGTCATCCCCATGCAGCTTTCGCCGCTCCGCGACCGCAAAGAAGACATCGAAGATTTAGCAAATTATTTTATACGTCAATACGCACCATCCGGCGAGCCCTACACCCTCTCCTCCGAAGCATTGAAAAAGCTCGAAGACCACAACTGGCCGGGAAATATCCGCGAACTCGAAAACGTTATCCAGCGCGCCCTCTGCTTTACGGATCCAGGAATTCTGCGTGCAGACGACCTGCAAATTGACGAAGATTCTCGCATCATACCGCCTATCGCTTACCCCGCGGCCCGCAACTACGACGAATTCCGCGAAAAGCAACTTGACGAAGAACGCGAATTTTTAAAAGCGACCATCCGCGAATGCGATGGCTCAGTCGGAGCCGCTGCCGAACGACTCCAAATGAACCGCACAGCCCTTTACAACCGCCTCACCCGCCTTGGCTTGAGCGTCAAAAACGTTCGACCTTAAGACCGCGCTGTTTGAGAGCATCAATAACGTTGTCCTTTTCCAAAGCCAAGTGCGCAACGCCCACCACGACAAAAACATTCCGGTCTTCGCGTAAAAATGATGCTATCGATTCGGCCATTTTCGAATTTCGATTCACAAAAACACGTTGTTCATGCTCTTCCTTAAATTTGCTATCCTGCGAAAGCGAATCTTCCTCATCATCTTCTTTCATCAAACGACGCAACAACGCATCATTGCCCGTTTTCCAGGCCCGCAAGAGATTTACCACCATGGAATCCAATTCCGAAATTTCACGCAACGTTGTCTTCAAATAATAGATTCCCGCCGAATCCGATTCCGTCGTATCCGCAAGAGCATTGATCTGTTCTTCCACCGTTTCTAAGCCAACAATTGCCTTGCCATCCATCGCCGCCCTATCCATGAGCACATAATCCACCCCATAATCCGCACTCAATCCCGTCTGCATGAATGCATACGAACTAAGCGTTGTCGCAGCAAGCCACGGACGCATTTTTTCAAACATCGTCGCAGAAATATTCCACGATGTACAAAGGCTATCTATAAAATACCACATATCCTCCGGCAACAAATCCCGAAGCGTACCTTCGGCAAGTTCACCACGCCGTGCCGACTGTTCCCCAACTTCTTTCACGACATCATCATCATTCATGTTGAGTTCAACCGCAAGTTCATCTGCATGCGTAAACGCAGAATCAATCACAGGAGCAAGCGGGTAAAGCGTCGAATCCGCAAGATGGAGACTCCCCAGCACCCACACCGAAGAATTTTCATCAGAAACTTTCCACAAGAAATGTTTAGTTTCGAGAACCACATCCGCCTTTTTCGACGTTCCCGAACACGCCACCAAACAAAATGCAAGGTAAGCGATTAAAAAATAAAAAAGAGTACCTTTATTCATACAACGATTCCTTTTACACCATTGTCACCCCGGTCACCGTACCGGGGCCGGTTGTTCCTCCGTCCAATCCAAAAGTCCATTTTTACGAGCTTCGGCAGCCGCAGCCACTTTCACTGTACCGTCATTCACCACCATAATCTTATCGCAATAGCGCTCCGCATATTCCACGGAATGCGTCGAAACAATAATGCCCATGTTACGTTCCACTGCAATTTTTTTGAGCAATCGGAATAGCGCATGGCTACGCGGAATATCCAAGAACGCATTCGGTTCATCGAGCAGCAAGATTTTCACCTGCTGCGCCACAGCCTCTGCCAAGAACACGCGACTGCGTTCGCCATCACTCAGTTCTGCAATCGGGCGACTTGCAAAATTTGCAACATCCAAAAGCTCCATCGATTCATCAACAATGCGTTTGTCTTCATCCGTGCGGCTGTCAAAAATTCCAGAATACGGCGAACGGCCCAAACGTACAAATTCACTCACACTCATACGCGGCGGCACAGCACTCGACATCCGCACAAGCGATATTTCCTGAGCCCGCTCACGGGGAGCCCACTCCGTAAGAGATTTCCCTTCAAGCGAAACCTCACCCACCACCGGCGCAAGCAAGCCCGCAAAAGTTTTCAACAAAGAACTTTTGCCACATCCATTTTCGCCCATTAACGCGATAACAGTCCCCGGCGAAAGCGAAAAATCAAACGCAATTTTCATAGACGGAAGCGCTTCGCCATAACCCACCAGCAAATTTTTGCACTCCAGCAACGCAGTCTGCAAATTTTCTTCACTCATATCCACCCCCTAAAAACGCGCACCAGAACCGCGCACAAGCACCCACATAATCACGGGAACCCCCACCAGCGAAAGCACAGCATTCAGCGGAACTGAAGCTGGGAAGAGCCCGCCTAAAAGTGCTAGAGCAACACCACATAACGCAGCCCCCGGCAAAAGCACACGATGATTCGTCGTCTTGAAAAGCAGATAAGCCAAATGCGGCACAGCAATCCCGATAAACGCCACCGGCCCACAAAACGCCGTCGTCGCCCCCGCCAAAAGGCTAGCCCCGAGCAACACACAAATTTTAGAACGCTTCACGTTCAACCCAAGCCCGTGTGCAAAATCATCACCCAAAAGCGCCGCATTCAAATACCGCAGCGAAACACCAATCAGCACCAATCCCACCAAAACAGCAACCACAAAAATCCAAACGTCACCTAGCGTCACGCGCCCAAAACTTCCCATGCCCCAAGCCACATAAACGCGCAGCGATTCCGAAGAATTCCCAGCAATCAAGACGCTCACAATAGAATCAATAAAGTAGCCCGCCAAAAGTCCAACAATCAAAAGCACGCCCGTCTGTGCAAAACGTGTCGCAGCAAACATCACGACAAGCGTCACGAGCAGCGCCCCAAGCGCCGCCGAGCCCAGCACGCCAACACTTCCAAAGCCAATTCCTGCCAAAAGCGCAAGCGCCACACCGAGACTTGCGCCACTGCTAATGCCAAGCACAAACGGCCCCGCGAGCGGATTCCGGAACACCGTCTGTAGCGATAAGCCCGACACCGCAAGCGACGCTCCCGCAAGCACCGCCGCAATCATCTTCGGAATTCTCAAATTCCACAAGATGTTCGACGAGACATCCGCACCCGGGCTAAACAGCGCCTGCACCACCGACGAGAACGGAATGTTCACCGCACCAAAGCAAAGCGTGGCTACGCACAACAAGAAAATCAAGACCATCAACGCAATAAAACCAATCAACAATCGCCGCAAAACAAACCTCCGCAAAAAAATTTAAAACAAATCATCCAACGTAAGTTCTTTCTGAACAAAACCGCTATACTTATTATGCTTTAAGCCAAACGAAGTCACCATCGTGAACACGACTGATTTTTTCGTATTCGTCTCCGAAATAAAAGCCTCTATCTTTTTTTCAAAATTTTCGGAATCACTCTTTGTAATTTCGTATTCCGTCTTGGAAAATTTCATTTCACACAGATTTATCGTTTGATCCGCTCTATCAATCAGCAAATCAATTTGAGCACCTTTAACTTTATTTTTGTGCGTACGCCAACTGCAAACACGGCTTTGAACACCAGATATTCCAAGTACATTTTTCATTTGAGCGACATGATTCAGGCAAAGCATTTCAAACGCAAGCCCGCTCCATGTTTTAAACAATGGTGATCGAAGAGAATTTGTCCAGAAATGGTCATCCTGATTTTTATTTTCAGATTCAAAGTAAAAATGAAACAACGTAAAAGGATCAACTAGTTGAACAAGTACATCTCTTTTGGTATTTCCAATAGGAGTGTATTCTCGCGTAAAACCGCACTGTTCCAATTCCGTCAAAACCGTCGAGAAAGCCTTGTTGTTATTAAGCCCAGTAGTCTCCAAGATTTCCTTTCTTGTCATGCCCATTTTCTTGGTCGCAAGAGTTTCTATAACAGCTTCATGCCCTGCACTTTGTTTAAACAAAGACCTGTATAAATTTTGAAATTCAAGTCGCAACTCGCCAGTTTTCGAAAACACCAGCCTGTCGATATTTTGGGCAACACTTTCATCTGCATTCATCAGGGAAAAATAATAAGGAATCCCTCCAAAAGCCATATAACATTCCGCAATTTCTTTTCGACGATAGCCAAAGCCATAAGTTTTGAAATATTGTTCCGCTTCATTCAGTGTAAACGGAGCTATCTCTATTTGGTGAGTCACACGGTTGTGAAGTCCACCCCGATTGCAAATTAATTTGTCAATCATCCAAGATGTAGCAGAGCCGCAAACAATCAACTTAATATCATTCCGAGCAGATGCAAAACTATTCCAGAAATGTCCCAAAGCCCCCACAAACAGAGCTCGTGCCGTATCAAGCCAAGGCAACTCATCAATAAAGACTACTTTTTTCCCCGTGCCAAGACCGTCCAAATACCGTTCTAATTGGTCAAAAGCCGATAGCCATGTAGTCGGTTTAGTACTCTCTCCTATTTTTTTCTGCAAGGCAAGTTGAAAATTTTCCAACTGAGTTGCCAAAGAAGCATTTTCCATTCCAGAAAAAGAAAAAACAGCGTTTTTCCCAATAACTTGACGTATAAGAAAAGTTTTGCCTACACGCCGCCGCCCATAAACAGCGATAAACTCCGACCTATCGGATTCAAGGTACTTTTGGAGCAATTGAGTTTCTTTTTCACGACCCACCAAAACAGGCTGCATAGAGGGATCTCCTTTCTTCAATAATATAACAAAAAAATTTCTATTTCAGCACTTTTTAAGTTGAAAACTGCTGAAATCATAACTAAACATGTTTATTTCAGCACTTTTCATGATGAAAGTTGCTGAAATGAATATAAATATAAGTCATTTCAGCACATTTCATTTTTTTCGTAAGTTTTTCCATCAGCAAGTCTGACCATCCCTGAAAAAGGTTGACACAAAAAAGTATTTGAGCGGCAAGACAAATCTTTCTATCTTTGTACCATGCTCGACTATTCTCAAGTTCCAAGTCCCTGTTTCGTACTTGACGAAACACGTCTTCGCCGCAACATGGAAATCCTCGACGATATCCAGAAAAAGACCGGCGTGAAAATCATCTGTGCCCTCAAGGGTTACAGTTTCTGGCGTTCCTTCCCGCTCATCGGCGAATACCTCGCCGGCGCCACCGCCTCCAGCCTCAACGAAGCCCGTCTCGCCCGCGAAGAGATGAACAAGGAAGTCCACGTCTTTGCCCCCGTCTATGAAGACGACGAAATCGACGAAATCCTCGATGCAGCGGACCACATCACGTTCAACAGCTTTTCGCAATGGCTGCGTTTCAAGGAAAAGACGCTTGCCCACAGCGTCAGTGCCGGCATCCGCGTGAACCCGGAATTTTCGACTGTCGAAACCGACATTTACAACCCCTGCGGCAAGTTTTCCCGTCTCGGCGTGACCGAAAAAGAATTCAAGCCCGAACTCATCGACGGCATTGACGGACTCCATTTCCATGCGCTTTGCGAACAAGATGCCGACGCTCTCGAAGGCGTTCTCGCCGCATTTGAAAAGCATTTTGGCAAGTATCTCCCGCAAATGAAGTGGGTGAACTTCGGCGGCGGTCACCACATTACCCGCAAGGACTACCATCGCGACGAACTCGTGCGCATCCTCAAGGATTTCTCCGCACGCTACCCGCACTTGCAGGTCATCATGGAACCAGGCGAAGCTATCGGCTGGCAGACCGGTGAACTCGTCGCAAGCGTGGGCGACATAGTCCATAACGAAATGGACATCGCAATACTCAACGTTTCCATCAGCGCCCACATGCCGGACTGCCTTGAAATGCCGTACCGTCCAAGCGTCATCGGTGCAGCCTTCCCGGGCGAAAAAGCTTACACGTACAAACTCACAGGAAATTCCTGCCTCGCGGGCGACCAGCTCGGAGACTTCTCTTTTGATGAACCGCTCAAGGTCGGCGACCGCATCATCTTCGAAGACATGATCCACTATACCATGGTCAAGACCACGTTCTTTAACGGAGTGCGCCACCCGAGCATCGGCAAGTTCGACGAAAACGGCAAGTTCCACCTGCTACACAAATTCACTTATGAGCAGTTTAAGGAGAAGCTGTAATTAGGAATTAGGTATTAGGTTACAGGATAAATAATATCGGCTCCGCCGCCCTTATAAAGACGCACGAAGTGCGTGATACTAGCCCTAAAACCTACAACCTAAAACCTGACACCTATACATACCCCATACCCGAATTTTCATCATGCGTTTCACATCCGAAGAAGATACATACAACTGGGCATTGCAATTCGCCAAAGAACTGAAAGTCGGCGACAAGGTCGCCCTCTACGGGAATCTCGGTGCAGGCAAGACCGTCATCAGCCGCGGCATCTGCAAAGGGCTCGGCTTCGAAGGCACGGTCTGCTCCCCGACCTACACCATCCTCCACGAATACCCGAACAACCCGCCCATATTCCACTTTGACCTGTACCGTCTTGAAGGCGGCGCAGACCTTTACGAAGTCGGCATGGACCCGGACTACCTCGAAAGCGGCATCAGCCTCATCGAATGGCCCGAGCGCTTAGAAGAAAACGACGCAGGCATCACCCACGTCGTCAAAATTCAAATTATCTCGGAAACCGAACGCGAAATTACAGTCGAGAAAATCGCGAAGTAAAATTCTAGTGGTTGGTGGTTAGTGGTTAGTGATTAGGATTTATATTCGCGGCTTCGCCGCCCTGTTTACTAACCACTGTTTACTAACCACTACTGACTAAATCACCTATTTCGCTTTCTTGCGCTTACCTTTGCGAGCGGCTTTCTTATTCGCTTGTTCAATGGAATCCGCAACAGCTTTTGCACGGAGTTCCGCAGCCACCTGAGCCAAAGAATCCGCAACGGCCTTCGCCTTCGCAATTGAATCGGCACGAGCGGCTGCAGCGGCAATGCTAGCCTTAATCGCTTCGCTATTGGCAATTTTATTCCAATCCTTGGCATCGCCCCTGTTCAAAAGCATCGGTCCCTTGTAGTCATTCACTATATTGTATGCCGTAATGGAATCCCTTGCAGCCAAAGCGCCCATCGCATCCGCATACAAGTCCTTCTGGTGGTTGCGCAAGTCTTCAATCCTCCCCAAACGGTTCTGGCGAAGAATTTCCATGGAATCGCTTACAAAGCTCAATTCCCAAGTTTCATTGTAACAGTTTTCGGCATCAACATACTTTGCAGCATCCGTTTCCGCAGCAACGTAAAGAGAATCGCACTTTGCAAATGTCTCCGCGCTCACCTGCTTCGTATGCTGGTAGTAGTAATAACCACCCACAATAAGGCCAACCAGCACCAACAAGAAAACGCCGTCTTGCCAGCCCATAATTGGAGCCTGCGGAAGTTTCGGTCTGCCGTTGACAGTTTCACCAGCTTCCAATTTTTCTTCTGCCTCGTCAAACGGGCTTTTACCATTCAAGAAACTAAACATAGAGTCATCCTATTTTTTAGAAATTGCGTCAAAAACGCGTGCGTACAAATAAATTTGTTTTAAAAGGCTTGCAAATCCGTTAGAACGAGTCGGCGAAAGCCCCACGTTCAAACCAATCTGCTGGAAAAATGTAGGATCCACAGACAAAATATCTGCAGGAGCCATATCATTAAAAATCTGCAAGGCAAGCGCACCAAGACCGCGACTGATTAGCGGATTTGTCGTGCCGCCTTCCACATCCATTTCAAAATGAATTTTACCAGAGTCGAACTTCGGAACAAGATACATCGTCGAAGCACAGCCCTGGATGATGAACTTCTCCGCCTTCAAAGCGGCATCCATGCCCTTATGTTCACGAGCCAAATCCAAAAGGAATTTCCATTTGTCATCGGGGTCACTGAACGAAGCGAACTTCGCTCTAATTTTTTCTTGACGATCAACAATACTTTCTGACATACTCATTTCTATGCTAAAAGACGTAATTTTCAAAGACAGATTCCATCTTATCCAAAAGAAGAACCGGTCCGACACGGCCTGTCGTTTTTCCATACCGGTTGGCATTCATAAGGCATACGGGACAGCCATCGCTAATCACCATATTGTATAAATTCGAACGGAAACGTGTCATCTCAACGTAAAATTAAAGAAAAATTGTCATTTCAACGTAAAATTAGTATTTATTTGGTCACTTTTTATTTTTCGCTTGTAGTTTTGCAATTTTTTTAGTTATTTTAGGGCTATCCGTTATTTGGTTTACTTTTTTATAAAGGGAATTGATTATGAATATGAAGAACGTTTACAAATTTGGTCTCTGCCTCCTTGGTGCTCTCGCGCTCAACGTGTCCGCACAGGATTTCAGGGGTAAAGACCTGAACACATCCTTCCGCGACAAGCGTATCGACAATTACCAGTTCCAGAAGGCTAGGGCCGTCAAAGGCGTTACGGACTTCCAGCGCTCTGCAGGCGACGCCCCGAACTTCGAAGAAGCGAACCTCGCCGAAGTTTCTTTCCGCAATGCCGTGATTAACGGTGCGAACTTCGAAAAGGCAAACCTTGCTGGTGCAACGATTAGCGGTGCAGACATCCGTTCTGCATCGTTCGAAGGTGCAAACCTCGAAGGCGCAAACCTCTATCGAGCCACGCTTCTCGATAGCCAATTCCCCAAGGCCAACCTCAAGAACGCACGCCTCGATGCCATGAAGGTATCCGACAACTGCGATTTCAGCAAGGCTGACTTGACTCAGGCTTCCGTTACCGACGTGGACCTCACCCGTGCCGATTTCAGCAAGGCAAACCTCACGAACACGAACTTCTCGCGTTCGCTGATGGCTAACAGCGACCTTCGCAAGACCACCATGAGCAAAACGGACTTCACGGCATGCAACCTCATCGCCGCAAACTTCTCCGGCGTGAAGCTCAACAACGTGAATTTCGCCAAGGCAGGTCTTTCTCAGGCAGAATTCGGCGGAGCAGACTTCAACAACGTCAACCTTCAGGAAGCCGACCTTTCCTTGACCACCTTCAATGACGTGGATCTTTCCAGGACCCAGCTCCAGAAGGCCAAGTTCGCTCAATCTACAGTGAAGAACATGAAGTTCAACAACCAAGACTTGAACGGAGTCATCTTCGACAAGGGTGAAGTGGCCAAGAGTTCCTTCGACAAGACCAAGCTCAACAAGTCTTCGTTCTTCGACGCAAACGTGAGCAAGAACGTGTTCAACTACGCTGAACTCATGAAGGCTGTGTTTGACGGGGCTTACGTCTTCAAGGACATCTTTGACAACGCCGACCTTACCAAGGCAAACTTTGCGAACGCCACAATCGAACGTTCCGCATTCAACAATGCTCAGCTTTCCGGTGCAAACTTCTCTGGCGCTAAGCTACTCAAGGTCACCTTCACCAACGCCAAGATGGAAGGCATCAAGATTGACGCAGATACCAAGATGGAAGATGTCGATTTCTCGGGTGCAGACCTGACCGGTGCCAAAATTGAAAAGTTCAGTGCAAAGCGCGTCACCTATAACGACAGAACTAAGTTCCCCAGCGGTTTCGACCCGCGTGCATTCGGTTTCACAAGGCCGGGTGAAAAGCGCTAGTAAAGCCAGCTTTAATAACGGAAATTAGGGACGCTCGCAAGAGCGCCCCTTTTTGTTTTTTTTAGGCAATAGGTAACAGGTTGTAGGTTTTAGGAATAGTTTCATGTGCTTAGTGCATCGTATAAAGATGCGGCGAAGCCGCGATTATTTACCTAATCCCTATCCCCTATAACCTAACCCCTCCGCCGCCTACTTCTTGTCCATCAGCCACGTGATTGCTTCAGCAAGCGAATGCACACGCACGACCTTCATTTGTCCGATGTTTTCTGAAATTTTGCAACAAGCAGGGACGACCGCCTCAGCCATTCCCAAGCGGTGAGCCTCCTTGAGCCGCTGGTCCAAGAGGCACACACCCCGCACCTCGCCCGACAGTCCAAGCTCCCCTATCGCTATCGTCTGTCGCGAAAGCGGAATGCCCAAGTGATTGCTAGCAACAGCCAACGCAAGAGCCAAGTCCGACGACGCGTCATTCACTTTCATGCCACCGGCAATACTCGCAAATACATCAGAGGCTCCAATCGTTATACCGCCAAACTTTTCCAAAAGCGCAAGGATGATCGTAAGCCGTTTCGGATCAATCCCCGCGGCCACGCGTTGCGGAACCGCAAAATTCGTCTGATTCACAAGTGCTTGCGTTTCGAACAAAAGTGCACGCGAGCCCTCCATCGTACAGCAAACAACGCTCCCCGGAGTCGGCGGCACGCCCTCTTGCAAAAAGACCTTGCTTGGATTCAGCACAGGTTTCAACCCATGTCCCGTCATCTCGAACACGCCAATTTCGTCAGTCGCGCCAAAGCGGTTCTTGATGGTCCGCAACAGCCTGTACTGGTGATTCCGGTCACCTTCGAAATACACGACCGTATCGACCATGTGCTCTAAAATTATTGGTCCTGCAATCTGGCCGTCCTTCGTCACATGCCCAATCAGAATCGTGATGCAGCCAGAGTTTTTCGCAAACACCATCAAGTCTAGCGTGCATTCACGCAACTGCGTTGCGCACCCAGGTGTGCCAGCAAGTTCGCTCTTATAGACCGTCTGGATGGAATCAATGACCAGCACCTGCGGCTTCACCTCGCGGGCCTGCTCCAAAATTTTTTCAAGGTTCGTCTCGCAAAGGAGCATCATGTCGCTCCCCGAAACATTCAATCGTTCACTGCGGATTTTCACTTGGCATGCACTTTCTTCGCCGCTCACATACAAAGCCTTCACGCCAGCAGCGTTCATCGTCGCAAGCGTCGTAAGCACAAGCGTCGATTTACCAATACCCGGATCGCCGCCAATCAGCACAAGGCTCCCCGGCGCAAAACCGCCGCCAAGCACGCGATCAAACTCCGAATTAGCCGTACTCAAACGACGTGTATCTTCCGTCGCCACATCCTTCAGCAACACTACCTTATGCACAGGGCCGCCAAGCCCACGTCCGGTTCGCCCAGAGCCATCAGCAATCCGTTCTATAGCATGTTCCTTGAGGCTGCTCCACGCACCGCAGAACGGACACTTGCCCGCCCACTTGGGAGTCGTATTGCCGCATTCTGTACAGAGGTATTCTATTTCTTTCTTTGATTTATTTACTGCCACCATGAGCACCAATATAAAAAAACAGCGTGTCAAAAGGTGACACGCCGCAAAATAATGCTCAAAAAAGCAGTATCAATACAAAAACTATTCGCCAAACATAACTCTTTCGAAGGGAACAAGACCATTACGGAGTGCATCACATGTAACTTCAAATGCCGCGATCATATTCTCAATCGTAACATTAGCCTTTGTTTCCTTATGGGAAATAGTAGCTCCGTCACAGCGAACATCAGAATAACCCGGTTGTGCCTTATCATATTCACAAACCATAGCCAAAGTGTCCGCACTCACTCCAGTATAGGTTTCCTCCATCATTCCGCTCTCATTACCCAAATACGTAGCCTTTAATGAAGCCGATTTCGTCGCATAAACAACATCCATATACGCTACATTTCCTTCAGAGCGAACCGTACAAGACGAAGCTTTTTCATAATTACCGTCAACAACTTCTTCAATGTACTTATCACAAGCATCCTTCATATACGAGGTAAGATAATCATGTGACAAAACATTATCCACCTCTCCAGAAGCGAGAACTTCTTTGTCCGAACACGTGACAGAAGGTTTATTAAATTGAGCATAAGTTTGTTTCAACATTGCACACTCTTCTTCCATTGACTCCGCAAACAAAGGTTCCGACGTACGGAATTCATCCTTGACCTTCATTTTACTTCCGATTTCAATTTCGGAAAAATAATTCATAGGTCCAAGAGATCCTGCATACACAGTTCCCTTAAACACGAAACGTGAATCAGTCGCATAAACTTGGCACTCACGCGAAACATAACGCCCCGCAGGAGATTTGCGCTCGTAAATCAAATCTCCATATGAATCCGCACTCGAAGTCGATTCAAAACAGGCCGTCATGACAAACGGAATAGAAAACAAAGCTAGTTTTAAAAATTTCATATAATTTCCTCTAAAGACCTTTACAATATAAATTATTTTTTTCAAGATGAACAACATCACGCCATAAAAGCCATAGTAAACGTAATAAGTATTGTTTCAATTGAAAAAACTGATGCCGGCACTAAGGCCGGCATGACAGGCTTTAATTTAATGTCGTTTACTAAAAAAACACGCTAGCTTCTATTCTTCCATTTCCTTCACATAAGTTACATCCGAGATGGTAATGATGTACTTTTGGGTACCGCTATAAAGTGAATGAGCACGAACAAGTTTTATTTTTCCATCTTCAGTCTTGAGCATTTTTCCATAAGTCTTACCAGAAGCGCTTTTTTCTTTAGAAATTTTCAAGTATTCCTCGACCGAACAAAGCGGTCGCTGGAACAATTGGCAAAGATGTTCTATAGATTCCGTAATCGTTGTCTGGACGTACTTCGGTTTTCCATCAACACTTGAAAGGTAGATGAGCCTATCCACATTTCCGTCAATGTAAATAATCTGATCGTACAAATTCAAAACAACTGCATTCGTCAATTCCTTATAAGCTTCGACATCCGTAATGTTTTCGTTCTGAAGTTTCAATATCACATCGCCCGTATCCGGATCTGCCATCATGTCAAAAGTCGATTTAATCGTAAACCAACCTTTATCCAAATTGTAGCTGATATTGAGCGGTTGGACTGTTCGCTTATTCGCATATGCAAGAATCAATTTTTCGCGAGTGTAATCCGCCGCTTTTTGGTCATTGACCCCTTCCTTGGACATCAAAGTCATCAAAAAGCCAACATGATTGTCATAGGTATAATTATCGGCGAGTTCATTAGGAATATAAGAAATCCCCTCCATCCTGATGACGGGTGAATTTTTAGACAAATTCCAGAACAAGAAGGCCTTGTAGCCTGGATCGTACGACTTGGTATGCGTCGCTTCACCAGAGGCCATAAACATTCTGAAAGCATTCTTACGTCCAAAATAATTTCTTAACGCCATATCGTCTTCGGAGACGAATACAGATAAAATACGTCCATACGGTGTATCTTTAAAGCATTTCCCGACATGATAAATTCGTTTGACAGAACCGCTTTTCGTTCTGACGCGGTACGTGATTTGCGTTGCGACAGAGCTTCCGCTGCGGATTAAATTTTGAGTACCATTCTTTACCTTGGCATAATCTTCAGGTTCAATAACGCCTTTGAATCTTTCACCCGCCAAATTGCGGAATTCCTCAATATTTTCGCATTCAAGAATTTCAAGTGCACGACCATTTACATAAAGAATATCGCCATGAACCGCTTCCATAAGGATCACTCCGCCTGGGACATATTCCATGTAATTCAAGGCCAGCTGGTGAAGCAATTCCGTATTCTTGATAGCACCTTCAATCTTCGATTTAACTTGATCTTTATTGGTAATAGGCGTATGGATGAACTGGTAAGCCCCCAAGCGGATGCTTTCTTTTGCCAGTTCCATGTTATCCGTCATAACGATAAAAGGAATCTGGCAGTCATGCTTTTCACCCCTGAATTTTTGGATAATCTTGAATCCATCTATTTTCGGGAGGGCGGCATCAATCAACGCTAACGAAATACGGTTCCCATATTCCAGCAAAATGTTAAGAACTTGTTCGCCATTTTCTGCAAACAAAACATTGTATTCCGCCTTTAGAAAACCTTCTAGAATCGAGCGATTCTGCAAGTTGACCGTCGAAACCAAAATGGTTTTGGCATCAGCCGGGAACTTCATCGCATTCTGATTGCCAGAGTTGCTTTCGACTGCGCTCACATGCGTATTGCGGAACGACAAATCATAAATATGGCAATCATTGATATCGGCAATCAACCGACCGCTCAAGAACACGTATGTTCCACGAGTCACGTACGTCATCTGTTGCGGTGACTTGAAAGCCGCAAGTTCCGCATCATGAAGTTTTTTGTACAAAGGATCGTTTGGATTGTTGCAATCGACTTCGACATCTTTAAATCCTTCATACCCAAGACTTTGCAGTTGTTCTTCGAACTGGCGGTTGATAAACAAGAATTTGAACAAACCTTGTTCGTAAGACACAATTGCCTTGGGCGATTCCACCAGATAATCCTGACGACCGAGTTGCGAATACACTTGGCGCGATTTCGGGTCTTCGACAAACATGCCGATAGATTCCATGTGCTTGAGCGTATCCTTTAAAGGCTGGGGTTTTCCATAGTAATAGCCTTGCACTTTTTCGCAGCCAATCCCCTTCAGGAAATCCATCTGCTCTTTGGTTTCGACACCTTCAGCAAGCGTTTTAAGCCCCAAGTTTTTTGCCATGCGGACTGTAGAACGGATGATGGTGCGCGAAGCCTCGTTAAAGTTTGACAGGAACACCATGTCAATCTTGAGTTCGTCGAACTTGTAATCTTTAAGCGTATTTAACGACGAATAACCGCTGCCAAAGTCATCCATCCAGACTTCGTAACCGGCCAGCCGGAACCGTTCAATTTCATTCCTGACATAAGAATCCGAAGCCATGATGCTTTCGGTAATCTCGACACGGATGTATTCGCGGTCAATGTTGTATTTTTCAAGAGCCTGCTCGACAACCTCAAAAATATCGCAACCGATAAAGTCCAGACGGGAAAGGTTGAACGAAACCGGAACTATGGGATTTCCGCTATCAATTTCTTCACGCAGTTCCTTGCAAATAGCATTGACTACATGGCTATCGAGCTTGTGAATCTGGCTAGACTCTTCCAAAGCACCGATAAATACAGCAGGATTTAAGAATCCGTATTGCGGGTCAATCCAGCGAGTAAGAGCTTCCATGCCGCAGAAGGTTTCCGTAATGGTACGGACAACCGGCTGGTAATAAATCTTGATGTAGCCCTTTTCAATTGCTTCGTCGATGTGATTCACGACGTAGTTCTGCAAAATAAGGGCCTTGCGCAAATCCTCGTCATAATACCGGATAAAACAGTCGCTCGACCTTTTTTGTACTTTACAAGCGATTTTCGCTTTTTCGCAAGCATCCAGATTCGATTCAAATTCGCCTATTTTGCAAACGCCTATTTTGACATCCATTGAAATCTTCGAAACCGTATTCTTGACGTTCTTCCGAATTTCGTTCAAGCATTCTTCAATATTTTCCATGTCCGCAATGACCATAAAATGATCATTGGCGATACGGCTAATCAGACTATCCGGAAACTGCTTTTTGAGGATGGAGGCGAAATGAATCAAGAACTCATTCCCTTTTTCGAATCCATTGGCGTTGTTGTAAAGTTTCATCCCGACAACGTCAAAGAAAACGACCACGGGGTCTCCGCCAACCTTTCTAATATTTTGGGCAAAGCTATCGCCTCGCATGCGGCAGTATTCCAAATTCGGAAGCCCCGTCAAGGAATCGAAATACTTATCGGTACGTTCGTTAATCCGATGTAAAATGGCATCCCTACCATGCCACTTGATAAGCGTCGCTTTCAGAATCAAATCGCCGCCCGTGCGGGAATTCGGCACGAGGACTTCGCCCCTTTCCAAAACTTCTTCAATAGTAATCAGCTGGGGTTCGTGCGGATCGAAAAAATACTCCTCAAAGGTTATGCCTGGATAAAACGCCTTTACCGGAATCCAGATTTTCTCAGCAGATGTACTGATCATGTAGATTTCGTGCGTTTTTGCATCGACTATGACAAAAGGTTCGATTTTGTCCGTATCCAGATATTCCAATATGCTATTGTCAAATTCAAGACGTTTCCCGCCATTTGACTCCAGTGCTGTAGTCACGTCGTCATAGACGACAACGGCGTATTCCGCTCCATTTTCTAAACAGCGGTGGTAGCCCACGGCATGCACCATGCGGTATTCGCCCTTGCCGTACAGTTTCTCGCGATAAACGACTTCGTAACGGGAGTCTTTATTTTTTGCAAATTCCTTAGCCTTGGTCGCGACAAAAACAATATCCTCGCGGTGGACATTCATGTACATGTCCGTATTAAGGTGCCAGAGCAAATCTTCGCGGGTAAAACCTGGAGGTTGCCAACGGACAAGTCCATTCGAAACAAGGACCGCCTGGACTTGCCCATCAACAAATTGATAAACCGCAAGCGGAATTTCGGAATTTTCGAATTCCTTCTGAATCCCCTCAGATATTTTATATACCTCTTGCAATAACATGCCACACGCCTCCGAAGGGGCTAGACGCAAAAAATTTAGCCAGCAACAGCTACAATTCCGCTATCCATGCCCATAACAAACCCATTACACCTATCCCCTCCTGAAGCTAAAAAACTTCATGTTTTTAAATTACCTTAAATTTTCAAAAAATGCAAGTTTTTTGCAAGTTTTTTATAAATCATTTGCTATATACGGCAAGAACAGTGCGAAACAGCACATTATGGAAGTAGGCAGTAGACAGTAGGCGGTAGGAAGTTTGCAAAGTCGTCCTGAGGAGTGTAACGACGAAGGATCCAGTCAATTCCAGCCTTCGCATTACAAAATGTAACTGGATCCTTCACTCCGTTCAGGATGACGCGTTTTGTAGTGTTGTTCTGGATGATGAATCAAGCAAGTCGTTTAGGATGACGAAAGGCACGGGGGGGTAGCCCCGTGCCTTTTAGCATACTCGTTCTTTCAACTACTTCACGAGGATCCGCTGCGTCAGCTGGGCTGAGCCCACGCGGACGCGGAGGATATAGACGCCGTTCTTCGGGGCATCCATGGCAACCTTGTTCGTCCCGAACATGGACCTTGCAGATGCAGTCGCGACTACGCCGCCCTTCGCGGTCAGGAGGTCCACCCTCGTGTTTTCGTCAACGAGTTCGTCAGGAACTTCGAACGATACGTGCAGCTGGTTGCCAAGCTTCGCAGAGCGGAGACTCTTGAGTCCGGACTTCTGGGCGACAACGATCGCAGAGCGTTCGACACGCACGGTTGCGGTCTTCTGCTTCGAACTCAGCGACACCTGCAACGGCGAGCCTTCCTTCATCTCGGTCGTATGGCCGTCGATCGTCACATACACATGGTAGCCGAACGCATTGATGTCCTTGATGCCGACGAACGAGAGGTAACCGGCACGGTCGCCTGTTGCGGAGAGGGCCATCGTCCATTCCATCTCGGAATCGCTGTCCTTGATGGACTTCGCGAGACCGTGCTTGCCTTCGAGAATCGAGAGCGTCACGTGGTCGCCAAAGCTTGTCGGCGGTTCTTCGGCTACGAACGGATCGCGGCCCAC
>NZ_JAFWOM010000023.1 GCF_017545445.1 Fibrobacter sp.
CCATTCATGGTTTGCGTTAAGTTCCTTAAACCAGTTCGTCATTTCTATAAAAGCTTCTTTCTTAAAAACAAAGGATCCATACCTTTCAAATTTAACCTTTTTTGTACGACAAAAACCGTCTTTCTTAATTTTTTCTCCTTGACTAGTTTCAGCAACTACAGAGAACATTCCATCGTCAGAATCAAACACTGTTTCTCCACGTGCTCCAACCGACAAAAAAGAACCGAAAAACGCTTTGACATTTTTTTCAGGGATAAACTTAAGTTCAAATTTTACTGCGTCATTCTTGCTTTTTGTGCCGCTTTCAGAAGTACAAAGTTGAAGTTGGCTTATGTCAGAATTTCTAATGGCTTTTTGAACAGACTTAGGTTGCACAAGACCGTTCAATCGCACATACTTGATTCCGTGATTTTCAATAGCTTCTTGAATAGCATGAGAAAATTCTTGAACTGGAATAAACTTGGCTTTGCCGAGAAGCTTGTGAACAAAATTCCACACCAGGGAATATTCGCGACCGTCGGAAACCATCGCTATAGCCGCATTACCACAGAACAAAGCCATGGCTTGACATTTTAGATAATCAGAATCCTTTTCAGGAGGCTTAACTTCAACTTCAATAGAATCCTTCTGCAAATCACTGGACGCATGCCTTATGATATCAATCGGAACTCCTTCTTCATATCTTGCTATATGCAATAAAACAATGTCTCCTTTAGTCGTGACATTCATTGCGCATGCTTTACCCTTGCCGTCTTCAAGCGAAACTATTCTACTTTCGACCGTAATCTTGCCCTTAAGTTCCTTTTTGATTTCTTCGGTAATATTCACGTCTTTCGTCTCTGTAAGAGCAAAAAGACTGAGTGTAATTTCCTTTGTTGAAGATGTCTTTGTTGCCATAATTGGTTATGTCCTAAAAAAGCTCGATAATATTCCCTCTTACGCGGTAGCTTGGGCTGGTGGGTTCATTTTTGATAGGAGAGCTCGAACTTGTTTCAATTCCTCTTGACTCAGTGGCGGCTCGGCCATTGTTTCGGGTGGCTGATTTTTAGGAGCCCTTTTTCTAGGCGGAAGGCCGAAGAACGACTCCCATCCTCCCTTTTCCAACCGAGCTTTGTTCCTGTAGTAGCTTTTGACTGAAATCTTGTCTTCTGGATGATCGCCATTCCAATACTCGACAATCATCTTCACGTTATTAGTTCCCCGACAGCCTGCATTTCGAGTCAAGACTATAGCCCATTTTCTAACAAATTTTTGAACCCTATAATTTGCAGATTCGTACAAATCATCAGGAAAATCATCAACACATGTACTGCCGAACCAACGCATATCAAAAACTCACTTGGATAATGTTACCGAACCTGCCGACTACCCGACCTTTCGTTTCGCTACCCGACCTTTCAAAAGCTCTCTCAATTCTTTAATTTCATCACTTGTTAAAGGAGTTTCTTTATTTTCGTCATTTGCAGGGATCTCAACGTTTGTTGACACCTTTTCAAACTTGACTGAATAGCCACAAGACTTACAGAGTAATTCAACAACCTCAAATTGCGGGCTTCTAGACCCATTAAGGTAGTTTGCAAGAGCTGCTTGGGTTATTCCTGCTTCGTCAGCAACAACTTTTTGGGTTTTGCCGGATTCTTCGATTGCTTTGCGTAAAAATTGTGAAAACATAAAAATTCAACAAATGTTTATAAAACCTCTTGACACTCAACAAATGTTTATATACATTTGTTGATGTAGTGATAATTAACCACCATTACAATAAAAGTTAATAAAAAAGGAAATCAACACAATGACTGCCGATTTCACCGTCACAAAATTCTCTTGGCGAAAGGTCGCCGAAAAGGTCTCCGAAGTCGCCGGAAAGCCTTACAGTGCCAACTACGTAAGGGAAGTAGCCTCGGGTTACCGCACCAATCACCAGCTCACAATCATCCTCCAAAACCTTGGAATTGTCAAAAAAGAGGTAGCATAATGATCAAGTCTGTTTACGAAGAAGAATCCGAAAACACAGAGACCTGCTCTAACGAATCGTTAGACCAGCTCCCCAAAAATTTCGACAACAACATCCCAGCTTGCGATAGAGACTTCTGTCCATCGGTAGAAGTCCTTGAATCCGAAAAAATCGCAAACGAAGCAATTAAGGCCGAGGAACTCGACCCGACCACAGCAGGGGCTTTGCGACTCCGTTACCGCATTTTTAATGATACAGACCATGTCAGATGGTTCAACGATAATAACAAGGAAACTTGGTTTGTCGCCGACGATGTATGCAAAATTCTCGGTTACAAGAATACCGCCAAAGCAATTGCCGACCACTGCGGCAAGGTTATCGACTCCAAGTATATCGACGAGAGTCACTGTCTCGCTAAGAAGACGACCGTCAAGGATGCCAA
Source organism: Fibrobacter sp. (assembly GCF_017545445.1). Lineage (GTDB taxonomy): Bacteria > Fibrobacterota > Fibrobacteria > Fibrobacterales > Fibrobacteraceae > Fibrobacter. The sequence continues at coordinate 2,397 of NZ_JAFWOM010000023.1, forward strand.
CGGTCAAACCCGCGCAATGATCGCCATTAATGAGCCGGACCTTTACCGCCTCATCATTCGTTCCCGCATGCCCGATGCTCGGAAGTTCGAACACTGGGTAATGGAAGACGTGCTCCCGTCCATCCGCAAGACGGGCAAGTATGCCGTCAAACGCAAAATCGAGTTCAGCAACCCGGAGGACCAGGCGAAGTTCGAAGCCGCCAAGACGGAGCTTTCGGGCCAGTGCGAACTATTCCCGCGAATGGTTCCGAGCGTATCGCTCCCGGCAGACATCACCGACCGCCTGAACTCTGTCAAGAAACGCCTTTTCGAGCAGGGCCAGAAGTTTCCAACCAACAAAGATTTCGTGAAGTTCCTCGTCAACAAGGCACTCGAAGATTTGGAGGGCTAGGCCCATGACGGAGCTCAAGAAATCGCAGATGAGGCGCATCGTCGAACTTGACACGCTCCGTCGCAACTTCAAGCCCGGCACCAGGGAATACCGCCTTGTCAGTGCCAAAATCCACCACGAGCGGACAAAGTTCCG